>CAIYVZ010000107.1 GCA_903929755.1 uncultured Acidobacteriia bacterium
AGGATGAATATCGCGACGGGCGGCTCCGGCGGGATGAGCTAACAGGCTTTCGTCTTCGCAGGAAAAGTCAGAAGCAATCAACCCGGAAGGCACTTACACAGATTCGCGGACACTACCGCAAGCCCATCATTCTTAATACACTTATCACACTCAAATTTCAAAAAATCCGGCAGATTGAAAAACCGCGCGAAAACCCCGCCAAACTGCGAGAATCACCAAACATCCCCGCAGTAGTTCGCATATTCGCACTCGATGCACCGGCCCCGGACCTCCGTCGCCTCCGGCAACTCCTCCGTCTCCTTCAATCGCCGAATCGCCACCACCGCCGCCCTTACCTTGCCTCGCAGCTCCTCATCCACCGGCACCGCAAAAACCTCGTTATCCGGTATCCGAAACAGAAACGTCACCGGCACTGCCACTCCCATCGTCGCCTCCACCAACATCGCATACCCCGCCAGCTGCATTCGGTGGTTCTCCCCCACGCCCCCGGACGTCAGCTTGAAATCCACCACAGCCGCCGCATCCCCCCGCCGCAACAACAAATCCACCTTCCCGCTCAACCCCAATCCCTCATCGCTCAGCCACAACCCAAACTGCCGGGACGCTCCCTCCATCCGGTATTCCTTTAGGGTCCGGCGCATCTCCAGGCTCTCAATCATGTCCTGCGCCAGAGCCCCTTCCTTCATCTTGTAAGTCGCCTGCCCGGCCCCCGGCATCACCTGGTGGTAATACACGATCCGCTGACAATAAACCCACTGTTTCAACTCCGTCACCGCCAGCATCCCCATCAATCCTCCTGCCGAAGCACGCGCAACTGCGGTGCGCTCTTCGCCGCCGCCTTCTTCAGTTCCTCCGCGTCCCGGTGAAACTGGTCGAACACCCACATATCCTTCAGATCGGCCTCGCATACCGGTATGATCCGAATTCGCGCGCTCTCATCCCCAATCTCCCGCCGCAGCTTCAGCGCCAGCTCCTGCCTCTTGTTCCGGTTCAGCTTCCCAAAAAATGCACTGAACTGAATCCGCGCCAGGCCATAATCCAGGCAAATTTCAGACGTCTTCGTCCGCAGTCGGTCATTCTCCACGTCATAGATCAGCAACAGCGCCACCTCCGGAGCCCCCGCCCCCACCTGCAGCGGTTTCAACATCCCGCTGTATCGGTTACGCCGCGCCACACATCACCACTGGAATGCGAACGGCCTGTATTGCCGCAACCCCCGCAGCGCGCTCGCCGCCAGCCGCGCCTGCATTTGGATAATCGAACGCACCTCGTGCGTCTTGCCCCGATGCCGCTCCGTCGTATTCAGCCGCAGCAGTACCCGTGACGCCACTTCTTCCTTCGACGCCCCGTCCAGCATCCCTTTCACCAGCGTCAGCCGCCCGCCCTTGTTCAGCCACGTCAGTATCGCCCGGTCCACCACCGGCTGCCGGAATTCCTCCACCATATCCAGCACCAGCGACGGTTTCCCGCTCTTGTCCGTATGCATAAAACCCGCAAACGGCTCCATCCCCGCGTTCATCACCGCGCCCCAAACATGCGACATCAGAATCGCGTATCCATAGTTCAGCGCCGCATTCACCGCATCCGCCGGACCCTCCTGCTGCCCGCTTCGGTTCTCGCGCCGCGCAAACCCGGCCTCGTCCGGCAGCATCCCCGCCACGCACTGCCAGTACATCCGCCCGCCCGTCCCTTCCAGGCCCAATAATCGCGGACGAACCGCGTCCGACGACTCCCCCTCCACCGCCAGCGCATCCCGGCGTAGTCTTCGCATCACCGTCGCCGTCCCTTCCAGCTTCTCCCGCCGCGCACCCTCCCGGCTCTTCGCGAAATACCGCAGCAGCTTTTCCTGATTGTGCAGCTTCCCCGCCACAACCCACCGGCAGAACTCCGCCCCGCGCGCATTCGAGAAGCTCGCCAGTTGTTGCCGCCGCGTCTCCACCGTGGCCGTCAGCAGCGGCGACGTGATCAGTGCCACCGGCCTGCCATTCGAACTCGTGCAAGCCACGCGAATTCCGCGTTCGCACAAGTTCTCCAGCAAATCCGTCGAGAAACTGATCCCCTTCGACGCCAGGATCAACTCCTGCATGCGGAAGAACGGCACCTGAGCGCACACCTTCCCGCCCTGCTTCACTACAATCCGTTCGCCCTTCTTGCCCACATAGAGCCCAAAACCCGACACAAACAACTGTGCCCCGTTTTCGGTTGCCAGTAACGTGACCGTCTTGTCCTCCGGCAATATCAGCTCATCTTCAGCGGGGAAGGGAAACAGCAGTTGCTCCGGTTCCACCAGTGCAACGTCGAAACGCTCCGTGAGCCAGTTATACTGGCCTGTCTCACTCCCCGGCGGTTTTCGGGAAATGAAATCTTCAGGTATCGAAAATGCGGGACTGGCCACGACGTTCCTCCGTGAATCTCCTAAATAATACCGCAATTGTTCGGAATTCGCGGCCCTTATTCTTGGCCAGCCTGAGGACGTGTGCCGCCGGAATATGCCCTTCCTGCTTGCCGCTGCGGGATGTTCCGACAGTTCCCCCACAACCGCAAACGGAATCCACAGTTCCGGGAACTACTTGCGAAGCAACTCCGGTTGTCCAATGCGTGCCAGGTTTGTTATCGGCGAAGTATCGCTAACCGCGCGCATACGCCAGATCGGCTTCAAGATCCGCTTCGGTGTAGTGACGGGGAATGCCGCGGTCCCCAATCAGGTCACCGAACTCATACTGGGACATCTCTGCCAGTTCGCGCGCCTTGCCGAACGACAGGATGCCCTGAGCGTACAACCCCACCGCAAGCTCTGTCCGAAGTCGGGACTCGACTTCGGATGCGGGGAGCTGGAGACCGCTGGCTACCGAATCTGAGATCTCAAGTCGCAAAGCCATCTGGTGTGTGCTCTTTCTCGGCATGATTGTACCCCATTTTGCCTGGTTCCGAATTTCACCTCCTCGCCTGATTACGATTCCCTGTATACTAGCGCCACAAGTGATATTTGAGTTTTATCCTCTGCGTTTCGAGTTCATTGCCCGCGACTCGATTCTTTTTCCTCCAGGAAAGGCCGCCAATATTTTGCGCGGAGCCTTTGGCGAGATTTTTCGCCGCCTCGCCTGCGTTCCCCATTGTCGCGACGCCCGTACCTGCGAAATTCGCGAATCCTGCCCCTACGCCACCGTCTTCGAACCTCTCGGTGGCGACAACTCCCCCAGCGGTCTCGCGGATTCACCGCGCCCTTTTGTCTTCCGCGCCCGCCACCTCGACGGCCATATCGTGCAACCCGGCCAACCCTTCTATTTTGATCTCAACGTCTTCACCCGAAAACAGGAAGTCCTCGCCTACTTCGTCCTCACTTTCTCTGCCCTCGCCCGTGAAGGTCTGGGTCCAAAGCGTGGCAAGGCCGACCTGCAACTGGTCCGCTCCCTGGCCGTCGGGGCCTCACCGGAGCGAATTGTCTTCGATAAGGCAACTCAACTGATCGCCGGCGAACTCGACCCCGCCGCCCTCGACCTGAGCGCGATTCCCGATCCCGCTCCAACCGCAATTCGGATCGATTTCCTCTCGCCCACCGAACTGAAACACGACCAGAAAATCGTCGAACGCCCGGAATTTTCCATTCTTTTCGGCAGAATCCGCGACCGTATCAGTACGCTACGGAGACTCTACGGAACCGGCCCTCTCGAAATCGACTTCCAGGAAACCAACCGCCGGGCCGCGGCAGTCCGAATGACCCGCTGCGACCTCCACCGCGAAGACGCCGAACGCCGAAGCTCCCGAACCGGCCAGTCCCACCCCATCGGAGGTTTCGTAGGCTCCACCGAATACGAAGGAGACCTGGCCGAATTCCTCCCCTACCTCAACGCCGCCCGCTGGGTGGGGGTAGGAAGACAAGCTGTTTGGGGCAAGGGAGAAATCTCTGCTGTCCCGCCTCTGGGACAAGCATGAGTACCTACCGGGAGTTCTTCGAGTCGCTGACCGGTTTTCCTCCTTATCCGTGGCAGGAACGTCTTCAGACTGACCTGCTCCAGGGGCGCTCCGTCATCCTCCGCGTGCCGACCGGGGCAGGGAAGACCTGGGGCGCAGTCGCGCCGTTTCTTCACGGCCTGAAATCTAATAACCCCCTTGCCGACCGCCTGCTCTATGCCCTCCCCCTTCGGGCACTCGCCTCCAGCCTTCATGCGACCGTTTACCAAAGAATGTCCTCAGTGTTCGAGTCGATCACCGCAACCGGGAAAGATCGAGACTACTCGGCAACCGAACCCTCCTGTAGCCTCCAGTTCGGCGGCCAGAAGAATGATCCGTTTTTTGAGTCAAATCTGGTATTCACCACGATTGACCAGCTTCTCTCAAGCTACATCCTCCTGCCGGTATCTCTCCCCGACCGCCTTGGGAACATAAACGCTGGGGCCCTGATCGGGTCTCTTCTCATCTTCGATGAACTGCACCTGCTTGACCCGGACGTGGCACTCGGCACCACCATCGAAATGCTCGACAGGCTCAAAGGTCTTTGCCAGTTCGTCTTGATGACGGCGACCATGTCGGACGCCGCAATGCTGTGCCTGGCAACGAAGCTCGGCGCTACCGTGGCTGAGATTTCAGATTCCGAGATTCGTGCCCTTCCCAGTCAGCGCACGAAGCAACGAACCTGGCGCTACTCTGCGGAGTACATTACGGCTGAATCTGTGTGGTCCGCACACATAAGGGACCGGACCATCGTTCTTGTGAATTCAGTCGCCCGGGCGCAGGCTCTCTTTACTGAGTTGCAGCACCACTACGCCCTCAAACCGGATGCTCCTGAACTCCTTTTGCTTCACTCTCGGTTCTATCCCGAAGATCGCCATCCAATCGAAGCCCGTCTCGCGCGATATTTCGGACCGGCCGCAGATATTTCAAACGTTATTCTCGTTACCACTCAGGTAATCGAGGCTGGCATGGACCTTTCAGCCGACCAGATGCATACCGAGATCGCTCCTATGAACGCTCTCATACAGCGTGCGGGCCGAACAGCCCGGTATGCGGTGCGGTGCGAGGGCGATGTCACCGTCTATGAAACGCAAGGACTGGGCCCCTACAAAGCTCAAAAAGAAATCATTGAAGCTACTCGGAAGAACCTGAGCGAACTCCCGGTTGAGGGTAGGCTCCTCGACTTCCGCGACGAAAGCACCTGGCTCGACAACGTCCACGCGGCGCGGGAGTATGGAAAACTGCAATCCTGGTCACTTCCGGCTCGCCGAAAGACCGTTCATGAAGCCATGGACGGCGGCGATCGGGGCTTCCTCGGCCAGTTGGTGCGGGACATAAGTTCCGTCGCGGTCATCGTCACCGAAAATCCACAAGGTGTGAACTTCGGCGGTCGCGCCTGGCCGCGCTTACTCAGCGTGTCCGGACCCGCGCTGATGAAACTGAGTGAGAGTTTCGACGGCCTTGCCGATGGTCGTTGGGTAGTACAGGGTGCCACCGATCAGGCCACGGACCAACCCGGGTTTTCTCTGCAGTGGGATGTCCTCACCCGGAATCAGTTGCCTCGGCAATGGCTGATCGCCATCCACCCCGACTTCGCATCGTATTCCTCGGAACTTGGCCTCGTGCTGGGCCGGGCAGCACCAGCGCCGCCAATTCAGTTCTCCGAAAAACCCGCAATGCCGAGATACCAGTACGAGTTTGAAACGTGGGAGGACCACGCCCGCCGCGTAGTGAACCAGTCCTGCGCAATGCAGTCCGCGTCGGCGCTTGGTGTCGAACTGTTGGCCCGACAATTCAGTCTGCCCTCGAAAACACTTGAAGCCCTTGCCAACGTTGTTTGCGCCTTGCACGATGCGGGCAAGCTGGCCGCGCAATGGCAGGAGCGTGCGTGGCTGCGGCAAAATCACAAAGACTTGAAAATGCGAGCTGCGGGGCATGACGTTCCTGTCCGCGTGCCCACGCCGATTGCCCACACCTGGTACGATCCGGAGACCGACTATCAATGGCAGCGAGATGCGAAATACACCCTTCCCTCCCACGCGGTGGAAGGTGCTTTTGCGGTAGCCGACGGCCTCGCCGATCACCTTTGCGCGCTCATCGGTGAAGATGCCTTGGGCGAACTCATAGCAGCATGCGCCTATTCCGCTATCGCGAGGCACCACGGGCCGCGCTCTTCACAGGTGAAACCATTTCAGCTTTGCCCCCAGGCTCTCGCCGCCACTTCGCAATGCCTCCCTCTCGAATGGCGAGATATTTCCCTGAATGCCTGTTCTGTGCCGTCCCACGCCGCCGAGTTTCCTGAGAACCTTCTTGCCTTCGCTCGTGATGGCAGGGCATGGCCCCTGTACGCTTTCCTGGTGCGCCGACTTCGTCTCGCCGACCAAGCGTCACTCCGATTGGAACGAGGACAGCTTACAACGGAAAAATATCCCTTGTAGCTGAAGCGTTAGAAGGATGCTTGACAACCTGCTGAGCGGAAGCGCATACTCGTAAGTGTTAATCCGAAAAATAAAAAAGACGGAATCTGGAAAGCTCGAGAAAAGCTTTATTTCCAGATTCCGCCAAGGGAAAGAGGGCAAAATGAGAACCGCTGCCCCATAGGGGCCTGCTATCGCTGCGCTCCCGTTCTAGCGGGAGCGCAGCAAATTGATGCACCGTCCTTTAGTATCGCGCAATGCGTCCCTAATGGATACCCCGATCTAGGGGACTGAAACTTGTATGCTGTGGCGTTTGAAGGGCGGCCCACCCGACGCGAAGGGTTTCTTTGGCCGCCCTGTAGTCCTGATGATCAAAAATGAACCTCGCCATTAAAAAGAAAACCGGAACCTATGCCGAAACGCTGGAAGCCGTCGGCTTGGGCTCTTTGTTGGCTGAACTCGGATTCGGGATCGTGGCGATTAAAGACGCCGGGTTGCAATTCGAACTGTCGACTACGGAAGATCCGAGGCCTGGCGAATGGCCTTTAGCAATTTCCGCAGGCTATCCGTACATCTGGGAACGAAGCAAAGAAGATCCGAAGCCTGACCTTGGCTGGACGATTCTCGACTACGAGGGCGAAAAGATAATTCGCGACGCTGCGCGCAAGGCGACGAAGAAATCAAAAGCAAAACTGGAATTGCAGGAGCTGGAAGCAGGCCCCGAGCCAGCGCCGGAACTCAGTACTGCAACCATGCTTGCTTCCATGCGCAAAGGCTGGAACGCCGATCGTGACCTTGCAAAATGGATAGCCGCGAACCCCGCTGCTACGTCACTCTGGATTCAGTCTGCCTTCGGCCTTGCCTCCGAGCCTCCATCGGATGTGCCGGATATCTCCAATACTCAGATCCTGAATCCGATTTCCGGTAAGGGTGTCAATGCCTCTAAAACGGAGGCCCGCTCGGCAGGGTCTCTTCCGGGTCATCTCGTTGAACCATTCTCTGAATGGATGAAAATGCGCGGCCTGTGGGACGCGATGCTCTTGTATCGATCCGGTGATGATTTCAAGTTCTTTGTCATCGAGCCGGGCGCAATTTCTTTTGCCGATATCAAAGCCATTCGGACCGAATTGTCAAAGCTGAACCTTTGGGGTGGTGTCCGTCTGGACATCAATGCTTCACTGCGTTGTTCAAAGCTCCTCATTATTCGGTTAGGTATTGGCGGACTTCGCCGGCGGACTCCCCGACAAGTTATCCGCGGCCTCCGGCAAGCCTACTTCAAGAGCCTCGGAACCGCTGCGGCTCTCATGAACGACGCCATGCTGCCACTCCCGGGGTGGTTTGTCGTTGAGGAGACCAGCGATCTCGACGACTACCTGCAGATCATCGACGAGGTCATCGAAAAAGGTGGCTGCCTGAACTCGCTTCAGGAAGAGAACTCCGATGACGGCCTCATCCTCCAGGCCTTCCGCGAATGGCTCTTCACCGGGCAACTAGCGGATTTGCTTGAATTTCATCACCTTTTCGCACCGCACCTGATGCATCGGTTTTCGGCTGGCGAGTGGGCCCGCCCGTTCGGAACTGACAATCTTTCTAAACTGCTGACCAAGTCTTTCAAGGAGCAACACGTGACCGAGATCATCGAAGACGCAGGCTTTCAAAGCGTTGCGCGCGCCATACGAAACGCAACAATTTATGCCCTCACCCTGCCAAACATGAAACGTGATGTCCGCTTCGGTCTTGCCCAGAAGTGGAAGCAAAAAATCAAAGCGGGCGATGCCGAGTTTACCGCTACTCTGGCCGAGTTCGTCCAGGACTATAACTGGGAGACGGCTAACAAACTCAAGAACGTCGGCCACATGGTCGGGACGGGTGAACTCGACTCGCTTCTGCGCCTTATTCATACTCGCGGCGCCGAGATTGTGGGCTCACTCCTCCTTGCATATGGATTCGCAAAAGCCCCCAAAGTCGAATCGGCCCAATCCGAAGCTGCACCAGCTGCATAAACGATAACGATCAAAAGAGGACTGCCATGTATCAATCACTGAGTATTTCCGGACTGCTGACGCTCGACTTACACGCTCTGAATAACGAGGGCTCCGAGGGCAATACCATGATGACCCGCATGGTTGACACCATCGACCAGAAGGGCGTCAAGCATACTGTCAATGCGATTTCCGGCGACATGTTCAAACACATCGTCGTGGAGCATCTCCTTGCCGAAGCAAAGGCGGGCGATCTCCCGCTCTGTGCGGGCTGCGCGGCTTTTAATGCCAATAGGATTTGCGCCGATGCGGGCTTCATGAATACTCCGGGCTGGGACAAAGACACGCCGGAAAGTACCATCCTGAAAGGTGTTCTGGATCGCTGCGTGATTGATGATTGTGCTGGTATTCTCATCACGGGCAAGATCGGCAAGGAGCGCTCGATCGCAAGGAAGTCCTGCGTCGAGATTGGCTGGGTTGTCGGTCGCCCAGGCACCGTTACCGAATCCTACTTTCATGCAAAATATGTGCCCGAAGGGCGAGGCACCGGATCAGGTCAGGGCGAAAATCTCGGCCAGAACATCTTCCACCGGCCAGCTTCGTCCGGGCAGTATGCGATTGTCATGAGCCTCGACCTCTATAAGGTTGGCAGGAATGACATCACCCTGGCCAACGACATTCCTGAGCCCGCACGAAAGCTGCGGATGGCTGCCTTGGTTCGCAGCCTCCTCAAAGCCATCGTTAAGCCAACCGGAGCGCATCGCAACACCCAGAGTCCCCATATTGTCGGTTTCTCCGGAGTAATCTCAACATCTACCTCCAGTCTTCCCGCGCCTTTGATCAGCGCGCTGAACTCCGACTACGAAACGGAAATCGAGCGGATCTCAACGGCCCTCAATGGTCTGAGTACGAAGACAAACTCGATTGCCACGCAGCGCTTTTCCTCACTGGGCCAATTCGCCGAGCAAATGTCCCAGATCGAACGGACTGTAGCCGCATAACGGTCATGTCAAGCGCATACATAACGGAGCCCCCCGCGGCGGAGCCAGTGCTGCAGCCACAGGAATGGCTCGTCGCTGCTTTCAGCCACGTCACTATGTTCTCCCTTCGGATGACGCACGCCACCAGCAAAGGTGGCAAAACACTCGTCGTGCCGACCCCCTACTCCATCAAGATGGCCTTGCTGGACGTGTGTTTTCGCCGTTTTCCGCAGGCTGACGCCTTGTCAATGGCGCGGAATGTCTTTGATTGGATCAAGGCCAGTCCGGTAAGGGTACGTCCGCCGAAACACTGCGTCGTGAACAATACCTTCGTCAAGATTCTTGACTGGAATCGGGATGGCGTCGACCCCTTTCGCCAAACAATCGCGTATCGCGAACTTGCCTTCTTTGGCGGCGACGATCTCTTGATAGCCATTTCTGCCGCCGGTCTCAGCGCGGACCAGCGCCAAACCCTGACCGAACTCTTTGCTCACATCAACAGCTTGGGGAAGCGAGGCGGATTTGTTCAGTTTAAAGGCGCAGAAGTGTTCCACGGGGACCTCCCTGTCGGCTTCACCGCGATGCGCTCGGAACTCTCAACCAAACAGATCATGACCTACATGTTGACCCAGGCGCTGGACGATTTCGGCCCTGCGCTATGCGCGGCAAGGGACGGCTTTGATCGAGTCAGTACCTACGGTTCAGGAACTATCAAGCTCGGGGAGCATCGCGTACTTAAGGCGACGGCCATCCCGTACGCTCCGAAATCATCGTCACGGCACTTTAGTTGGTACGAACGCCCCGCTGATCTCTGATTCCTGCCTTCCGGGCCGGGGGAATGGATAGCCTCGGGTGGGTTACTGAATATTTTTGATTTCCCCCCCAACCAGGCTTCCGGTCGAAGGCCCCCCGGAACATGCCCCCCTCAGCGGCGGCGGGCAACGCCCTTCAATCCAGCCGAATAACCGCGGCGGAGCGAGCCCCCACTGTCGTGCTAACGCCACTACCGCTCAACGCCGGAGGTGCCATTCCCTCCTGCCACAACTCCGTCGCCTTCTGAAAAACCGTCGGCAGTGAAATCTTCGCCTGCCTGGCCGAACGTGTCGGATTCACAATCCAGATATACGTCCCCCCGGCCCCTTGATGCAGTCTCGCCCGCACCTCCATGTCGCTCGACTGCACCTGTGGCCGGACCCCCGCCCACGTCAAAAGCCCGCGAAAGAACTCCCGCGTCGCAGCCGCGTGATTCCGATAGTAGTTCCCCGCCGGAAAAGTCCCAATCAAAAGCGTTTTCCCCCTGCCCGTCGAGTTCTCCACAGCGGCAATATGTCCGTTCGCATAGTTGCCCGCCACCTGGCCGCCAGCCAGCCTGTACTCCTGCAGAAAATAGCCGCCGCCAATTTGCTTACCCTGTACCGTCAGTGTCAGGTTCCCCAGCAGGTCCGGTGTGAACTGAACGTACGCCTCCCTGGCGCCGAACAGTTGATCCAAACCGAGGTTGGGCTGCACCGTACCCACCGTGCCGCCATCTCCGAAGTACCCCGGCGTCCCCTCGCTCACCAGCTTGCCACCCCGCGCCACATAGTCGCGAAGTTTGTCCGCAGTGGCTTTCTTCAGCATTTCCGGATAAACGAGGTAGATAACGGGATATTTGCCAATATCCTCCAAACTTACATAGTCAGCCTGGATATTCGAATCAAAGAACGCCTGATACGCCCCCTCCAGTGACTGCCGGTAGGCCCCCGCAATCGTTCCCCCGCGCCCAGCTCCCGCCGCGCCACCCTGCACCGCATTAAAGTCCGCCGCCTCCGGAACATACACAATTCCCACATCGCCCCGCACCGGTCGCGACTTCCAAATCTCCGGATGCGCGTTCGTCCATCTCGACAGCTTCGCCACCATCTCCGCCCGTGGCGTCACCGACCCATCCATCCCCATCGGCCCAAACGCCCCGAACAGCGGCCCGTTCAGCAGGGGACGCCAGCGCGGGAAAAGAATGCCGGAAGCGCCGCCCGCCATGTCGATCATGCTCATCAGCCGGATGTCGTTCTCGTCCGAACTGCGCCCGTCTTCCAGCGGACGGTTCAATACCTGTGGCTGCAACCAGAGATTCCCGCCCTCCGCTTCCGCGTGCCAGAACGCCTTGCCGCGTGCGGCGCCCCGAACCAAATCCACCGCGCTGAACTGCTCCCACGGTTCAGCGGAATGCCGGGACGCTACCCACGTGTACCCAAAACTATCCACTTCCGCCGCCATGCGCCATTCCACCTCGGATAGCGAGGCCGTTCCATGCGCCGTCACCTTGTTCTTCTTGTCCAGCGCACGGATCAGCCCGGTCCGCCATTGCAGCAGGCGCACCGCGTTATCCCTCCTGAATTCCAGCCAGTCCAGGGAATCGGCATATCCCGTTGTGCCGTGCGGCGGATGAACCGTTGCCCAGTCACCCAAACTGTAGCGATGCCAGGCTTTTTCCAGCGCCTGCAGCGTGCCGTATTTTGCCTTCAGCCACTCGCGGAACTTTGCCTGCGTAGCCGGGCACCAGCACTCGGGCACTTGCGCTTCGTTCCAAACGTCGTAACCCATCACGGCGGGGTTGCCGCGGTAACGCTCCACAAGGGCAGTCAGGAAGTTCCCGGCGGAAGCTTTCACGTCCGCATTGTCGAGGCACATCGGCGCGCGCCCCGTGGCGCTGCTGCCGTCAACAGTGGGGAAGAGGTTGTTACCCTGCGCGTCCACCTGACGGCTGCGCGGGAATTGATCCCACATCCATTCGGGCGCGAAACCGTCAATCCTCTCGGCGATCATCACCCGGATGTGATTTTGGCCTTCCAGTTCCACCATGCGATCGTAGTCGCGCCAGTCATATTTATCCGGCGAGGTTTCAATCGAGCCCCACATGAACCAGTGGCGGAAGACATTTACCCCCAGTTGCGCGGCGGTCTTGTGGTCGCGCTCCCAATCCTGTTCCGGTGGATTGGATTTACGGAAATAGACGGCTCCAAAAGGAAACACCGGCTCCGGCGTCTGATCCTGAGCTTCCACGAATACTGTCCCCACGAACAGCACGGACACCAGCCCTGCGCAGGTACCCCAAATGCTTTTTTTGCTCATTGCGAAAACGCCGCCTTTCCGGCCCGTGCATAAGCTGCTCGCCCGGCCGCTATTTCAGGACAAGTATGTCACGCACGCCCCGGCTCGAATCCTGTGCGCTACTGGCGGGCGGCGATGATCTTGATCAGGCGGTCGCGGAGACTGGCTTTCAGCGCCAGGTGTCGCTCGTCACGGGACAGATCGTGCAGTTCAGCCGGGTCGTTCTGGTAGTCGTAGAGTTCTTCGCCCAAGGCCCCTTCGTTCCACTGTGAGTAGCGGTACCGTTCATTCCGGAGCGAGTAGCCCATCACTCTGGTGGGCCGCGATGGCGACGCAGGCAGAGTTCGCAGGACTTGCGAAATCGCGGGCCGATCCCACGCCGCAGCGGGGTTTTTCAGAAGAGGACGCAGGCTCTTTCCGGCCAGTTGCCCCGGGGGGGCGGAAAGGTTGCAGAGATCGGCAAGCGTGGGATACAAGTCGAGGAGTTCTACCGTCCGGCCACACCCCCGCCCCCGCGCCGAGACCCCGGCCCCGCCAATGATCACCGGAACACGGGCCGCCGCCTCAAAAACGGTCTGCTTCATCCATTGCCCATGCTCGCCCAATTGGTAGCCGTTGTCGCCCCAGAAGACGATGGTTGTATTTTCGGTTAGCTTCAGGCGGTCCAGCGTGTCGAGCAGCCGACCCACCTGGGCATCCATGAACGAGATGGACGCATAGTAGGCCCGGATCGCTTCTCGACGTTGCAGCACGCTCAGCCCCCAGTTGGCTGGCTTCGTAAAGAAGGCCCATTCCGGGGCGATGGTCATGTCGGAATCTTTGAAGGGTCGCGCCTCAATCTTTTCGAGGGGGTACAGGTCGAAGTATTTGCTGGGCGCAATAAACGGGACGTGGGGCCTGTAAAACCCCGCGCCGATGAAGAACGGTTCGCTCCTGTGCTGCTCCATCATCCCGATGACGGCCTCGGCCAGAAGCCCGTCGGTATGCAGGTTGTCCGGCGCAGCGGAGGCATGGAAAGCGAGGGAAGACCCGATGGCCCGGGTCGGCGTGTGGACGGTGAGGAGCGGTTCCTCTTTCGTGTGGTCCACGCCATTGGGATTGACCACCTGCTGCCAGGAAGGCTTGTCATCCATACCGTTGGTGCCAATGTCATCCGGAACACCATAGTGGTAGATCTTGCCGGCGCGGGCCGTGAAGTACCCGTTTTGCCGGAAGAGCTGGGGGAGGGTGATGGCATCCGGCTGCGCGGTGCGGAAATTGGCCTGCAGGTCCCAGACACGCGTCTTGTCGGGTGCCATGCCGGTCATCAGCGAAGCCCGGGAGGGACCGCAGAACGGAAACTGGCAGTAGGAGCGGTCAAAACGAACACCCATGCGGGCCAGACGGTCGATGTTCGGCGACTGGACGAGGGGATCTCCGTAGCAACCGAGCGAGTTATTCAGGTCGTCCGACGCAATGAACAGAACGTTGCGTTTGCGCGGGGCGGCGCCGATAAGGGCGGGAGCCAGAGCAGCGGCGCCCGCTGCGAGCAGAGTTCGGCGAGTCAGGGTTGGCATGGGGAGGCGGGGGTTGGCATGACGGGTACGATCTTCTTGTGTATCTTATCGCGGACCTGCGGTGAGCGGCAGCGCGCCGGGCCGGAATCCCGGCGACTACTGAAATAACGCCATCAGCGCATCCGCCGGTCCTTTCAGCACGCCCTGCCGCCACAAGCGGCCACAGCGTAACGAAGCATCCGGCAGCGGAACATCATGCTTCGCCGCAAACTGACGCAGCCCTTCCATGTACGGTCGAGGGTCGTTGTCGATATCGCGTGCTTGGGCCTCTTGCCGTGATGGCGCTGATGCTCGACTACACCGCAAATTGATCCGTAGTCTCACCTCGGCACCTACGGTCCGCACCAGCGGAGATGGCCCCGCCGCAGAAAGAAATGGGACCGGCATCCACTCGTGCACCATACTGATGGCACCAGCGTGGGGACTCCCCAAACAGTCATTTCAACCGACCACTTAGGGAAATCCTCGCGCAGCAGACTCAACTGAATCAACTTGCAGCACCCGCAAGGGCACACCATACCGGCGGACCACGCCAACGTTTGCGCATATAGAGGCCTCGCATTTGGCGGATCAGTTGTTTGGCACGAGTTGCTTCGAGCGCCGGTCGGCATCGTACCCAAATGGAACCCCGCCGGCAAATCGCAGGTGGCGCAGCTTCAATCGTGCGCGAGTATCGGCGACGCGGGCGGCGATCAGCTCGCGCTCAAACTCGGCGAACGACGCCAGGATGTTCAGCATTAAATTGTCCTGGGCCGACTGGCCAAGCTCCGGCGCTGTGACAACGACCAACCCGACCTCCAACTCGCGAAGTTCGTTCAAGAGTGTCGAACTCTCGTAAACTGCGCGAGAGCCGATCAAGACGATGAACGATAACCTTATCGACTTGTCCCCTCCGGACGAGGGCACGAAGACGATCAAGGGCACGAAGACGATCAAGGGCACGACGGTCGAGAGTAGCGCCGGAGTAGCCTTCGTCGTCGAAGGATTCCCGGATGAGTAACCACCCAAGGGCACACTGCGATTCAATATACGAACGGCAGGCATCTCCTTGCAGCCGACACGAGGAGAGATCGTCAATCGTCTTCACCGACTGGCGGGTGTAGATCGCGCACCGTACCGGCCTTCGACGCGACGCCTCGGAATCATCACGGGGCAATTCAACCTCCGGCAAGGTAGGGCTCGAGCACAACCATCACCGCATCGCGCACCTTTTGCGCGATCTTTCGAGCCCGCACCTCTTCGCCTGGCAGTGCCTCAGCCCGATCACCGGGATAGCGGATCTCGGCACCGAAAGGACTCAGCCAATTCGCATCGTCGAGGGACTCGACCATCTCCGGATCAGTCGGCTCAAGCAGAATGAGCAGCCGCCTAATTATGTGTGTCTTCGGGAACTCGATTTGGTGCCGCGTGAGAAGTGCCTTCAGGTACTTCTCGGCGGCCTGCTGAGCATGGAACCCAACAATGTCTCGAAATTCGCTTTCAGAGCTGAGCCGGACGACGGTCTTGAAATCCAAATCTGCCTTCTTGAGCCACTCGCCCACGAGCAGCCGGATTTCTTCCTCAGGCGGCCTCATAGAGGATCCTGCCGTACTTGTGCGCAGGGTAGGCGATGCCGCCGATGATGTTCTTCGTTGCCTCGAACCGCTCCGATGAGATTATCTTGACGTCCACCGGAAAGCGGACATCGCCGATCGCGTCAGTGATGGCAACGCTCTCCGCATGGCGATTCACCGCATTCGGCTCGACGATTAAAATATCGATATCACTGTGCTTCGTCATCTGGCCTGTTGCAGCCGACCCGAACAGAATGATCCTGTCCGGCTTCGCCACGGCCAGCACGCGGCGGACAACCTCGCTCAGTACCAATTCATCGACGGCCATTCTTCCTAATCATAGACCAAACAAGGCCGAGTTCGAACTGTCAACTAACGCAGAGGCGTCAACGGAGAAATTGGAGAGTTCGTGCGGTTGGGAGAGGCCAACGCTCCGAACCAGCATGGTTGAGATCGCACCCCAAATCCCCCAACGGGATACACCACACCAGTGTAACGTTAGTTTGTAACCTTGGAAATTACCCGGCAACTTCACCGAGCCGGGCTACCCTCTGAGTCCGGTCGACGTGGAACTACCAGGCCCGCCCGGACCTGCTCCCACCGGATCACGTCAGACGGATTCCGTTCATATCTGGCCACCCGGTAGTCCAGTTCCGTCCGCTGTGCCTCCGTTAAGGTCGGCCCGTCCCCTTCCGGCCTTTTCCGGAAATCCGGCTTCCCCCTGCTGTCGCGTTGCTCCTGCAACCTGCTGATTCACGTCCTCAATAAACCCGCCAGCCCCGGACCAAACACCCGCACCGCCTTGCCTCACGCGCCATGTCGCGTAAACGCGGGCTGCAATTCAAAATCCTGCCGGTCCAGCGACAAATTCTCCTGCATGTGCGCTCCAATCCGGTCGACCCACACCCTCTGCTCCCCTGTGAACTCCCGCCCCGCCCTAACCAACCGCGCCGCCCAGAATCGCCGGTCACCAACGGCGAAAATATCGCTAAACCAAGCCCGTCCATACCCTTACGACCGTGTCGGATCCCCCCCAAAGCCATCCCGCACGCCCCGCGTGGCAAACTCCAGGCGAGGAAATGTCATGCTGCAAAACTCCCGAATTCCCTTCCAGGCCGACCTCCGCAATCTCGTCATCGGTCCGGAAATAAAACACCGTCTCGGTGACCTCATTGAGACCGCTCGCCTCAACCTCCGGCCCCGCGACTTCGCCGAAAACTACCTCGTCGATGAAATGGCCATCTCCAAGTGGCGCGGCATTCGCACAAAAATCATGGAAAAAGCGGTCTATGACCATCAGGCCGTCACCTTCCGCCCCCGCGGTCTCAAAGACACGAAAGGCCAACTTCTCGAACCCCACGAGGACATGTACCACCTCGCCATGGCACACGCACCCGAAACCAGCCGCATCGTTCTAACCGCTCTCGGACGCCTCGAAACCCGCTACTACCGCCACTTCTGCGGCTCCTTCCGCCTCCTGCTCTCCGCCCGCCGCGGCACCCCGCCACCCCTCACAGATCTCGACCAAACCCTCGACCCAATCTCCGGTTTCACCTCAAAAACGAATACTGCCAAGGAAAACTCACCATGCAAACCCTCCCCGAACTCCTCGCAACCGACACAGTAGCCGGTCGCGGGAGCGACCCTGCTCAAGCAGCCGCTGATCGCGCCGAATTCCTGGCTCTCGCCGAAGAAGCGCAATCCCAGCTCCGTCCCGAAGGCTTCCTCGAACTCCACTTCGCCGCCGAAATCTTTCGCGACACCTGGCGCATGAACATCATGGCCTCCCTCGACGAGTCCATCTTCTCCGAAGAAACTCTCGACGCCCGCCGCAAATACCGCGACCGTCTCAACACCGCCGTCCGCCGCAACACCATGGAACTGCGTCGTCTCCAGACCGACCGCCACCTCAACAACCGCTGGAACCTGGCCCTCCCGGCCCCGGCCAGCGCCCGCGACGTACTGCGATTCGAAAAAGCGAACCCAATTCGTCCGGCGGCCGATTCCTCGAAATCTGAAATTCGAAAAAACGAACCCATTCCGGACACCGTCCAAACCGCCGAATCTCGTCTCCACGCCCAGATCGAAGCCGAAGAACGCCGCGAACTGGCCGAATTCGCCCAACGGACAAAGCAAATCCCCCGCAACGCACCCTGCCCCTGCAAGTCCGGCGAAAAATACAAGCGCTGTTGCGGCAAAGACGCCCCGCCAGTGCTCTATCAAGCGGCCTAAGGACGTCGCAATGAAACTACGAAAAAAACAGTACGCCCGAACTGTACCCATACGGCAGCACGCTCTGGCGGCTCCGAAGCGCCGTGACGGACAAGAACGTTAGTTGCTGGCGGCTTTGTGTGAGGCGAACCAGGCCTGACTGTCGGTGGCTCCCGTGAGCACCGATTCGTAAGTCCCGTCAGCGCGGCCAATTCTGACCTTGCGGTTATCGGACAAGTATTTGGCCAGAACCACGTCGCGCAGGTGGCGGACCAGTTTTTGGTTCAGGATCGGGAACAGGAGTTCCACGCGGCGGTCCAGGTTCCGCGGCATCAGGTCGGCGCTGCCCGCGTAGATCTCTTCTTCGCCGCCGTTGTGGAAGTAGTAGATCCGGCTGTGTTCCAGGAACCGGCCCACAATGCTGCGGACGGTGATGTTCTCACTCACCTGGGGTATGCCGGGGCGCAGGCAGCAGAGGCCTCGCACCAGCAGGTCCACCTTCGCGCCCGCGCGGGAGGCTTCGTACAGCAGGCGGATCATCTCCTTGTCCTCCAGCGCGTTCATTTTCAGAATCAGGTGGCCGTTTTCGCCGAACTTGATTTCGCGGCGGATCAGATCCAGGAACTTCCGGCGCATCGTCAGCGGGGCTACCAGCAGCCGCCGGAAGTCGTTTTTGTGGCCGTAACCGGTCAGGTAGTTGAACAGATCCGTCGCATCGGCGCCAATGTCGGGGTCGGCCGTGAACAGGCTGATATCGGTGTAGAGGCGGGCGGTGACGGGGTTGTAGTTACCGGTGCCCAAGTGGACGTAGCGGCGGATCTGTTCGTGTTCGCGGCGCACGATGAGCGCGATCTTGCAATGAACTTTCAGGCCAACCAGGCCGTAGACCACGTGAACGCCTTCGCGTTCCAGCGCGCGGGCCCATTCGATGTTGCTTTCCTCGTCGAACCGGGCTTTGAGTTCCAGCAGAACGGCCACCTGTTTGCCGTTTTCGATAGCTTCCAGCAGCGCTTTGACGATGGGAGAATTGCGGCCGACGCGGTAAAGCGTCATCTTGATGGCCAGAACGTCAGGGTCGTGCGCAGCCTTCCGGAGAAGGTCAACAATGGGCTGGAAGGTCTGGAAAGGATGGTGGAGCAGCCGGTCTTCGCGCCGGATGGTGGTAAAAATGTCCTCTTCGGCGTGCACGGAGAAGTCGGGCGGTGTCCACGGTTCCAGCGCCTCGTCGCGGAGGTCGGGTCGGTCTAGTGAGGCGAGTTGGCGAAGGCGCGTCAGGTCGAGCGGGCCGCTGACTCGGAGGACATCTTCCGGGCCCATGTCCAGATTTTCGACCAGGATTTCCAGAATCTCTTCCGAGAAAGACGTGTCGGTCTGCAGGCGGACGGGTTTGTGGAAACGCCTGCGCCAGACAGCTTCTTCCACGCTCTCCAGCAGGTCGTCGCTTTCCAGCTCTTTGATGGCCACTTCGGCGTCGCGGGTGACGTGGAAGGGGTGTGATTCCACCAGGGTCAGGCCCGGGAAAAGGGTTCCCAGATTGGCCGCGATCACCTGTTCAATCCAGACAAAGCGCTGCTTCGGGTGATTCTTGCGGCGAGAGGGCGGTTGCGGGACCGTGATGAGCTGGGGTAGCTGCTGGGGGACTTTGAGGCGCGCGAAATGTTCTTTGTCGGCGGTGTCACGCAGCACTACTGCCAGATTCAGGCTGAGGTTCGAAATGTGCGGGAAGGGGCGGCCGGGGTCGAACGCGAGCGGCGTCAGGCAGGGGAAGATTGTGTCGGTGTAGTACGTATCCACCGCGATCCGCTCGCGGTCATCCAGGTCGGAGTATTCCGCGACTTCGATACCCTGTCGCGCCAGGTCCGGCATGATCTTGTTGAAGCAGGCGTAGATGGAGCTGGTGATCTCTTCCAGTTCTTCGCGAACGGCCGCAAGTTGCTGGCTGACGGTCTTGCCATCGATGCTCAGGTCCTGGCTGCCGGCGGCGAGCTTCTGCTTGAGTGCCGCACCACGGACCATGGCGAATTCGTCCAGATTGGAGCTGACAATGGAAACGAATTTAACGCGTTCGAGGAGTTTATTGCGCTCATCGCGAGCTTCTTCCAGCACGCGCCGCTGGAATTCCAGGAGGCTCAGTTCACGATTGAGGTAGAGTTCCGGGTTATCCAGATCGGGCGGCGGCGCAGGTGGGGCCGCGGGTTTCTGCTTAGTGCGCGGTTTGGCGGGCGGTTTTGCTGACATGAAAGAGCAACCATTTGATGGTAACCTCCTTACTTATGTCCACCGAGTTGAATCGTCGCAGTTTTGTTACAACGGGTTTTGTTGCCGCCTCTTCTTTACTGGCCGCTGTGGTGAAACCTTCCCGCGTAATTGATGTGGCGACGCATTTTTACGACACGGGGAGGCCGCAGGGTGTGCCGTGGCCTCCGCCCACCATGCCGGCGCTTTATAAGCCCAGTTTCCCGGCGCGCTACCTGGAAGCGGTAAAGCCATACCGCGTGGATGGCGTAGTGGCGATTGAGGCCAGTCCGTGGCTGGAGGATAATTTGTGGCTGCTGACGCTGGGGGATCGTGAGCCGCTCATTCGGGCGGTGGTGGGGAATATTGCGCCGGGGCATCCGGATTTTCGCGCTGCCCTGGAGCGTTTTTCGAAGCATCCGTTGTTTCGCGGCATTCGGATCGGCGGGCCCGCACTGGAGGGGCTTCTGGCGGATTCGAAAAAGCAGGCGGACATTGCGTTTCTGGCCGAGCGGGGTTTGAGCCTGGACATTCTGGTGAGTGGCCCTCCCCAGTTTGAGCAGTTGGCGCAGTTGGTAGCGCGGGTTCCCGGTTTACGGGTGATCGTGGGGCACATGCCCGTGGATGATTCCCGCGGCATGCAGTTGTTGGGGAAGTATCCCTCCGTCTTCGCGAAGGTGTCGGGTGTGGTTCGGAAGGTGAATGGCGAAGTGCCGAGGGAGCCGGCATTCTACAAAAATGGGCTCGACGAGCTTTGGAGCGTATTTGGCCCGGAACGGCTGGTGTTCGCCAGCAACTGGCCGACATGCGATCTGATTGCGTTGTATCCGGTGGTTTTTGAGGTGGTTGCGGGTTACCTGACGGGACGTCCGGGGGCGGAGGTTGAAGCGTTGTTCTGGCGGACTGCGGTGAGTGCTTACCGGTTGAACCTATAGCGAATGTCGTTCCGTGATGTCGGCCAGCGTGCCCTCGTAGTAGAGAATGTTCCCGTCCTCATCGCGGACGATACGGGCGTTTTCCCGTACCGTGATAATGCGCCCGTCGTGGCGGCGCAGCTGATACTCCACGTTTTGGAAAGTGCCGTCCTGTTCGAGCCGTTCCAGCAGGTGCTTCCGTACTTCCTTGTCGATATAGAGATCTTCGGCGATGCTGACGCTGTTGAATTGGGCCTGACTGGTGAGCCCCAGCATCTTCAGCAGCATCGGGTTGGCGGCCAGGATGCGGCCAGCGGGGGTGCTCTGGTAGACACCTTGCTGAATGTTGTCGAACAGGCTGCGGAATTTGTCTTCCGACCGGCGAAGGGCATATTCGGCACGCTTGCGCTCGGTGATGTCGGTCATCATGGAGAGCAAGCCCTGCAATTGCTGCTGTTCGTCGAACACGGGGTTGGCGCAGGTCAGGACCCAAACCTCGCCTCCGTCAGCGCGGCGCAGGCGGCGGTCGAACTGTTCTTTTTGTCCTGCGCTCAGGTTTTGCGAGCGTATGCGTTCTGCGGCAAGGTCTGAGCCAAAGAAAAACTCTTCGCTGGGTTTGCCCTGAATTGCTTCCACGGTGGTCCCGAGAATTTCGGCCAGGCGGGGATTGGCGTAGCTGATGGCACCGTCGGAGTTGAGGACCCAAATCCCTTCACTGCTGGTTTCCAGCAGGCGGCGGTGCCAGTCGGACGCTTTGGCAATGTGGCGGGCAATGCGTCGCGCCGCCCAGGCATAGAGTGCCACCAGCATGCCCTCAATGCCGAAGATCAGGAGCCTCGTAATGATGTCGGCGGGGGTAAAACGGGGTTCCCGGAGCAGTTCCGCAATACTCCAGGCACCTCCCAGGACGATGGCGAGGAAGGTGGGGCCGAAACCGGCGATGGCCGCCGTGGCAATAACGGCTGTCAGCGCCGCCACGAAAGGCATCTTCTGCATTCCCGGGGCATTTCCGTATCCGTGGGGCGCCAGGCTGGCAAGCACGCTCACCAGCACGGCAAAGCCGTACCGCTGCCATGCCGGCCGCAGGAGTTCCAGACGCACTTTGTCGGGTGGCGTGGTGTACAGACCCCCATGATACCGCCGCTTGGGCGGGCGGGTCTGGGCCACTCTTGTCTCATGCAAGATGAGCCTGAAGGGGGGTACGGATTCTCACGCAAGGTGAGCCTGAGGAGAAGGGGTTGGATGCTGGGGATTGATCATCAGCATGAACGACACGGAAGTAAGCAGCCTGAGTCAGATCGAG
>CAIYVZ010000108.1 GCA_903929755.1 uncultured Acidobacteriia bacterium
GTCGCGGTCGCTCAGCTTCTCGCGAAGCTTCTCGTTCTCGCGCTCCAAACGCTCATTCTCGCGTTCCAGCCGCCGCACGTCAGGCGGCACACTGGAGGTCGAACTCCGATTCTGGCCGTTCGAAGCACCCAACTATCCAGCTTGCCAGGTCTTGTTCCAAAGCGCCAGGTCTAAAGTGAAGATTCTTAAAAATTTCTTCGAGTACCCTTTCGACGTGCCGGAAACCTTCAAGTAGGGGGCTGAACTGTTACCAGTTTCGAGGATCATCGTCGAAGAAGATGAGAGGTTTCAGCGCGGCCAGTGCGACAGCCTTCGACATGCCGCCGCAAAACGTCGCATGGTCCAGCCGGATACCCCATTTTCGGAGAGTCCGTATTGGCCGGTCGCAGAATTCGATATCGCGGGCCGTCACCAATGCGATCCGGAAGGGCGGAGACTCTATAGGGTAGTTTTCCCGAAGCCTTTCGAGCGCGAGCGCGAACTCATGAAGGGGACCGGCCGGAAGCGGAATGCCGGCGTTCTCAATCTCATGCGCTTTGAATCCGGCGAGCTTTCCTGCCTGGTACGCTCTATCTGACTGATCCGAGAAGAGAACTGCGTCGCCATCAAAAGCGATGATAGGAGTTCCGTCGAGCTGTCCCGCGAATTCCGGCCCCCCGTGGATCAGCCCTGCTGATATACCCACAGCCAGTGCATCTTTGACAGCCCGCTCTTCGCTCGAAAGGAACAGACCGACTTTCAGAGCTTTCAGATGGGGCAGTGGATCGCCATTGCCGGTGAAGACTGCTTTTCTGATCCGGACACCGTGATGCTGTAGCGAATTGTTGATGCGTATCAGGCAGGCAGGGTGATTTCTGGAGATGATCACCACTTCGATGGCAGGCTTCCCTTCAGAACCCAGCGTTTCGTTCAAATGCAGAAGCGCTTTCACCAACGGGAAGGCAACTCCCAGCTCTATGACCCTGTCCTCATGCTGACATTGATAATCGATAAACGCCTGGACGCCCTTTTCCTGGTAAATGCGATCTTCTTCGTCCAGCATCAAAAGGGCGCGCGACGATATTCCGATTACGAGCGAATCTTCCGGTGCCCAAGCCATAGCGGGGACAGACCTCAATTTATTCTATCGAAGTTGAACATTGATTCACGGATCCGCCCTGGGTGCCGGAAAAGCCCGGTTGGCAGCAACGCCGCAATTATTCGCAAAACGGAGCCCGCAGAGCTACCTGCAGTCGGGCACGTTCAACGCCTTGGCCGTATCGTGCGAATAGAGCGATTAGTACCGGTAAGTCGGCTTGTCACCAGTGACGGCATAATATTTGTCTGTGCGCCGAAAGTCCCCGATTACTGGCCTGTCATGCTCGATGGTCGGGGCCAGCAAACCATCTGCGGGCCAAACCAGTTGCGCTACCGGCAGACTGCGTACACGAGGACGCCGCAGGCGGCGATGAAGACGAGCTTCGCCTTGGGACCCAGCACTGTGAACCAGAATAAAAGCATCCGCATTGAATGATTATCTCCTGAAAATACGTTCCTTAGTGCAGCCTGCTTCCGATGCAGAATCCGAGGATGAGCAGTACCAGCGCGAGCACGAGACCAATGACGAACCAGATCCACGTCGCGGACGTCGCCGGCGGAGCGTTCTTCTGCGCTCCGTCGCGCTGGAACTCCGATCCTGCGCATGAGCCGAGTGGCGCTGTACCAGCCTTTCGCCTGGTGCATTTGGGGCTTTCAGAACTGCACGAGTCGCGACAGCCGCATAACGAAGCCGCTGTTTGAGGGCGAGATGATCGTGCTCGGAGGCTGCATTCTATCGATGGTCGCATTTTTCATCGCCGCCAATCGGCGGGCACAGCGGCTGTCTGAGAACGCGGAGGATCTGCACGGCTCGGCTCGTCTGGCGGCGGGAGGACATCGAGGCGATGGGCATCATGCGGAACCAAGGCGGCGTCTACGTCGGTGGCTGGTACAACGACTCAACCCGCCGACTGCAGTATCTGCGCCACATCGGCCCGGAACATGTTCTCGCATTTGCCCCCACACGGTCCGGTAAGGGAGTCGGGCTCGTGATCCCAACCTTGCTTGCGTGGGACGAGAGCGCCGTCATCTATGACATCAAGGGTGAGAACTGGGCAAAGACGGCCGGGTACCGGGCCAGCCGCGGCCAGCTTTGCTTCAAGTTTTCGCCGGTCGAGGAGGGCACTTCATCCCGTTTCAACCCGCTGGCCGAGGTTCGTCTGTTTACGCCGCGCGATGTCTCCGACGCGCAGAACATTGCCGACATGATCATTCGGAGCGGCGAGGACAGCCCGATGGAGCGGCACTGGGAAGACAGTGCGGCGTCGCTCACGACCGGCATGATCCTGCACGCCTGTTACATGGCAGCTGTTGAGGATCGCGTCGCCTGCCTGGCTGATCTCTCGGGTCTTTTTACCCGGCCCGGCGTCGAGTTCCGGGAAACGCTGAATGAAATGGTCAGCTATCCTCACGACCCGGAGTACCGGTATGGGTGGCGGACTTCGAGCGGACTCAAAACCTCGACGCATCCGGTGGTGTCGGAAAAAGCGCAAGAGATGCTCGACAAGGATGTCAAGGAACTGTCCGGCGTCCTGTCAACCGCGAAAACGGCGCTGGCGCTTTATAGCGATCCACTCGTGGCTCGGAACACGGCGGCGAGCGATTTCACCATAAATGATCTCGTGAACGGCGACCTCCCGGTATCGCTGTACCTTGTGGTGCCCCCGTCCGACAAGATCCGGCTCCGCCGTTTGATACGGCTCATGTTCACGATGGTGGTCAACCGACTGACTGAGCGGATGGCGTTCGACGGTTCCGAGCAGAAGAGGAACAACCATCGCCTGCTATTCCTGATCGACGAGTTCCCGAGTCTGAAGCGGATGGAGATCTTTGCCGACGCCCTGTCCTATATGGCAGGGTATGGGCTCAAGGCTTATTTGATCGCCCAGGACATCCGGCAGATCGTGGACGCCTATGGGCAGAACGAAAGCATCGTTTCGAATTGCCACGTTCGTATTGCGTTCGCGCCCAATCAGGTTGAGACCGCGGAAATGCTGTCGAAGATGAGCGGCACGACCACAGTGCAAAAGGCAAGTTTCAACTTCTCGGGTTCACGGTTCTCCCCGGTGATGTCGCACGTCAACGCGAGCGTGGATCACATCGAGCGCCCGCTCATGACGCCGGACGAGATCATGCGGCTCCGCCCGCCGAAGAAGGAGGGCAGCGGCGATTCCGAAGTGATCACCGAACCTGGCGACATGCTGATCTTTGTTTCCGGCCACTTTCCGATTCTCGGCATGCAGATGCTCTATTTCGCCGATCCGGAATTGGCCCGCCGGTCGGCAATTGCGCCGCCGAAGACGACTCAGCGACAGTTGTCGGCGGGGCGACTGGTTCAGCTTGATAAGCCCGAACTCGTGACCGACGACGATGCTACTACCGGACTGGAGCGCGGGTTCATTGAGGAATTACGGCGGCCGTAATCGGCGACCGGCATGCATTTATGCAGAAGAACAGAATCGAGCTCGCGGGCTACCTGGCGGCCAAACCAACCTTACGGTTTCTGGGGTCAGGCACGAAGGTAGCGAATGCCCGTCTCGGCGAGACGTATCATTTCGCCGGGCACGATGGCAAGCCGCAGTCCCACACGAACTGGCACAGCCTCGTTTTTTACAACGAAGTTGCGGACGTCGCCATGACGTATGAACAGGGCGAGAACATCCACATCGAAGGAAGCCTTCAGCAGCGGAAGTTTACGCCGGCGGATGGCGTAACCCGGACGGCTCACGAAGTTCACGTCAAGGCCTGCCACGTTATCGCTGCCGCGCTATTGGACCGGGAGACCCCGGCCCCCTCAACCGTATCCACAGAACCAGAGGTTAGCCATCGTGACGGAAGCTGGCCTGTTTGAGCGAGAATCGACCGGAAATCCCCGTTGAAAATAATGGCCGAACACCGGCGGCCTGGTTGCTGAGAAAAGCGGCCCCGGGATCTTTGAAACAAGCTTCTTTACCGAGACTCATAACATCATGGTCCTAGTACCAATCTCGCCAGGCTTTATTTTTCCCACATTATCAGACCGCGTCGCGTATGATACAATCTTGACTGTCTATTTGGAGGTTAATGATGGCGCGTACGGTGATGCAGTGCCTCGGTTCTCTCGGCTCCGCACTGGTGTTGTTCGTGCCGGTCTTCAGTTCCAGTCCGGCACGAGCTCAAACCGCCGAGCAACTCGACGCGCTCGGTGCCAGCCGGGGACAAGTGGTCTTCATTGAAAACGTCGGCCAATTCGACTCCCGCGTGCGGTTCCAAATCCGTGGGGGAAATAAAGTTGCATGGCTGACAGACCGCGGACTGGTTTTCGATGTGGTTCGCCCTAAGCTGAACCAAAAGACTCTCATCCCGTCCGCGGCACAGTTGCGCCCGGTTTCGATGACAGAGAATACCTCCGTCCGAGCAAGAACAAACACGACGGCGGAGGACCCAACTTTCGACCGGTTTGTTTTCGCGGAAGAGTTTGCCAACGGCGGCGTCTGCTCTGCGGTCGAATCAGGCGGCAGGGAGGAAGGCGTCTATAACTATTTTCTCGGCCCTGATGCTTCGACGTGGCGCACAAACGTTCGGGCATTCCGGGGGGTAATCTGCCGCGACGTCTGGCCGGGGGTCGATCTGAGACTTTTTGCGAAGGGTTCCGATATAGAGCAGGAATTCGTCGTTCGGACCGGCGGAAGCCCGGACAGAGTTCAAATCGCCTGGCGAGGGGTGAGCGGAATCAACCTCTTGCGAGACGGGTCCCTCGAAGTCAGGACGAAGTTTGGCACTCTCCGCGAGACGAAAGCACAGGTCTACCAAGAGGCAGATGGCCAACGCGTCCCGGTGGACGGCGCATTCCGTCTGACCGGCGCAAACTCCTATGCTTTCAGGATCGGCCGACAAAGAGGGAAAGGTGATTTGGTTATTGATCCTACCCTTCTGTACTCGACTTTCCTCGGCGGATCCTCGTCGCTCAATACGATGTACGGAATGACTGTCGATGGTTCAGGGAGTGTTTACGTCACGGGATCCACTACATCCATGGATTGTAACAGTTCAGCCCCCTACTTGAAGGTTTCCGGCACGTCGAAAGGGTACTCGAAGAAATCTTTAAGAATCTTCACTTTAGACCTGGCGCTTTGGAACAAGACCTGGCAAGCTGGATAGTTGGGTGCTTCGAACGGCCA
>CAIYVZ010000109.1 GCA_903929755.1 uncultured Acidobacteriia bacterium
CGGCTTTGTGGACGCGCCAGGAATCGAAGATGATGCGCTGGGCGAAATCGAATTCCACGGCGGTGGCCGCGGCAAGATCCGGCAGAAGGCGGGCGGAGTATTCGTTGTAAGCTTCGTCGTCTTCATCGGTGCGCAGGATGGTGTGCCCGGAGAGGCCATGCGTCCTGGCGTTGAAGCGCGTCTTGCGGGTGTCGCGAGGACCCGTACTTTTTGCTGCGTTGGCCTGATTGGCCGCTATTTTCTTTGCTGATGTTGCCATGTCGACGTTGTAGCAGGCGGAAAAGGCGAACAAGGGCGGGCTGGACCGGGCGGAATCAATAAGGTGCGGGGGATCAGGATGTTAGCGGCGCGGGATTTATTTCAGAGTGCTGTGAACGGGGGAGCCGGCAAGGCGGCCCCCCCAGAGTTGCCTGAAGTGAGCGGCGCCTACTGCTTCGGTATTTCCAGCGCGCTGAGCGTGGGGCCGCCTTTGCCGGGGACGCGTTTCTGAAGGCTGGGGCCGGAGGACTTGAAGATCGTGGCGGGGTCGGTCTTCACGTCGATGAGCAGGCCCATGAAGCAGTTCTGCATTTCATCCCAGTTCTGGGGGCCCCAGATGACTTCCTTCTTCGGGTCCGGATTGAAGGCGTTGTTAGCGGAGTTGTCGAAATGGGCGATGCCGACGAGGCGGTCGCCTTTGTGGAGCTGCACGGGCTTGGCGAGCTCGTAGCCGAACTGCCAGTTGAAATCGAACCGGCCGCGGAAGACAGATTCGGATTCGCCGGAAGCGTAGATGACGCGGACTTCATAGTCCTTGCCGCGAAGGTGCATGTGGGGCTGGACGTAGGCGAGGATGACGTCATCCTGGGCGGTGATCTCGCTGACGACTTCGGCGTTACCGTCGCCGGCGGGGATCAGGAGGTTGCTGGCTTGGGGGCCGTAGCCGGTGACGTAGCGCATTTTAGGCTGAGCTTTGGAGAGCACGAAGCCGACTTTGGTGCGGTCGGTCTGCGGGGTGCCGACGGCGGTGTAGTGGATTTCGAAGACGAGGTCGGAACCTTTGGGGATGAGCTTGGCGGCGCCGCCGAGGGTGAAGTCCTGCGCGCCGATGCCGGGATTGAACTTGCCGATGATGTCGTTGCCTTCGGCGCCGGAGCGGCGCATTTCACCATTCGAATACGCCACGCCGGGTTCGGCATTGCGCATCCACTGGGACTGCGGGGGGCGGACCCAGACTTCGCCGTGGTGGACGACCTTATTGTTGCCAGGGCGCATTTCGGCGGAGGTGACCCAGACGTCTTCGGTGAAGTTGCCTTTGACGAGCATGTACTGGTAGTCGATGGCGCCGGAGGCGGGGACGTGGAAATCGGTGGGCATTTCGATGATCATGTCGGGTTTGAGATTCCAGCCGTCGTTGAATTTGACGGGGGCGGGGGCGTCCTTCGCATTGCCTTCGGGGGCACCGCTGTCGGCCCAGGCGGAGAGAATGGCGATTTCCTTCGCGTTGAGGCGGCGCTCATTGCGGAAGTGGCCGACGTTGGGGTCGGCGAACCACGGCGGCATTTTCTGGCTGACAACGGCGGCCTTGATGGCTTTGGCCCAGGGACGGGCTTCGGCGTAGGTGAGAAGAGACATGGGGGCCATTTCGCCGGGGCGGTGGCAGGTCTGGCAGTTCTTCTGGAGGACGGGGAGGACGTCTTTCGAGAAGGTGGCAGGGGCGTCGGCAGCGTAGGCGGCGACGGAGAAGAGAGCGGCGCAGAATACGGGCGCGAGGGGGAAGCGGAATGTCATGAGTGAATCAGGCCTCACAGAGATTCAATCAGATACGGAAGCGGGGAGCAAGGGGCACAAAAAAAGGCCGCGCGGAATTTCTTCCACGCGGCCGTGATGCAAAGCGGTCGACCTGTTCGCTTAGAAGGTGAACTTCAGGGCGAACTGGATCACGCGGTAGTCGCCGGCGGAGAGGCCGGAGGTACCGCTGATGTCCGAGGTAATGGAGTAGCTGGTGGCCGAATTGGTGAGTGCCGAACTGGCCGCGCCGGTGGAGAGTGCGCCGGGCGTCGACGGATTCAGATGGTTCGGGAGGTTGAACG
>CAIYVZ010000110.1 GCA_903929755.1 uncultured Acidobacteriia bacterium
GCGAAGGCTGCTCCTGCGAAGGCTGCTCCTGCGAAGGCTGCTCCTGCGAAGGCTGCTCCTGCTAAGGCTGCTCCTGCCAAGGCCGCTCCTGCGAAGGCTGCTCCCGCGAAGGCTGCTCCTAAAAAGAGTGCTCCCGTAAAGGCCGCCCCCGCAAAGGCGGTGGCAAAGAAGGTCCAGTCTGCCCGACCGGTCGCCAAGAAGGCCGCAACGAAAACAGCGGTCGCCAAACCCGTGGCGAAAAAAGTAGCGGCAAAGAAAGCCGCAGCCAAAAAAGCGGTGGCGAAAAAAGCCGTCGTGAAAACAGCAATCAGGCGCCGCTAATGAATCGGGCGGGACCGGCTAAACCGGTCCCGCCCTTTATTTACAGCAGTCTGCGAACTCCAGCCTTTACTGCGAGACCGGCTTTGCCACAACTGTGCGGCATTTCTCGAACAACTGAATCAGTGAGTCCGCGTAGTCTTCCGGCGTCTTCGCCGGTTTGCCGGAAAAGCCTGCCGATGACGTCACACCCTTCCCGTAACCAGTGGTCACCGCGATGAACTTCATCAACTCGAGCGCCACCTCATCGCGTCCCTTGGCGGCGCTGTCTTCCAGTTTCTTCTGCTCGTCCAGTTTGTTTTCTTCTTCAGCCATATCGCTCCCGGTTTCCGACACTGTCACCGCGCCACAGGCTCCATGCCCGTAAGCGCAACCCGTTTCATCCGGAAGATGAGGGGCGGCGCTCAGGCCCACTTGCTGGAAGCCTCAGACGGCAACTTCTACGTCGTCAAATTCCAGAATAACCCGCAGCACCGGCGAATTCTCATTAATGAACTGCTCGCGTCCGAGATTCTGACTCACCTCGGCATCGCAGCACCTCCTCACGAGTTCGTGGGCCTCACTGCGGAGTTCCTGGCCCTCAATCCCGAGGTCTACATCCAAACCGGTACCAAACGCCAGGAAATCGTGCCCGGCTGGCATTTTGGCTCCCGACATCCCGGCAATCCCCACACGCTCGCCATCTACGATTTCATTCCCGACGCACTGCTCAATCAGGTGGCAAACGCCGAGCAATTCCGCGCCGCCCTCGTGTTTGACCGCTGGGTGGCGAACTCTGACGGACGCCAGGCCATCTTCTTCCGAGCCCAATTAAAGGACTGGCTGGCAGGGCCCGGCATTCCTCCCCGTAAGCTCGGGTTTGTGGCGCTGATGGTCGACCATGGCTTCGCCTTCAACGGACCCCACTGGGACTTTCCCGAATCCGCCATTACCGGCCTCTACCCTCGCCGGACCGTCTACCAGGAGGTTCGCTCGCTCGACGATTTTGAGCCGTGGCTCACCCGTGCCGTCACTTGTCCCGATGCCGTCTTCGACCGTGCGTTGCGGCAACTTCCGCCCGAATGGCTGGAGAATGACGGAGACGCGCTGGAGCGTCTGGTGGACAAGCTCTGCCGCCGGAAGAAACGTCTGCCCGATATTCTTCTGGAGTGTCGGGAAGCTCCGGGCAGTCCTTTTCCCAAATGGGTTGTTGACTAAAGGCTACTGAACGGCGATGGTAACGCCGCCCTGAGCCGCCACGCCACCTACGGTGACCTGTACAGGCACTGCCGGTCCGGCTGTGATGCCGACCGGAACCTGAACGTTGATCTGGGTCAGGCCGGAGACCGCCGTCGGTGTCGCCCCCGTATAGCTGACAACTGCGGACTTCCCGCCAATCGTCACCTGAGCCGAAGCGATGGTGGTCTGGAGCTGGGTTCCGGTAACCAGGAGCCCGTCCTTGCCCGCTGGATTCATCTGGCCGGCTCCCGAAACGAACAGGGAGATGAAGCCGCCCATCTTCACCGGGGTCGCTGCTTTATTCAGCGTTCCGTCGCCATTTACTGCCGCAGCCTGACCGGCTCCGGTTGAATCCGCCGTGAAAATTCCGGGAGCCACGGTTGCGGCCGGGAACGTAGTAACGGAGGACGTGTTGCCCTGGTACTTCACAGCCACATCCACTGAGGGTGCGCCTGCGATTCCGTAGGGAACAATCGCCGCCGCCACACCCGATGACACATAGAGCAGCGGGGCGGGGATACCGTTAAAGAAAATCTGGGCATTGGCGATCTGGTTGCCGATTGCGCCGTTCACCACCGCAAATTGGGTCAGGGTGGCAGGGCCAATCTTGTCTCCGAAAACCGTCACAATTTCGCCGGGAGCGATTGAACCCTGAACGCCGGAGGCAGCATTGGTGACTGCGCCTACCGAGAAAGGAACCGGAGTGAGCCGCCGGATAACCGCATTCGCGGTATCGGCCACATAAATATTGCCGGCCGCATCGGAAGCGATGCCGGCAGGATGATCGAACTGGGCGCTGGTGCCTACTCCGCCATCGCCGTCAGAGCCGGTCTGCCCCGTGCCCCCGGCAATCAGCAGCGAACCGTTCGGCAGTAATTTCCAGACGTACGGCGAAATACCATCCACGAAGTAGACGTTCCCGGCCGCATCCGCCGCCAGGCTCTGGATCGAATAGCCGGAGAGAATGGTCCGGATATTGCCGTCCGGCGTTACTTTGCGGATATTGTTGTTTGAAGAATCGCCGATGTACACGTTGCCTGCGGCATCTACGGCTACTGAGCCAGGCGAGGCGAGGTTAGCCTTATTGGCCGCGCCGCCATCGCCGGAAAAGCCCCATGTCCCGGTTCCGGCAACGGTTGTAATGTTGCCTCCGGAGGCCGCGATCTTGCGTACTGTGGAGTTTCCGTAATCGGCCACATACAAATTGCCGGCGCTGTCCAGCGCGAGTCCGCCGGGAAACCAAAGTTTCGCCTTATTGGCTGCGGCGCCATCGCCCGACAGTCCCGGGGTGCCGTCGCCGGCATACGTGGTGATTACACCCTTACTGTCGATCTTGCGGATCCGGCTGCTGGAAGTATCGGAAATGAAAACGTTCCCGCTCGAATCGGCGGCAATGCCGTGGACATCCGTGATGCCCGCGTCAGTTCCGGCGCCGTTATCGCCCGCGTAGGTCTTGCCGCCATTGCCCGCAATTGTGGTGATGATTCCTGTAGAGGCGGTCACCATGCGCACGCGGTTGACGTAGTAGTCGGAGAAGTAAAAATTACCCTTGGTATCGACAGCCACGCGCACAGGCAGGAACAACTGAGCGTTGCTGGCCGGGCCGCCATCACCGAAGTAGCCAGGAACGTGCGCCTGGCCAGCCGCGGTGGAGACTAAGTACTGCTGGGCATTCGCCAGAGGGGCGGCCAGGGAAGCGGCTGCAAGAACCGCAAAGGACAGAGAGATTTTTTTTCTGAGACTATTCATCAAACCTGGATTCCGTGACCCGCCTGCTCACCATGTGCCGCTTCGTCAATAAGAAGCGTGAATCCGAAACCCAGACACACAGAAGGCAGACTAATCCCTTAATGATAGCAATCAGCAATCGGCTGACCACACCCCAAAAGCTTCTGTCTGCATATATTTGTAGAGAACCGGGCACTGGCATACCCGGGCCTGTTTTTCACGCCAGTGCTTTACAGGCGCTGCAAATCGCCCTCTGTGGCACAATCCCGGCTCTCTGTGGCACAATCCCGGCCCTCTGTGGCACAATCCCGAAGGTGTTGTGACAGAATCAGGGTTGATGACCCGGCGCACCGCGAGTCTCGCCCTGTTGGGCCTCCCCGGCCTTGGCCTGCTTGCGCAGGCTCCAAAAACCGAGGCTGCCGCGTCCTCTGAAGCCCCGGAGGGTTACAAGGTTTACGCAGAGGCCCCCCGGCTTTTCCTGCGTCCGGCTCGGCTCCGCCTGCTGCGTCGCGAACACGAACGCCAGTCCCTGCGCTGGGAACAGTTCCAGAATCTCTGGAATGGCGGCGCTCCATTTCCTGAACCTGGATGGGCTTCGGCGTTGCTGTATCAAGTGGCGCAGGATCCGGATGCCGGGAAGAAGGCTGTGGCGTGGGCGGCGAGCGCTGCGGGAACCGATATCCGCCAGGTTGCCCTGGTGGCGGACTGGTGCGAGGCTTTGTTGGCTCCCACCGATAAGACCAGCGCCGAGAAGACCAGAATCTTTGCCAAACTGCAAAGGGCTGCGGACGGCCCGACGCCGAAGAACCTGAACGAGGCCCGCAACAAGACCCTCGCCGCGATCGTGATCTGCGACGCCTTCCCCGAGAAATCGGAAGCCGCCCTCCGCGACGTCTTCCAGAATTACTGGCTAAAGGTCTTTGTGAAAGGTATTCGCGCCGACCGCGTGCGGGTGAGCAACGCCGAGGCCTTCCCGCTCATGGAACTGCTGCATGCGTTCCGGGACAACATTAACTTCGATCTGCGCGACACGCTGCCAGGCTGGTTTAAGGAATACCCGATCGCGCACGTGATGGCGCACTACCCGGCGCCGTTTCCCGCCGCCGAAAACGAGTACCGTATCCCGGCCGACCCTGAAATTCAGAAATCCGGCCCCATGATGGACCGCGCCATGTACTCCCGTGCCGCTGAACTTGCCATGGTCGCCTTCGACTCGAACGCTTCCTCCAGCCAGTTGCTCCAGGGGTTTCTCACGAATGACCGTTACCTGATGCGCGGCACCATGGGCATCACCTACGAATTCCTGTGGGCCAACCCCTACCAGCCCGGCCTCAGTTACTACCACATTCCACTCGCCATGCACGATCCTGTTGGAGGGCAGCTCTACGTTCGTTCCTCCTGGGAAGACGATGCCCAATGGCTTGGTTTTTTCGACGGCCAACTGCAGTTATTCGCCGACGGCAGCGTGAGCAAAATCGATCCCAAACTGGCCCATGAGCCCATGGACCTGGAAGAAGCCACCGTCTTCTTTGGCCGCGATGCGAAGAAGTTCCGTGTTCCCAAACGCAACAAAGAAGAGGCCTTTGACGACGTGTTTATCGTTGGCCTGCAGCCCGGCAAAGCTTACAACGTTGAGGTGGATGGCCAGGAGATGGCGGAAGAGGTTTCCGATCCGGGCGGCATTATTTATCTGGCGCAAGTCCCTGCCGGGGTAATGGTCCTGCTGAATCCGGTGTCGCTTTGATGCCAATCCTCTGATGTTTGCCCCTGTCATGTCCAGTCTTACCAGCGCCCTTTTCTTCGAGTCCGCAGAAGAGGTGTTCCGCCGCGTCCACCGTGAAATCAAGCCCCGAACCCCCGTTCCGCCCCTGGCCGTGGAATACAAGGCGTTTGCCAACGCGGACAGCCACGTCCGCCTGGAGAATGGCCGGATAGAGGTGAAGATCACGGATCTTCTGGCGCAGGCCCCTCCCCATGTCACCGAAGCGCTGGCTCATATCCTGCTTGGCAAGCTTTACCGCAAGCCCGCCGCGCCCCAATACGACCATCGATATCGGCTCTACCTGAATCGCAAGGACGTGCGGCACAAGATCGACGAATCCCGCCGGACGCGCGGCCGCAAACACCATTTACCGGCTCAGGGCGAAGTTCACAACCTGGAAGAGATCTTTGAGAGCCTGAATCAAACCCATTTCGGGGGTATGATGGTGCGGCCGGCACTGGGCTGGAGTCATGTAAGATCCCGCACCCGCCTGGGGCACTTCGACCCCTCCCATGGCATGATCATCATCAGCCGCCTCTTCGACGACCCGAAAGCCCCGAAACTGGCCCTGGAATACGTCATGTACCATGAAATGCTCCACCTCCACTACCCCGTTCTGCACACCGGGACCAGGCGTTGCGTTCATTCGAAAGACTTTAAGGCCCACGAAAAACAGTTCCCGCAGTTCGAAGAAGCGAAAAAGCTGCTGAAGAAGATGTGGTAGCGCGTTAGAACGTCTGGTTTAGAAGATTTGCCAGCCGTGCAGCGGAATGCGCCAGTTGTTCCCGAATAACGGGTAGCGACTGGCCGATATAGGCCTCGCCAATCGAGATATGCAGCGCCGCAACCCTGGCCCTCTCGGCATTACAATCGGCTTCACCGGGAGGCTCCACGGGGATGAGGGGCCGCAGCAGACCGTAAGTCAGTTTTGCCGCTAGCGCATGGCCTTCCCACGCCCAGGCTTCCGGGTCCACTTTCTCTTTCGACCACCCGGCCCGACGTTTCGCAAACTCCGCGCCGATAGCAGCCGTGTACGCCGACTGGCTCAGCTTTCTGCGCTCCATATCTGTCTGCAGGATCCGGTAGTCCCAGATGGCATGGAGATTGGCGGGCTTTTCCTCATTCAGGTAAGTGACCGCCGTACAGTTCCCGCCATGGTCCGTGTTGTCCGAGTCATGCAGGGGCTGGTGCGTATCTTCCACAAAATGAATTACATAGCGCAGCGCCCGGGCACGCGCTTCAGCTGGCTGCGTTTTGTCCTTCAAAATCTGCCATTGCTCCAGGATTGCCTTCGTGACACATCCCGAGCCGTCTTTTCCGCCGTTTTCCGGGCACCACTTGTCGAGGCTCTTGTCGCCGGGAGTCTTCGCGATAGTCATTGGAATATCCACGAAGTGCCAGGCCCCCGTGCCCTCACCACTTCGGGCATCGTCGGCCCACGTGGAAAGATCCGCCATAATGTCCGCCGGGCGGTCCTTACAGAAGCGGCTCAAGGTGGGGCTAATCGGATTGTCTTTCAGCAGCTTATCTACTGCGGCCGAGGCGGCGGGCGTCAACTGGGTCCGCGCCAGCAGGGCGATCATCTGGTGCCCTTCGCATCCCCAGCCAAACGCACTGGTCGTACCCAGGACCATCGTCAGGCACAGGAGGAAAACGCGCATCCCCTAATCCTAGCTGAGCCAGGCCCATCGGTCTATCAGGCGGAGCAGGGCATACAGCGCCGGCATCGCAAACAGGGAACTGTCCAGCCGATCCAGCATGCCGCCGTGGCCTGGCAGCATTGTCCCGCTGTCCTTCACACCCGCGCTGCGTTTGATGGCGGATTCGGCAAGGTCGCCAATCTGCCCCGCAATATTGGCCCCTACTGACAGCAGAACCGCCTTCAGATAAGACGTGCCATGGATGGCGAGCGGCAGGTAAATTACCCCAAAGATAACCGAAGCGCAGGTGGAGGCGATGGCACCTTCCCAGCTTTTACCGGGGCTGATGGCCGGGGCGAGCTTCCGCTTGCCAAATTTCCGGCCCACATAGAACGCGCCTGTGTCGCCCGCCCAGTTCACTACCAGCGCAAACATGAGCCAATGCGGATTCATGTCGTGCACCAGGATGCCGCACTTCCAGGCTCCGAAAACATACGAAATGCCCAGCGCGAGAGACGCGGCTCGCGGCACGGCGATCTCCGGAGTTTTTGAAAATACCGGCAGGCACATTGCCGCCACCATGGAAATAAAGACCAGGGCGCCCATCTCCCCCGGCGGAGAAAACAGAATCAGTAGCCCAGCCGCATAACCCAACGGTGCAAAGGCATGGGTAATCGCAGCGTACTCGTGGAAGCAGCACACTGCGAAAAGAACAATGACCCCGAGAAATACGGCCCAGGGTGCGAACAGGACGGAGTAAACGGCTACCGGTACAAGCACCAGCGCCGTGAGGACGCGCTTCATTGAGAGGAGACTGCTATCTCCTCACTGTCTTCGGCTTCCAGCAGCACTTCATCGGACGGGACATCGTCGTCAGCTGTTTCCATCGCGTCGGGAGCTTCGGCCAGACCACCAAAACGGCGCTCCCGGCGCTGGAACTCCAGAATTGCCTTCAGTAGTTCGGAACGGTCAAAATCCGGCCAAAAAGTCTCAGTAACGTATAGTTCCGCATACGCAATTTGCCAAAGCAGGAAGTTCGAAACCCGCATTTCACCCGAAGTCCGAACCAGGAGATCCGGTTCCGGCAGGCCGGACGTGTACAGATGCCGCCCAATGGACGCTTCATCAATCGTCAACCTGGACAAACGCCCGGCAAGGCGCGCTTCGTCGATGATGGAGTTCACCGCATCCGCAATTTCATGGCGCGCACTGTAGTTGATGGCCAGATTCAGCCGCATGCCCGTATTGTGTTCCGTGGCCTGTTCCGTCGCCCGCAGCTCCCGGTAGGCCAGAGGCGGCAGCGCCTCCACACGGCCAATCGACGTGAGCCGGATATTGTTGCGCTGCAAATCCTGCAGATCCGACCGCAGATAGATCCGCAGCAATCTCCACAACAGGTCGATTTCAAGCCTTGGTCGCTTCCAGTTCTCGGCCGAAAAAGCGTAGAGAGTCAACGCCTTCACGCCCAGATTCGAGCAGTCTTCCACAATGGAGCGGACACGGTTCGCCCCGGCGCGATGGCCGGCAAAGCGGGGCAGGCTCCGGCGTTTCGCCCAGCGCCCGTTGCCATCCATAATAATGGCGATGTGTGCCGGCATTTTGCCCGGATCGAGTGCCAATGCCAACTCGCGTTCCCCGGGTGCGAGCTTGTCGAAGGGCTTCATGATCTGACTTTCATCGTACACCGTGGCGCAAAGCTCTGTCGGGAACAAAGTGCCCCGGCCGAATCTCAGGGTTTATCCTGACAGTGCATCGTGGTACCTCCCGTCTGGCTTCGAAAGGTTAGTCTTTGGCTCGCGCTGGCCACGGCGGGCTCCATCCTGCTTGGCGTTGCCTGGTCGCAGATCCTGATGGCGATTGCCCTCGGCGTGCTGCTGCTGTCCGGCTTGCCGCTCCGCTGGCCGAAAATCGCCAAACCGCTGGGGCTGTTCCTCGCGTGGTCACTGGTGGCGCTGGCAGCTTCGCCGGATCCGGGTGGCGGCACGGCACAGATCCGCAAATTCTATGTCTTCCTGGTGATGCTGGTGGTGTTTTCGGCCGTTCGGGCGGTTGGCCAGGCGCGCTGGCTGGCGCTGATCTGGATGGCGATCGGAACCTTCACGGCAGGCAAGGGTTTGGTGCAGTATGTTCGCGATATCGCCGCGGCTAAAGAGGCGAAGGTCGATTTTTATCATTTCTACATCTCTGACCGGATCAGCGGGTTCATGAGCCACTGGATGACGTTTTCGGGGCAGCAGCTTTTTGTCCTGCTGCTGCTGGGCGCGTTCATCCTGTTTGCTCCGGATGTAAAGAAAAGGCTCTGGCTTGCCGCGCCCTGCGGTCTGGTGGTTTTTCTGGCGCTGGTTGCCAGTGATACCCGGTCTATTTGGATTGCAGCTGTGGTGGGCGGCGCGTATCTGCTGTGGCACTGGCGTAAGTGGGCGGTGGCGGTAATGCCCGTGGCGCTGGGTGTGGGGCTGCTGCTGGCGCCGACGGCGGTCAAGACCCGCGTGAAATCCATCGTTAGCCCGGAAAAACAGACGGACTCGAATCAGCATCGCATTATTTGCTGGCGCACCGGCTGGCAGATGATCAAAGCTCATCCGGTGCTGGGGTTGGGGCCGGATGAGATCCAGAAGGAAGCGATTTTCTTCGCTTACCTTCCTGCGGATATTCAGAAGCCGCTGCCCGAGGGCTACTACAAGCACCTCCACAATTTCTACATTCAGTACGCCGCCGAGCGAGGCATTCCGGCCACCATCTTCATCACGGCGGCCCTGCTTCTCTCTGCCTGGCGCTTCCGCAAAGCGCTCAAGCTTCTCCCGCCGGGCCGCTCCGACCGGAAGTTCCTGCTGCACGCCGGTGTCGCCGTCATCCTGGGGACACTGGTCGCCGGGGTCTTCGAATACAACCTGAACGACACGGAGGTCCTAACCATGTTCCTCTCCATAATGTGTCTGGCCGAAGTGTGCCTGAGCGAGAGCGTGCCCGCTAAAACTGCTTCGCCAGCGTAGCCACCACATGCGCCCCGATGGCCAGCGACGCCGTTGCCGCCGGTGAAGGCGCATTGCAGACATTTACAATCCGCGGGCTCTCCTGCAGCAGGAAATCGTCCACCAGCGTGCCTTCCACCGTGAGAGCCTGGGCGCGGATCCCGGCTGGTGCGGCGTGCAGATCGCTCTCCCGAATCTCCGGAATCAGGCGTTGCAGCGCTTTGGTAAACGCCGCCTTGCTCAACGACCGCCAGACTTCATATGAGGCCATGGCCCAGTGCTTCGCCATCATCCGCAGGAAGCCTGGGTACGTCAGAACCTCCGCCAGGTCCGCGATATTGATATCCGACCACGTATAGCCCTCGCGCGCCAGAGCCAGCACGGCATTCGGCCCGCACTCCACCCCGCCCGCGATCATCCTCGTATAGTGGACGCCGAGGAAAGGAAAATTGGGGTCCGGCACCGGATAAATCAGATTCCGGCACAGCTTCGCCGCCTCCGGCGTTAGCTCGAAGTACTCGCCTCGGAACGGCACAATCTTCGCGGGAGGTTTTGCGCCGGAAAGCGCGGTCACCCGGTCCGACTGCAAACCCGCGCAGTTGATCAGCCAGTTGGCTTCAAACGCGCCCGCCGTCGTCTCCACCACAACACTTTCCGGCAGATGCCGGATCGCCGTGGCGCGCGCTGACGTTACCACCCGGCCCCCCGCTTCCGCCACCAGTTCCGCCAGCCGCTGGCAGACCCTTGTGTAAGCCGCAATCCCCGCTTCCCTCACATGGATCGCTTTGATCCCGCGCACATGCGGCTCCAGTTCCCGCAGCTTCTCGGGCCCGATCATCTCGCACACCACGCCGTTCGCCTGGCCCTTTTCAAACAGCTTCCCGAGGCCCGCAAGTTCCTTCTCTTCCGTGGCAACAATCACCTTGCCGCAGATTTCGTAAGGGATCCCTTCACGCTCACAGAACGCTTCCATGGCCAGCTTCCCTTCGCGGCAATTTCTCGCTTTCAGGGAACCCGGTTTGTAGTAGATCCCTGAGTGGAGCACGCCGGAGTTGTGGCCCGTCTGGTGCCGCGCCACAACTGGTTCTTTTTCCAGCACTGTCACCCGCATCCCCGGGTACTTCTGAGTGAGTTGCCACGCGGAGGCCAGCCCGACAATGCCGCCGCCAATCACAATCGCGCTGCTGTTATGGGTCAAGTCCTATGTTCCTACGCCGGGTCCAAATAGCGCGAGTGTCAAATTTTGATACGATGAAGCCGGATGGATTTCACTCGTCCCGCCCCCGCCGTTCTCTCGGCAACCTCAAAACTCCATCTGGAAGGAAGCTGACTTATGAGCATGAACGCCAGCCGAAGAGACCTGCTGCGCGGCGCCGCCGTCACCATGACTGCCGCCTCGTATTCCCGCGTGATGGGAGCTAATGATCGTCTGCGCTACGGCATTATCGGAGCCGGAGATCGCGGCCAGCATGACATGGAGCTTTTCATGAACGATAAGGCGGTCGAAATTGCCGCCGTCTGCGACGTGTACGCCGCCAAAATCGATCAGGTGAAAAATAAGGCGCCCAACGCGAAGTCCTACAAGGATCACCGCCAGCTCATCGCGCAGAAGGACATCGACATTGTCCAGATTTCCACCCCCGATCACTGGCACGCCGTCTGCGCCATCGATGCCCTCAACGCGGGTAAAGACGTCTACTGTGAAAAGCCCCTGACCCTGAAGCTCGAGGAAGGGCCTGAAATTGTCAAAGCCGCCCGTGTGAATGAACGTATCTGTCAGGTTGGCATGCAGCAGCGCTCCGGCAAACACTACCTGCAGGCCAAAGCCGAGTTCATTGATTCCGGGAAGATCGGTAAAATCACCCTCTGTCGCACCTGGTGGCACGGCAACACCTACCACCTCCGCAAAGCGCCCGTTTCGCTGCAAACCCGCCCCTCAAACCTCGATTGGGCCCACTTCCTGGGGCCGCTGAAGTGGCGCGATTACGACCCGCAGCAGTACTTCAACTGGCGCGCCTACCTCGATTTCGGCGGAGGCCAGGTCACTGACCTTTTCACGCACTGGATCGATGTTGTCCACATGTTCACCGGGCAGGATATTCCGTTTTCCGCGCAGGCCGCCGGCGGCGTCTATAACTACAAAGACGGCCGAACCGCCCCCGACACCATCAATGTCCTGCTGCAGTACCCCACCGATTTCACTGCCACCTTCGAAGCCACCCTCGCTCCCGGTATCTCCGGAGCTGCCGTCGAGATCTGTGGCACGCAGGGTCGGCTCTTGATCGATCGGCAGCACTACGAATTTACGCCAGCCGGACGAGGTGTTACACCCATAGTGGTTCCGGCTGAACCTGGCACCTTGCCTGGTAACGACCCCCTCACGCAGGCCCACGTCAACAACTTCCTCGACTGTGTCCGCTCCCGCAAATTGCCTAACGGAGATGTCTTAATCGGCCATCGTTCCGCCCAGGCTTCGCACCTGGGCAACCTCTCTTATATGCAGAAACGGCGTCTCGATTTCGACCCGTTACGCGAAGAGATTCTGCCGCACTAATTGATCAATACGCGCTCATGCGGACTGTCCAGGGAAAACGTGGGAATCACAATATCGAAGGTCTCGCCCTCGGCGGTGATCATCCGGTATGTTCCGCCCATGAAACCCGAGGGCGTGGTCAGCGGGCATCCGCTGGTGTATTCGAACCGTTCCCCGGGCCCCAGTTTCGGCTGCTTGCCTACCACACCTGGACCTCGCACATGTTCCGCATGGCCCCGTGCATCGGTAATAATCCAGTGCCGCGACCGCAACTGCACCGTCTCGCCGCCCAGGTTCTCAATCTCCACCTGATAGGCCCAGACATACCGGCTCTCCGCCGGATCCGACCGGTCCTCCAGCCAGATTGGCTCTACCGAAACACGAATCTGGCGGGTTGTGGCAACGTAAGGCATAAGCGGCGGGAGTACCATCGTTCAAAATACCACCAGCAAAGTCCTGCCGACAAAAGGGCCGGGCCCTTCAGATGGTACACTCAACCTAGTTCTTCCTGGTTTCTCTCACTAAAACACTGGAGTTTTTTCGAATGTTATCCGCAACACAGCTGCGTCCCGGTATGGTGGTCAAGTTCAACAACGAGTTGCACTCGATATTCAGCATGAGCCACAGGACCCCCGGTAACCTCCGTGGTTTTGTTCAGGTGCGTATGCGCAACCTGCGCAGCGGTTCCATGATGGAACATCGCTTCTCTTCGGAAGACAAAGTGGAAAAGGCGATGCTCGAGGAACAGCAGATGGAGTATCTGTACGACGATGGCGACTACTACTACTTCATGAACATTGAGAATTACGAGCAGATGCACCTCACCAAGGACCTGCTCGGCGATGCCACGCTGTACCTGATCCCCCAGCTCAAAGTCGCGGTCGAATTCTACGAAGGCAAGCCCATCAGCGTGGAACTGCCCGCCACCGTCGTGCTGACGGTTGTGGAGACCGAGCCCGGGCTCAAGGGCGCCACAGTCTCCAACGTCGGCAAGCCCGCCAAGATGGAAACCGGCCTCGTGGTGCAGGTCCCCGCGTTCATTGTTGAGGGCGAGAAGATCCGCGTCAACACCACCGAAGGTACCTACCAGGAACGCGCTTAATTTTTTAGCGCCGCGACAATGGCGGCTTCTTCCCGCTCGAAGACCGTCCGCAGGTCCAGCACTACGCGGTCCTTTTCGATGCGGGCAATAATGGGGATGCGGAAACTGCGGAGCTTCTGCTCCAGCTTATTCGGTTCCGCGTCCTGAACCACAAGCAGCCAGGTCGGCAGTGCCAGATCCGGCGTGGATCCGCCGCCAATCACCGATTCCCCCGGCTCCACGGTAACGGGAGCGCCTGTTACCGTGGAGCCGATTTCTTTTGCCAGAGCCTCCGTGCGAAACCGGATCTCGTCGGCCGACATCCGAATCATGCGTAATGCCGGAACCTGGTCGTACTCTTCCAGCGCGATATGGCGGAGGGTGGCTTCCATTGCCAGGAAGAATAATTTATCCTGCCGTAAAGCGCGGAACATCGGATTTCGGCGCACCCGCGCCACCAGTTCGGCGTCACCGGCAATAATTCCTGCCTGGGGCCCGCCCAGTAGTTTGTCCCCGCTGAAGGAAACCAGGTGCGCCCCCGCCTTCAAACTGTCCTGCGCCAAAGGTTCCGATACCCCGAACGCCTTCAGGTCCACCACGCAGCCGCTGCCCAGATCTTCGTAGACCGGAATGCCAAACTCCTCACCCAGTGCCACTAACTCCGCCAGTTCGGGACGCGCCGTAAATCCCGTAATGCGGAAATTACTCGGATGCACCCGCAGCAGAATCTTGGTCTCCCGCCCGATGGCTTCCCGGTAGTCGGCAATTGTCGTTCGGTTGGTGGTCCCCACCTCGCGCAGTTTCGCACCCGACCGACTCATAATGTCCGGAATTCGAAACCCGTCCCCGATCTCGATCAGTTCCCCGCGTGAAACCACCGCCTCGCCACCACAGGCCAGTTCGTTCAGGATCAGATAAAGCGCCGCCGCGTTATTGTTGACCACCACTGCGGGAGCACCCAAAATCGCTTCCAGGAGTCTGCCTGTATGGACGTCCCTTTTGCCCCGCCGCCCCGTCCCGAGGTCGTACTCCAGATTCGAGTACCCCGCCGGGATGTGCATTTCAGGCAAAGGCGCGCGCCCCAAATTCGTGTGCAGTACCACGCCCGTGGCATTAATCACCGGACGTAAGGAAGGCCGCATCAGCCGCATCAGCTCACTTCGCGCCACCAGGAACGGCGTTGCGGGCGGGGGCGTTCCCTGCAGGATCGACTTCCGCGAGGCATCAATTGCCTTGCGAACCGCGTCCCGGACCAGCGAGGCCGGAGGATCGAACCCGTAATCGAGCAACGAACTCGAAACCGACCCAATCAGAGTGTCCACCGATGGTAAATCCCGCAGCTTCACGCCTTTGATGGTATTCCACCGCCACAAATATCTGAACCGCAGAAGGAAGGAGATGCTACACTGGTTCTTTCGGGGCGTGGCTCAGCTTGGCTAGAGCGCCTGGTTCGGGACCAGGAGGTCGGAGGTTCGAATCCTCTCGCCCCGACCAATTTCCCGTAATTTAGAACGGCCACTCAACCGAGTGGCCGTTTTTTTGTGCCGAGCATGTTTGACAGCTTGAAGGTGAGCCGGGCGCAAGGCGGGAAAGCTGGAAATCCCTGTAGCCTGGTGGCTGGCAGGCTTTCAGGCTGGCCATTCCGGGCGTGGCACCGTTCCCAGGCGTCCGGAAAGTGCTTCCCGAAAGGCGACTGCGGTAATAAGACCCGCCATTCGCAGCGCCTCGGCCGGAGATTCCGTCATGTGGAGATCCAGCCATCGCCCCTCCAGCCTGGCTCCGGCAGTACGCTCTCCCCCCTGGGCCACATTACGTTCCATACGGTGCAGGAAGGCCTCATTTAAAGTGCCATGCAACCACGATCGGGGGATCGCTCCTTCGTTTTCCAGAAGGCGCTCGCCCCAATAGGTCTGAAGCGCGATATGAGTGAGCCACACTGATGCTGAAACGCGGTAACGTTGTGCGGCAGCCAGAACCTCTGTTCGAAGGCCTGCGTCGGATGCACGCCAGATCCGGCGCAACTCATACAGGTGCGAAAACGAGCCAAACCGATCGCCAGCCAGATGCTCGAACAAGCCGAGCATCTCATCGGCAGGGCAGGGGATGCAGGCCAGCCTTCCCGTTGGAAGTTCGTGGTGCGTGGCCCGCGCAAACAGATCATCCATCAGCCCTTCCACTGAAAGCTTACTGAGTTTTGTATGCAACTCAATAACGGCTGCGCCCGGGCGGGACAGCGCCAGGTGGTGACTGGTCCTGCGCGATGTCTCCGCGCTCATGCCCGGAGTGAAGCCCTCGCCAGCCAGAGCGGCAACCGCTCTCTCCAAATCCCGGTCCCGAACCGCCAAGTCAATATCCACGGAAATCCGGCGCAGGAAAGGCGGCTGAAAATGTCGTCTGCCCAGAATGGGCCCCTTGAGTGCCAGCACCTCAATCTTCGCGCGCGCCATGATCTCCAGAGCCTGGTCAAGGTTGAGGATATTTCGGTCGTGCCGTTGCCAGCATTCCGTCAGCATTCGATCACACCATGCGCGATTGGCGGCAGATACGTGACTACGAACCGCGAAAGCGATGAGAGCCTGCATTCGGTGTGCCAGCGCTGCTTCCTGCACAGCGTGCCAGTGGGCCGGATCCGAGAGCCCTGAAAAATCCGGGTCTTCGCGCAGCAGCGGCACCAGTATCGACGGGGACGGGCGTGTGCGCATCTGCTGGCTATAGTAGCAACGATCCCACCAGGGTGAATGCGGGCCCAGCCCGGGTAAATGATAATCTGGGTAGCGATCCCTCATGTCACAATCCAGTGTTCTTTTCCGCCTCGGCTGCCTGGCGATGGTTCTGGTGCCCGCCGCCCCGTTTGTTGCGGCGCAGGCCGATATTCCGGTGCCAAAGTCTGTCGCCCCGGTTCAGCAGTATTCCGCGGCGGTGTTAAGCGCGGGACAGTCGGCATTCGGCGTGAATTGCGCCTTCTGCCACGGTAAAGATACGGGAGGGGGGGAATCAGGGCCGGATCTGACCCGTTCGAAGCTCGTCACTGAAGATGTGGACGGTTCGAAAATCGGCCCCGTCGTTCGCAACGGTCAGGGAGCGATGCCGAAGTTTGCCGTTTCCGAGCAGGAACTGGCCTCGCTGGTGGCGTTCGTTCATGACCAGAAGCGGATAGCGGAGTCCCAGACCGGGGGGCGCAAAGGCGTGGAAACAGCCGACCTGAAGACAGGCAATGTTGACAAGGGTAAGGCATACTTCAACGGCGCGGGTAAGTGCTCCACTTGCCACTCGCCCACGGGTGACCTGGCTGGTATCGCGAAAAAGTACGAGGGTCTGCAACTGATGCAGAGGACGCTCTATCCCCGTAACGCGAAAGTCAAAGTGACCGTTACCACCGCTTCCGGCGAAACAGTTACCGGCGAGCGGGCTTTCCAGGACGAGTTCACTGTCGCGCTGAAAGACGCAACCGGCCGGTTCCGTTCGTTCCCGGTCTCGAAAGTGAAAATCAAGGTGGACGCGCCAGCCGAAGCCCACGTAGATCTGTTGCCGAAGTATACGGACGATGATCTGCACAATTTGATGACCTACCTTCTGACGCTGCAGTAAACCGGAGACCACACCATGAACTTTTTCACCACCTTCACCCGAACGTTCGTTGTGGCCACCGCGCTCGCCGGCGCTGCTTCCGCGCAGGGGATTACCCCGGAAATGCTGCTGAAACCGCCGGCAGACTCCTGGCCGTCCTATCACGGCGATTATTCCGGCAAACGGCACAGTCCCCTCACGCAGATCACCCCGGCCAACGTGGGCAACCTGTCGCTCGCCTGGGCCTTCCAGACCGGTGCGGCCACGCAGATCAAAGCCTCGCCGCTGCTGGTGGATGGCGTTATTTACTTCAGCGTGCCCGACGTCGTATGGGCGGTGGACGCGCGCTCCGGCCGTCAGCTCTGGAAGTATCAGTACCCGGCCAACAAAGGCTTTCACATCGGGTCGCGTGGCGTCTCCATGTACAAGGACTGGCTGTTCTTTGTCTCCCCCGACGCCCACCTGATCTGCCTGAACTCGAAAGACGGCACGGTGCGCTGGAATGTCGCCATCGCCGATGCCAACCGCGGCTACTGGAGCACACTCTCCCCGCTGATCGTGGGCAATCACGTCCTGGTTGGCGTCTCCGGCGACTTCGATAACCTCACGGGTTTCCTGAAGTCCATTGACCCCGAAACCGGCAAGACGCAGTGGCGATGGGACAGCACGCCCCCCGCCGGAACGCCCAACGCCACCACCGGCGGCATGACCTGGATGACCGGTACCTACGACCCCGAAGCGAAACTGCTCTACTGGGGCACCGGCAACCCGACACCCGTGCTCAACGGTGCCGTCCGCCCCGGTGACAATATGTACACCTGCAGCATCGTCGCGCTCGACCCCGAAACCGGCAAGCTGAAGTGGTCCTTCCAGCCCTCTCCGCACGACACCCATGACTGGGACGCCGTGGAAATGCCCGTTCTGGTGGATGCCGACTTCAAGGGTAAGCCCCGCAAGATGCTGATGCAGGCTTCCCGTAACGGCTACTTTTTCGTGTTGGACCGCCTGACCGGCGAGAACCTTCTCACCACCCCATTCGGCCCCGTGAATTGGGCGAGCGGCCTCGATAAGAAGGGCCAGCCGATGCCCGATCCGAAGAAAGATCCGGCTCCGGATGGCCGCATCATCGCTCCTGATGAAGCGGGGCTGACGAACTACCGCTCGCCCAGCTTCGACCCGAAGACCGGCCTGTTCATTGTGAGCGCCCACCCCAGCTACGCTCTGTACTTCAATAAGCCCGCCGACGGCGCTTTTGGCTGGGCCGGCGCGGACTACAGCGTCTGGGGTACCGGCGTGTTGAAGGCCATCGATTACCAGACCGGCAAAATCCGATGGAGCCACGAACTGGGGCAGGGTACTCCGGGAGGCGGCGTGCTGACCACGGAAGGCGGCGTGCTCTTCACGGGAGACATCCAGGGCAATGTTCTGGCGCTTCGAACCAGTGACGGCAAGACGCTGTGGCACGCCGGTGGCGGTGCCAGCATGCAGAGCCAGCCGATTACTTACATGCTGGATGGCAGGCAGTACGTGGTGACAGGAATGGGCGGCGTGCTCTACGCCTGGGCTCTTCCGGAGAAATAACTAGAGCGGGATGTTGCCGTGCTTCCGGCGGGGCATGGTGTCCACCTTGTTTTCGAGCATGCGCAGAGAGCGGATCAGGTGTTGCCGCGTCTCGCGCGGTTCGATTACGTCGTCTATGTACCCGTGTTCGGCCGCGATAAACGGGCTGGCGAAGCGTTCATTGAATTCGGCGATCTTCGCCGCCCGCGCTTCCGGTCCGGCACCGCCCAGTTCGCGCCGGAAGATGATGTTCACCGCGCCTTCCGCCCCCATCACCGCGATTTCCGCGCTTGGCCAGGCGAAGTTCACGTCTGTCCGGATATGCTTTGACCCCATCACGCAATAGGCCCCGCCGTAAGCCTTGCGCGTGATCACGGTGATCTTCGGGACTGTCGCCTCGGCGTAGGCGTAGAGCAGTTTTGCTCCATGCCTGATGATGCCGCCGAACTCCTGCTCGGTGCCCGGCAGAAAGCCCGGGACATCCTCAAACGTGATGATCGGGATATTGAACGCGTCGCAGAAGCGCACGAACCGCGCGCCCTTCACGGAAGAGTTAATGTCGAGGCACCCGGCAAGAAACGCGGGCTGGTTCGCCACAATCCCCACGGAGCGTCCGTCCAGCCGCGCAAAGCCGACCACGATGTTGCGCGCGAAGTATTCGTGGACTTCGAAGAATTCAGCATCGTCCACCACGCGATGGATCACGTCCTTGATGTCGTACGGCTGATTCGACTCCGCCGGTACAATGCTGTCCAGTTCCGCATCCGCACGGTCGATCGGGTCTGAGGTCGGCTTGCGGGGGACGTCATCGCGATTGTTCTGCGGGATGTAGGTCAGCAGTTCGCGGATCATGCGGACACAGTCGCCGTCGTCGGCAGCGATGAAATGGCCCACGCCGCTCACGGAGTTATGGGTCATGGAGCCGCCCAGCTCTTCCTTCGTGACCTCTTCGTGGGTAACGGTTTTGATCACGTCCGGCCCGGTGACGAACATGTAGCTGGTGTTGGCCACCATGAACGTGAAATCGGTGATGGCGGGCGAGTAGACCGCGCCGCCCGCACAGGGCCCCATAATGGCGGAAATCTGGGGAACTACACCGCTCGAAAGGGTGTTCCGCAGGAAGATATCGGCATAGCCGCCGAGCGAAACTACGCCTTCCTGAATGCGCGCGCCGCCGGAATCGTTCAGCCCGATGATGGGCGCGCCGGTCTTTACCGCCAGATCCATCACCTTGCAGATCTTCCGGGCGTTGGTTTCGGACAGCGAGCCTCCGAACACCGTGAAGTCCTGCGCGAAGACGTAGACCAGCCTGCCGTGGATGCGCCCGTGGCCGGTGACGAAACCGTCGCCGGGCGTGACCTGGGTCTCCATGCCGAAATCACGGCAACGGTGCTGGACCAGCTTGTCGAGTTCTTCGAAGGTGCCTTCGTCGAGCAGAAGGTCGATACGTTCGCGGGCGGAGAGTTTGCCCTCTTTATGCTGGCGTTCGCGGCGCTCCGGGCCCCCGCCCTCCTCGGCGGCCAGGTGGCGGCGACGGAGTTCAGCGAGCCGGTTGGAAGGGGTAGGGGACATGAAACTTAAGGATAGTGCGGAGGCAGTGACAAGACCAGAAGCCGTGTGGGAAAATAAAATCTAACCCGCGCGGTGAGGTGGCAGAGTGGTCGAATGCGGCGGTCTCGAAAACCGTTGAACCTTTACGGGTTCCGTGAGTTCGAATCTCACCCTCACCGCCATTTTATTTTCAACAGCTTATAGGCAAGATCTGTTTTCAGCGCGCAATGCTGATCAGATACTTCAATTGTGTGGCGATTCAGGTGTGCACACTTGCAGAACTGACAGGCGCGTTGAATGGGGCGCCGGCACCGTCGTCCGGGTGCGACGCAGGGTGTGTGTGGACTAATGAGATGTGACCGCGGCACTTGTCTGGCGGCCTGTTGGCGCAGTTGAAGGCGCTGGCTGCAATAGAATTGAGTTTGAGGTCTTTCGTTTGGTTCAGTTAGTCGTGATCGATGATGATGAACAGGTTACGCAGTTTGTCGCCAGTGTTCTCCCCCGCGCGGAACTCAATATCACGACCTGCAACGATCCCGAAGCCGGGTGGGAACTCATCCGTCAGATCAGGCCCGACATTGTAATGCTGGACGAAGTAATGCCCGGTCTCAGCGGCATTGAGCTCCTCGGACGCATCGTCAACTGGGATCCGGCGATTGAGGTGGCGCTTCTCACCGGCCAGGCCAATACCGACCTTGCCGTCGAGGCTATCCAAAAAGGCGCCTCAGCCTTCCTCACTAAGCCGATTACCCCTGCCAAACTGAGGGACAGTCTGGAACCTCTGATCAACGCGGCCGCGCAACGCAGGCACGCCACCACGCTCGAAGGAGAGCTGTTAGACAGCAGCAAGTTCAGCAATATGGTGGGACGCAGCGCCCCGATGCTGGACGTGTTTTCGATGATCCAGCGAATCGCCCCTCACTTCCGGTCGGTGCTGGTCAGCGGGGCCACGGGGACGGGAAAGGAACTCGTCGCCAGAGCGCTTCATCAAATGTCGGAGATCCGGCACAAGCCTTTCGTTGTGTGCAACTGCGCGGCGATTGTGGAGTCGCTGTTTGAGAGCGAACTCTTCGGGCACGTTCGCGGCTCGTTTACGGGCGCGACAAGCGACCGAGCAGGCCTCTTCGAGGCGGCTGACGGCGGCACCTTGTTCCTGGACGAAATCGGAGAGGTCCCCCTCAAGATGCAGGCAAAGTTCCTGCGCGTGCTTCAGAACGGCGAGGTTCAGAGAGTGGGCTCAAACGCCGTCCGACAGGTGAAAGTTCGGGTGGTGGCTGCGACCAACCGGGACCTGCGGAAAATGGTGAAAGAGAAAGAGTTTCGGGAGGACCTCTATTATCGGTTGTCCATGCTTCAGATTCAGGTTCCTACTCTGGCGGAGCGAAAAGAGGACCTCCCGCTCCTCATCCGGTATTTCGTGACGCAGTTTTCAGCGCAACTTGGGAAGAAAGTGAGGGGAACCAGCCGGCGAGTTCAAGCGCTGCTTTCCCGTTACCACTGGCCGGGCAACATCAGGGAGCTTGAGAATGTGATCGGCCATGCCTGCACAATGACCGGCGGTGAAGTGATCGATGTCGCCGACTTGCCGGCGCACGTTCGTTCCGGGGATTCCAGAGACGGCACTGACGCCACCATGACCCTGGCTGAGGTGGAAAGACGCCATGTCGATTACATCTACGAGCAGGCTGGGCGTAACAAGCAACTGGCCTCGGAGATCCTGGGTATCAGCCGGGCGACGCTTTACCGCTTTCTGGGGAAAAAGCAGGAGGAGTAGGTCCTCCGAGACCGCTCAAATGTTACTCGCCGGGCATACGCGCACGCAGCCGGTGGTTCCGTTTTCGTCGATTCAAGCCGCCGCGATTACTCAGTGACTGCGGGAGCTACTTTGCCGTTATCCAGAACCTGGCGAATCTTCAGTGCGAGAGCGCCGGGGCTAAAGGGTTTTTGCACGAAGGTAAGGCCAGCCTCCAGAAGGCCGCGCTCGGCAATCACCTCCGCCGTGTAGCCGGAAAGGAAGATGACTTTCATTTCCGGCCTCAAAACGAGCAGCCGCTCAAAAATCATTTTGCCATTCATTCCGGGAAGAACCACGTCCGTCAACAGCAGATGAATCGGGCCCGGGTGACGCGCGGCCAACTGAATGGCCTGTTCACCATCCGCTGCGGTGAGGACCGTGTACCCCAGCTTCCCCAGCACCGTGCGGGTGAAGCTCCGCACCGATTCCTGATCTTCGGCGAGGAGTATCGTTTCTCCTCCTTCGTACGCTTCCGGGCCGGGTGTGGGCGCGGTTTGCGCAAGCGGAAGAGCGGCCGGGATTTGAGGGAAGTAAAGCGTGAATAACGTACCCTTCCCGACCTCACTTCGTACTGTTATGCAGCCACCACACTGCCTGACGATGCCGGAGACCGTTGCCAGGCCCAGGCCCGTTCCCTTCCCCACAGCTTTCGTGGTAAAGAGTGGCTCAAACATGTGCCGGAGGGTGGCATCGTCCATGCCGAGGCCCGTATCTTCTACTGTCAGCAGGGCAAAATGACCAGCTGACGCTTCAGGAGCAAGGGCAGCGGCGGCGGCTTCGCTGAGCGTCAAATCCGCCGTGCCAATGTGCAGTTTTCCGCCGTCAGGCATCGCGTCGCGGGAGTTTACAACCAGATTCATGATGACCTGATGAATCTGGCCGTGGTCCGCGCGGATGGGGGTGCCCGACGCCTGAAGACTCACAACAAGCTCCACGTCCGCGCCAATCAGCCGCCGAAGCAGCGGGGCAGCGGCCCGAATGGTCTGGTTTAAATCGAGAGCCACGCGCTCCACGATCTGTTTCCGGCTAATGGCCAGGAGTTGCCTGGTAAGATCAGCCGCCTGCGCCCCTGCCATGCTCATTTCCCCTAAGTACCCGGCCAGGGGATCTGCAGGGTCCAGCCCATCCAGAATAAGACTGCAATAGCCGTTGATGACCGTCAGCAGGTTATTGAAATCGTGGGCGAGGCCACCCGCCAGGCGGCCAATGTTCTCCATCTTCTGGGCGTGGAGGAGGTGCTCCTCCAATGCGGCATTTTCGACAGCAATACGTTTCTGTTCCGTTATATCGCGCTGTACGCAAACCACGACCTGGCCCTCAACACGGTGCATCAGGCCGGTAGCGGCGATGCTGCACCAGAATCGTTCTCCATTCTTCCTGACGCTCCGAATTTCACCAGACCATATTCCTCCCTTCCGGACAGCGGCAATTATCTTCGCCGCCCGGAGTTCCGGTACCTCCTCAACGGGCGAATACAGGGTGGAGACAGGCAGGCCGAGCAATTCCGTCAGGGAATAACCGAACAGGACCTCTGTCTGCGAGTCGGCATGAACAATGACACCATCTTCCGCCCGGACCAGGAGCACAGCGTCCCTCATCGCATGCATGATCTCCGTATCGAGGCGCAGCGTTTCTTCAATGCGTTCGCGCTCCGTTACGTCCACCGCCATGCTCAGGGCGAGATTTCTGCCGTCCGGGATCGCCCCGAGCGGCGCAGCGTAAAACTCCCAGCTTCGTGTATCTCCGGTCCGGGTGCGGACGATGAGCGTTCCCTGGGCAACGCTCTGGTTAACCACTTGGGGTGACCGGAAGACGCGCCGCATCATCTCGTTTACGGAAGCCAAGCGGTCGCCGATGGCGAGCCGCGTCCAGGCCTCAATAGTTGGAATGTCGCCAAGAGAATAACCGGAGATCCCCGTCCATGAGTCGCTGATGGCCAGCACCGCTCCATCATCCGCATACAGCATGAGCGGGAAGGTCGCATTCGATACGACCTTCCGGAATCGCTCTTCGCTCAGGCGCAGTTCCTCGTCGGCCAGAATTCGCCCGGTCGTATCCGAAATAATTCCATGCCAGAGAGTGCTTCCGTCATCCAGTCGCTCCGGGTGAGCCTGCGCCGCGCGCCACCGAAGGCCCTGACCTGGGAGGACTACTCTGAAGTCACAATTAAAGGGCGCGAGGGTTGTGGCCGAATCCCCCATCGCCGTAACGACGCGATAGTGGTCGTCGGGATGCAGCCTGCCAAATACGGGCGCGGCATCTTCCCGCACCTCCTCTGACGTCAACTCGAACATCTCCCAAATACCTGGGCTCGCGTACGGAAGAGAGGAACGCCCGTCGGGGCAAAGGCGAAGCTGATAGATCAAGCCGGGTACCAGCCCGGCCAGGCTCGCCAGCAGATCCCGACCGTCGTAGCCCAACACGAAAGATACCTCCTTTCACTTTTAACTCTACTCTGAATACGGGGCCGTGAACGCCGTTTTCAGAAACGCGCGAAGGCAGGCATCGCGTATCAGCAAGCGGCGACAGCAGGCTGCGCGTTCGGCGGATCGCAACCGCGTCCCAGACTCCATCCGCGGCAGCCTGCGAGAGCGCAATAGTGTTCGTGGTCGAAGGCCGAATGCCAGCATGACGATATCCGGCCTCAGGCTCACGCTCCAGCCGAGGCAGACTGCCGGTACCGCCAGCCGGATCGCGAAAACGCTGGGCAGGAGTTATTGTTCCTGACGAGGACGGACTGTTCCGGGTAGAATCTCGTCGCGCCCAAAGACTGTATGTTTCATTTTGGTACAAATATCGCAATTGGATCCGTTCAGGCTGCTGGTTCTGAAGGTGGACGTCCCGGTTTAGTGTTTTGTTATCAATATGATGGACGGGTTTCCCGGGGATCGGGCGCTTTGGCCTGCCGCCTGCTTTAGCAGAGGCCTACCGAGTCAGCCAGCAACAAGAGGCCCGAACCTGCGGCCAGCTAACCCAGGCGCGCAGCCGGTCAATACAAGAAGTAATAATGCGACCGTACCTATATGCCGGAACAGAGCGTTTCGAACGTTCCGCCTCCGGCCTTTTATTTTTCAGCCATCACGAACAACCAGGAAAGGAGTTTGGCTATGTGTCCAAATTGTGGATCCCCTCCCGCCTGGGTTAAGCGCAGGGCCGGATGGGAGCGGATCATGATCGCGCTCACAGGCAAGAGAAAGTTTTTCTGCCGGTTATGTTACAGCAGTTATCGAGCTCCGGACCGCCGACGCGCCCCCCGTTTCGAAGGATCTCATGCAGGCATTGAAAGGCGCAGGCCTGAAGGTGGTCGGCGGTTTATCGCTCCACGCTAATCTGTCAGATGTGCGGTCGGCATTCCTGCAAACGGGAAGCCGGTCCGCAGGCCGCTTTCCCCAGCACGCACGTCAAGTCGTGGTCGATCCCTCTAATAACCAGGTAGTCCTCTCGCTCTCCTTTTCTGTTGTATCCGCTCCTGGTCGCGCGTGAACGTCGCGGTCCCTCCGGTGGCAGCAGACGGGCCGCTTTTCTCTTGCCGGATCGAGGCGAAGGTGGCACAGAGCCAGTTGCGTGACTGTCTTGTTTCAGGACGGGTTCTCAACTTTAGACGTCTACGAAGCCCCGGCTCGGCTTCGGCGCAGTGCAGGCAAAAGGGTAAGCAAATGGTCACAAAAATGCATTCAAAGAATCGACCTAATGCGAAAGCAGACGGATAAACCAGAAATGCACATGCAAACGAGGCATCAAAGGGAAACGGGCGTGAATGCTGCAATGGGTGCAGCACTGCCGGTGCCCCACTGGGCGCTCCCCGGGGAGCTGGACTTCCTCCTTGATGAACCGAATACACTGCAGGACCTGCTGGTCACATTTGTGGTGGATGCCGAGATGCGTTCCCTCGCCCTGGTCTCCGCGCTGGAAGCCCAGGATTTCGAGACCATGAGATACAAGGGCCATTCGCTCAAAGGCTCCGCTGCCCAGATTGGGGCTCCTGCGCTCGCAGCTTTTGCGGGGAAGCTGGAGATATCCGCGAGTCTGCGTCAGGAAGGCTGTGGCGCGCTGGTCCGGCAGATGCTGGATGAAGTTCGGGTCGTCAGTTCTGAAATTCGGGAATTCGTCAGCGGGGGGCTGTGCTCCGGCCAGCCCGGCTTACTGGGATTCAGTGGTTGGCGAAATCAGCATAGTGCACGTTGACGCAGACTGAGCCAAGACCATGGGAAACCAAGGTTGGGGGGCACGAATGACGGCACCGGGTCGAAGGTCCCGAGTGAGGGCGTAAATGACCGAAGGAGCTTTTTCCAGGTTCTACTGCAGTAGCTTGTATCTGGCAAAAACCGGGGAAAAAGTCTATTGCGCCTTAAAGTGGGCGCATCATTTGTCAAAACCAAAGTTGGCCCGCAATAACTTAATGTCGGACCGGTCGGAATCTGTGGGTTTTGGGACGGCGTCGGCATTGAAGGGGCCCGTGGCCATCCCGGCGCTCCACGATCGGCAGGAGTTCGCCGATCAGGTCACTGACATCGACTTTCTGTGCCTGGCCGACCTGCCAGCGGCCCCACGGCCATCAACTGACTGGCCAGGATTGCGGCGCGCGCCCCGGCCGTCCTGATTTCTTCAATGTACTCAACGCCGGGCCCGCTATTTTCAGATATCTCCAACAGCAGTTCCGCGTAGCCATTGATGACAGTGAGCAAGTTGTTAAAATCATGGGCCACTCCAGCTGCCAACAGTGCTGCCGTCCTCAGTTTCTGGGCCTCAAGCAGATCGCGCTCCAGGCGCAGGTGCTCGGTGATGTCGCGCTTGATTGCCACGAAACCAGTCGTTTCACCGGAGGCTCCCAGGATCGGCGAGATTGTGGAGTCCGCCGCGTAGCAGGAACCGTCTTTCTTGCGGTTGATCAGGCTGCCGCGCCAGATGTTGCCGGCCAGCAGCGTACTCCATAGCTCTGCATAAACCTCCGGACTCTGCCTGTCGGATTTGAGGATCCGGGCATTCTCTCCGTAGACTTCGTCCCGGGAATAGCCGGTGACTCTCTCAAATGCGGGATTGCAGTATTGAATCGCCCCAGCCCGATCCGTTATGAGTATCTGTTCCTCGGTATGCGCAACCGCGGTAACAAGACACGCCAGCTGGTTCGGTGCTTCGCTGGTTTTCATCTCTACTGTGGATTCGCTCGTCATCTGCGTCCTTCTTCGTAGGTGTTCAGCCATGCGCAGGACACGACGCCGAGTTGTGTGCAGCCGGCGGAGGAGTCGGAGTCGGCTGCGGCGTGGAGGACTCCGCTGAAACTCAGGAGGGAGAGCGAAAGGAACCAGGCGAGAAAAGAACGGGTTTTGACAGGCATGTCTTTGAGATCTGCCCGGGGAGCCGATATTGCGCTGCGTGGCGCTTACCCGAGGTATGCCGTTAAGAAATGCAAGTGGATGGCCACTGTCGCCGGGGCCAGGACAGCCGTTCAACGCGGAGAGTTTCAGGAGCCTCGAAAAACGACAACAGGAAGCGCGAAGCCTGCGGATTTCTATTGGATTGAATAACTTCCAGACACGGAAGCCGCCCGAGGAGGAACGTATGCCTGTGCCGGAATTGCCTGGACCGGCACCAACCGGCGGCGGGGGCACGAGCACAAACGCCTGCGAAGTGTTTCGTTTCCAGCCAGGTGCGGACGATAAGTGTTCCGTAACGGAACACAACAGAACAGGGGAACATTGCGAAATCCGTATCGGGATGGTCCGATTTGGTACGGCACCTGTTACTTTGTGGTGTTGCTCAATAGTTCCAGATCCATCAGGATCAGGTCAAAGAGTTGCTGGCCAGCCTTCTCGAAAGCTTCATCGTTGAGTTGCCTGTGTTCCCTTTCGTCATCTAAGCCTGGATCATACGCCTGCAACCACTTCCTGCTGGGTCTCTTGCTGGCGGTGCATACCACTGCAGTAAAAGCTGAGCATTTCGAGGAGAGCGGTCGCGGGCACGGGTTTACTGAGGTAGTCGTCCATGCCCGCTTCGACGCAGCGCTCACGGTCCCCCCGCATGGCATGTGCGGTCAAGGCGATCACGGGAGTGTACTCACCCACACGCCTCTGGATTCTTCGAATTGCGTGAGTTGCCTCGAAACCATCCATCTCTGGCATCTGGATATCCATCAAAATGGCGTCAAAACGTGTGACCGTTGCCATTTGCACAGCTTCCTTTCCATTCCGGGCAACTGTCACCCTGTGCCCGGCTCTTTGCAGGATCGCGCCCGCAACCTTTTGATTCACCACATTGTCCTCAGCCAGGAGAATGTGCAAGTGAGTTCCGGCTTTGGGTTCCGCGTCCCCGGCCAAAGTCGCGGCCTCGGGTGATCTCACCCTGTTTCCGGACATCGCCTTAAGGATGGCCGTGCGAAGTTCATGGGGCCCCACCGGTTTTTTCAAATAGCCGACGATTCCCCGTTCGCGGCCACGTGCCAAATCTCCAGAATGTTCACCCGACGTTAGCATCACGACGACATTCCTGGCCAGCCGCGAGGACGTACGAATTTCCTCTGCCATCTGGAAGCCGTCCATGTCTGGCAAATACATATCGGTGAGTACGACGTCGAAGGGCACACCCGATCGGTACGCGCCTTCGAGCACAAGCAAGGCTTCCCCGGCGCTGCCGGCAGCAACGGGTACCGCCCCCCAGAAACGAAGAAGGTCCATAAGGGCACCACGACTCGTCGGGTTGTCGTCCACAACAAGGATGGAGGTCCGCGGCAGGCGTTCCTCGTCGGCACTGGAACAGGAGGGAGCGCGTGTGGCAGGGCCGACATCCACTGCAAAAGAAAACATGCTGCCCGTACCTGGTTCACTGTGGACCGTGAGTTCTCCTCCCATCGCCTCCACGAGACGCGCCGAGATGGTCAGCCCCAGACCGGTACCTCCGTAGTGCCGCGTAGTGGACCCGTCGGCCTGCGAGAACGGCTGAAAGATCAGTTCCTGTTTATCCGGCGCTATACCGACGCCGGTATCCTTTATGGAGAAACGGAGGTTAATCCGGCCCAACTGACTCGATGAAACTCCGGCGTTGAGGGCTATCTCGCCGTTGTGGGTGAACTTAACTGCGTTCCCGAGCAGACTTATCAGGACCTGCCTGAACCGCGTTACATCCCCGAGGACAAATTCGGGAACGTCCGGCTCAACATCGAGAATCAGTTCGAGGCCCTTTTCGCGGGCACTGAAGGCGACTATCTGCAGCGTTTCCTTAAGGTGGTCGCGCAGATTAAAGGTGACCGGGTCCAGTTCCAGTTTGCCGGCCTCGATTTTTGAGAAATCCAAAATGTCGTTGATGACCTTGAGGAGGGTATCCGCCGAACTTTTCACCATATTCACAGAGTCCCGCTGTTGGGGTCCCAGATCGGTGTCGAGAAGGAGTTCCGTCATCCCGACGATGCCATTCATGGGAGTCCGGATCTCGTGACTCATGTTGGCCAAAAAATCGTTCCTGGTCTTATTGGCGGCTTCCGCCATTTCCTGGGCCGCCAACAATTCGGCGTTGATATCAAACACCTGGGCGGTATTGGGCACCGCGCACTGGGCTGTCCGTGTCGCAATATCCGCCAAATCCCGGGCGGCACGGAGGAAAGCTCGCTTCAGGACGGCGTGCAGGCTGGCCGTGAAGATGCTGGCCAGAATCAGACCAGCGAAGCAAAGTTGGACAGACCATGGGGCCAGCGGGCTCAGTCGCCGGTCGGATTTGAGGAGAAGAGTTCCAGGCGAGTCGCCCGGCAGCATCACGGCGCTCACGTCGTACAGGAGTTCCGGCCGAGCGTCGGAACCAGCTGAGCCCCCGCGAGGGTTGCCCTCCCTTTCAGGCCGCAGCCAGGTAGCGAACGCCGTGCCAGCTGAAGTGTAGATGCTGGCTTCAACTACGTTTGGGTTTGATCGAAAGTCTGCAAGAAGTTTGGTTGCGGCTGCCGCGTTGTGAGGTGGAAGCGTGCGGACCTGTTCACGAACTGTTTGCGCCAAACGCTCAAGTTCAAATTTCCCCCGTTGGCCCAAGTCAAACGTGTTCCATCCCCAATAGCCGGTGAGCGCCAGCAGGATTGGCAGCGCAACCGCCGAACCGGTGAGCAGCCGAAGCTGCTGCCTGAGGGGAAGGGCACGCAATCTTTCGATAACTTCTGCGACGGGGGACCGGGGAAAAGTGACATCCCCGCCAGTAAGGGACCTGTCGTTCCGGATGAACATGCTGCGAAGACCTCAAACGACGGTAGGCATTCGTGGTGCCAGTCGAAAAAGCCCGGATATACAGCTGTTCGCTGCTACGGGCCACGGTCGGGAATGCTCAAACCTGAGAAAGCGACTCATGAATCGACAGTCGCCGCGAGGGTGTGGAGGCCGGCCAAGCCCCGAACATGATCCATCTTTCCCCGATTTGACAGCCTGCAGGCGTTCAGCGAGGTACTTGCCGTCAGGCAGCCCATCGCGCCCTGTCTGCAAATAGCCCCGCAGGGGTAAATGCAGGGGCGGGCGACATGAAAGTGGAGATTAGGCGGCCCGTCGCGCATCCCAATAGTCCTCAAAGCGGTTGTTGAGATAGCAGCATCGCAAGGCGATGATGGCGTTGGCGCCGCGAAGGGTCCAGAACATGCCGGATTGTTTGAGACGTGCACCGATGACGGTCTTGCATCCGGCTTCAATGACGCCGGAGCCGACAAAGAGGTGCTGGCGGCGAAACTTCGGGTAGCGCATGCGCTCGGCGTTCTTCTCGAAGTAGTCTGCCTCGATACGAATCTGGTCGGCGACTTCCGGGGTGGCGGGATTTATTGATCGAAGGGCGAGAACCAGCTTTTCGATTTTTCCCTTATCGAGTAGTCGTTTCTGGTGAACTGTGATCCAGGCTTTCTGGTTCATGTCGTCGTTGGGATGCAGTCGGCGCGCCACATCCCACAGGTGTTGGCGAGCGTGATACAGATCGACGATCTGGATGGCGCCGGGAAAATGCAGGTCGGCGTTATTCCAGATCCACTCGGCGCCATCGCCGATAACGGCTTTCTTTACCGCGCGGTTCCAGCCGCGATTCCAGGCTTCCAGATAGAGTCGTTTACCGAACGCGTCGGCGTTCTCAATGGCCCCGGTGTAGGTGGTGGAATCGGGAGCGCGGATGGGGTAGCCCTCTTTGTCCCACGTGGTCTGGGTGAAGACGCATCCCAGCTTAACTTCCCGAGTGTGGGCGGGCCGCCCTTCCGTCTTGCCTTGCCGACCCACCGTCTCTTTCTTTACCACCGGTATCCCCGTTCCATCCATCTGGATATACAGGATCGGGATCGGCTCTCCCACGATCACCGGCAGTTCCAGTTGCACGGCTCGCTGCAACTCCCGGCGCTCGCCCTGAGCGATATGGCCTCCGATTGCTTCCGCCGTGCGCTCCACAGCTTTGGCCGTCACCTCCAGACCAGCCAGCAACTGTATCTGACGGCGTCCGTGGTCGAAGGGCGCTTCCGAACCGATCAGTGCGAGCATGCGCCGCACGCCAGGCGACAGTTCCAGCTTCTCAATATCGAGAGCGGCATCGGCGGGGAACTGCCCGTTATGGCATTGCGAACACAGGTACCAGGGGCGCAGGAACCCGATTTCACCGACTACGGTCAGCAAGTGTCGCGAACGCATTTCGCGGTAACGGGCTTTCTGCCCGCAGGGACAGGATATTTCCCGTTCTTCCGCTCCGGGAGGATTGCCCTGGAGCAACTGGCTCAACGCGGTCGCTCCGGCATGATGCATGGCTGCCCGCATCGCCATCTCGACCGCTTCCAGATCCAGTTTGCCCGTCTTGCGCCGCTCCTGAAAGACGAGTTGGAGCAGCGCGCTTATTTCCCGTTCGACTTCCTTCCGGATCGTTTCCGCCGTTTTTTTTCCTGCAGCGTCAGCGTATCTTCGACCGGCCTTGCGCGGCAGATCCTTTCATTGACCTCAACCAGGTTCTGGCTCAGTTCCCGGAAGCGGTGAAACTCCGCCACTTCCTGCTGCGCCTTGCGCAAAGCCACAGGCGTGGCGAAGGTCTCGGTAACAGTCTTACCCCCGATCTTCCGCGTAAGCCGATGGAACGGGCCGTGTCCCGGATCGCCATCTTTTCGGCAATGACAGCCGGGGGTTCCACAGCGCCCACCTGTTGTCGTGATTGAGCCCGATCGCATATCACCGAGTTGGCCGATCTTGCGTTGAATCTCGGAGCGTTCTGTTTCCAATGCCGGCAATGCAGTAATCATGAGAGCCTCCTGAACCTAGCGTAGCTATACGCTAGGCTTTACGCAACAAAAAAGAAACCTCCACGGGACTCCACTTTCAGGTCGCACGCCC
>CAIYVZ010000111.1 GCA_903929755.1 uncultured Acidobacteriia bacterium
GACCGACGACGATCTTCGGCGTCGAGGCGATCACGTCGGCAGTGACGTCGGTCCAACTGCCAACGGTGAGCTCAAGTTCGTAGACGGTCGACGTGGGAAGACCCGCACAGACGCTGCCGAAGGCAACATTGACTAAGTCAATAGTGGGAGAGTGCAGACGGGCGGAATTTGAGTCGATGAACAGAGTAACAGCGTCGGCCAGAACTACGCCCCCGAAAGCGACACTCGAAACCAAACGATTGCGGCTCAGGTCCAGCCGGTAATGGGAAAGGAATAACAGCAGGGAAGTTACGACGACGGCGAGGGCGAAGGTTAGCGATCGATTAAAAACTTCAATGTAATAAAGGTTGGTGTGCGGCCCCGATCCGCGCCAGTATGCAGCCGATAAGACGATGGAGGCGAATAAGGCAACGGCAACCGCACCATACATTGTCCACTGGGAGAAGGACCGGATTCCGGGATACTGATGTAACACAAGCCCAAGGGATTCGCGAACCGCCATTAAGCTGGCCGGACCATCAAGTGGCGTGAGGACAACGTAGGCCCAAAAGTAAAAGGCGGAGGAAAGAGGCACAATCAGCGACAGGAAAGCCATCAGGCAGCGAAAACAGAGCACGCCAAGCAGGGCGGGTTGGCGTCTCGTCAAACCAAGCACGATCAGCCGCCCCGCGGTGAACGCGTAGGCGGCTGCATGAGACGCAAATATTAGCTTGGAAGGCACTCTGTGTGCGGTGCTGGAATTTTAGCACTAACCGCAATACTGCAAATCCAGGAGCGCGGGCTTACCGGACCCAAGGGCAGTTCGGAGAGCAGGTGGGGGGCGGAAAAGCGCCAGCCGAGGTGGCAACGGCCACGAAACCGATTGCGAGGGTGAGGACCATGATGAGCTTTTTCATTGTGTTGTTTCTCCTTGTTTGTGTGACGAACTTGTGTAACTCGAACTGTCGGCGTTGTTGACTGCCTGAATGTGAGCTTAAACGGAAAACCCACCCTCTGTGTTCCTGCCTGCAAAGACTTTAGGAAATCAGAAAGCTTTTCTAATCCTGTTCCGGATCTACGGCCTTGCAGGAAACCGGACTATGCGCGATTCCCCCATAATGGAGAGGGTGCCGGAGTGAGCTTTCGTGACGCCGAAGTACAATCGAGGGGAGAACACATGGCGAGTAATGCTAAGGACTTGCGACTTGCGGCCGTGGAAGAATCCTGGCGCCGGACCCTTGAGGGGGTGCCGACGCTGATTGGAAGACTGGCTTACCTCGCGTCTCTGCGAACCGGCGAGGCAGCTCAATACCAGCACTACGGCCTGGCGCAAAGGCTCGGGGAAGATGGTACGCACGCCTTGCTGAGCAACAGCCACGTGAAAGTCTTCAGGGAATGGTTGGGGTTGACACTAGCTCAACAAAAGCAGGATGTGGGAAGATTTCTGTTCGAGGGCGAGGGCGACGGGGCCCGCCTTTTGGCGTCCTGGATAGCAGTGGAACCCTGGGTTGCGTGGTTTCCCGGACATTCCCGCGACGTGGAGCGCGATCTCTACCGCTCGGACATGGTTATGCTGCTGGAACTGCTCAGGCGCGAGGCTTCCGTCGACCGTCGAGATCCAGACCTATAGCCAGACCGACCACCTGCCCAAGGATATCCACTTCATCAACCGGAAACGTAAGGACCGGCGCGTCTGAGGACGGGTCCGGAAGGAGACTGATCATGCCGCCATGAATGCTGATCCACCTGCAGTAGCAGGCCGTCCGGGTTTGCACGAAGTAGATCGGCCGTTGCGCAGCGCTTTCCCACCCGGACACCTGAATTCGGCGTTTCGAGTGGTCAATCACCAGCAGCGACCCGGGCGGGACAGCGGGATTCATACTCGCATCCTCAGCCCCCATAAAACCGTAGTGGTACTGGCGGGGGTCAACGCCCCCCACCAGCGCAAGCGGCATCTTTCCCCAGCGTTGAATTGCGGACGTGAGGAACATAGTCTGGCGCAGATCCAGCCCGGGGTTCAATGAGATCGGAACCATGGCTTCCGCGCCCTCAATGTCGAAATCTACCAGGTGGGTGTTGCCGATCTTGACCATGGCTGCATCGGCCGCCATGGCATCAACTGGAATGCCGAACCAGGACAACACATCATTGAACCGCAGGCGATAGATGCAACACAGGGAGTAGAGGCGGAAAATGGAAGGTAAGGTACCGTGATTCTCAATGTCCGACAACCGTCCGATGAAGATGACGAAATCCTGGTTCTTGTGGCGGTCCGCAATTTTCTGACTGGCCGCCTCCACATCCCGAAATTTCAGGCCAAGATCTTCTCTCGCATTGCGCAGTCGCGCGCCCGCTTCCAGCATGTTATGATCCTGTCTCGGGCCGAAAAAATCATCCAGGCTGTGCTGGATTCTACCGAGCCTCTGTCGGGATTATATCGCTGAGCTTGTTCGGACTTCAACAAGGAAAAAGGTAAACTGTTCTGCAAACGGAACAAAGAACAAAAATCATCGTCGGAGTAACTGGTGCCAGTGGAGCAATTTACCCCCTGCGCCTGCTGAATCGGCTCTCCGCTCACCCCGAAATTGAGACGCACCTGATCCTGTCCCGGGCCGGCGAAAAGACCCTCTTCCTGGAAACGGGCAAGAAGGCCTCCGACCTCAAAGCACTAGCGCACTACTCGTGGCCCCTCGAAGACATCGCAGCCCCTTTGGCCAGTGGGTCCTTCCGGTCGAGCGGGATGATCATTACCCCCTGCTCCATCCATACAATGTCCGCAATTGCTTGTGGAATCAGCTCCAATTTGATGATTCGGGCAGCAGACGTCATGCTGAAGGAGCGCCGAAAACTGGTTTTGATGGTCCGGGAGACCCCTTTCCACCTTGGCCATCTGCGAACCATGACGTCGCTGGCCGAGATGGGGGCAATTATCGCGCCGCCCATTCCCGGCTTCTACAACAACCCCGTCAGCATCGAAGATCTGGTGGATTCCTCGGTGGACAGAGCCCTGGATCTGGTGGGTATCGACGATCCGCTGACGCGACGCTGGAATGGCCCCGCCGGGCCCGGTTCGCAATCCGGCCTATAGTCCTAAAATGAAATTGAAAATGGAACCTGTCGCAATATAGAACTGGCAGTACGAACAATTTCATACCAATTGCTCCATAAACCGGAGAAGGAGGCGGCGGCGTTCTGCTGACAGCCCCGCATGTCCGACGCGGAAGTTTGTATTTAGTTCCGAGATGGGCCCGAATCCGCGCCGCCGTTCCAGTAATCTGGAAGGTATGGATGACCAGTCGGCGACAGCAAGCATAACCGAAGAACCCGAAGCTCCCGCTGAGGTCGGTGACCAGGCCCCGCCCCCGGAACCCACTTCTGAGACACCCCAGGCGGAAGAGATACCGATTCTCTCGGTTCGGGACATTGTCCTGTTCCCGAATGCGCTGTTTCCCTTGCCCGTTGGTCGTCCCGCGTCAGTAGCCCTGGTCGAGTCGTTGGGGGAGAACCGCCTGATCGGAATTGTGTCCCAGCTCGATCCGCGAACAGATGACCCCGGGCCCGAAGAACTGAATAAGGTGGGAACGGTAGCCATTATCCATAAGATGGTGCGGATGCGTGACGGCCAGTTGCTTTTCTGCGAAGGCGTTTCCCGGATGCGTACGGTCAGCTATGTCGAGGGCGAACCTTTCCTGAAGGCCCGGATCGAGCGTCTTCCGGAGATAGAGCCCGAGATCACACCCGAGCTAACGGCCCTCCGGCAGAACGTAATCAGTGAGTTTACTCAGATTATTGCCGCCACGCCCAATATTTCCGACGATGTGGCCGGCGCTGCGGGGCAAATCGTTGAGATCGGCCGGCTGGCGGATTTTATCGCCGGAGCGTTGCCCAGTCTCGGCCACACCGAGCGGCAACTTGCCCTGGAACAGAATGACGCCCGCCTCCGCCTCGAGTACATCAATAAACAGCTCGCCCGGGAGATCGAGCTCCTGGAGCTCCGACAGAAAATCCAGTCTGAAGTTCAGGGCCAGCTGTCACAGAGCCAGCGGGAGTTTTACCTGCGGGAGCAGTTAAAGGCAATCCGCAAAGAACTCGGCGAAGGCGAGGACCTGGACGGTGACGCCGCCGAATTCCGCGAGAAGATAGAGAAGTCGGGCATGCCGGAGACCGTGAAAGCGGAAGTTTTGAAGGAATTGACCCGCTTCAGCCGCATCCCGTCAGCCTCTCCGGAACATAATGTAGCCCGAACGTGGCTGGAATGGATGGTTACGTTGCCCTGGGGAGTTTCAACCGGGGAATCCATCGATATCCGCCGGGCTGCTGAGATCCTGGATGAAGATCATTACGATCTGGAGAAAGTGAAGGACCGAATCCTCGACTTCCTGGCGGTAAGGCAGCTCAAGCCGTCCATGAAAGGCCCGATCCTCTGCTTTGCCGGACCTCCCGGCGTGGGTAAAACGTCACTAGGGCGCTCCATCGCCCGCGCCCTGGGGCGAAAATTCCAGCGCATCTCCATGGGCGGCATGCATGATGAAGCCGAGATCCGGGGCCATCGCCGCACCTATATTGGTGCGCTGCCAGGGCAGATCATCCAGGCCCTGAAGCGTGCCGGCTCCAACGACCCCGTTTTCATTCTGGACGAAGTGGACAAGCTGGGACGTGATTTCCGGGGCGACCCGGCTTCGGCGCTGCTGGAAGTTCTGGATCCCGAGCAGAATTTTACCTTCCGCGATAATTACCTCGATCAGCCGTTCGACCTTTCCAGGGTCCTTTTCATCACCACTGCGAACGTACTCGACACCATCCCCGAAGCGCTGCGGGACCGCATGGAGATCATCCACCTCCAGGGCTATACCGAAGACGAAAAGACGGTGATCGCCTTCCGCTACCTGATCCCACGGCAATTACAAGAGAACGGAATAGGCGGAACAGGCGAAAACGGCGAAAAGGAAAAACCGCTGGTTTTCGAAGAGAAGGCCGTGCGCCACATCGTCCGCCGCTACACTCGCGAGGCCGGAGTGCGCAGTCTGGAGCGCGAAATTGGCACGGTTTGCCGGAAAATTGCACGACGCTACGCCGAAGGTCGGGATCCGGTCACTGTGGTCACAACAGCCATTGTTGAAGAATCGCTGGGGGCTCCGCGTTTTCGGCCTGAAACTGAAGTCGCCGAACGAACCAGCCGGCCGGGTGTTGCGGTTGGCCTGGCCTGGACGCCCGTTGGTGGCGACGTGCTGTTTATCGAGGCCGGACGTATGCCGGGTGGCAGCAAGGGCCTCATCATGACGGGGCAATTGGGTTCGGTTATGCAGGAATCGGTGCAGGCCGCCCTCACTTGGGTTCGCTCGAATGCCACCAGGCTCGGTATTGATCCGGATGTCTTTAAGACCAGCGACATTCATGTGCACGTGCCTGCCGGAGCGATTCCGAAAGATGGTCCCTCCGCCGGCGTCACCATGGCGACCGCTCTGCTTTCCATGCTGACCGATAAATGCGTTCGGGATCGTTTGGCAATGACAGGCGAGATTACCCTCACTGGCCAGGTTCTGCCCGTGGGGGGGATTAAAGAGAAGGTTTTGGCGGCCAGGCGTAGCGGTGTGACCACCGTGATTCTGCCCGCCGACAACGAGATCAACGTAAAGGAAGACCTGAAGGCCGAGCAACTGGGCGACATGAAGATCCACTACGCGAAAACGATGGATGAAGTTGCCGCCCTGGCACTGGAAGACCCCAAGCCTCCCGCAGTAAAAGGCCGAAAGACTAAAGCCCGATGAAGAAACTGGAGTTCGCCGGCGAAAACCTGACCCCTGAAAAGCTGGAGGCACTGGGGAACGAACACGATCTGGAGCACCTGGTGATCTGGGGCGGACCGCTTAAGAACGACGACCTGGCGCCACTGGCGAAATTGGTCGCGCTCAAACAACTGGCCTTGGGAGAGATGCGGATCGACGACGGTGTTTTCGAATATCTGCGTCACCTCCCGAAGCTGGAGACGCTGATTCTTGCCTATACCGCCAACCGAGGGGACGTGACCCCTTTGCTGAACCTGCCCCTGCAGGACGTTCGCCTGGAGGGCTGCCGCTTTGTCGGCGACCACTCGGCCACCAGCCTGGCGAGACTCCCCACCTTGCGCAAGCTCGAAATTCACATGACCGGCCTGACTGACGCGGGCGTGGCGGCACTCGCCGCGCTCCCGCTGGAGACTCTCTGGCTCGGCCCCCGAGTTACGGATGCTGCGATGCAAATCCTGGGCGGCATGCCAACCCTGCGGCATCTGGATATCTGCGCGCATAATGTTTCCGATGAAGGAGCCCGCGCATTGTCCACGTTGCCGAATCTCGAAATCCTGTGGCTCGCGCGATGCGGAATCACCGACGACAGCGTGGCTGCCCTCGCGGCTATGTCCGGACTTCGTGAGCTGAACGTAAACTGCACCGGAATCTCCAACAGCGGCATGAATCGCCTGCGCGCCGCCCTGCCCGGGTGCACCTTCCCCGATCCGGACTAAGCGGGCGACCATTAAATATAAGTTCATGAATCAGCTTTCATCGTTCATAAGGGAACCAGACAGAAACGGCTCAACGTCTTTACAGGTGCCGAAAGGAATTGAGGCCGTGAAAAACTTAGTCCCCGCAGTGTTCGTGATTTTTGCCGCAGTCTCCGCGCCAGCTCAGGTGCAGCGGAATTTCCGAGCGTCCATCACCGGTGGTGGTGGTGACGGTAAATGCACCATCGAAGTGGATGTGGACGATGTGGCCATGGTGGAGATTTCCGGTGCCCAGGGACGCCTCATCACCATGTCGGGGCAGCCTGCCGAATGGCGCCGGATGCAGTGCAATCAGCCCATGCCCGCGGACCCCTACGATTTCCGTTTCACCGGAATCGATGGCCGGGGACGTGTCTCGCTGGTTCGCGATCCCCGGCAGAACCGAGGCGTTGCGGTAATCCGCATTGAGGATAACCGGGGAGGCCGTGAAGGTTATACCTTTGATCTGGAGTGGCGGGGTGGGGGCGAGAATCGCGGAACCCCCGGCGGTTATGATCGACGTGATAACGATCGACGTGATAACGATGACCGTCGCATCGGGAATGCCCCCGGAGACGGCAGAGGGTTCGGCAGAGGCCGGGGCCGCAACACGCTTGTCATAAGCTGTAGTTCGAATGGTCGCCGTTCGTACTGTGAAGCCGACACTCGTGGCGGAGTTCTGATGCTTCGCCAGCACGGGAATGCGGACTGCCGTCAGGGTTACTCTTGGGGTTATGACCAGCGGGGAATCTGGGTCGACCGCGGTTGCCGCGCGGACTTCGAAGTCACTCGTTAACGAGCCACGCACCTGAAACTCCGGGGCGCGCAGGAACTGGTAGACTGAGCCAATTCCTATGCTCCTGAAAATCTTCATTGCTCTCGTAATTGCAGTCGCCCTGGTTGCCGTGGTGATTTCCATGCAACCCGCCAGTTATCGGGTAGTTCGGACGACGACCATTGCCGCGCCGCCTGCAGCCATCTATGCCCGGATCTCTGACTTTCACAACTGGAATGCGTGGTCGCCCTGGGCCAAACTGGATCCAGACATGAAGCAGACGTTCGAAGGTGCTCCATCCGGTACCGGCGCCCGTTACCTGTGGGCTGGAAACAGCGCAGCTGGTGAAGGCAGTATGGCTATCTCGGAGGCGGTCGTGAACGAACGCGTGGTGATTCAACTGGCCTTTCTGAAACCCTTCCCGTCTGCCAGTAAGATCACGTTCTCCCTGCGTCCCGAAGGTTCCGGAACCTCTGTGGAATGGGCCATGGACGGGGACAGCACCTTTGCCAGCAAGGCAATTCAGCTATTTTCCAGCATGGATAAGATGGTAGGCCCTGACTTCGAAAAAGGCCTGGCCCAACTGAAATCCATCTCTAAGTAGTTCCTTCGACAGCTGCACAAAAAGAACGGGCACCTCTCGCGAGGTGCCCGGGTTTAGAGCGGTTTGATGGTTTGTTAGAAAGCCAGGCGAAGGGCAAGCTGCACAAGGCGAGGCTGGTTGGCCTGCGTGGTGATGTAGCCTGTCGTCGGGTTGGCCGCCGTGGTGATACCAGCGTTCGGCTGAGCGAACTGAACCCGGTTGAACAGGTTGAAGATTTCGCCGCGGAACTCCAGGTTGAATCTCTCCGTAATGGCCGTCTTCTTGGCCAGCGAGAAGTTGTAGTTGGCGATGCCAGGCCCACGAAGGTTCGGATCGGTGCGGCTTTCGTTACCCAGCGTGAAGGCGGCCGGTACCGTGAAGCAGTCCTTGTTGAACCAGTTGAGGAGGCGAGATTGAGCGGAGCCAGTGGTCTGCTTGTTGCAGCCGGCGATCACGTTGGGCCGCAGGCCAAGGCTGAAGCCGGTCACGTTGGGAGACGCGGTGAGCGCCAGAGGGTTACCCATCTGGAAGGTACTGGTACCGCTGGCCGTCCAGCCGGAGGTGATTTTCTGAACGATGGGGGCGCCGCCATTCAGGTACTTCTTACCCTTACCAAAGGGCAGATCGAGAGCGTAAGCAACCGTGAGGCGCTGACGGGAGTCGAAGCCGGAGAGCGATTTTTCCGCTTTCAGGTTGTTCGGATCCTGCAGGCTGGTGGTGCCGACACCGGTATCGAGCCAGCTGGTCAGGCTTTCCACGTCGCCGATGATCTTCGAGAACGTGTACGCGCCAAGGACCGAGCCACCCGCGCTAAAGCGCTTTTCAACCTTCATCTGGAGCGAGTGGTAAGAAGCGTTACCGAGGTAACCGCCGCTTTCCGAAACGCCCGTGTACTGCGGGAAGGGCAGAAGCAACTGGCCAGCCTTCACGGTGGGATTGGAGAGCGTCCCCACCGACACCAGACCAAAGAAGGGATTCGGAACCTGATTGTTGAGGTTCGCGCCCTGGGAAAGGTACTGCGTCGGCAACGCGTCGGCCTGCCAGCTGCCGCGGGGCAGGTGGACGCCGTGGGAACCGGAGTACGCCGTTTCCACCGCTACGCCCGCCGGAGCCTGACGTTGCACGGTGAAGTTCCACTGCATGTTGTACGGATAGGGCGTGCTTGCCAGCTGGGCCGCCGGAGCAAAGCCGAGGATCAGCTTCTGCGCCTGATCGTGGGGCAGATTGCCCAGCGACGGAATGAAGCCATTCGGATAGGGATTGCTGAGCGAGTAGGTCGGCGTGACTGAACTATCCAAAGTAGTCAGCCACTGATTGGTGAACTGATTCAGGACGTTGCCGTACGGGCCTTCGTTGAACTGGAGGTTCGCCGGAAGGTAGTACATGCCGCCGCCCGCGCGGATAACAGTTTTGTCGTTCAGGCGGTAGGCAGCGCCCACACGGGGGGCAATCAGGTCAAAGTGTTCGCTCTTCAGACCCTTGAACGGGTGCTGCGGAGTGTTGACGAAGTCGAGAGCTCCCATGACCGGCTGGCCGTTGACCTTGATGTTGAGGGCCGCCAGAGTCGGGTTGACTTCGTGCGGATCGAAGGATGCGGCGCGGTTGTAGCGTTCCTTGTAGACGCCGGGGATTTCCCAGCGGAGGCCGAGAGTCAGCGTCAGCTTGCTGGTCGGTTGCCAGGTATCCTGGGCGTAGTAGCCCTGATAGCTGAGCGACTGCCAGGGCAGGCCGAATGAGAATACCTGGCCGTTGCCGCCGAGGCCCAGCATCATAGAGGCGAGACCGTTGCCGCTGGCGCCGGAGTTCAGGGCGTTCTGTGAGGTGAACAGATTGTCGAAGGCGAAGACGCCGCCACCAGTGGCCTGGTAGTAGTTGTTCTGCATGTTGCGGAAGTCGGCGCCGAACTTGAGAGTGTGGCGGCCCCGGACCCAGCTAAGAGAAGGCAGCAGGACGTAGTCGTTGTCGGTGGAGAAGATTTTCGCGTTGTTGTAACCAGGCTGACCGGGCAGCGGCGTGTAGTTGCCGATGCTGTAGCTGGGAACAGAGGTTTCGTTGGCAATACCGTGCAGCTTCGGCAATTCGGTGTCGAAGTAAGTGGGCAGACCGAACGTCTTGTTCATGTTGATGCCGGTGAACGGCTGGATACGGAGGTAAGTCCAGCGGCCATAGGAGGCGCGCAAGTCGACCACAATATTCGGGCTGGCAAGCCACGTCGCACCGGTGACACCCTGAATGGTGACGAAGGTTTCGGGCGAATACGGATCGCCCCCGTAGATGCCGTTATCGAAGGGAGCGAACGGCGTGTTGGCCGAGTTCCAGCGAGTGTAGCGACCGAACAGGCGAAGCTTTTCAGAGTAATTGTAGTCAAAGCGGCCAGTCACCTGGTCGTTGTCGCCACCCGAAGTGGCGTTCTTGGTGTAGTTGCCGATGGCAGTATTGGCCGCGCCGGGCTGGTTCGCCTTGGCAAAGATCGGGAAGGCAACCATTTTCGCGGCTACCGGATCAATGCGGCTGGCGGGGATGACGTTACCGGGGAACTGGGTGCGTTGAATGATGGCACCAGCGGCGCAGGGAGCGTTGGCGAACTTGCCGCACTGCGTGGTCGGGTCATAGATGGGGATTACGGCGCCCGCCGCGTTTTTGTAGCCCGAGAAATCGCCGCTGTACATGGGCGTCAGGGGTACGGTGGCCAGGAAGTTGGCGCCCTGCCGCTGCCGATAGCCTTCATACCCAGCGAAGAAGAATAGCTTGTCTTTCTTGATGGGGCCGCCGACGGTGCCGCCGAACTGGTTCTGCGTGAAGGCGGGCTTACCTGTGTTGTTGGCGTTGGCGAAGAATGAGTTCGCGTTCAGCACGCGGTTGCGGAGATATTCGTAGGTGGAGCCATGGAACGAGTTGCTGCCGGACTTCGAGGCAACGTTGATCACACCGCCGGCATATCGGCCGTACTCGGCGCTGTTGCTGGAGGTCTGGACGCGGAATTCCGAGGTCACATCGGGGCTGGGAACCAGCACCGTCAGGTTGCCGACGCCTGCGTTGGCGGGGACACCGTCAAAGTAGGTGGCGCTCTGGTTGGCGATACCACCGCCAATCTGGTAGTTACCGGCGGCAAAGACGTTCTTGCCGGTGATGGCATTGCCTTCCGTGCTGCCCTGCGGCACAACGCCGGGGACCAGGGCGGCCAGGTTCAGGATATTCCGGCCGTTTACTGGCAGTTCCTGCACGGCGCGGGTGTTGACAGCCTGGCTGAGGCTGGCATTTTCCGTCTGGAGGAGAGGCGCGGCGGCCGAGACTTCCACGGACTGCGTCACGTCGCCAAGCTGCATGACAACGTCGGCGCGGATTGTAGCGGACACCGAGACTTCAACGACAGGTACCGCGGCACGTTTAAAGCCGGCGAGTTCCACTTCCACGCGATAGGTGGCCGGAACCAGGTTGGAGAACTGATAAGCGCCGGAGACGTCCGTCTGGGCCTGACGACGCTCCTGCGTTCCCGCATTGATAAGTGTGACTGCGGCGCCGCGAAGCGCGGCTGCTGATGGATCGGTTACGGTTCCGACGACAGTGCCGTAGAAGGCCTGTCCAAACAGAGACATGGCCACCAACGTCATTGTGACGGCAAAAATGCATAGACGCGCACTAAGGCGTAAAAGGTTTTTCATTATCATTTGCTCCCCTAAAGAGTGAGACAGGATCTTAAAATACTGTCGGCAAGGTTTATCACAGTCCAGTAACGGAAGCAAGCCCCCCAAGGGGGATTTCTATTTCAGTCCGATTCGGACGAAGTTAACTACCGAGCCAGGTTCTGACGCACGAATTTGGCCTGGGCACTGTCGGGACCCAATGTTTTCTCATAGATAGCGAGGGCCTGGCGAAGTAGGTTCTCTCCGGCTGCAGTCTGGCCGGCTTCTTTTGAGACCATACCTAAATTTGCGATGTCGGCGGCAGTCTCGGAACTCTCCAGGCCGTGAAGCGAGATGTCGATGGTCAGTGCACGGCGATAAAGTTGCCCCGCACCTGGCAAGTCCCGCTTGTTCCACAGGATGTCCGCCAGATTGGTGCAGGTCATGGAAAGCTCTGCGCTTTCGGGTCCGAATTTATCCTCTGCCAGCTTAAGCGCGGCACGCTCCAGCTTCTCGGCTTCGTCAAACCGCCGGGTGCCTTCTATCAGGTTTCCCAGGGTGTTCATGATCGCCACCGTGAGCCTGAAATCGGGCTTCGCGAGCTTTTCCTGAATACTCAGAGCGCGCCGCAGCAGCGGTTCGGCCGAAGGGTCGTCCTGTTTTTCGCGGAGAGTGAGCGCAAGTTCGTGCAGGATGACCGCGACACGACGATCCGTGGGACCGGATGCCTTTTCTTCAGCGGCCAGAGCTTTGCGGTAGTACAGTTCTGCATTCGGACGGTCCAGTCGCCCCAACGAGGCTAGTGAGCGAGCGGCAACTTTCAGATCCTTGCCTTCGGAGGCGGCGTGGAACAGCGCGATGGCGGCGTCCTGTTTGCCGTTTGCCTCCAGCAGGCCGGCCAGATTTTCCCGGCTGGCATCCACCTGAGGGTCACCGTTTTTCTCGTCAATCCCGATGGCCTTTCGCAGAGGCGTCTCGGCAGCTTCCGGACTTCCGTTCTGCATCAGGAAGAGGCCCAGATCGGACGCAGCGCGGGCAACCTGGGGATGATTCGGACCCAATTCCCGTTCGCGTTCCTCCAAAGCCTTCTGGTAAACTGGCGCGAGCGTTGCAGGGCTCGCCGGTACCGTAAATCCAGCCGGGAGTACCACGGCCACGGGAGAGGGCTGTAACGCCTTCACGGTACGGCGAGTGGGCGCCAGTTTCGGCCCGGGTTGCTCGTAGATGCCGATCCAGTGGTTCACAAAGCTCAGATTCTTGCTGGTGGAGACCGACGGCATGTGGCAGGAAATGCAGCTCTTTTGCGGTGTCACCGCAATATTCGTCTTGTGCGTTACTTTCGGATGGCAAGTCGCGCACTTCGCGTCGTAGAAGGCACTGCCCTTCTTGATGGGCTCGTGCGCGTCGTGGCAAGTGAGGCAGGACAGCGGCTGCTTGCTCGTCCCTGGGCTGTTGCGGAAACAGGCCGCACGGTGCAGATACGAGGGTTGATGGCGCAGATTCCAGGGGTTGCTCCAGTCCGTATCGTCGTCGAGCGAGCTCGCCTGACGGTGGCACGCGCCGCACAACTCGTTGAGTTCTGTTGGATTCAGTTTTGACGGGTTCTGGATGCTCCCGAGTCCCCCGCCCGCTTTCACATGAGCACCTCCGGGACCGTGGCACGCTTCACAACGGATGCCTGGCTCGCTCGGCTGAACCTTGTAGCCAGGCCCCAGCGAGACTGGGCCGGTGGAGTGGCATCGAAAACACCGCAGTGCCGTCCCCACGGGGTCAAAAGTTCGGTAGGTGATGTCTGCGGAAGTGTCGTGGCCAGGCGTTAAACCCAGCAACTTCGTGTTCGCGTAGTAGCTGAGGCCGTGCTCCACAACGCTCTGGTCACTGGTCTGCGAAACCCACGTGGTGGCCTTTTGCCCCGCGCCAAAGGCCCACTGGCCGCGCGCCCCGGGTTCAGCCGCCTTCAGGGCTCTGGCATGTGCCGACTTCGCCTGCGTTTCAAATTTGCCTGCATGGCATGGTTGGCAGGCGCTGCTGCCCACAAACTGCCCATGCGCCGCTGCCAGAAAGAGCAAACCTGCCATCAAAATCCGCATGGTTACTTGGCCTTCTGGAGGCGCTGGAATTCTTTCAGCTCAGCATCCGCTTGCGCCGCGTTACCCTTCTGGCGGTACAGATTGGCGAGGCCGAAGTGGGCCTGAGCGGCGAGCGAACTGTCCTTATCCAGCGCGAGCAAGTCGCGCCAGGTCTTTTCGGCGGCGGCGGCGTCATCGTCCAGCCCAGCCACCTTACCCAGCAAATACAGAGTATCCGGAACCCCGGGCGCAACCGCATTGGCATGCACCAAGGCCCGTCGCGCTTCCTTTATCTTGCCCTGCTGCAAGCGCGCGTTGCCCAGCAGATAAGCCGCTTCGCCATCCCCGGGCTGCAGTTCCGATTCGATGCGGAACTGCTCCTCCGCCAGATCCCATTTCCCTGCCGAAATATAAAGTTCCGCCAGTTCCAGACGAATCCCCGGCGTGGTGGGGCGCTGACGGATCGCTTCGCCGAACTCTTTTTCCGCCCCCACCGCGTTGTGCATAATGGCGTAGGTTTCCCCCAGAATCTGGTGGGTCCGCGCCGAGTCCGGCTGGGTCTTCTTCAGCTCCTCAAAGGTGTCGCGGGAGAGCAGGCCCGAGGCGCGTCCCAGGTAGTACAGCAGATCCGGGTCGCCCGGGCGCTTCGTCAAAGCCGCCTGCAGATTGCCGATGGCATCGGCATAACGGCCGGCCTTCAACTGCGCCACGCCCAGCGCGTCCACCGCCTGAATTTTCTCCAAATGGGGGATCGCTTCCGCCGCGTAACCCGCCGCAAGCAGGGAATAGCCCAGCATCTGGTGCGCCCCGGGGAGGTCCGGATTGAGTTCCAGCGCGCGCTTCAGAGGCGGGATCGCGCCGTTGAAATCGCCACCCTGCATAATCGCCTGGCCCAGGTTGACGTGCGCGGCAGCCAGATCGGGCATCAGTTCGGCAACCTTGCGAAATTCTGCAATCGCCTCGCCCTGTTTACCCTGCTTTTGCAACTCCATGCCCGCTTCCGCGTGCTTCAGGGCTTCAGGAGTCAGGTTTTGAAAGGCCAGCAGCAGGATGAAGAGAATTCCGTGCATGTCAGCGCAACTCCGGTTCCGTAACCGTCAGGATCTGGTCGGCGGCAACGGCGGTCAGCTTCTGTTTTACGCCCGAGGGCCACAGAATCTCCACGTCGGTCTTCGTGTCCGAACCGAGACCCAGGTGAACCCGAGGGTCGTTGGCCGAGACATAGCTGCCCGCGGTGGTCGCAATTTCGTGACGATTCCCGGCAGTCACCTGAGCGCCCTGGCCATCGCGATTCGAACGCGTGCCACGAAGCTTCAGCGTCAACCAGTGCCCGGAACCTTTGTTGTTATGAAATATCCGGGGCCTGCCCCCGAGTTCTGTCATCACCACGTCCACCCAACCATCATTATCCAGATCCCCAAACGCCGCACCTCGGCCCGCGGACGCAACGGACGTTCCGGAATCGGCGCGTGCAAACCGGCCGGCGTGATTGAGCGCCAGCAAGGGCGGCTCCAGGTAGTGCAGCGAGGCGTCCAAACCTTCCACGTTATCCATAACGTGGCTTTGGGCGGCAAACAGGTCCTTCCAGCCATCGTTATCGAAATCGACGAAGCCCACTCCCCAACCCGAATTCAGATTCGTCAGCGCCGTGATGCCGGTCTGCAGGGAGCGGTACGAAAACAGGCCGTGCCCATCGTTCCGGTAGAGCGCATAGTTCTGCCGGGCCAGGTCCGTGATGATGATGTCGGGATCGCCATCGTTATCGAAATCCCGAAAATCGACGCCCATGCCGGAAATCCGCTTGCCGTCATCCGTCAGCGCGATACCGGCTTCCAGGCCCCGCTCGGTAAACCCCTTCCCGCCATCGTTGTGGAACAGGAACTGCTCCATGCCGTCATTGGCGACCACGATATCGGGAAAACCATCGGCATCGTAGTCTGCAAACGCGACGCCCAAGGCTTTCCCCTTCTTCGCGGCGATGCCGGTCTGGACGCTGACATCCTGAAACACCCCATTGCCCATGTTGCGGAACAGCACGCTGGCCACCCCGGGGAACTCTGCGGGCGAACAATAGAACCGAGGCGACGTACCGCAGCTTTTGCTGTGCTGGAAATCCCATTCCATGTAGCGTGTGACGAAGAGGTCCAGTTTCCCGTCGTTGTCGTAATCGAAAAAACCGGCAGAAACCGACCATCCGGAAGTCGCCACGCCCGCTTTGGCCGTCACATCCGTAAAAGTTCCGTTGCCGTTGTTGTGATACAGAATATTGCGGCCATAGCTGGTCACATAAAGGTCGGGAAAGCCATCATTGTCATAGTCGGCGGTGGCGACCCCCATGCCGTAGTTGCCATCCCCGGCGGAAGCCAGACCGGCAGCCGCCGTGACGTCGGTATAGCTGCCGTCTTTGTTCTGGCGGTAGAGGCGATTCCAGTAGCGCTCTGCGGCCCGGGCAAACGTCGCGGTGGTCTGGGTCGGCGTAATCTGCCCGCTGTTGACGAAGAAGATATCCAGCAGCCCGTCGTTGTTGTAATCGAGTAACGCCACGCCGCCACCCATGCTTTCAACCAGGTGTTTGCGCGCAGTGGGGGAATTTTCGTGCTTAAACGTGATCCCCACTGGCAGAGAAACGTCAAAAACTGCAGCCAGGGCGCCACCACCAAGCAGGGCGAACACAACGGCGCAGACTCGGACTCTCAGCATGGGATCGCTATTCACGGCCAGCATACAACAGCCCCGCTAGAATTTAGGTTTGCCCCTCACGCTCGATACCGACTTAACGTACCTCAAAGGCGTGGGCCCCGCCCGCGCTGCCATGCTGCGTGCGAAGCAACTGGAAACCATAGAGGACCTGCTTAACTACTTCCCGTTCCGCTACGAAGACCGCAGCAATACGAAGCCAATCCGGCAGCTGGCACCCGGTGAACTGGCCACCGTAGTCTGTGAAGTGAAGACTGCCAAGCTGAGTGGCATGCGCCGGAAAGCGCTGGGGCTGTTTGAAGCCGAGTTTACCGACAGCTCCGGTGGGCTCCTGCTGGCCAAGTGGTTCCACGGCGCTTACATGGCGGACCGCCTGACACCGGGAACCCGCGTCGCCCTGTTTGGCAAGATCGAGTTCGACAGCTACCGCGGCGAACTACAGATGATGCATCCGGAGACCGAGCTGCTGACCGGTGACGAGGACGAAAGCGAAGCCGCGCTCCACACCGGGCGTATCGTCCCCGTCTATGAAGCTGCCGGCAAGGTAAATTCCCGGGTGATTCGGGCGCTCGTCCACCGCGTTCTGGAGGACATGCCGACGCTCGAAGACCACCTGCCCGAAAGCGTCGTCCGCCAGCTGCGTTTTCCCTCTCGGACCGAGGCGATCCGGTACACGCACTTCCCTCCCCCGGGAACCCCGGTTAAAATCCTGAACGATTTCCGTTCCCAGGCTCAATTCCGACTTATTTTCGAGGAATTCTTCTGGCTGGAGTGCGGCCTGGAGATTAAGCGGCGCAAAGCCCGTAGCCTGCCCGGCATTACGTTCCAGCTAACTGACCGCGTCCGGGAGCAAATCAAGCGACTGCTCCCTTTCAAGCCAACCGGGGCGCAAAAACGGGTCCTCAAGGAAATTGCGGACGACATGGCGCATCCCAGCCCCATGCACCGCCTGCTCCAGGGCGACGTAGGCAGCGGCAAGACCATTGTGGCGGCTGAAGCCGCAGTGATTGCACTCGAAAACGGCTACCAGGTGGCCATGTTGGCACCGACTGAAATTCTGGCGGCGCAGCACTACTATTCGCTGAAGCCCCTGCTGCGTAAATTGGGTTACGAGCCGGTTCTGCTCACCGGATCGCTCAGCGCCAAAGAGAAGCAGAAAATCAAAGAAATGCTGGTGGTCGGCATGATCCCGTTCGCCATCGGCACCCATGCGCTGATTGAGAAAGATGTGGAATTTCGCAATCTGGGCCTGGTGATCATCGACGAACAGCACCGTTTTGGTGTAATGCAGCGCTTCGGTCTGGCACAGAAAGCTGCGGCCCCGGATGTTTTGGTGATGACCGCCACCCCGATCCCCCGGACGCTCGCCATGACGATCTACGGCGATCTGGACGTCTCCACCATCGACGAAATGCCGCCGGGGCGCAAGACAATCATCACGAAACACTACACCGGCGACCAGGTGGAGCTTGCCTTCAGCCAGGTGAAGAGGGAAATCGACGACGGAGCACAGGCCTATGTGGTCTACCCCGTTATCGAGGAATCGGAAACGCAGGCCATGAAAGCGGCCACCGCTATGCACCAGCACCTGGCGTCGGACGTGTTTCCGGATGTGGAAGTCGGCCTGCTGCACGGCAAACTGAGTTCCGCCGAAAAGGAAGCGGCTATGGATTCCTTCAAAACCGGCCGAACCAAAATTCTGGTTGCCACAACCGTGATTGAAGTGGGGGTGGACGTGCCAAACGCCACCGTAATGGTGATTGAACAGGCCGAGCGCTTCGGCCTGTCACAGTTACACCAGTTGCGAGGCCGGGTGGGCCGAGGCGGGGCGCAGAGCTACTGCTTGCTGGTGACGGAGAAGCTCGGGGACACGGGAAAAGAACGGATCCGTACCATGGTGGATACTCAGGATGGCTTCGAAATTGCCGAAATGGACCTGAAACTTCGCGGGCCGGGGGAGTTTTTCGGCACAAAGCAATCGGGCCTGCCCTCATTACGAATCGCCAATATCCTGCGTGACCCCGATATTTTAGGCGCCGCTAAGGACGAAGCGCGTCTGTTTGTGGAGAATCCGCCCTCTGCAGCGGATTTCGCCAAAGCCGTTGAGTATATAAAAGGACACTGGCAGCGTCGCTACGCGCTGGTGCAGGTAGGCTAACCATGAGAGTTATCGCAGGTGAATTCCGTTCCAGAAAACTGCTGTCGCTGCCCGGCCTTGAAACGCGGCCAACCCCCGACAGGTTGCGCGAGACGCTGTTTTCAATTTTGCAGGATAAGATCGAAGACTGTGTTTTTGTGGATGCTTACGCCGGAACCGGCGCAGTAGGAATCGAGGCTCTGAGCCGTGGAGCCCGGCACGTGATCTTCATTGAAAACAGCAAGGCCGCCTTCGAAATCATCCGACAAAATGTCGATTTATTAAAGGCGGCCAGACGTACCACTCTTCTGAAATGTGCGGCCCCCAGGTGCGAAAAGGAATTGGGAGCCGCCGACATCGTCTTCGCGGACCCCCCGTACACCAGGGAACGTGAATATGACGCCTTATTTGAAACACTTGGCAAGGTCACACCTCCGCTCTCAATCGTTCAGCACTCTGTACGATTCAGTCTCGAGGCGCAATACGGAGCTATTACCCGCACGCGGACTATGAAGCAGGGCGAAAACGCCCTCAGCTTCTATTCATCCCCGAGCAAGCCTTCCGCACAACCTGCAACCGAGAGTTAGACTAGGCCGCACTTTCCGGCTGTACTTTCTTCTTGCGACCGCGCTTTTTACCTGGTGCCGGAGCAGCAGCCTTCACCGGGCCACGTTCCTGCGCCGCCTGCAGCCATGCTGGCGGACGGCCACGACGTCGTCCACCCGCAGCCAGCCGTTCGAGACTCAGAATAGCCTCGCCTAACTGTGCATGCTCATTGCGTAATTCTTCGAGGATCTTATTGATGTCCATTCTTTCTCCCGGGAGAGGTATGGTCCGTTCTCAGAACGTGGCGCGATAACTCCAGGTGGAGGCTACCCTCCACCCCAACTCCCCATCTGCTACCAGTGGCCCTTAGCTTTGAAACACCAAACAACAGGTGAGTTTAACAGCTTCAACCAGGACCATTCTACACAAATAAACAGGTAATTACCAGCGAACTATACCTTTTTTTACGGAACGCCAGCTGACATCCGAACTTGAGGCGCAAGCCAGGCCTCCGGCGGCAAACACACGCCCAAGAGGCTGATTCCGGGACGTTTCCTGCAATCAGTAATTGAAACCTATTCCGGCGTCGCCCCCCCCGTAGACACACAACGTAAAGCACGTCTGCGCCAAAAGAAAGAATTCCGGCGGAAGAATTCATACCCGACTTTGCCCGACACATTCCTACCGCTGAGGGATAGACCCGGGGAAACTGCCGGGACTCAGCCCGCTTCCCGGGGCGATTCCGTTTTGCCCGCCAGCGGACGGCTGACCCTGCTGCCCCGGTTGTGGAACCACGCCTCCGCGCCCGCCCCCGCGCGCCGCGTCCTTAGACATGTCATAGACGAACTCCCACTCGTGATAAGAGTTTTTTTCGCCGTAAACCTTAATGCCTTCGCGTTCCGCTTTGCTGGCCACGCCTGCAATCCCGCCGCCAATGACCTGACCGCCCGCAGCACCCTGCACCGGCGTTCCGAAGCCGCCGCTGACACCGGCCTGTACCGCCTGCCCGAAAGCGCCACCTTGTTGCTGGCCAAAAGGCTGCTGGCCGAAAGCCCCGCCCTGCGTGTCCGTACCGTTCAGCCCTCCGGGCCGGGGTGTCGTCAGGATTTGATTAATCAGATTCGCCGCTGCATTCGGAGGAGGCCCCGGAACACCATTGGCCTGATTCTGAAAGCCGGACGGCAGGCCATTCGCACCCTGCGTTGGAAAACCGAACTGTCCGGCGGCGTTCTGCACCCCCGTCCCAGTTGGCAACTGGCCACCAGGCGGCAGCATCTGACCCTGGCCGGGCGGCAGACCTCCCGCCGACAATGGTTGGCCGGAAGCAGTCGCCGGAACGATCCTGCCGTCCGGAAGCACCATTACCGGGCCGGTGGTGGGTGTCTGGCCGGACTGCTGTTGCCCACTCGACTGCGATTGCCCACTGCCGGGATTAAATGGATCACCCTGTCCGGAAGGCCCGTCACTCGGACGCCTTCTGGTGGCCAGATTCGCGCCTTCGGCCCCTGTCGGCGCACCGCCGCCCCCGATTTGCTGAAGCTCTGTTATGAATGTCTGCGGAGCGTTGGTCTCCTTCTTCGGTTTATGCACCAGAGAATCGGTAAATACCCCCCCGGGGCCCACGTGGATCAGCCGCCATTCACTCTTGCCCGTCATCGGATCCACATACTGCTTCCTCAGGAAGCGGATGCTCTGGGTATTTTCGAGCGCTGCAATATCGGCCGGGAAGCGATTGTACTTGCGAACGTAAAGCTGAACAGCACGGGTATATTGCTCTCCCCGGTCAATCAGCAACTGCTCTTTATCCCGCTGGGCTTCAAACGCCACGCGGGGAATTTCCATATAAAGCATCACGGCGATGGAAGCGGCCATGGCGCAAACCAGCAGCAGGGCGTAGCCACCTTCGCGATGCCGCTTCCGTTTCATCCCGCAGTGCTTTCCTGCAGCTGGAGAGTCTGGCTGGTTTTAAAGTCCGTGTCTTCAATGACGATGGACGCGGGGTTGATCTTCACAATCCGGTAGTGCTTCTTGACGATGTCGTTTTCGCCGCCAATCAGGATATCCTCGCCATCCAGCAGGAAAGCAGCCTTCCTGCCATCCGTGCGGGTAATCTTATAACCGTAGTACTTCAGCGTGATGGGAGGAGCCTGCGGTGTCGCTACCGGCGTTGGCCCGGTCGGGACCGGGGGGCCCATCGAAGGATTTGGACCAACCGGAGCTTTCACCGCAATCGTCGGCACTTTCGGCAAACCTGCCGGAACCGGGGGAGGCGGAGCTATCCCAAACACAAAAAGATTGCGACCCGGCGCGCCCAGTTCCACGTTCTGAACCTTTGCCAGTAAATCCAGCTTTAGCGCAGGATCAATGGTTGCCGGGTCCGGTCGGTCTTCCGGATTCTGGCTCCCCATGCGGATATTCCACGCCGTAGCGGTACCGCGGTTCGTCACCTGCCTGCGTTCGCCCTGCGCGACTCTTCCACGAGCCGCACCTCCCCGGACACCCGGCACCGGAACTGGTTGCGCTGCCGTAACCACAGGACGCGGCGCCGGAGTGGGAGCCGCATCGTCCGAATTCATGTAATAGACAGCACCACCGCCCAGCAGCACCACGCAGATGAGCATTGCAAGCTTCTTTGGTTCAGCGCCGAAGTTCACATGGCACCTGCCTTCGTGGCAGCGCCGACCGGAGTTGCTACACCAGGCCGGGCCTCATCTTCGCGCACAAAGGTATCCAGTTTCACAGCCACCACCAGAGCCCCGGTTTGGGGGCGAGGCGTCACCGTAATCGTCTCAATAATTAAGAAGCGGGGCGACCGGTCCAGAAGGTTCACGAACTTCAGCAGTTCCGCGTAGCCCCCTTCCAGATTGAACGTGATCGACATCAGATCCAGATCTTCGCTTCCGGCAATGGGCTCCAGCGCAATAGTCCCGCCCGGATTTTTCATCCCCGCGGCCTTCGCGGTTTCGGTAATTTCGCCGATGATCGTCGAATAGGTCCGGCGCCGGCTCGTCATGGAAGTGGCGATGAAACTCTCTCCATCCGCCTTGCCGCGGCTGATATTGGCCGCCAGCGACCTGCTTTTCAGCAAGCGGGCCTGCTCACTCAGATGAGACGCCTGCGTGCCAAACAACTGCTGATTCAGGGCATCGGGAGACGCATCAACCCAATGGAACGCAAACCCGGCCGCCACCAGATTGGCGACAAAAAGCGCGCCCAGAGCCAGCCGGACCAGAACCTTCGGTTCGGTGAGAGCCGCAAAATCGACCGCCGGCATGTTAAAGCTTTTGGGCATAGTTCACCGAGATGCGATAGCGAAAGAAAGGGTCGTTCTGCGTCGGCGCCGTGATCGCGCTCACTTCTGTGGAACCGAAGATATCGGAACCTTCCAGCTTCGAAATAAACTGAATCACAGGTTCAGGCGATTCCGATTCCACCGTCATATCCAGTAAAAGCTCATCTTTAGCGTTTACCTGCGGGCGAATTACCGCAACCCGGACATTGTGCGGCAACACCGTCCCCAGATCACCAAAGATGCGCGTCCAGCTGATCGCCTTCCGCCGAATAATGCTGTTGATCAGAATGCTGCGATCCAGCACGACTTCGTTTTCCGGCTGGCGCATCTGCGAGTCCAGCTTCCCCTGTTCGTTTCGAATGGCGGTCAACTGCCGCTGCACACGAGCCAGATCCAGCTGCGCCTGCGCAGCTTGTGCGCGTTCGGAACGCGAAATTGTGACCAGCAGGACAAGAGTGGCCAGCAGCAGCACTCCCGTAAACGCCGAAGCGATCAGGATTGGCCTGTCGCGGCGAAATGGTTCCCGGGAAAGATTGATGGGCAATCTCATGCGGCCACCTGCGCTTCAACCTTCGTATGAAGAGATTTCAAATAGCCCGCCAGACCCGGATGAGGCTCATCCAGGGAATCCACCAGGATGTCGAGTTCAATGGAAAGCCGGGTACTGGCAGCTTCGCTTTCGTCCCCAAAACCGAGCAAAAGCAAACGCTCCGGCCTGCCCCCCGCCTCGTCTTCCAAGTAAACCAGGGTGGGATAGAGGTCGGCCGAGATTTCATCCAGCGGATCCGCGGTGTTCGGCACCAGTTCCAGGGTCCGCGCCAGAATCAGGATTCCGTCTCGCAGAGCGAGTACGGTCAGTGCGCCGTCTGTTTTGTGAGCCACCAGAAAATATCCGGTAGTGGGCAGCAGGTCCATCAGGGCCAGAGGAGTACAGGTCACCATCCCGGGATGCAGGCCCGCCATCCGGAATGCCGTCTCGTAGCGGATCACGATTTCGGCCGGAGCGACCACCGCCACTATCTTGCCGCCTTTTCCTTTGCCGGCCTGCGGGCCACCAACCTGCAAATGCCACGAAAGCGCCGCTTCATCCACATCGAACGGGAGCGTTTTCTTCAGGCGGAAACGAATCAGGGCTTCCCGCTCTTCATGTTTTTCCGGCAGTGACTCAAAATCCAGAACCGCCAGGCGTACCGCATTGTCCGGCAGGATCAGAGCTGCCCCGCGGCGCCCTCTCTTCGATGTCGCCGGCACCAGGCGCGCGACGGCTTGTGCAAACGCCGCCGTGTCGATCATGTTGTCCTTAACGGGCGAGGGTTCCAGCGTCCCCGCAGGCAGGTCAGCCCACTGCACAATAGCCGGAGGCCGTGTCCGCGACATCGCAATGCCCGAGGCAGAGATCTCGAACACGAACTCGGGCGGCGGGTCCTGAAACAGAGCTTTCAAACGGTCGAGCGTGCTCATTGCCACACCTGATTCAACGCTGCCTGATTCAACGCTGCCTGATTCCATGCTGCCTGATTCAATGCTGCCTTATTCAATGAAGGTCACCTTATTGATCTCGCGAAGTGTAGTCTCGCCCAGGCGAACCTTCTCTACAGCCGATTCACGCAGGAAGGTCATGCCCTCCTCCCGGGCCATACGCTTGATTTCGCTGGCAGGGCGACGATCCAGAATCAGTTCACGGATGCGGTCACTCAAGTCCAGCAGTTCGTGAATCGCGGTCCGGCCACGGAACCCCGTGCCTCCGCACTCGAAGCAGCCCGTGCCTTCCATGCACTCCACATTTCGCCACTCTTCCACATTCAGGCCGCTCTCAAGCAGCAGCGAATCCGGATAAAATACCGGCTTCTTGCAGTGTTCGCAGTTCAGCCGAACTAACCTCTGCGCCAGAATGCAGTTCAGCGCCGACACGAAGTTGTACGCCTCCACACCCATGTTCAGGAAGCGACCCAGCACATCGACCACGTTATTTGCGTGAACCGTGGTGAACACAAGGTGGCCCGTGAGCGCGGAGTTGATCGCAATCTGCGCGGTCTCCTGGTCGCGAATTTCACCCACCATGATCTTGTCCGGGTCATGACGCAGAATGGAGCGCAACCCTCGCGCAAACGTCAGGCCTTTCTTCTCATTCACCGGAATCTGAGTGATGCCCTTGAGCTGGTACTCTACGGGATCTTCAATCGTGATAATCTTGTCTTCGTCGTTCTTGATCTCGCTCAGCGCCGCATACAGGGTGGTCGTCTTGCCCGAACCTGTTGGCCCCGTTACCAGCACCATCCCATAAGGCTCCGTGATGTACCGGCGAAATTTCGTCAAATCGCCCGGACTAAAGCCCACCACGTCGAGCGACAGCTTGGCGAACTTCTCGCTCATCGATTCTTTGTCCAGAACGCGAAGTACCGCGTCTTCGCCGTGGATCGTCGGCATAATGGAGACGCGGAAATCGATCAGGCGGTTTTTATACCGAACGCGGAACCGGCCATCCTGCGGCACGCGGCGCTCCGCAATATCCAGTTCGCTCATCACTTTAATACGGGAAATGATGGTGGAGTGCCAGTCCTTGGCAATCGGCGGCATGGCGTAGTGCAGGACCCCGTCAATGCGGTACTTGATCACTACTTCCTGATCGCGGGTCTCAATGTGGATATCACTCGCCCGCCGTTCCAGGGCGTTAAAGATGGTGGTATCCACCAGCTTGATAACCGGGGCGATGTCGCTGTCGCCGGCTGCCAGTTTGTCGATGGAAAGCGTCTCGTCGGGGTTCTCTTCATCCCCCACCACATCGAGCGCAAAACCTTCCGTAACTTCTTCCAGAACACGTTGCGATTGTTCCGTTTTCTTCAGCAGATCGCCAATCTGCGAAGCTGTCGCCACCTTCATCCGCAGCTTGCGGTGCAGCAGAAGGCTCAGTTCATCAATTGCCGAGAGATTCTTCGGATCAGCCAGCGCAATATCCAGCGTCCCGTTTCGCGCGCCCAAAGGCACGAAATTGTAGCGGAACATGAGGTCGACCGGAATGGTGCGAAACAGGTCGTGATCAATGGCGGATTCCCGCAGATCAACGAATTCGCAGCGGTAACGGACGGCCGCAGCCTGGGCCTGCGCGACTTCGTCGGCCAGCATAGCGGCTTTGTCAGGGATAACGGTCTGGGCCGGATTGGGGCTCACAGCAAGTTAGACGCATGAGCCTGCCAGAGTGTGCAGAACCAGTATCACGAAAGCGGAAAGACGGTGATCATTTTGCAGCCCCCCGGAACTCCATCGACCACATCATCGAGGTCTACAAGCGCGATGCGGATGCCACCCTGATTGACGAATGCCTGTCGCGGACGGTTGAACAGCGCCTTCAGGCCCTCCAGGACATGATGAACGCGGTTGAGGAGTTGCGCCTGAGTTCTCGGCCTCGAAACCCTGATCGCTACCAAACGGGCAGCAGGCCGCCCCAAAGATTTTGAAGCGGTCGCCGAACTGGAAATTCTTCGCGGTAAGACCTGAAATTCAATTCGCGCCGTGACCGGAAAGGACGTAGGGAATCGTCAGCAGAATAATGCGGGCGTCCAGGGACAACGACCAGTTGTCGATGTACGCCAGATCCATCCGCATCCACGTCTCGAAATCGATGTCGTCGCGACCTTCCACAGCCCAAAGACACGTCAGACCGGGGCGCATGCGGAGGCGGCGGCGCTGCCAGCGCTTATACTGGGCGACCTCGCTGGGAATCGCCGGACGCGGACCCACCAGCGACATATCGCCATTCAAGACGTTGAACAACTGAGGCAGTTCGTCCAGCGAAAACTTGCGCAGGAAACCGCCGATGGGAGTCACGCGGGGGTCATTCGGAATCTTTGTCGCCACCTCGCGCTGACTGAGGTGAGCCACTTCGTGAAACCGCGCTTCCGCCCCCACCACCATCGACCGGAACTTGTAGAAAGTGAACATCCTGCCGTTGAGCCCGCACCGGCTTTGGCTGAAGATCGCCGGCCCGCGCGAAGTGACCTTCACCAGCAGTGCGACCGCCGCCAACACGGGGCTCAGCAGCACGATTCCTACCAGCGACAGCGTGATATCGATCACTCTCTTGGCCAGCAACAGCACTTCATCGTCGGGCGCTGCCGAAAAAGTCAGCATCGGCGTCTGCCCCAGTCGCTCCAGCGCGAGTTCGCTGTTCACGTGAGGGAAGAAGTCAACCGCCAGCCGCGAACAGACACCCTCTTCGTCGCACAAAAGAAAGATTTCCTCCAGAGCAGGCAACCGGTTCGATTCCACTGCAAAGTGGATTTCATCAATTACGTGGCGGCTCAACAGGTTGCGGAGTTCCGAGACAGGCAGGACCGGGTAACTCTCGATCGAGAGCCGCACAGGTTCCCCGTGCAGATCGTCCGGGTCCAAAAAGCCAAGAATCCGCAGACCATGCTGACGATAGTTTTCAAGGTTGCGTCCGAGTCTCTCCGCCCGCTCCCCCAGCCCGACGATCAGGACATGCCGCTCATTCCCCAGACTCCGACTGACGCGCAACACCAGATTTCGCGCCACCAGCCGGAATATGGTGAGCAGAACCCAGTTCGTAGCAAAAAATGATGTCAGAAACACACGGCTGATCTTTGCCTGCAGGCCAAAAACGATGAAGAGTACAACCGCAATAGCGCTGTACCCCACCTGCCGGAAGCTGTCCCGAAAGATGACTGACAACTCTGCGGAATCGACTTTGCCGTAGACGTTCAGCCAGTAGCCGATGGCCACGGAAGTGATCGCGCTGAAGCAAATCAGGAGCGTTTTAACGTCGGTGAGCAGATAGAAGGTTAGATCGAGCGGCAGATGTTCACGAAAGCGGTAGGCGAGTTCGAAAGCAGCGGCGGCCAGAAAAACGTCAGGTAAGCCAAACAGAATCTTCGTTTTACGCTGTTGGCTGCGAAACATGGTCTCGATTGATCAGCGTAGCATTGATCCGACCGTGATGCAGCGACCGAAGCATATTCTCATCGAAGGATGAGCCTGAGCGGGGGCTGACGAGGCGTGGAGCGGGGAAGTCCTTTCCGTTTGGGTTTTGAGGTAATGCGGTGTGCCTTTGCATGTGCCGCTGAGAGCAAACAAGCTCGAC
>CAIYVZ010000112.1 GCA_903929755.1 uncultured Acidobacteriia bacterium
CCTCGTCGAAATCGCCCGAGCCGTCCGCACCGCCCCCGCGCAGAACCAGCCCAACCCGGAAAACCCCGAAATCGCCCGGCTCGAAGCCCTCATCCACGCCCGTTTACAGCAGGAAGAAACCGGCCGCCCCGCCGCACAAAATAATTTGAAAATACGAACCCAATCCGCCCCCCGCAACGCCGCCTGCCCCTGTGGCTCCGGCCAAAAATACAAGCGTTGCTGCGGTCACTGGACCAAAACAGCCAGCAAGACGGCGGCATGAGGCCTCCAAATCCGCCGAACCGCCCACGTTCACGCCAGAAGTGTATCCCCCCGCCCCGCACAAAGAACAGGCACTCCCGCCTTATTTCAGGTACGATATTGCTGATGCGCCGCTTCAGCTTATTTCCCGTCGTCCTCCTCGCGGCCCCCGCGCTCCTGGCGCAATCCCCCACCGCCACTATCAATCGGTACTGCCTCACCTGCCACAGCGCGCAGGCCAAAGCCGGTGGTCTCAGCCTCGCCAGCTTCTCGCCCGACAACGTCGCCGCCAACCCGGAAGTCTGGGAAAAAGTAGTCCGCAAGATGCGCGTCCGCTACATGCCTCCCGTCGGCGCCCCCCATCCCGACGAGGCCACCTACAACGCCACCATCGCCACCCTCGAAACCGCACTCAACAAAGTTTCAGCCGCCAAACCCGACCCTGGCCGCACCGATACCTTCCGCCGCCTCACTCGCACCGAATATCACAACGCCGTCCGGGACATCCTGGCCATTGACCTCGACGTCTCCTCCCTCCTGCCCAAAGACGAATCCAGCCACGGCTTCGACAACATCACTGTGGGCGAACTCTCCCCGTCTCTCCTTGAACGCTACCTCTCCGCCGCCACCCGTATTTCTCGTCTCGCCGTCGGTGACGCGCCCCGCACCCCCACCGGCGACACGCTCGTCACCGCCGCCGACCTCACCCAGGAGAACCCTCTCGGCAACCTCCCGCCCGGCACCCGGGGTGGCGCTGTTTTCCACTACAACTTCCCTGTCGATGGCGAATATCTCATCCAGCTCCGCCTCACCCGCGACCGCAACGAGCACATTGAAGGCTTAACCGAAAAGCACCAGGTAGAGCTCATGATGGATGGAGAACGCCTCAGCCTCTTCACCGTTACCCCGCCCGCCAAGGCCTCTGAGCACGAAACTGCCGACCGCGAGCTCGCCCTCCGCATCCCCATCAAAGCCGGCCCCCACGACCTGGCCGCTACCTTCCTGAAGAAATCCTCCGCCCTCGTGGAAACTGAGCGCCAGCCCTATCTGGCCCGTTTCAATATGGATCGCCACCCGCGTATCCAGCCCGCCATCTACTCCATCGGTGTCACCGGACCCTTCACCAGGACCTCCGCCGGCGAGGCCCCCAGCCGCCAGCGCGTCTTCACCTGCCACCCCGCCTCGCCGTCTGAAAATGACGCCTGCGCCAAACGCATCCTCCTCGAACAGACCCGCCGCGCCTGGCGTCGTCCCGTCACCGAAGCTGACATCCAGCCCCTCCTGCGCTTCTATCGCGAGGGCGCGTCTGTCAGCTTCGATAACGGCATTGAGATGGCGCTCCGGGCCCTCCTCACCAGCCCCAACTTCCTCTTCCGCATCGAACGCGATCCCGCCGCGGCCGCCCCGAAGTCCGCCTATCATCTCTCCGACCTCGACCTCGCCTCGCGCCTCTCCTTCTTCCTCTGGAGCAGTGTCCCGGACGACCAGCTCCTCACCGCCGCCGAGCAGAAACACCTCCACACCCCCGCCGAACTCGAAGCCCAGACCCGCCGCATGCTGGCCGATCCCCGCGCTCACTCCCTCATCACCAACTTCGCCGGCCAGTGGCTCTACCTCCGCAATCTGGAAGCCTTCACTCCCGACGTCCGCGCCTACACCGACTTCGACGACAATCTTCGCCAGGCCCTCCGCCAGGAGACCGAACTCTTCGTCGACAGCATTTTCAAAAACGACCGCAACGTTACTGACCTTCTCACCGCCCGCTACACCTTCCTGAACGAGCGCCTCGCCAAGCACTACGGCATTCCCGACGTCTACGGCGCCAACTTCCGCCGCGTCGATTTCCCCGCCGATAGTCCTCGCGGTGGCCTCCTCGGCCAGGGCAGCATCCTGGCGGTCACTTCCTACGGCAATCGAACTTCCCCCGTCCTCCGCGGCAAGTGGATCCTCGCCAATCTCCTCGGCACCCCGCCACCCCCGCCGCCGCCCAACGTGCCACCCCTGAAAGACACGGCCAACGCTCCCAAGCCTCTCTCCATGCGCGAACGTATGGCCGAGCACCGCAAGAATCCCGCCTGCGCCGGATGCCATCGTCTGATGGACCCCGCCGGCCTCTCTCTGGAAAACTTCGACGCCATCGGACGCTGGCGCGCCACCGACCACGGCGCCACCATCGATTCGACCGGTGGTCTCCCCGGTGCTCCAGATTTCCAGGGCATCAACGGTCTGCGTGCCTCCCTCGCCAGCCGCCCCGACCTTTTTGTCACCACGCTCACCGAAAAGCTCATGACCTACGCGTTGGGCCGGGGCGTGGAAACCTTCGATGCTCCCACCGTCCGCACCATCGTGGATAAATCAAAGGCCTCCAATTACAACTTTTCTTCCCTCATACTGGGAATAGTCCAAAGCACACCGTTCGAGATGAGGAGAACACAGTGATCATTACCCGCAAAGCCCTGTCCCGCCGTACCCTTCTGCGAGGTCTCGGGGCCACCGTGGCCCTGCCCCTGCTCGATGCCATGGTCCCGGCGCTCTCCGCCGCCCCCGTGCCCGTGCGCCGCCTCGGCTGGGTTTACATCCCGATGGGTTGCAACCCCCTCCAGTGGTTCCCCACCGATACCTCGTCGAGCCTCACCCGGCTGTCGCCCATCCTTTCGCCGCTCACCCCGTATCTCGACCGCCTCACGCTGTTCAAAAACGTCGAGAACAAGAACGCCTACTCCGCCGGCAACCACGCCACCGCAAACGCGGCCTACCTCAGTTCCGCCAAGGCCAGACAGACCGAAGGCACCGATTACGAGCTCGGCACCACCGTTGACCAGATCGCCGCCCAACACCTGGGCCGCGAAACCGCTCTCCCTTCTCTGGAACTCGGCATGGACCTCCTCACCACCGTCGGCGATTGCGACAACGGTTTTGCCTGCGTCTACCAAAACAATCTCTCTTGGTCCTCGCCCACCTCGCCGCTGCCTGCTGAAGCCCACCCCCGTGTGGTCTTTGAAAGGATCTTCGGTGATGGTGGTTCGGCCAGCGAACGCCGCGCCGAACTCAAGCGCAACGCCAGCATCCTCGATTGGGTCAATGAAGATATCGCGGGCCTGAAAAAGCAGCTCGGCGCTTCCGATAAATCGAAGGTGGATCACTACCTCGAATCGGTTCGTGAAGTGGAACGCCGCATCCAGAAGGCGGAATCGAAGACCACCGATGGCGCAGTGCCCGACGCCGATCGCCCCGTCGGAGTCCCCGCCGCTTATGGTGACCACGTGAAGCTCATGTTCGATCTCCAGGTTCTCGCCATGCAGGCCGACGCCACCCGCGTCTTCACCTTCCAGTTGGCCCGCGAGACCAGCACCCGGACCTACCCCGAAGTCGGCGTCTCCGATCCCCACCACCCTCTCACGCACCACTCCAACGATCCCGAAAAGATGGCGCGCCTCGCCATCGTCAATCGCTACCACGTTTCTCTCTTCGCCTACTTCCTCGAAAAGCTCAAGACCACGCGCGAAGGCGATGGAAGTCTGCTCGATCACTCGCTCTTCCTCTATGGCAGCGGCATGGGCAATCCCGATATTCATGACCACATCAATCTGCCGCTGGTAGTCGCCGGCGGCGCTGCCGGTCGCGTGAAGGGTGCGCAATACATCCAGTACAAAGACCCCACGCCGCTCGCCAATCTCCACCTCACGCTGCTCGACCGCGCCGGAGTGCAGCTCGACAAATTCGCTGACAGCACCGGAAAGGTGGTTGAGCTTTGACCCGACTGTTATTCACCGCGTCTCTAACGCTCTCGGCTTTCGCCGCCACTAATTCTCTGCGCCAGGCCGTTGAAGTCGGAGACCTCACGTCTGCCAGGAGCCTCATCGCCTCGGGCGCCAGCGTGAAGGAAGTCGATCGCTACGGAGTCTCGCCGCTCTGCGTTGCCGCCGAGAACGGTAATGCCACCCTGGTCGATCTGCTGCTCAAAGCCGGTGCCGACCCCAACACCACCCAGGGCGAAGGCGAAACCGTCCTCATGGCCGCCGCGCGCGCCGGGCATACCGCTGTCGTCACTTCCCTGCTCGCAGCCGGAGCTGATGTCAACCGCCAGGAAGCCTGGAAAGGCCAGACCGCGCTGATGTGGGCCGCCGCCGAAGGCCACGTGCCGGTCGTCGATGCCCTCGTCAAAGCCAAAGCAGATCTGTCTCTCCGTTCCAAAGGTGGTTTCACCGCGTTTCTGTTCGCCGTCCGTCAGGGCAGGGCAGGTACCGTGAAGTCCCTCCTCGCCGCTGGTGCTGACGTGAATGAGGCTGTCGCGCCCTCCGTCCGCCGTCTGCCCACTCCTGCTCTTGTGCTCGCAACGGCCAACGCCCACTATGAACTGGCGTCGCAGTTGCTCGATGCCGGTGCCAATCCCAACGCCGGCGCCAACGGGTGGACCGCACTCCACATCATCACCGATGTTCGTAAACCCGGCATCGGCAGTAATGACCCTGCTCCGGAAGGTTCTGGCTCTCTGGACAGCCTGGAACTCGTCCGCCGTCTTGTCGCGAAAGGTGCCAACATCAACGCAAGATCTACCAAGAGCAAGAACGTCGGGCTCACCAGCCTGAACACGGAAGGCGCTACGCCCTTCCTGCTCGCCGCCCGCACGGACGATGCCGAATTGATGCGCGTTTTCGCCAAACTCGGTGCCGATCCCCTGATCCCAACCGCAGCTGGCTCCACTCCGCTCATGGTCGCCGCCGGAGTGGGAACCCGCTCCCCCAATGAGGATGCCGGGACCGAAGAAGAGGCCCTCGAAGCCGTGAAAGTCGCGGTGGAACTTGGCGGCGACGTCAACGCGGTCGACAAAAACGGCGAAACCGCCATGCACGGTACGGCCTATAAATGGATGCCCTCCGTAGCCCAATTCCTGGGTGACCACGGAGCGAAGCCGCAGATCTGGAACCAGAAAAACAGCCACGGCTGGACCGCCCTCCGCATCGCCGATGGCGTTCACCGCGGCATGAATCTCCGGGCTTCACCCGAAACCGCCGTGATCATGCGCAAATTCCTGGTAGCGGCAGGCATGTCGACCGAAGTCGAGCCCGAAATCAACATCAGCGGTTCCACCAAGTAGGCCGCTCTACCGAACCGCGCCAATTCCGTTATCTTAAGGGAGCTCCAGTTGCCTCATCACAATGCTCTTAGTCCATTCGTGACCGTAACCGACGCCCGAGCGCTGATCCAGTCGTACGTGGATGTGCTGGGTGCTGTGCCGCCCACACCTCCAGATCCCGGTCCGGTAGCGCACATCGAAGTCCAGATCGGGGATTCCGTAATTGCGCTGACCGAACTTCTGCCGCACGGCAAGTACGTCCTGCTGGTCACCAATGAGCTGAACGCCATTGAGGAGAGAGCGCGCTGCGCCGGCTGGAGCACCACCGTGCCAAAGCCTGCACAAGACGGGGCGTCGCGGATCATGCACGCCACTGATCCCGCTCAGGTTACCTGGGTTATTCAGGAATTTGTCACGCCTGCCTGCCCGGAATAGATTTCCCGGGCCGCGTTCAGACCAGTCTCGTAAGCGCCACGCCAGGCGCCGTTACCGCACGGGAGACGAAGTTCATGGCCAAAGATACCGCGAAGTCGCCGCCCACGCCCGCTAACGGGAACTTCCACTCGAAGGTTGCGGCACCTCTGGCTAGCCTTTATAGGCGTTGAGGAAAATGGCGCTCTGGCGGAACGATTCCAGCACGTCCAGCTTGCTCGGTTCCAGCGGTTCACCATTGAGAGTGGCCACGCCGTACGCGCCCACTTCCGCCACGTAGCTCTTGATACCGGCCTTCGCGGCAAGTCCGAAAATCTTCTTCCAGTCGAGCATGCCTTCGCCCACCGGAACACTGGCCTTCCCCTTCACGAAATCTTTGGCGTGCAGGGAGAAACAACGATCCCCATACTTTGTCAGGCACGCCACCGCATCGCCGCCGCCAAACGTCAGGTTGCCCACGTCGAGCTGGAATTTGATCAGTTTCGGGTCCGTGGTGGCCGTCAGGATATCGAAGGGAACCTGGCCGTCCACCGGCACAAACTCGATTTCGTGGTTGTGATAGCCCAGCAGAAAACCCTCGCTCTTCGTCTTCGCGCCGATCTCGTTCAACTGATCGCCCATCCACTTCCAGTCATCCGCCGTCTTCCGTCGCGGCCCGGGCGCGCAGACCATGCTCTTCAGGCCAAGCTCGTGACCGATGGTCATGGTCTTGCCGAAGTCTGTGGTCAGATTGGCGTAGGAGAAATGGCCGTTTTCCACGTACAGACCACCGCCTTCAATACCCTGGCGGATCTCTTTGGTAGTCTTGCTGGCGATGTTGGGCTGGCGCGGGGAGAATGTGACCAGGTCGACGAAGCTGTAGCCGAAGCCATGCATCTTCTTCCACGTCCCCTCCCAGTCCTTGTTCAGGTTGTCGAGAACCTCGTAACATTGAAAGCCAATCGGCTGGTTCATCGGGCCAGCCTGGAGGGCACCAGTTCGGGACAACAGGGCTCCGCCTGCCAGGGCCATGGCGCTGCGGTTTAAAAACTGCCTTCTCGATGTCTGGTCGCTCGATGTCTGCATGGGGACATTCTATCCTGATTTGGTTCGCGCGGGCGGCGAGATGGCCCGGTTATGCCACAAGCCGGGGCTTGATGAGTTCCAGGAGTCGTCGAATCGCACGCTTGCCGTCTTCATCCAGGCCGGGTTGCCCCTTCTGGCGCTGCCGCAGGAGGGGCGTTCTGAAAACCCCGCGTTCGCACAGGATGAACTTCATACCCTCGGGATAGACGCTTATCTCATTGATGAGAATTGCCGCAGCTCCGAATGCCTCCACGGCCTCGCGTTCGTGTCCCGCTTGCCATAGATTCCAGGCTGAGGCGTACAGGTCGGCGAAAGATGCGGCGGGCATGGTGCCGGAGAAGCCCCGGATCATTTCGTCAATCAGGGTCTTGCCGTGGCCGCCCGTGAAGATTTTGAGGTCGCCGTGCGTTTCGCTGTTGAGTGCTGCGAAGCGATGGAGCGGGGAGCCGGCTTCGTCCTTTACGTAGCGCAGGGTCGGGATCTCGCGATACATGCGGAGAATCAGTTCCACGCTCATGTCGCCGACGGCCTGAACGAAGAGCGGCAACCGGGTGGCGCTTCCGATCTGTTTGTAGTAGTCGAGGATCGCGGCAGGATCCTTCGTCCAGGACGGCGGAAGCGAAATGACGGCGTCAGCGCCGACTTTTTCCGCGTGCCGGGCGTAACGGAGCGCGCCCGCTATATCGGCAGCCTGCACGCCGAGCACAATTGCGGGTGTAAGTTTTTTCCCGGTGGACGCTACGGTTTCGGCGCCGTCGAGACGTTCGCGCTCTGTCAGCGTGTCCCATTCGCTGGCGAGTTGGGGCCAGACAAAGCCGTGGACTTTGCCGCGGTGAATGAAGCGGACTTCTTCGGCCAGGGCTTCGAGATCGAGTTTGTCATCAGCCGTGAAAGGAGTTTGCGCGATGGGGAAGATACCGCGCAGGGGTTTGGCGGACACGGCGGCGCCCGCAGTCTCGCGGGCTCCGAGAATCAACAGGCCGGATTGGAGGAAATTCCGTCGGTTCATGGTGGGGCTCGATTAGAAGTCAGAAAGAGATGCGGCTGCGGCGCTGCTCGAGTTTTGCGGAATCGACGCCGGGCAGGGCGCGAAGCTCGGCCAGGCCCGCGAACGGTTGCTTTCGCCGGCGTTCCGTGATGGCCTCCGCGACCTCATCGGAGACTCCAAGGATACCGGCGATTTCCTCTGCGGCGGAGGTGTTGATGTTCACCAGCGTGAGGTTTTCCAGAAAGTACCGTGTCACCCGGCCCAAGTCCTCGTTCGTGCCACTGGCTCCGCGCTGCGTCATGTCGGCGAACACGTCGTTCCAGCGATCCCAGTTTCGCGGCTTGCCCTCAAAAACAGCGGTGGTGTGGCATTTTCCGCAGACGGTTTTTACGGCGGCGAAGTCGGGTACGTCAGAGGCGGCCTGGGCGGTCACCGTTATGCAGGTCATCGTCGCGCCGATGATCGCCCAGGCCAGCAAATGCTTCATTTTTGCCTCGCGGACAATCGCGTCTGGACGGCGCTCGGGATGCCTTCCCCGAACTGGCTCACGGTGCGCACCAGTTTGCCGTTGGCGAAGCTCATTTCCAGCAGTTTCTCGCTGTGCATCGGCTTGCCGTATTCGTCTTTCATCTGGCCGACAATCTTCTTGGTCTTCACATCCACCACATCGGCCGAAGAGAGGAAAGCATACTGCCCGTTCAGGCCCATCGTGATCCAGTCGGCGGAAGCGGTGGTCGGGAAGGTCATTTTCAGGGTGGGCCATTCACCGGTGTTGTCGTAGACCAGAACTCCGTAGTTAATGTTGTCGACGACCCAGAGTTCGCTTTCATCGGGTGTGAGCGCGATGCCGTGGCTGGGGCAGCCATGTCCGAAGAAACGCTGTTTCACATCGGCCCACTGCGGCTTCCACATTTCAGCCGGGGCTTCCACGCGCTTGATGACTTGCCCGGTTTTCACATCCGCGATCTCGAACCCAAGAAGGTTGTTGAGATTGGCGTAAACGCGGGTCGCGTCGTGGTTGATGACGAACGGGCGGACGTGATCGGAAAATGTGATGGTTTTGGTCGCTTTCATGGAGGGCACGTCGCCGACCGTCATAGTGACTCCGTTGGGGGCCATGAAGACGGTATTGCCGTCAGCGCTGAGCGCCATATTGTGAGCGAAATTGCTCTTCGGCGCCTGAATTTTGCCCTTGAGCGCGCCGTCCTGAGCGTTGATGATGTACCAGAAGTCTTTCAGGTCGGAGCCGACCACCAGGGTCTTGCCGTCCGGGGTGACTTCGGGGCGTTCACAGCAGGTGCCGTCATAGGTCTGTTCCCAAACCTTCTTATCGCTCGCGAGATCGAACGCTGCGAGGCGACCGCGGGTGGCGAGGTAAATCATATTCGTTGTGGGGCTGGCAGCGATGCCGGAAACTTCCTCAGGACTCATGCTGGCGGGGACGTTCCACGTAGGGATGCGCTTCACGAATTCGAAATTCCGGTCCGCGTCGAGGACCACAATGCCCACTCCGTTCTGTTCGGAAGAAAACTGGCCACCTGCCGAGCCTCCGGGCAGTGCGACGTAGACGAGACGGCGCTGGACTTTGCCGAAGCCGCGGGCGACGTGCGGACCGGCGTCGCGGGGATCGGAGGAACCGGCCGGGCGATAGGGGCGGTCGGGCCGGTTGACGGCATTTTCCATCCGGACGCCGTCTTTTGTTGTTTGTTGAGCGGGCGTAAAGGGGGCAAAAACGGTGATGGTCAATGCAAGTGCGGCGGCGAGCGTGGGCGTGTGGAAGGACATTGGATTCTCCAGAAAACTGCTGGGTAAAGCGTAACGTGCAACGGGGGGCGATGCCTTCCCGTCGCAACTGTCAAAACTACATCGTATTGCCGACGATGTCAAAGGGATTCGTTTCCGCAATGCGGAAAACTCCCGCTCGGAAAGGTGTTCATACGTGAATATGACTGGTCTGCGACCGGTAGCCGATCTGAACGGACACCCGGAGGGCCGCCTCGCGGACGATCAGGCTGGAAGCCTCCATCAGTGCATCCCCAAAAGAACCGGCCGGAGCGCTGACGCTCAAGGCGGCGACGGCATCGCCGGTTTGATCGAGGATCGGTGCGGCCACGCAGCGGGTACCCTGGACGTTCTCCTCATCGTCGATGGCGTAGCCGCGATGCCGGATGAGGGAGAGCTCTTCGCGAAGGGCCATCTCTGTGGTGATGGTCCGGGGACCGCTGGTGGTCATCTTCCGGGCGAGAACGCGGTCCCTCACTTCCCGGGGCTGGAAAGCGAGGAGGGCCTTGCCGAGGCCGGTGGAATGCAGGGGGCGCCGCTCGCCCGTATTGGCGGAAAGAGAAAGGGCGGTGGGGTTGCCAACGCTGTGCAGATAGAGGACCTGATCGTTGTCCATGGTGGCAAGATACGCCAAAGCCTGGTTGAGGCCGAGGGCGTAGCACTTGTGCGCCATTTCCTGAAGAATGACAAAGGCGGTGCGGTAGACGACGGATCGACGGAGGTAGCCGGTTCCGATCCAGAGAGTGCGGCCCGTGAGCCGGTACCATTTCGTTTTCCCATGCTGTTCAGCGGCTCCCGCCACGCACAAGGTCGTCATGACGCGGTGCGCGGAGGCAACGGGCAAGGACAGTTCCACGGCGATATCGGTAACGGAAAGTTCATAGGGAGGCGAGGCAAGTAACTCCAGAGCCTGAAAGCACTTCAGGGAGGAGGACATGCTTGTGCGGCGGTCCGGGCGCACGCCGCCGTCCCGACCTGTCCCGGTATTCGGTACGACCAACATGGGTGAAAGTCTATCACGAGTTTCTGCCAGATAATGGAATTGTTTTCCGCAATGCGGAAACGGGCTTGTATCCGGAAATTCACTCTGATATAGTTTCCACACCTCTTATGCAACACTCCGATTTCGTCCAATTACGTGCCGCGCGCCTCCGGGAGTTCTCGCGGCAAATCGCGCTTCTGACAGCCGGACTCCTGTTGTCCGGTGTGACTGGTCTGTGGGCGCAGAGCTTTATGGCGTCGGTCACGGGAATCGTCAGCGACGCCAGCGGTTCGGTGGTTCCGAACGCGAAAGTGACGGTGACGGACATCGCCCGCGGCGTGCCGTTCACCACCAGCAGCAATTCCGACGGCGTCTACATCATCAACAGCCTGATTCCCAGCACCTACAAAGTGAGTGCTGAAGCAGCGGGCTTCCAAACATATCAGCTGAACGAATTCCCCCTGCAGGCGAAGCAGGAAGCCGGACTGAACATCACGCTTCGGGTGGGCGCGGCCAACCAAACGCTGGAAGTGTCCAGCCAGGTGCAGATGGTGGATCCGACCAACGCCACGCTGGGCGGGGTGGTGAATAACAAATCTATTGAAGACCTTCCGATGATCAACCGAAATGTGCTGGCGCTGATGGCGACTGAGCCCGGCGTGCAGCCCTCGACGCAGAACAATTACTCGAGTAATTTCTTTACCAGCGCGATCCGTTATTCGTTCAACGGGGGGCTGGAATCCACGTCCGACTTCCAGCAGGACGGAATTTCCATCCTGAACCAGAGCGATATTCCGGGCATTATGGGCCTGACGATGTTGCCCTCGGTGGATGCGGTGGATGAAATGCGTGTGCAGACCAACAGCTACTCGGCCAGCTACGGGCGCAGTGGCGGCGGCATCACGACGATGGTGACGAAGTCGGGCACCAACACGATCCACGGCACGGCGTTTGACTTCATCCGCAACAATGGGTTGAATGCGAACAGCTTCTTCGCCAACCGGTCGGGCTCGAAGATTGCGCCGTTGCATGAGCACCAGTTTGGTGGGTCCGTTGGCGGGCCGATCATCAAGAACAAGACGTTCATTTTTGGCGTCTACGAGCAGAACGTCAATAACGCCGGGGCCTTCGGCCTGTTCACGGTGCCGACCGCGGCGGAGCGTTCGGGCGATTTTTCGGGCGCGCTGAATGCGGCCGGCAATCTGAAAGTCATCAGCAATCCCTTCAGCACGGTGGCGGATCCCAACAATGCGGGCCAGTTTGTGAGGACGCCTTTTCCGGGCAACGTGATTCCGCCGAGTCTGATTGATCCGGTTGGCAAGGCTGCCGCAACTTACTGGCCATCACAGAATCTGCCTGGCCTGGTGAACAATCTAAACAAAACAGCGGTGAGCGCGAATCCGGTTCAGGAACTCACTACCAAGGTGGACCACAACTTCGCGAACAACAAACGCTTATTTGGAAGGTACAGCTATCTCTACAACGTGGGGGGCAGCCCGAATTTCTTCGGCAATCTGGCGGACAACGGCTTCGGCCCGATGACCGTCCATTCGCACAACCTGGCGCTTGGCTACACGCAGACCCTGGGCACGTCCACGGTGATGGAACTGCGGTTTGGCGTTAACCGGTTCAATGCTCTGCGGCCCAGTAACGGCCTGGGGTTCAAGCTGACTTCGCTGGGTCTTCCGAAGGAGCTGGAAAAGTATCTGCAGGAGGGCGACGTGGAGGAGTTTCCGGGTATCGGCGTGCAGGGTTACACGTTGCTGGGAAACCAGAGCGGTCCGTACTATGAGAGCCACGAGCTGGATTACATTACCTCCGGGACGCTGATGCGGGTAATCGGCAAACACACGCTGACGCTCGGCGGGGAGCATCGGGATTACTTTCTGAACTTCTTCCAGACCAATCCTCTGCTGATGAATTTTGGCGCGGATATGACGCAGGGTCCGAATCCCCGGACGGTTTCTGCAACCTCGGGCGATGCGGTTGCCTCCATGCTGCTGGGAGTCGCCGACAGCGGCAGCGCAACTTACTACGCACGTACGGCGAACGGGAACCATTACTGGGGCCAGTTTCTCCAGGACGACATCAAGTGGAATAAGAAGCTGACCATCAACGTAGGCCTCCGGATTGAAGAAGAGACCGGTACCACGGAACGCTACAACCGGATGGCGGCGATTGACCCGTATGTTGCGAATCCTGTATCGAGCAAGATAACCAATCCTTTCACGGGGCAGGCACCCTGGAATCTGACCGGCGGTTACGTCTTTGCAGGAAGCGGGGCTAACAGTCTGGGCCGGAAGGCGATCCGTCCTACCGAATTCAAGCCCAGTCCGCGCCTTGGCGTGGCGTACGCTATCGATGAGAAGACCGTGATCCGCGCCGCGTATGGCTTGTATTTCGGCGTACCGTATGCGGGCGCAACGCGGGCCTTCACCAGCGCCGCATTCCAATCCACCACGCCCTGGGTGACCACGGTTGGCGCGGATGGCATTCACCCGGCGTCTTTGATGAGCAATCCATTCTCCAGCGGCTATATCTATCCTCCGGGGAGTGCGCCTGGCCTGGCTTCGAACCTGGGGCTGGATTTGAGCAGCGCGAATCCGAGCACTCTGCGGACGCTTTACAATCAGCAGTGGAATCTCTCGATTCAGCGCACCCTGGCGCAAGACACCATGCTGCAGGTGGCCTATGTCGGCAACAAAGGAACCCATCTGGCGTGGGGCGGAGGCAATCTGAATATGCTGACGCCGGCGCAGGTGGGCTCGCTTGGCAATACGCTGCTGAATCAGGTGGCGAACCCGTTTGCCGGGGTTGTAACGGCGGGCGCGCTGGCGCAACCCAAAGTTCAGTACAGCCAGTTGCTGCGCCCCTTCCCGCTCTGGGGCAGTGTGGTGCAGAGCGGCATGGCGGTCGGCAACTCCGAATACCAATCGCTGCAGGTGTCGTTCCGCAAGCGGTACTCGGGCGGCCTCAGTCTGACTTCGGGTTATACCTGGGCTAAGCTGATGACCGATATCTCGGACGGCACGTGGAGCAGCCCCGGTTCGGTGCGCAGCATCTATTGCATCCGTTGCGAGCACTCGTACAGCGCTTACGACGTTCCGCACCGCTTTACGCTGTCGGCGGTGGGCGAACTGCCGGTGGGCAGAGGAAAGATGATCGGCAAAAACTGGAACCGCGCTCTGGATACGGTACTGGGCGGCTGGCAGGCCAACGGCATCCTGACGCTGGCCATGGGCCAGCCGCTGGTGTTCAGTACGGCGGCCAACAACAGCTACACGTACGGGGGGCAGCATCCGGATGTAGTGGGTACCGTGCCGCTCGCCAGCGGCAAGAGCATCTACTCGTGGTTCAACACCGCTGCTTTTGCCCAGCCGGCCAACTTCACCTCCGGCAACCTTTCGCGCACTTACGGCGGCGTACGCACGGACTGGCTGCGAAACCTGGATTTCTCGCTGTTTAAGAATTTCACGGTGACGGAGCGGATTAAGCTGCAGTTCCGGGCGGAGACCTTCAACATCACGAACACTCCGGTGTTCGGGGGGCCGGGAACTACGGTGAACGGCGCGAATTTTGGCGTCATTACAGGGCAGTCCAACCCGCCTCGCAACGTGCAGTTGGCGTTGAAGGTCATTTTCTAGCCGTCAAAACGCGATAGAATCGGCGAAGCACAGATGCAACTCAACCAATACGTGTTTCGTTCCCTGGCCGGCCTGGCCTTTGTATGCCAGGCCGTTGCGGTTCCGCCACCGGACGTCCTTACAAAAAACTGCGCGGAGTGCCACTCGGAGAAGCTGCATACCAGCGGCTTCTCCGTGGGGTCTTTGGAGGCAGTCGTACAGGGCGGGAACAAACACGGTCGCGCCGTAATCGCTGGACATCCGGAAACCAGCCCGCTCATTAAGATGCTGAACGGCGAGCTTGCGCCCCGCATGCCGATGGGCAGGGAGCTTTCGGCGAGCGAAATTGCGGGGCTGGAAACCTGGATCCGCACTATGCCCGTCTCCGCCCAACCGGCGGCTTCGGCGGCGTGGCGCTGGCCTTATGAGAAACCCGTTGCGAAAGCCCTCCCCGCCGTTTCGACGGGCGGATGGGTGAAGAACCCGATCGACAACTTCATTTTGGCGAAGCTGGATGCGGCGGGCCTGAAGCCGGCGCCGGTGGCGGAGCGGCGGACGCTGGCCCGCCGCGTTTACTTTGATCTGGTGGGGATTCCGCCAACGCCCGACGAGATGCAGGCCTGGCTCGCAGACCAGTCGCCTTCCGCGTATGAGACCCTGGTGGATAAACTGCTGGCCGATCCCCGCTACGGTGAACGCTGGGGAAGGCACTGGCTGGATCTGGCGCGCTATGGCGAAACCAGCGGTCTCGAAGGCGACGGCGGCATCGGGAATGTCTGGCGCTACCGCGACTGGGTGATCGACGCTTTCAACTCCAACATGTCCTATGACCGGTTCGTCACGCTGCAACTGGCCGGGGGCGACGAGCACAGCAAAACGCGGAATAATTACCAGCCCGATAAACAGGGGCTGATCGCTACCGGGTTTTTGCGGCTGGCACCGTGGGACCGCTCAAATCTGGTGGCGGCCGATGTCCGGCAGAACTATCTGAGCGAGGTCACCGCGGTGACTTCATCGGTGTTCCTGGGGCTGACGGTCGGATGCGCACGTTGTCACAATCACAAGTACGACGCCATCCCACAGCGCGATTTCTATCGTTTGCAGGCGTTTTTCCAGACCACGGAGCCGGGCAGAACTATCGATGTTCCCTTCAAAGATAAGGAAATCGCCGCCCGGGCTGAGCAGCGCACCAAAGAGTATCAGGCCCTGCTGAAGGACAGCGCGGAGAAGAAGGAACTCGATAGCTTCGAGGCGGAACTGCTGAAGAAGCTGATTGCGGGGAAAGCGGCCCAGTCGAAGGGGAAAGAGCTCACGGCGGGCGATCTGCGGTTGGAAGTGAAACTGCCGAAGTCGAATGTGTTTACTGACGCGCTCAGGGAGCGGTATCAGGAACTGCTGGAAGACGCCACCCGAACCGGCGACGCCGAGGAGAAGCAGGCTCTGGAACTGGTTGAGACGCCCATGCTCGCGAAACTCCGCGATTCCTATGCCAAGCCCGGTGCCAATGCAGAAGCCCGCTTCGCCAGTCTGACGATTGAGGATGTGAAGACGGAAGCTACGGCGAAGTATTCCGGCAAGTCAATCTTCACTGAGGAAGAAAAAGCCCGGCACGGCGAGTTGACAGCGAAGCTGGAAGTTTACCGGAACCGGCTCGGCCGATGGGGTACTGCGGTGACCGGCGTGACTCAGGTGCCCGGTCCTCCGAGTGGTCCGGATATTGCGCCCGTTCGGGTGCTGACCCGGGGCGATTACCGGCAGCCCGCAGAGATTGTGGAAGCGGGGTTCCCGAGTGCTATTACCGGCAACAGTAACCCGGCGGTTATTGAATCGGACCGGTATCTTCAGTTTCCGACGCGGGGCTGGCGGCATACTCTCGCCACCTGGATGACGTCACGTGATAATCCGCTGACGGCGAGGGTATTCGTCAACCGGATGTGGCAGCATCACTTCGGTTATGGCATTGTGAGGACGCCGAGCGATTTCGGCGTGAATGGCGACCGGCCGTCGCATCCCGAACTGCTTGATTTTCTGGCCGTGCGCTTCATGGAAAGCGGCTGGGACGTGAAGGCGATGCACCGGCTGATGCTGCTTTCGAACACCTACCGGCAGGCGGCGGAGAATTCGGCATTAGCGAAGAATGAAAAGGATCCCGACAACCGGCTGTTCTGGCATTTCAACCGGCAGCGTCTGGAGGCGGAGGCTCTGCGCGATTCGATTCTATCGGTGAGCGGGCGTCTGAATCCGGAACGCGGCGGCCCGGGCGTGTTCCCCGCATTGCCCGGGGATCTGGCGGATTTCGCGCGTTACGGCCGCACGGGCGGCCTGATGTGGGAGCCGCCGGAAAAGGAAGAGGATGCGCGGCGGAGGTCGGTTTACATCTTCCAGCGGAGGTCGTTGCCGCTGCCCATGATGTCGTCGTTCGACGCCATTCCGTTCAGCGAATCGTGCGACCGGCGGAACGTGACGACGACTCCGCTGCAGGCCTTGTCGATGATGAACGGCGATCTGACGAATGAAGAATCGGTGTTCCTTGCGAGACGGATTGAGAAGGAAGCGGGAACGGAAAAGTCCGCGCAGGTCCGGCGGCTGTATGAGCTCACTTTGGGCCGTCTGCCGGATGACCGCGAGATGACGGCGTTCCGAGGGTTCCATGGCAACCTGGAAAGTTTGTGCAGAGTTATGTTGAATTCCAACGAGTTTGTATATGTGGACTGACCGCGACGTGCGGCGGGTTCTGAGTCGGCGCGACTGGTTGTGCAACTCGTATCTGGGGCTGGGTGGTCTGGCGGCGATGGATCTTTTGGGCGCTACCGACGCCAGTCCGATGGCGCCGAAGCCGCAGCATCATCCGGAGAAGGCGAAGAGCTGCATCTTCCTGTTTATGGAAGGTGGCGTCAGCCAGATGGATACCTATGAGTACAAGCCCGAGCTTTGGAAACATGCCGGGAAGCAGATGCCGAAGGCGGAGCGGACTACGGGCGAGCTCGCTACATTTTCCGCCGCGCCGAATCGGGTGATTGCGCCGTTCTGGGATTTCAAGCAGTACGGGCAGTCCGGGCGCTGGATTTCCAGCCTGCTGCCGAATATCGCCACGCGAGTGGACGATATGGCGTTCATACACGGTCTGAAGGTAGACAACAATAACCACGGCCCGGCCGTCTATCACGCGCTGACGGGCAACATCATTCCGGGTGGCGCTTCGGTAGGTGCGTGGGTCACGTACGGTCTGGGCAGCGAGAACAAGGATCTGCCGGGCTTCATCGTGCTGGGCGACCGCAGGGGCGCCACAATCGGCGGGGCTGGCGTTTGGGGTTCGGGGTATCTGCCGGCTGCGTATCAGGGCACGCTTTTTCGCAATGGCTCGGCGCCGATTGTGGATCTGAACCGCCGCGCCGACACATCCGAAAGCTCCCAGCGCGCGGAACTGGATCTTCTGAAATGGGTGAATGAACGGCACGCGGCGGAGCGGTCGAACACTGGTGAACTCGAAGCCAGAATCGCGGCGTGGGAACTGGCTTTCCGGATGCAGACGAAGGCGCCGGAACTGGTGGAGCTGTCGAAGGAATCGGACGCCACGAAGAATCTGTATGGCATGGATGATCCGGTCACGGAGCCCTTTGGCAAACAGTGCCTGATGGCGCGGCGAATGGTGGAGCGGGGCGTCCGATTTGTGAAGCTGCTGCATGGCGCGGGGGGAGACCGGTGGGACGATCACGGGGCGATTCAGGAACGCCTGCCCATTCACTGCCGGGAGGTTGACAAGCCCATCGCGGGGTTGCTGGCCGACCTGAAATCGCGTGGCTTACTGGATTCCACTCTGGTGGTCTGGGTATCCGAAATGGGCCGAACGCCGTTCGATAACAATCTAACCACCGATAAGCCGGGCCGTGATCACAATCAATACGGTCTGGTTTCGTGGATGGCGGGCGGCGGCGTGAAAGCTGGCGCCACGTATGGCCAGACGGATGATTTCTCGGTCCGGGCGGCGAATGAAGAAGTTCCTTTGCGGGATTTCCATGCCACACTGCTTTGGCTGATGGGTCTGGATCAGAACAGGCTCACTTACCTGCATTCCGGCCGGTACCGGAAGCTGACTGATATCGGTGGTCGGGTTATTAAAGAAATTATCGCGTGAGGCCAGGAAACCGAACATGACAACCAGAAGAACTTTGCTGACGGCTGCCGCCGCAGGCGCCGCCCTTGCCGCCGCCCCGGACAACTCTGCGATTCCGATCATCGATACCCATTTCCATTTGTACGACCAGACCCGGCCGCAGGGTGCGCCGTTTCCGTTTATTCCCAACCAGAAGCCGTTCCTGCCCAAAGACTTTGTAGACTCGGCGACACCGCTGGGGATCTTTGGGGGAATCAAAGTGGAAGCCAGTCCCTGGGTGGAAGATAATCTCTGGGTTCTGATGATGATCGAAAACGAGCCGATGATCGTTGGGATGGTGGGGAATCTGGATCCGGTTAAACAGGATTTTCAGGAATTTCTGGAACGCTATCACCGGAACAAGTTGTTCCTCGGCATTCGTTATGGGAACGTGTGGCCGAGTCAGGATCTGGTGACGGTGGTGAAGAAGCCCGAGGTCATCGAAAACATGAAGGCCTTCGCGCAGACGGGGCTGACGCTGGAGGTGGCTAATCCCCGCGTTGACCTGATGGAAGCGACGGTTCGGCTGACCGATAAGGTGCCGGATCTGCGAGTGGTGGTCGGGCACCTGCAGGCGTTGCCGCTGCCGACGGACAAGCAGGTTCTGAAGAGCTATTCCGATAATCTGAAGGAACTGCGGAAGCGGGGCGCGTTTGCCAAGGTTTCGGGCGTTCCGAAGGCGAATCCGCAGGCTGCTTTTGAACCGGCAGTATATAAGCCGATGCTGGACTTCATCTGGGACATCTTCGGCGAGGATAACGTGGTGTATGCCGGGCGCAGCAAACCGAGCCTCGATATTTTGAAGGCTTACACGCTGGCGAAAGGGCGTCCCGCAGCGGAAAAGTTCTTCTGGAAGAATTCGGTCCGAGCTTTCCGGTGGGTGAAGCGTGATCCGCGCCAGCCTCAGTTGGCCTGATTGCTTCTGCTGACCAATTGATTCTGACGGCATGCCTTGGATTTGAGGCACTGCATGATCCATTTCCGCAGAGAATTCTTCATTATTCCAGTTTTAGTTGCGAGTCTGATTGGCTCCCTAAGCTGCAAAAACAAGGATGCGGCCCCGGACTCGGCGGCTGGTTCGTGGCAGCGCGAAGTTGAGACCCGCCGCGCTCAGATCGAAAAAGTGAAGGCGGAGAACAACGCGGGCTTTGAGGCCATGGATTCAGGTTCTCTCGGCAGCGCGACGCTCGAGATGATTCCGTACGTGGTCTTTCGGGTCCTTCAGGACCTGGAACCGGCCGCATTTAGCGATGCCTCGCTGAGTGCGAGCGGTTTCTTCCCCCGCCAGGACATGCCCAGCGGCCACAATGGCATTCTCTGGACCGATCCCACTCAGGCAGGCGCACTCAAGTTGCGTTATCTGACTCGCACCTGCTCGAGCTGCCATACCGCGCGAGTCCGGCTGGCGGATGGCACGATGCGCCTGATGTTTGGGGGCTCCAAACACCGAGATCGGCCTGGATGGCTTCATCGGCCGTCTCACGTCCACGTTGAAAGCGGACCTCGGCGCCTCGGCGACGGAACCGGCGCACCAGGCTTTCCGCAAGCGCATTGTGGAGGGTCTGGCAAGCCACGAAGCGGGCTGGTTCTTTGGTGCCGAAAGCGCCGGAATCGGCCCTTCCGCCCGGACCAGCGAAAGCAGACATCCCGGCAATCTGGCAGATCGATTCCGCCGGATACGCGAACTGGGCCGGGCCGGTCCGGGGCTTCGCCCGGGCGCTCACCTCGTCGATGGCGGTGGTTGGCGATCCAACCAAGATTGACTTGGCCGTGAATGCGAAAATTCAGGCTTTCCTCGGCAAGCTCCCGTCCGAGCCCTATCCCTTCCCGATTGACGACGCGGCACGCCACCGAGGGGAAGCGGTCTATCAAACCAACTGCGCCGGGTGTCACCTGTCGCCGGCGGGGAAGCCGCGGAACGAGCTGGTTTTCGATGTTGGCACCGACCCTCTGCGGTCCCAGGCGATGGGTACCTTGGCGGCCAGCCTGTTGAGCAAAGTCCTGATGAGTATTTGTCCGCAAACTCAGCCGGAATGTGCGTTCGGGCCCGAAGGCCCCGTGGTTGACCCGTCCACTCACCGTGGCTACGTGGCGACCCCGCTGCCGGGCGCGTGGGCCATTGCCCCGTACCTGCATAATGGCTCGGTCCCCACGCTGCGGCAACTGCTGGTGCCTTCGTTGCGGACAACCTCGCCGTTCCTGCGGGGGCGCACTTCTTACAACCAGGCCGACGGGGGCTGGGAATGGGAACCGCAAAAGGAAGCTGCGATGCGCGCCAAAGGCGACGTTGCGCTCGCGCTGCACGACCTGGGGCAGGCTGGCTTCAGCCCGGTTGGCCATGGGTCGGACAGCAATCCGAGGCTGGTTGACGGGCAGGGGAAATCGGTTCGCGTGGTTTGGTCGAACAGCGCGGAAGACAAGCGCGTGGTGGATGATCTGATCGCTTACCTTCTTTCGCTGTAGGGAAAGGCGATCGGTGACGACTTCACGTTGCAGCGGGTGGCGATGACTTAACGCCTGCCAGCGGGGTTCTGGACGTTCGTAAAGGGTCGAAAGGAATGGTGGGCGGTCACGGGATCGAACCGTGGACCTCCTGCTTGTAAGGTGAGCGGGCACGCTGATCACGGATTCTCAGGATTGCCCATAAGTGTTAATATGACAGCCACTTACGGGACGGAAGCGGCAACGCTGAACAACCCAGAGTACGGGTGAAAAACGGTAGTGAATTGGGTAGTTACGACACAAACCACGACACAAATCCCCGTGCGCGGCGGCACAAATCTGGGGCATGGTTTTTGAAGGGTAGCCCCCCCGGTCGTGGCGGCCACGCGGTGAGGTTTTTCGCCCCGTCTCGCGCGCGCGGTACGTTCACTGCGTCGCGCATGTGCTGGCCCAGCTCCCGGAGGCGGCATGGAAGGCCGTTAGATCCAGCCAATGGCGACGAGCAAATGCCAAAACACGACCAATTCGATAACCCACAAGGTCAGCACTTCAACGACTTCATGCACCGGCTGCACTACCTCACCTATGGCGTTGAGTTCCTGCACCTCAGCCTGGATTGGTGCTCCGTCTGTCGAACCTGCCAGGGTCGCCTTCAGTTCAATGTGCCTACGGTCGGCATCCCGAATATACATCTTAAGCGGCCCTAATGTGGCAAGGACCAACGAGATCATCGTCACCTGAAAGGGGTCGACAAACGCGGAGTACAGGCCGAAGACAAGGGCTATCGAAATCAGATGCTTGATAACCGACCAGGCACCAAAAAACATAGCGGCTCCGAGAAGCCACGGAAACATCCGCGTTCGCTTATTGGTCACAGACCAGTGTGGCATGGTTTCGGATTAGAATATCACCACCAAGGGGGCAGCGTTAATTGACCTTTTGTTTGGACTCTAAGCCGTTCGCAACCGCCGATCGGCAGATCGCTTACGCCCTTGGTAGCGTCACGCTTCAGCTGTTCCCCGCCGAGTGTGTAGGTGTCAGTCAGGCTAACGTTCCCGCGACCGCTCTTGGTTTCGATGAGGGTGAGTTTTCCTTCCCGACGCCTGAAGGCCATGGAGCACGCTGGAAAGCTATCCGGCGGTACGGCTCGGAGGCTGACTGCCCCTCATTATGTGCGTAGAGCCGGGGAATACACCATTCTTCAATGATCTGTAAGTGGTTGAGAAGAGATGGTGAGCGCGGTAGGAATCGAACCCACAACCTACTGATTAAGAGTCGCTCAAAGTGCGGTTCTCACCGTTGCTCACCATTGCCCATGATTGGCTGAACCTGTTGTTTTATAACAGTTTAGGCCGACTGAGGATTATTCACCAATATCCACCCAAGCTCAGGATCGTGAACCTTTCTCCCTGTGAAAGTCCCTGTAGCTGGAATCTCAACTGTGTTAAATTCCGTCTGCATGCAGACGGCTCGTGTAGTGCCACTTCTGCGCCGGGACGGAAGGAGGTAGCAGGTCTCCATAATGTCCGATCTGACCGACCATTGGACGGCAGTGTCGTCGTCTTGAGATAATACGTACTACCCCTTGTATCTCACTGATTTTGCGCGGTTTAATGCATAGTAGGGGTATGGTTCCAAACCGCACTACCGTCAATAACTACGAGGCACCCATTGCCACTGTTACCAGCGGACTGGAGAAGCTACTAAACGAACATGAGGTGGCCCGACTCACGGGACTCTCGGTCTCCTCAATTCGCAGATTTCGACTTCTCGGCACCGGTCCGGCTTTCTATAAAATCTGCGCCTCCGTTCGGTACAAGCCAGCAGACATTACGACGTGGCTGAAGTCTTGCGAATCTGGCCCAGGAAATCCACCGCAGGTGCGAACACATAAAAGAGTATTGACCAATACTGATTTATGTGGTGAGTCTGGCACACGAAAACCACGACGGGTGCGGGGTTGAAGATGGGGGCACTGGACTCGGTTCGCATCCTTGAGGTATGGCGTGCCTTGGGTGGCCCGGAACTTCGGCGCGGGCGCGCTGCGGCGTGGTGGCGCTGCGGTGACAACCCTCAGGCAGTCGCCGTAGACGCTGAGAAGGGATGCTGGTACGATTACCGCGACAGCGTTGGTGGTGGCGTGCTCCAGCTAGTGCAGCATGTGAATGGCTGCGATCAGTCCGGCGCACTGCGTTGGCTCCAATATCAGGGGTTGATCGAATCGCGCACTCTTCCCCGGGCTCAGCGGAGGGCGCACGAGCAGTGTCGAGGTGTGGCGCGCACATTCGCAGGCGAGATCGGGCATTGGAAGAGTGCCTACATCCAGCAGTTAAACCGCATCAAGTTTGCGGCAAATGAGTCAGGCAATGATGCTGTGATGGCGATTGCAGCGCCGCTGTGTCACGTTCTGGAAAACGGATCGCCGGACGACATCATCCATGAGTTCTCGCGCCATCGGGATACCGATCCTGCGGAGTTGGCGAGGTTGATTGCCATCGGCGAAGACGACGAAGACCACGCGCAACGCATCACACTTTGTCTGGTGTTGTTGATGGGTCAATTGGGGGATCAAGTCGATGAGACCGCATGATGCCATTGAGCGGGCCTTGATCGCCAACGACGGTGCACTGCTTGCGACACTCGGAGTCAGCGAACGGACCACGGTTGTCGGGAAGGCAAGAACTGCCGAAGAGCGCAGGGCAGCTGGCTCACTCACCACCAGGCGACTCTCCGATATCGAGGCGAAGCCTGTGTCGTGGCTTTGGCCGGGCCGGATGGCACGCGGTAAGACGACAATCATCGCCGGCAATCCTGGTTTGGGTAAAAGCCAAATCACCGCCAGTATTGCGGCGATAGTGACCTCGGGTGGATGTTGGCCAGTGGATCGGAACCAATGCGAGGTCGGTAACGTGCTCATCTTGACCGCCGAAGACGACGCGGCCGATACTCTTCGTCCGCGACTGGAAGCCGCCGGAGCGGACCTGACGTGCGTGCACATCATAGACGGCGTTGTCCGGGGGTACACAGGTGAAGGTGACCGGAAGAATCGGACGTTCTCGCTCGAAGATGACTTGGATGCGTTGGAAGCAAAACTGAAAGAACTGGGAAATGTGTCGCTCCTGGTGATTGACCCGATTTCCGCGTACCTGGGCGGTGCAGATTCGCACAAGAATGCCGAAGTTCGTGCACTCCTGATGTCGCTAAGCGAACTGGCAGTTCGCAATAACGTCGCCATTCTCGGCGTATCTCATCTGAGTAAGGGGGCGGGCGCGAGCGCGCTCATGCGAGTAAGCGGCTCGTTGGCCTTTGTCGCGGCGGCGCGGGCGGCTTACCTGGTCACCGAAGATCCCCAGGACAAGACCCGTCGGCTATTCCTTCCGATGAAGAACAACATTGGGCGGGATTCGGCTGGTTTGGGTTTCCGTATCCGCGGCACAACCATCGCCAGCACTGCCGGACCGTTGGAGACTTCGAGTGTCCTTTGGGATGCGGAACCAGTGCTCATGTCGGCTGACGAGGCCATGCAGGGCCAGGGTAAGTCAGGGAGTGTGTCCGCCTTAGATATTGCTCAAGAGTGGCTCAGGGAGACCTTGAGTGACGGTCCGTTAGCGGTGGCAGAGGTGAACAGGCTGGCCAAGGTCGCTGGCGTTGCGGGGAAGACCCTCCAGCGGGCATCAGACGGGCTCAACGTCCAAAAGGAGAAGCTGAAGACGATGAATGGCGGTTGGCGGTGGTCTCTTCCGTCGAAGGTGGCCAACAATCCTGAAGATGGCCATGAAAATAACTTGGCCACCTTCGGGAATCTTGACCATCTTCGGGAGCCTGGCGGCCAAATGGCAGAGGTAGAACTATGACCGCTGCCGAGGCGGTCGCATTGATTCGGCGGGTCGGTGTAGTGGAAAAATTCGGAGGCAACCTGAAGGTTAGGTTCCCCGAGGAGCAACGGGAGGTACTGCAACCGGCGATCGACGTCTTGCGGAGTTGCAAAGCAGAGGCGCTTGAATTGCTTGCCGATCCAGGCAACAACCTGGGATCTACTGCTGTCCCACCCGAATCGGCGCAGCCACTCGAATCCGTACTGAAGGACCGGGCAATCGAGCTTTGGTCAACCCGGGCGGGCAGACTGTTTCTGGTAGCGGATGGCGAAGATGCCATTTGGGCTATGACACGCCTCGGTGCCCGGCGCGGCGAGATCTATACGTCTGCTGAAATCCGGCGAATCGTGGCGGTCCGGGATCCGGTGGTTGTCTCCGAGATTCATGAATGGAAACGGCGATTTGACGGCGCGTTAGGCGAATAGGCCAAACTCGCGCATGGGCGGGTCAATCGGTGGCTCATTCTGTTTCGCCTGCAGGCGTTATCCTTGACAGATTGCTCGGGCCTTGGCTTCCGGAATTGGGTAGTGGGTCAGTTTGAAACTCAGCAGCAACTCAGGCTGGCTTCACAGCGGCCCGATTGATGAGGTCGTGCCGCCATAACTATTGGCCTGAAGTTTCGCTTTGCGGTAGACTACGGCGATGGGTATGATTTCCCGGATTTACAAACTTACACCGCCACGCACCAAGAAGCGGCGCGGCAAAGGGAAGCTAAAGCGGATTCCACGTTCACGCGTTCAGCAGGGAGGCCTAGTGAGTCCCAGATGAAAAAGCATTTGGGTGTAGTAGGTTAGTTTGAAACCGGAACCGTTGACAGACCGTCCAGAGACCACTTACCCACGTATGCGGCGCTATTATCGAGCACCTTACCGCAGCCAGGATTGGTGCAAATTTCAGTTCCGGTCGAATCCTGAAACGTCTTTATGGTGCTCGGGTCCAACCCTGCTATTTCGTTCGGCCATCCGCATTCGCAGTTGATAAAGATAACAGTCATCACAGAACTTTATCACTTGTCGAGTGCCTGCTGGTCCTCAACCAATACACCGTCGCCAGGTCCGCCTGGATACTTCTCGTAGATCGTGATGCACGTAGGCGCGAACTCGCCCACCCGTCGCTGTGGAACCCCTCCAGTATTGGGATCGGCGTCCGCCGCCTTACCTGAGGGCTGCCATTCCCACGTCCGGCATATCTGCCCCGTCTGAGTATCAAAAGCCACGCCTGAATCAGCAGGGAATCGCGTTAAAACGAAGCGGTGGATCGGAGGTCTAGGCTTAGCCGGAACGATTGGCATTGGCTTAGGCTGATTGTCGCAGCCCGTTTGCTGAAGAATGGCTAGAATCGCCACAGTCGCCGCTATCCGCATGGACAGTGATTATACAGGCATGAGTTTAACCATAATCTCGCGGCGGCGAATGATGACAAGGCGGCACAGCAAGAGAGTTCGTTACGTTCAGCGCAATTCCGGGTCGGATAGGGCAGTCTGTGATGGCCGTGGGATACCCTCTTCGCGGGTTGCTCACATCAGGCGTAAGCGCCACCACCGGTAACGTCAGCGCACTCGCCAGGCCCGAAAGATGACACCAGCCTACTGCAGATCACGGCCCCTGTACAACCGGGCAACACTGGCGGGCCACTCTTGGATCAGAGCGGAAATGTCATCGGCGTGGTGGTCTCAAAGCTGGACACTTTGAAGGTAGCGCGCGCGTCCGGCGACATCCCGCAGAACGTGAACTTCGCGATTAAGGGAGCAGTAGTTCGATCCTTCCTCGAAGCGCACGGTGTTGTCTGGCGTCAACTATTTTTACCCATCAACGACAATTATTTCTCCCCATCAACGACAACTACAACCTTGACGAACTTCCGTTGGACTGACTACTCTGGCTCTGACCGGAGCAGAGGA
>CAIYVZ010000113.1 GCA_903929755.1 uncultured Acidobacteriia bacterium
CAAGCCATCCGGCCCGATCACTTTCCCGCCACTCGTGGCGATCAACTCGTCAATTATCTCTTTTCTGATTGTCATGCCGTTCTCCTATGGTCTTACTCACCGGAGAACCGCGTTTACACAATCCTTTGTACACCCTCGCATTTCGGGCTTTCGACCATAGGCACAACCTTACTACAATGGCCCTTAGCCCCCCAATGCCTCTCCTCATACGCAACGCCGACATCGTCAACGCCGACTCCCGCACCCGCGGCGACATCTACATCGAAGACGAAACCATCACTCGCATCGGCGCAGACCTCGACGCCCCGCCTGATACCGAAATCATCGACGCCACCGGCAAGCTCGTATTCCCCGGCTTCATCGACCCCCACGTCCACATCTACCTCCCCTTCATGCAAACCTTCGCGAAGGATACGCATGAAACCGCCAGCATCGCTGCGCTCATCGGCGGCACCACCACCTTCATCGAAATGTGCTGCCCCTCGCGCCTCGATGACGCTCTCGAAAGCTACCAGCTCTGGAAGTCCAAAGCCGACGGCAACAGCGCCTGCGACTACTCGTTCCACATGTCCGTCACCAACTGGACACCCTCCACCGAAGGCCAACTCCGCGAAATAGTCGCCGACGGCACCAGCTCCTTCAAAATTTTCCTCGCCTACAAGAACTTCTTCGGCGTCGATGATGGCGAAATGTACCAGACCCTGATGCTGGCGAAAGAACTCGGCGTCATTGTCACCGCCCATTGCGAAAACGCGGAGCTCGTCGGTCGCCTCCAGCAGCGCCTCCTCGCCGAAGGCAAAACCGGCCCCGAGTGGCACGAACCCAGCCGCCCCGAATCCGTCGAAACCGAGGGCACCACGCGCTTCGGAACTTTCCTTGAAAACACCGGAGCCCATGGCTACGTCGTCCACCTCTCCTGCGAAGGCGCGCTCAACGCCGCCATCCGCACCAAACGCCGCGGCGTCAATCTCGCCATCGAATCCGTCATCCCGCACTTCCTGCTCGACAAGACTTTCGCCGAGCGCCCCGGCGTGGAGGGCCTGAAGTACGTCATGTCCCCGCCCCTCCGCCACAAACGCAACAATCGCGTTCTGTGGAAGGCTCTCGCCGAAGGCCACATCGACACCGTCGGCACCGACCACTGCCCCTTCGACGCCGAACAAAAGCTCATGGGCGAAGGCGATTTCACCAAAATCCCCAACGGCATCCCCGGCCTTGAAGAGCGCGTCAATCTCCTCTACACCTACGGCGTCAAACGCGGAGGCCTCCCCCTCCAGCGCTTCGTCGACGCGGCCAGCACCAAAGCCGCCAAACTCTTCGGCCTCTACCCCCGCAAGGGCGTAATCGCCGAAGGCAGCGACGCCGACCTGGTCATCTACGACCCCGACTACATCAGCGTCCTCTCCGCCGCCACCCACCACGGCAACTTCAACTACAACGGCTTCGAAGGCACCGAAGTCGATGGCCGCCCCTCCGTCGTCACCGTACGAGGTAAGGTCCAGGTTCGCGACGGGCAATTCGTCGGCGAACGTGGCCGCGGCCATTTCCTGCGCCGCGAAAAAACTTACTAAAATGCCTCTCGACCCCCAGCGAACCCTGAACGAACTCAAAGAACTCCGAGTTCTCACCGAAGACGCGAACGGTGCCCAGCGAGTCGCCTGGACCGACCGCTGGATCGCCACCCGCGCCTGGTTCGAAACGAAACTCGCTGGCCTCCCCGTCGAATATCATTTCGACGCCGCCGGCAATCGCTGGATCACGCTCCCCGGCGACTCCCCCAAAGCCCTCATCCTCGGCAGTCACCTCGATTCCGTCCCCAACGGCGGCTGGCTCGACGGAGCCCTCGGCGTCATGGCAGGCCTCGAAATCCTGCGGCGTTTTTCAGAACAATACAAAGGCCGCCCGCCTGTCACTATCCGCCTCGTCGATTTCGCCGATGAAGAAGGCGCACGCTTCGGCCGCAGCCTCCTCGGTTCCTCCGCCGTCGCCGGAACCCATTCCTTAGACGCCGACCGCAACCGCACCGACCGCGACGGTATCCGCCTCGAAGACGCCGTCGCCCGCTGCGGCTTCCCGCTCCACCGTTTCCCCGAAGCCGCCGTCGAACTCAAAGACGCCGCCGCGTACCTCGAACTCCACATCGAACAGGGCCCGGTCCTCGAAACCCTGGGCATCCCCCTCGGAGTCGTGCTCGGCACCAAGGGCGTGGAGCGCCACGCCATCACGTTTCACGGCCAGGAAGCCCATTCCGGTTCCACGCCCATGAACGCCCGGCATGACGCGCTGGCCGCCGCCGCCAAACTCGCTCTCGAAATCCGCACCATCGCCCGTCGCCATCCCGACGCCGTCTGCACCATGGGCTCGGTGAAAACCTTCCCCGGCATCGTCACCGCCGTCGTCGGCCGCTGCGAAACCACCCTCGACCAGCGCGATCTCGACGCCGGAATCCTCGCTCAAATGTACGCGGAAGCACAAGAAGCCAGCCGTCGCTTCGCCGCCGAAGAAGGCTGCACCGTGGAATGGTCCCGTATCTGGAGCATCGAACCCGTCCCCTTTCACCCCGATCTCATTGAAATGGCAGGGCAAGCCATCGAGGAAATCTCCGGTTCGCGCCACCTTCTGCCCTCCGGGCCCCTCCACGACGCCGCGGAAATTTCCCGCGCCGGAATCCCAACGGTCATGATGTTCGTCCAATCCCTTAGGGGCATCAGTCACAACAAAATTGAAGACACCCGCGAAGATCACCTCATCCAGGCAATCCGCGCCCTCGACAGGCTTGCTGATAAAACAGTAGCGGGGATACTAAGGAGCTAAAGGAAACATGACCGCCACAGAAACAGAACTCAAAACCATCAACCACTTCATCGGTGGCCAGCTTGTACCGTCCACCTCGGGCCGCACCGGAATCGTCTGGAACCCGGCCACCGGCGAGCCCCAGGCCCGTGTCGGCCTGGCCAGCGCAGAAGAAGTTGATGCCGCAGTGGCCCGGGCCAAAGCTGCCTGGCCCGCCTGGCGTGACACCCCGCTCTCCAAGCGCTCCGAAATCCTCTTCCGGCTCCGCGAACTCGTCGACCAGAATCGCCGCCGCATCGCCGAAGCCATCACCATGGAGCACGGCAAGACCCTGCCTGACGCCCTCGGCGAAGTCGCCCGCGGCCTCGAATGCATCGAATACGCCTGCGGCATCCCCACGCTCCTCAAGGGCGAATTCTCCGAACAGGTTAGCCGCGGTGTTGACGTCCTCCAGGTCCGCCAGGCTCACGGCGTCGTTGCCGGCATCACGCCTTTCAACTTCCCCGCCATGGTGCCCCTCTGGATGTTTCCCAATGCCTTGGCCTGCGGCAACTGCTTCATTCTGAAGCCTTCCGAAAAGGATCCCTCCGCCAGCCTCGTCCTCGCCGAACTCATTCACCAGGCAGGCTTCCCCGCCGGCGTCTTCACCGTCCTCCAGGGTGACAAAGTCGCCGTCGATGGTCTCCTCAACCACCCCGACGTGAAAGCCATCAGCTTCGTCGGCTCCACTCCCATCGCCCGTTACATCTACGAAACCGGCACGAAGAACGGCAAGCGCGTCCAGGCCCTTGGCGGCGCCAAGAACCACATGGTCGTCCTCCCCGATGCCGATATCAACATGGCTGCCGACGCCGCCGTCTCCGCAGGCTTCGGTTCCGCCGGTGAGCGCTGCATGGCCATCTCCGTCCTCGTCGCGGTCGATTCCGTCGCCGATCCCCTCATTGCCGCCATCCGCGAGCGCATGGAAAAGATCAAGGTCGGCCCCGGCATTGATCCCACCAGCGAAATGGGTCCGCTGATCTCCCGCGAGCACCGTGACAAAGTCGCCTCCTACATGGACTCCGCCCGCGAAGAAGGCGCCACCGTCACCGTGGATGGCCGCGACCATCCCATCTCGAAGAGCCCCGGCTTCTTCCTCGGAACTTCGCTCATCGACAACGTGAAGCCCGGCATGAAGTGCTACAACGACGAGATCTTTGGCCCGGTCCTCAACGTCGCCCGCGTCAAGACCTACGAAGAAGCGCTGAACATGATCAACAGCAACCCCTTCGCCAACGGCGTCGCCATCTTTACCCGCGACGGCGGTGTTGCTCGCCAGTTCCAGATGGAAGTGGAAGTCGGCATGGTCGGCGTCAATGTACCCATCCCGGTTCCCGTGGCCTTCCACAGCTTCGGCGGCTGGAAGTCGTCCCTCTTCGGTGACCTCCACATGTACGGCCCGGAAGGCATCAAGTTCTACACCCGCAACAAGGTCATCACCAGCCGCTGGCCCGATCCCTCCACCAGCGCCGTGAACCTCGGCTTCCCGCAAAACCGGTAAGCGAGATCTGAACCAACAGAACGCCGTCCCCCGAGCCAATTCGCTCCAGGGGACGGCGTTTTATTTTTGGGCACGAAGTTTTTTTTCCCGGCCACTGAGAATTTCCCCGCCCCGCCCGCTCTATATATCAGTACCCAGTGAAAACCGGAAGGGCTCTCCTCGCCGGGCTTGTGGCCGTCGCACTCGCTCAGGCAACGCCGTTCGATCTGCACCAGAAGCCCGGCGTCAAACCGAACCAGTTACTCGTCCCCGCAGTATCTCCGTGTGGCGTCTACACAAGACCGGCACTGCACCGGACCATCATTGACGATGTAGACCAGCCCCTCATCGCCATCCATGAAGAGCAGAGCCACTGCATCGCCACCGCCGTCCCCCCCAGCGGCTTCTTTGCTTACGATGAGAAACAGGGGTTCGACGACGCGCTTCACCCGGAAGATGTCGCCCTGCTCGAAGCCTCCGGCCTGTTTGGCGGCCTGCTGCTAATCACCGCTTTCGCCACAAAAACGCTGCGCCCCCCACGCCACCGGGGCACCATCGTGAAACGTCGTACTGGCCGTCGCCGGAGCCTGGCCAGTATCTAAAACCAGCTGAGTCCGGGGCCGCGCGTTACTTCAGCACTGTAAACGGAATCGAAGCCTCGGTGTTCTCCCACATCAGGGCGAGCCGGCCTTTTTTCCCGCCCTCGTCCCGAAGTTCCACGCGGAACGTTTCCACCGGCTCCGGCAAACTCTTCAGCTCCATCTTTGTCCGCCCAAAATCCAGCGTCGGGTTGTAGTTCAAATGGAACTGCCCCGTCTCTTTGTTCAGGATCAGGGTCCACTCCTGCGCGGTCGGCAAAGTCCAGATACTATACTCGCCCTTCGGCAACTTCAAAGTCCCCATCTGGATATCCGCGCCCAACGTGAACCCGGTGGCAATATTCGCGCCCGTGCACCAAACTTCCCCGAACGGCACCAGCCCGCCCATCACCTTGCGCCCATGCATGGAAGGCGCATAGTAATCCACCTGGAACTCAGCGCCGCCGATGGTCTGTTTCACCACCGCCGCCGGACTCGTGAACCTGCCCCTCTGCGCCGAAGCACCGGAAGCAAATAACAGGGTGAGGCTAATGACTACTGCGCAGGAAATCCTCATGCCTGGATTCTGGCACATTTCCACCCGTCACGAGTTTCAAAAAATCCCGCCCCGCCCGGTTCAGCTTCTTCTTTCGCCTGTGAATAATCGCCACCGGCCTTAACAACTTCGGAGCATGCAGCGGAATCGACACCAGGCGCTTCTGTTCAATCTCCGCCTGCATGGTCCGTTCCGGCAGAATACTCACCCCACTACCCTGCGCCACCGCTTCCTTAATCGACTGGATATTGTCGAACTGCATCGCAATCGACACCTCCACGTCGTTTTCCTTAAAGAAACGGTCCAGTTCCTTACGGATAATCACTTCTTCATCGAACGCCACAAAAGCCTCGCCAGCCAGATCGGAAGGCTCCACCAAAGTCCGGCCCGCCAGACGGTGCCCCGGATACGCCGCCAGCGTCATCCGCTCATCCCGCCAGTCGATGACCGTCAGATCCCGCCGGTGTTCCGGGTAACTGATAAACCCCAGATCCGCCTGGTCCGCCTCCACCGCTTCGTAAACCTTGTCCGGCCGCAACAGCTCAATCTGCAGCGTCGCCCCCGGGTGAGCCTTCAGGAATTCTTCCCGCAACCGGGCCATTTCCGAAAGCCCGATCGAATATATCGACGCAACCCGAACCGAACCTTCCAGCGTCTCCACCAGATCTTCCAGCTGTGCCGTGAATACTTCCTCGCGGCGCAAAACATCCCGGCACATCTCGGCGAAGATCTTCCCGGCCGCCGTCAAACCCAAAGGCCTGGTCGACCGGTCCAGCAGCGCGGTCCCCGCCCGCCGCTCCATGTCATGAATCCGCTGCGTGGCGGCCGGCTGGCTAATGCTGCTCAGCTGGGCTGCCTTACTCAGGCTGCGACTGTGAGAGACATCCCGGAATAGCTTGCAATCGTCGAAAAACACTTCAACCACGTTAACATAAGATTTTCAAATACCATAGCCCCTACAGATTTTGTTTGCATAATAATTGCCCTGTTGGTATCATAGTACTTTCCCGAGTTGTCCCCCCCAACTTCTGCCGGGCGAGCATTTGAACCAAAGGCGATCGATATGAATCAGGCGTCAGAACAACAAAACGTCCACGGCGACGAAACCATCGGCATTACACCCAACGGCCTCCCCGCAGCCCAGGGCCTTTACGATCCCGCAAATGAGCGCGATGCCTGTGGCATCGGCTTCGTCGCTAACATCAAGAACGTTAAAACCCACGACATTATTGAGAAGGGCATTCAGATCCTCATCAATCTGACCCATCGCGGCGCCTGCGGCTGCGATCCGGAAACCGGCGACGGTGCCGGCGTTCTCATCCAGATTCCCCACAAGTTCTTCGTCCGCGAAACCGCTGCCCTTGGTTTCACCCTTCCGCCCGAAGGCGAATACGGCGTCGGCATGGTCTTCATGTCCGTCGAGCGTCACGAACGCCTCATCACCGAGGGCATTGTAGAACGTGTTGTCGCCCAGGAGGGTCTCACCTTCCTCGGCTGGCGCGATACACCGCTTGACGTAGACGCTATCGGTCGCATCGCACGCGCCTCCCAGCCCTACATCCAGCAAATCTTTATTGGCCGCGGCGTCGGCCCCGGCCACGGCAGCATGACGCAGGACGAGTTTGAGCGCAAACTGTTCATCGTCCGCAAGAGTTGCGAAACCGCCGTCGGTGCCGAAAAAGAACTGGCCAACCGCGGCATGTTCTATATCCCGTCGCTGTCGTCCAGGACCATCATCTATAAGGGCCTCCTCCTGGCCCCGCAGATCGCGAAGTTCTATAAGGAACTGGCCGACCCCGACGTGATGAGTGCCATCTGTCTGGTCCACCAGCGTTTTTCCACCAACACCTTCCCCACCTGGCAGCTCGCGCACCCCTTCCGTTACGTGGCCCACAACGGCGAAATCAACACCGTGAAGGGCAACATCAACTGGATGAACGCCCGCCAGCCCATCCTGCAATCGCCCCTCTTCGGCGACGAGATTAAGAAGCTCCATCCCATCATCCAGCCCAACGGCAGTGACTCCGCCGCGTTCGACAACGCCATGGAACTGCTCGTTCAGGCCGGTCGCAGCTTGCCCCACGCCGTCGCCATGCTCATCCCCGAAGCCTGGGATGGCCATCCGCACATGGATGACAAGAAAAAGGCCTTCTACGAGTACCACTGCTCCCTGATGGAGCCCTGGGATGGCCCGGCCGCGATCGCCTTCACCGATGGCCGCGTCATCGGCGCCACGCTCGACCGCAACGGTCTCCGCCCCGCACGCTACGTGGTCACGCATGACGACATGGTGGTTCTGTCTTCAGAAACCGGCGTGCTCCCCATCAAGCCCGAGAATGTCCGCCTGAAGGGTCGTCTGCAGCCCGGCAAGATGTTCCTGATCGACCTGCTCGAAGGCCGCATCGTCTCCGACAACGAACTGAAAGCCCAGCTTGCCGGCATGCAGCCTTACGGCGAGTGGCTCAAAGAATACCAGGTCACGCTCGACCAGCTTCCCGAACCCTTCAAGGTTCACGGCTCGGACCATGCCACCATCATCCGCCGCCAGCGGGCATTTGGCTACACCGACGAAGACGTTCGCACGCTGATGACTCCCATGGCCTCCAACGGCGAAGAGCCCCTCGGCTCCATGGGCATCGACACGCCGCTTGCCTGCCTCTCCGACAAGCCGCAGCCGCTCTTCAACTACTTCAAACAACTGTTCGCGCAGGTCACCAACCCGCCCATCGACCCCATCCGCGAGGAGATGGTCATGTCGCTCGTCAGCTACATCGGCACCGAGCGCAATATCCTCACGCCCACCCCGCAGCACTGCCACACGTTGAAGCTGCCGCACCCCATCGTCACCAACCGCGAGATTGAAAAGCTGCGCCGCGTCTCCCAGGGAGACTTCCTCGCCACCACGCTGCCCATCATGTTCCCGGTGGATGACGACGAACGCGGCATGGAACGCGCGCTCGAAGGCGTCTGCCGTCGCGCGTCGCTCGCCGTCCAGGCCGGTTATTCCATCCTGATCCTGTCGGATCGCGGCGTGGATGAAAAGTTCGCGCCCATCCCCAGCCTGCTGGCTCTAACCGCGGTTCACAACCACCTGATCCGCGAAGGTTCGCGGACCCAGGTCGCGCTCCTCATCGAATCCGGCGAGCCCCGCGAAGTGATGCACTACGCGCTCCTCATCGGTTACGGTGCCAGCGCCATCAACCCGTATCTCGCCATCGAGACCATCGAAGACCTTTCCATGCGCGGTCTTCTGCCCGAAGCCGTTACCGCCGAGAAGGCCCAGTATCACTACATCAAGGCCATTAACAAAGGCCTCCTCAAAGTCTTCTCGAAGATGGGCATCTCCACGCTGCAAAGCTACCGCGGCGCGCAGGTCTTTGAAGCCATTGGCCTGAACAGCGACCTCATCAAGAAATACTTCACCGGCACTGCCAGCCGCATCGAAGGCGTCGGCCTGGACGTGCTGGCGAAGGAAGCGCGGATGAAGCACGCTTCCGCCTACCAGGCACCCACGGAAGGCGATACCGAACTTCCGGTCGGCGGCAACTACGCTTATCGCGTTCGCGGCGAACTCCACCTGCTGAATCCCCCCATGATCAGCAAGCTGCAGCAAGCCGTTCGCGAAAAAAGCTTCAAAACCTTCCAGGAATACACCGACACGGTGGATGAACAGAACCGCGCTCTGTGCACCCTGCGAGGCCTCTTCAAGTTCAAACAGGGCAACCCCATCCCGCTCGAAGATGTGGAGCCCGCCACCGAAATCGTGAAGCGTTTCGCCACCGGCGCCATGTCCTTCGGCTCCATCTCCAAGGAAGCGCACGAAACTCTCGCCATCGCCATGAACCGCATCGGCGGTCGCAGCAACACGGGCGAAGGCGGTGAGGACGAAGCCCGCTTCATCCCCGACGCCAACGGTGACTCCCGCCGCTCCGCCATCAAGCAGGTGGCCTCCGGACGCTTCGGCGTCACCACGCATTACCTCGTGAACGCCGACGAACTGCAGATCAAAATGGCGCAGGGCGCCAAGCCCGGCGAAGGCGGTCAGCTGCCCGGCCACAAGGTGGATGACGTCATCGCCCGGGTCCGCCACTCCGTCGCCGGCGTCGGCCTCATCTCGCCCCCGCCGCACCACGATATCTACTCCATCGAAGATCTGGCCCAGCTGATCTACGATTTGAAGAACGTGAACCCGGAAGCCCGCATCTCCGTGAAGCTCGTGGCCGAAACCGGCGTGGGCACGGTTGCCGCGGGCGTAGCGAAAGCCCACGCCGACGTGGTCCTCATCAGCGGTCACGATGGCGGCACCGGCGCTTCCCCCCTCACCTCCATCCGCCACGCGGGCGCACCCTGGGAACTCGGCCTGGCCGAAACCCAGCAGGTCCTCGTGATGAACGACCTCCGCAGCCGCATCCGCGTCCAGACCGATGGCAAACTTGCCTCGGGCCGCGACGTCGCCATTGCCACCCTGTTGGGCGCTGAAGAGTTCGGCTTCTCCACCATGCCTCTCGTCGCGCTCGGCTGCATCATGATGCGTAAGTGCCACCTCAACACCTGCCCGGTCGGGATCGCCACGCAGGACCCGGCCCTTCGCGCCAAGTTCGCCGGGCAGCCGGAAGACGTCATCAATTTCTTCTTCTTCATCGCGGAACAGTTCCGTGCCATCATGGCCCAGCTCGGCTTCCGCAAGGTGGATGAGATGGTGGGCCGTGTGGACATGCTGGATACGCGCGACGCTGTTGACCACTGGAAAGCCAAGGGTCTGGACTTCTCGCAGCTCCTCTACAATCCGCCCACTCCGTCCCGTGTCTCCCGCCGCTGCACCACGAAACAGGACCACGGTCTCGACGAAGCTCTCGATTACAAGATGATCGACCATGCGCAGGAAGCCATCGACACCGGCACGCCCGTCGAGATCAAACTGCCCATCAAGAACATCCACCGCACCGTGGGCGCCATGCTCTCCGGCCGCATCGCCACCAAACACGGCGCGGCTGGCCTGCCTGACGAAACCATCAAGTTCCGCTTCACCGGTTCGGCCGGACAAAGCTTCGGAGCCTTCCTGGCGAAGGGCGTCACCCTGGAACTCGAAGGCGACGCGAACGATTACGTCGGCAAGGGTCTTTCCGGCGGCCGCATCCTAGTGTATCCGCCGAAGAACGCGACCTTCATTCCGGAAGAAAACATCCTCATCGGCAACGTTGTCCTGTACGGCGCAACATCCGGTGAAGCTTTCTTCAACGGCATGGCGGGCGAACGTTTCGCCGTCCGCAATTCCGGTGCCACCGCTGTGGTGGAAGGCCTCGGCGACCACGGCTGCGAATACATGACCAACGGCCTGGTCATCGTTCTCGGCAAGACCGGACGCAACTTCGCTGCCGGCATGTCGGGCGGTATCGCCTACGTTCTGGACGAACGTGGCCAGTTCGTCGATTTCCGCTGCAACAAGGCTTCCGTGGATCTGGAACCCGTGATGGACGTAGAAGATCAGAATCTGCTGAAGGCCACGATCTATCGCCACTTCGACGCGACCCAGAGCCCGCGTGCCCGCCACATTCTGGAAAACTGGAACACCATGCTGCCGAAGTTTGTAAAAGTCTTCCCGCATGAATTCCGCAAGGCCCTGGCACGCAAGAAGGCGCAAGCCGCCGCTGCCGCCACGGTCATCCCCGCCACTTCAGGTCAGCCCGCGCAGGTGAATGCATAATGGGAAAAGTTACCGGTTTTATTGAATACCAGCGCGAAATGCCCGGGCGTCGTCAGCCCGCGGAACGCGTGAAGGACTGGCTGGAAATCTATAAGCCTTTCCCCGAAGAAAGCATCAAAAAGCAGGGCGCACGCTGCATGGATTGCGGCGTCCCCTTCTGCCACACCGGCTGCCCCGTCAGCAACATCATTCCCGACTGGAATGACTTCGTGTACCGTGGCCGCTGGCAGGAAGCCAGCCGCGTTCTGCACTCCACCAATAACTTCCCGGAATTCACCGGCCGCATCTGCCCCGCCCCGTGCGAGGCCGCCTGCGTCCTCGGCATCAACGAACCCGCCGTCACCATCAAGAACATTGAGAAGACGATTGTGGATAAGGCCTGGGATGAAGGCTGGATCGTTCCCGAACTCCCCGCGCACCGCACAGGTAAGAAGATCGCCGTGGTCGGCTCCGGTCCCGCTGGTCTGGCCGCCGCACAGCAACTGGCCCGCGCCGGGCACTCTGTCACCGTTTTCGAAAAGGCCGACCGCGTCGGCGGCCTCCTGCGCTACGGCATCCCCAATTTCAAGATGGAGAAGCACCTCATCGACCGCCGCGTAAAACAGATGAAGGCGGAAGGTGTGGAGTTCGTGGTAAACGCACACGTCGGCGTCACTGTCTCGGTTGCCGATCTCCGCCGCGACTTTGATGCCCTCCTGCTGACCGGCGGCGCCGAGAACCCCCGCAACCTCGGGGTGGAAGGCCGTAATCTCAAAGGCGTCCACTACGCCATGGATTTCCTGCCGCAAGCGAACAAGGTCTGTGAAGGCGACACCGTCCCCAACCAGATTCTCGCCACCGGCAAGCGCGTCGTCATCATCGGCGGCGGCGACACTGGTGCCGACTGCCTGGGCACCTCCCACCGTCAGGGCGCCACGCATATCACGCAGTTCGAACTAATGCCGCAACCTCCCGAGAGCCGTTCGCCTTCCACGCCGTGGCCGATGTGGCCCGTCATGATGCGCGTGGAGAGCGCGCATGAAGAAGGCGGCGTCCGCGACTGGGGCGTTTCCACGGTCCGCTTCTCCGGCGACGAAAATGGCAACGTGAAAAAGCTCCACGCCGTTCGCGTTGGTCCTCCACCCACGTTCGAACCGCAGGACGGCACCGAGTTCGAACTCGATGTCGACCTGGTCCTGCTGGCGATGGGCTTCACCGGCCCGGTGCGTCAGGGCCTGCTCGACACGCTTGGCGTCTCGCTGGATCACCGCGGCAACGTCCAGGCTGACTCCAACTATATGACCAGTATCCCCGGAGTCTTCGCCGCCGGTGATATTCGCCGCGGGCAGTCGCTGGTCGTCTGGGCCATTGCGGAAGGCCGCAAAGCCGCCCGCGGTATCGACGAATTCCTGATGGGCAGTTCACGTCTGCCGCTGTAACGACGGCCCTGCTAAATTCATTGCTCTCCAGGAGATCCAGTTCCGGCAACCCGGAACTGGATTTCCGTTTTCGCTTACACCCGCATTGGACAAGTTCCGGGTCAATCGTGCATCGCCCCCGGATGACGCCGAATCCAGTAAAGTATGCCCCCTCAACACCTCGGCCGGACGCCAGCGCAAAAAGTCCTGCCCCTTGTGGAAATTGCCAATAGCGTCCCGGCAATCTCGTGGATGCTCCGCGGCTGGGACGGCTCCTTCGCCCTGAATGTGGACGGTGAGCATATTTTCATCGTCTCCTCGGCAGGCCACGCCAAAGTCCTGAGCAGTCCCCCCAAGAAAACGACAGTCTCGTTTGGCCTCACGGAACGAACCCTCGACTTACTCATCGCCGGAAAGCTCTCTCCCCTGACCGCAAAATTAAGCGGGCGGCTCAGTTCCGCGGGACCCACCGCAGAAATTCTTCGGTTTGCTGCCATTTTCACTGCCTGCCTGAAGCGGCAGGACCCGGCACGGCGCCGGTAGAATCTCCGGAAATAAAAAGGGCCTCCCCGCCAAAGCGGAAAGGCCCCTCAAGCTCAACAAACTACCCGTTCTCAGAACCGGTACTTCAACCCGATCTCAATCACGCGCATCGCATTCACATCTGTCAGATTCATTGCGCCCACACCCGTCCGGTACTGGTTATACAGCGCCGTCCCCGTCAAATTCGGGTTCCGCGCCGCAGTCAGTTCCGGCGTATTGAACAGCGTATAGCCATCGGCGAACGTCTTGCCATTCGCCTTGTACTGAATCGAGGTATTCAGGCTGTTCCGGCGCACGTTGTTAAACGCGTTGTAGAACGCCGCCCGCAATTCAATCGCATGGTTCTCATGGATACGAATCGACTTCGTCAGCGTAATGTCATTCGCATAGCTAGCCGGACGCTCAATGTAGTTCCGCACGCCCGTGCCATCCGCCGACGGGTAATTCCCCGGCAGCGATAGCTTACCCGGATCGAAGTAATGCGAAATGTCCTGAGTGGCCGACATCACGTCGCCCGTCAGCACCAGGCGCGGATCCAGATCCGGCGTCCCCAGAAACAGCTTCTGCAGCTCTGCCACATTCGCGGTCGAACCAGTCTGCTGGATGCCGCCAATCGTCACCCACGTCCGCTGACCACTCACGAAGGTGACCAGATGCCCCATGCGCCAGTCGCCGAAGATCCGCCGGCCCACCGGGTTGTCAAAGTGCAGAAGCTTCGCAGCCGACGGGATTTCATAGGTGTAGTTCACGCTCAGCACGTTCCGCCGATCGCCACCGTCCCCGCCCGCCAGCCCCCCGCTATAGCTCTTCCAGTTATTCGAATACAGCCCCGGATTTTCTGTGCCGCTATCCAGCCGGCTCAGCACATACGAAGCCTGCACCATCAACCCGTGGCTCAGTCTCTTGTTTGCTGAAACCTGCAGCGAGTTGTACATCAGGTTCCCCACGTTCGCGTTCATGTTGATGGTGTTGAAGCCCTGATAGGGCCTCATCAGCAGGTTGTCCACCGTGTTGCTGCCGGGCAGGGCGCCGGTGTTCGAGGCATTTACCGTACCGAAGAAATTCGCACCCGTCACGCCCGGCCGAATGTACTTCGGATTGAAGGCCGTCCCCAACGGAATCGCATTGATATTGAACACCATCGACTGGTGCCGCTGCATGTTGCCAATGTAAGCCACGTCCAGCAGAATGCCCATCGGCACTTCCCGCTGCATCGACATACTGTAGTCGTAAACGGTCGGCACCTTATTGCTTGCTTCATCCTGCGCGCCAAAGCTCCGCGCCGTAATCGGCGCCAGGCCCGCGGTTGCCGACAGCGTGTTGAGACTCGTCTGCCGGTAATCCACACTTGGCGTCAAGGTATTTTCGAAATCGTTGATCGCCTGGCTGATGTTGATGCGGTTGTACGCCCAGCCAAAACCACCGCGGATAACCGTCTTGCCGCTGGCCCCGGGCGACCATGCAAACCCACCACGAGGAGCAAACAGGATGTAATTCGGATTCCGCACGCCCGTGTTGCCCACGCCAGTCGAACCCAGCGCCACCACCCCATTCAAGGGATCGCCCGAACCAGGAACTATCGTCCACTGCAGAATGGTCGCCGCCTGCCCCGTATAGCGAACGCTCGGATTGGCCGGATCGATCACCGCCGAAGGGCTTGTCGGGTCATAGGTGTAGTAACGGGGTGCCTTGGCCGGATTCCACTTGCTGGGGAAGAACGCGGCGTCCAGCGTCTCATTCGGTCGCAGTTCGTGCTGCGTCGGAATGTGATACAGCCGCATACCGTAATCCAGCGTCAGATTGCTCTTTACCTTCCATGTATCCTGGATGAACATATGGACGTCGGTGTAGATCGCGTTCTTCCGCTTGACGTTCTGTACCTGCTGGAAGCGCGACAGCGCGCCCGTCAGCACATTCGATGGCCCATAATTTGTGTCGAATGCCGAAGCGCTCACCCCGAAGTCATAAGTTCCGCGGTCGCCACCATCGGTCACCGAATCAATTTCATCCTTGTAATTCCGGATGTGCTGGCCACCCATCTTGATGATGTGTTCACCTTTCGTCCATGTCAGGCTCGACGAGAACTGGTGCTCATTGTTCGTCGCAATTGCCGGCATCCGCGAGAAGGCGAAGTCGGCATAACCGGTATTCGCCACGGTTGGAAGAATATCGTTGCTGGGCTTGTAAACCGTCGGCAGTGCGCTCAGGCCATAGCGGGTCTTCGTGTTCCCGGTCGGGTCAGAAGGCAACCACTGAACCTAGTCATAATTCCACGAATACAGGCCTTCCATAACCATGGTCGGCGAGAACGTATGCGTGAAGTTCGCCGCCAGGGCCCGGTCCGGGCGCGGACGCTTCGTGAAACCTTCCAGGTTACCCCAGTTCGCACCCTGGCTGCGGTCTTCCTGCGTACCGTTGTCGAACGTGTAGCGGACATAGGCGCGGGTGGAATCATTGAAATTCCAGTCCACCTTGCCCACATTTGCCGACCGGGGTTGCTTGTTATTCACCTGGAGTGCATAATTCTGCAGCGGATTGTTGTTGATGTTCTGCTTCGGGAACATCGCCAGCAGGGCCTTGCCCAGAGGGTTAATCAGCGACGGAGGAATCACGTTGCCAGGCACCAGCACCGGATTGCCCGAAAGATTTGTCCCCGGCATGTAGATTACCGGCTTCTGCCCCGCGGCGTTCGTCACCGTCTGTGAGAAATCACCGATCCGTTCCAGATCCGTCGGCGTGCGGCTCAGCGCGATGGTGGCCGGAATGTCCTGCATGAACTTCTCGTAGTTGTAGAAGAAGAAAATCTTGTTCTTCTTAATCGGACCACCCAGATTCGCCCCGAAGTAATTAAACCGGTACCGCGGCTTCTTCTGCCCCAGATAGTTATTCGCCCACGCATTCGCATTCAGTGCTTCGTTGCGCATGTAATCGAACGACGTGGAATGGAACTGATTCGAGCCCGACTTCGTCACCACATTGATCACCGTGCCGCCGCGGGTTCCGTACTCGGCCTGGAAGTTATTCGTGAGCACGGAAACTTCCTGGATTGACTCGAGGCTTGGAGCTACCGACGTCTTCGCGTCGCTGCCCTGATCCACAATGCTGCCGCCATCCAGATTCACCTGCGTCTGGTTGCCGCTCTTGCCGTTGATCTTGAAGTCCGCATAGCCGGTCGCGGTGTATTCGCGGCCATTCAGCGCATTCGCGTTCGTCGGCACGGCGCCGGGAATCACCTTCAGCAGGTTGATCCAGTTGCGTCCGGCAAGGGGCATTTCCGCTACCTGTTTGGCCTGCACCGTCGCGAAACGAACCGCCGAATCTTTCACCAGCGCCTGCTCTGCAGTGGCGCTAACCGTCACCGACTCGGCTGCCGCGCCCACTTCCAGAACAATCTGCCCCAGCGAAACCTGCTGGAACGCATTGATGTTCAGATTCTCAATCTTGCGCTCTTTGAAACCCTTTTGTGAAACCGTAACCGTATAGTTGCCAACCACCACCGCGGGCAGCGTAAACAGCCCGGCGTCGTTGGTGGAACTGGTACGAGTAGACTGCGTGGTCGTTTGGGTCAACCGAATCGTCGCGCCGGCAACCATGCCGCCCGATGGATCCTGCACCGTACCCGTTATGGAGCCAAGGCCCGACTGTGCCCAGACGGAACCTGCCGCTGACAGCAGCAGCAGACCCAACACTTTTAATTTCCCAGCCATTTGAAAGCGACCTCACTTAGGACGAAACCCGCCGAGGCTGTCGCGCGCAAAAATTCAGGCAGACAATCACCGCACTTTAGCGATACACCCCGTAAGATATTGTGGCAAGAATAGCATATTCGTCCTATCTCTTGCCCACCTGCCACCCGGGCTGGTAGCATCAGCGTTGGCATCCGCCCGTACCAGATCCGCCTTCCTCTGCCTCCTGCTGGCGACACTCGTCTTCGCCATTTTCTCCCCGGCCCTTCACAACAACTTCGTCGGCTATGACGACCCGGATTACGTCCTCAACAATCCCCACGTCAACTCGGGCCTCAGTCGGGCTAACACAATTTGGGCCTTCACTGCCGTCCACGCCAACAACTGGCACCCCCTCACCTGGCTCTCCCACCAACTCGACGTCACCCTCTTCGGGCTGAACCCGCAAGGCCACCACCTCACCAGTCTTCTCTTTCACGTGGTCAATACGGTCCTCCTCTTCCTTTGGCTGACCGGCCTGACCGGACGCCAGGTCCCCAGCGCCTTCGTCGCCGTCGCCTTCGGGGTCCACCCGCTCCACGTGGAATCCGTCGCCTGGGTGGCCGAACGCAAAGACGTCCTCAGCACGTTTTTCTGGTTCCTCACCCTCCTCGCCTGGACCGCGTACACAAAGCGGCCCCACCTGTGGCGCTACCTGCTCACCGCCCTCCTGCTCACCGCTGGCCTGCTCTCGAAGCAGATGCTGGTCACCGTGCCCGGCCTCCTCTTATTGCTTGATTTCTGGCCCCTGCAACGCGGTCGCCGCATTCTGGAGAAGCTACCTTTGCTGGCACTCTCGGCAGCTGCGGCTGTGACTGTCATGCTTGTCCAGGGGAACACCGGAGCCACTTCGTCACTCCAGCAACTCCCCCTCGATCTCCGCCTCTCCAACGCGGCGGTCTCGTACTTCCGCTACCTCGGGAAAGTCACCTGGCCTGCCAACCTTTCGGCCTTCTACCCCTTTCCGGACAACATCCCCGTCGGGGAGATGGCCGCCGCTGTCGCGAGCCTCGTCGCCCTCTCCACCCTTGCCTTTCTGCGCCGCAAGCAGAACCCCTGGCTCGCCCTCGGCTGGGCCTGGTTCGTGGTAACGCTCCTGCCCGTGATCGGCATCATCCAGGTCGGGATGCAAGCCATGGCAGACCGCTATATGTACGTCCCTGCAGTTGGCCTCTTGCTGGCTGTCGCTTTCCAAATCGACGCCCTGGCACTTCCTACCAAACGCGCCTGCGCCAGCGCTGCCATTGCCCTCCTCGCCGTCTGGGCTACCTTCACGTGGCGCCAAATCCCTGTCTGGCACGACGGCCTCACTCTGTTCACCCAGGCCCTGGCCGCCGACCCCAACAACTTCGTCGCCCACGACAATCTCGGCGTCGAACTCGACCGGCGAGGCCGCTTCGACGAAGCGCTTTTCCATTACAGGGAAACCCTCCGAATCCGGCCTGATGACCGCAACGGCGCCGCTAACTTTGCCCTGGCCTCGTTCGCCAGGGCCGATCGCCTGCTGGCAGCCAGCCAGCCCGGCGAAGCGCTCACGGCCATTCGGGAAGGTTTGCGCTACCGCCCCGACAATGCGGTGGCCCACGCCCAACTGGGCCGCATTTTGCAAGACCGCCGCCAGATCCCCGAAGCCGTGAAAGAGTTCCAGGAAGCCGCTCGCCTGGACCCCAACCTCGCCTCCGCCCACCTCGGCCTGGCCGTGCTCCACTCCTGGACTGGCCATACAAAAGACGCCCGCGCCGAATTTGAAACGACCCTGCGCCTTGAGCCCAACAACGTGGAAGCCCATTACGACCTGGGCCTCGTCCTCACCGTGACGGGACAGCCCCGCGAAGGGCTTGACCACTTTCTGGCCGCCGCCAGAATTAACCCCGACTTTGGCCCGGCACACGTCGCGCTTGCCGAAACCTGGTATGCCGCCGGACGCTTCGATGACGCGCGCCGGGAAGTGGCCCTCGCCCAGGCCGCACACGCTGAAGTGGACCCCGCACTCGTCAAACTTCTTGCTGATCGGAGATAATGAACTCGACTTGAAGCCACTCGCCCTGATCCCTCTCATTGCCCTGTCGCTGCACGCTCAGGCCCCCGCTCCCGCCTTCCAGTTACGGGCCGCCGACTTCGCCCAGACCGGCACCAGCGTCTCCACCATCGCGTGGCGCGCCGATGGTGAAGGCGGGCTCGACGTGACGCCCACGCCCTGCGAAGGCCGCTACGTTCTCGCTTTCTCTGACCGGCGCCCCGTCCCCTTCAACATCTCGTCCGTCCACACCTTCCTGCATCAGGTGGAACTCTTCGGGTACGTCTTTGACTCCGACAATCTGGACCCCCTCGTCTTTCGCGTTGACCGGGAGGGCTACACCTGGGTTAAAGGTAAAGGCAGCGTTCAGGTTCCAGCCGACTCCCCCGAAGCGATCGTTCTGGCCCGGGGAGTGAACCGTCTCTCCGACAACCGTACTTTCCTATTACCCCCTGGAACGCGAGAGCTGGTGCCCTCCTACATCCCGGAGCCCACACTGGGCCAGGCAATCGGAGTCTGCGGAAACCAGCTCCAAATCGTTTCTTTGACAAGAACCCCTGAAACTGTCACGCTCCAGCTCCGAGTGTCGAATGCCCCGGCTACTGGTCGCATTAATTTGGCGCTGCTGGACGACAAAGGTCACCGCTACAAGCCCACTGATCCGGAACTTACCTGGGCAAACGTAACCCGCGCGACCGGAATCCAGATCCCCATGGCCACCTCGCCTGGTTTCCTCGAATTCGAAGGCCAGCAAATCAGCCTGCAAGCTTTGACCCCAGGCGCTGCGCCGCCGCAACCGTAAGCCCGCCCCGACCGCTACTTCTTCTCTTTTACATCGCCTCGCACGAAGGTGGTGACTTGTGATGCCATCAGGCCATCCTTCGTGATGTAGGCGTCCGTGCCGTGATACGGCTCAACCAGACCAGGACCGACGATCTTCCAGTGAATCGTTATGGTGTTCCCGACGACGAAGGTGTGGACCCTTTCGAAGGTCAGGCCGCAGACGCCGCCTTCTTTGGCGGGCTTGACGACGTTCTGAAAAAGCTCACCCACTTTCTGGCGTCCGATGACGTCCACGCCGCCGGGGAGGAAGATCTCGACGTTGTCGGGGAACTGGGCGACCAGTCGGTTCCAGTCGCATTTGTTCAGCGCGTCGAGATGCTCATCGACGACCGCCATGGGAGTCGCCTGCTTCTTCATGGGCGGCAGTTTCTGCTGCGCCTCCATGACCGAGGCCGCGCCGAGCGCCAGCAACACAAAAAGGGAAGACAGTTTCATATCGTTGACGATCATATCCCACACCTTCCAAAAACGTTATAGAGTATTTCTGACATGATTTCACGACGCACGTTCCTCGCCCGGGCCGGCGCTGTCGCCGTGGCCGCCAGCTTTCCGGTCGCGAAAGCCTTTCCGCTGGACTTGCCGCTGGGGTTCCAGAGCTTTGACCTGAACGGGCCGCTCAAAGAGGACTTTCAGGGGACGCTGAACCGGGTGGCAGGGCTTGGCTACCAGTGGATCGATTACGTCTGGGTGAGCGGCGGGAGCATGTCCGGAGCGGAGGTTCGGAAGGCGTTTGATGCCGCGAAGCTCGGTTGCCCGAACTGCCACTACTCGTGGAAAGCTCTCCATGACGAGTACGACCAGACCATCGCCATCGCTCATGAACTGGGCAATCAATCGCTGATCTGCCAGTCGATGGGCACCAACACCAAGACTGCCGACGGCTGGAAATGGCATGCCGACGGGCTGGCTGAACTTTCGCTCAAGACGAAGAAGGACGGCATCCTGACCGGGTATCACAACCACCCGACAGAGTTCAAAGAGGTGGAAGGTAAGCTGCCCTTCGAGATCCTGGCGAGCGGCACGGACAAGGACCTGGTGAAGTTCCAGTTGGACCTGGGCAGTGTCGCCGTCACCGGCCATGACCCGCTGCAGGTGATGGAGCAATACAAAGGCCGACTCTTCTCGATTCATGCAAAGGACGTGAAGGACGGCCGGACCGGGATTGCTGTTGGGGAAGGCACCCTCGACTGGAAGGCGCTTTTCGCGGCGGCGAAGAAGCAGGGACTGATGAACTACGCGGTGGAGACCGGAGCGAAAGGCGATGCGGCCTGGGAAAAGCTTGGTAAAAGCTTCGAGTATCTTCGTGCAATGAAGTAGTGCCTCCTTTCAATCAGGAGTGTGCCATGCCTGGTTTGCATCATCTCCCGCCGATCCGGTTCGACCGGGGGTAAATGCCATGGAATCAGCGGCGGATTTATTTTGGGACGGCGTGACGCCCGAATCTTCCCGCCCAGGAGGAGTATAATTCAGCTTATGGTGCCTTTCGATCTGGACACGCTGGACGATGAAACCGGTCTTGTCGGCGAAACGGCTGAGGCGCGTGAGCGAGCCGAAGCCAGACTGGAAGCCCTTCTCCTGGAAAGCTTACGGTCCGGCGAGCCCATTCCGGCGCCCCCCGAATACTGGGAAACCAAGCGGCTCAACCTGATTGCAAGGCACGCAGGAAAAACCAGCCAGCGGTGAGTCCAGGATACCTGCTGCTTCCGAGGGCCGATGAGGACCTGGATCAGATCCTTTAGGTCGCGCCGGATCTAACCCTGCGCTTTACCTCTTCCCACGACAGGGCCGGGACAGGGTTCGCTGCAAGATTCGTACGGCGTCTTTCCGGTTCCTGTATCTGCCAGTCGTAGACGGGTACGTTCCTGCACAGCTCAAGATCTCCGGAACGCGCTTCTTGTTCGAATCGCGTCTTGTCTATTGGGTTCATTTCGTCTTTTTCTGGTCGGCAGTTACGCATTTTTTTACTTCGTGCGCACCTGCTTCTCAAGGTATCTCTCCGGGACCTTTGACGATCTCATCTGCCAAGTCAAGGCAGTGAAAACGGGAGAACAGGCAAGGTCCTTTCTTCATTAACCGATGATTAAACATTCGAACTGCAACCCGCACCGACTCGCGATCCATGAGATCGTCAAGTTCTTCGCAAGGGATCACCAAGTTGAGTTGGTCATGACCTCCGGGCTGGTATGCGTGCTCGCTAATTTCCAAATCAGGAAAAGCGCACCCAAGCGATGCATCCTGCTCGATCGGGCCGCGCGCCACGTGGAGCGAGACATAATCGACTCCAGCATCCAACGCCCGATAGATTGTCAGGACCTCTTGGCGGTATAAATTCACGCGCAGAAACAATGTAATATCAGGATTGTTGTAGGCGGGTAAACAGGTGACCGCCCAGAAGGAGACCTCGGCTCGTTTAATCGCCGGAATCGCCACACCGATGTATCGCCGTAGTTTGCTAACAACGGTGTCAGTTCCGACGTACGTTCGAAACCGGCGATATTTAGATGCGTATTTTTCGCGCAGGTCCGGATTGACAATACGGATGTCTTCTGTCTCGATTAGATTTTGGCCGGACAGCCACCTCTCCTGCGCTTGAACTGCCATCACGAGATCGAAATCAGACATCACAGGTGGCAGAGCGGAGAACGTGATATTCCGGAGCTTGTGGCCGCTGCGCTCTGCCAGCCTTATCAAATCCTGCTCGACCGCATCGAGTTCTGCCGGAAGTAACTCTCGGAAGCCAATTGCTTCGACATCGCGGTGGACCCGAATGTGCTGGGTATACCTGCGGACGACATCAACGCTCTGGCCGATGTAGGATTGGCCGTCACTGAATAACAAAACATAGACACCGCAACGCCGTCCTGGTTTGTAAAGGTCAGCAACGGAACTACGTCCCTTCGCAGACTCAACTTGAGCAAATCCTTCTTCCGAGAGCATTTGCTGAAGCCTTTGCATCCATTCAGATTACAGGGTACTGCCGGACGACTTGCTCACGGCAGTCCCAAGCCACTGGTTAGTGGGGGCCATTGCGGAAGGCCGCAAAGCCGCCCGGGTATCGACGAATTCCTGATGGGCTCGTCGCCAGCCGCTGTAAGTATGGACCCTGAACTCAAGCCACGCTGAGCATCTCCACTTCGGACGGCTCGGGAATGGGGTCTCCGTCTTCCCGCATCGCCCGCAGGTGCATTTCAATCGCTTTGCTCATCCGCTGGAGCGTCTTCTCCCGCGTCTTGCCGGTAGCAATACAGCCCGGTAAATCCGGCACGTGAGCACTAAAGCCGGTGCTCGTCGGTGCAATGAATACTGCGTAGTGGCTCATAACAATCCCGCTTGCTTCAGTATAGAGTTCTTCGTCTTTGGATCAAGCTCTTCCGAAGGATGACCAGCTACCGTTACCTTGCCCCGTTTCAAAGGGTGCACAAACTGGCGATGTGAACCTTCCTGGTTCTTCAGCAACCAGCCATCCCGCGTCAGATCCTTAAGCAGGTCCCGAACCTTCACGCCAAATAGTACAGCACAGATCCGGCACCTTGGTGTATCGATCTGTCCCGGCTGCCGAATCTACTCCTTCTCTTTCACATCGCCTCGTACGAAAGTGGTGACTTGGGCTGCCATCAGGCCATCCTTCGTGACGTAGGCGTCGGTGCCGTGATACGGTTCCACCAGACCAGGGCCGACGATTTTCCAGTGAATCGTTATGGTGTTCCCGACGACGAAGGTGTGGACGCTTTCGAAGGTCCAACCGCAGACTCCTCCTTCTTTGGCGGGGTTGACGACATTCTGAAAAAGCTCGGCAAGAGTATTGAATATCTTCGTGCAATGAAGTAGTGCCTCCTTTCAATCAGGAGTGTGCCATGCGTAGTGAGCGGGATCTTGCGTTGAGCCCCTTCGACGGGGCGCAAATGCTGGGAAAACGGGCGAAGATTTATTTTCGGGAGACGTGACCGGTTCTCGAACCGGAATCTACATCAGCCTCTCGCGCCATATTTGCGGGTCGCGCGAAGTGTGAAAGAGCGCGCGAATCACGACGCGGTCCGCATGCGGCTCGTAAAAGAGGGCGTAAGGAAACTTGCGAACTATCGCGCGTCGATAGCCCGGGAGACAGCGGGATACATGAAGGGCCACCGGCGGATCCGGCCTACACAGGCGTCAACGGAAAGGAGCAATTCCTCAGCGCGACCGGCCCTCTCGTACCAGATGACAGCCTCCGCGATGTCCAGTGCGACTTCCGGAGCAAAGACTACGTCAAACGGCATTGTGCGCACGGACGCGCCGCTTTACTTCTTCCCACGAAATGGTGGGGGCGGGGTGCGACTTCAGATTCGCTTCGCGCCTTTCGAGTTCCTTTATCTGCCAGTCGTGAACGGGAATGTTTTCAGGCTGGGAGGCAATGTCGTCCCAGAGGTCTTCGACGAGTTGAATCTTTTCGGCGGGGCTAAGGTCGAACACTGATGTTACCGGCATGTACCCATGATAATCCTTTCGCGATCGACAAAAAATTCGTAACAGTTCAGCCCCCTACTTGAAGGTTTCCGGCACGTCGAAAGGGTACTCGAAGAAATCTTTAAGAATCTTCACTTTAGACCTGGCGCTTTGGAACAAGACCTGGCAAGCTGGATAGTTGGGTGCTTCGAACGGC
>CAIYVZ010000114.1 GCA_903929755.1 uncultured Acidobacteriia bacterium
GGCGCTCCGAGCCCGGCTAATGTGACGACGTCGAGCGTTGCCACCGGCACCGTGTTCACCCAGGTTCTCTCTGGTGTGGCCGCTGGCTTCCAGGGTTACGTCATTGCCCAGTGCAACTTCCAGTACGCTCACGGCTTCGCCTTCATCACGAACGCCGGCGCTTCGAACAACGCTGTTGCTCAGGGTTACCTCGCTGGTGTCATCCTCGACACCAACCAGGTTTCGCGGGCGACTACGACGGGGGAATCGTTCGGCTACAAGCCGGGGGAACTGTATTATTGAGTGGAAGCGATCACAAAAGCAATAAAAAGAGGGGGCTTCGGCCCCCTCTTTTTATTGCTGCGAGCTTAATGAACGCGATGGCTTATGGATACAGGACTAATTGGACTCTACCTGGATATTGAAGGTGCGGTGGAGGGGTTCGGTGGTGACGATGATCACATCTTTTTGCTTGCCTGCCGGCTGCGGTTTTGCGTCACCGGATAGTCTTGGCTCCGGCCGACGACGGATGGTGATGACGCCTTTGGCCCCGGCTTCGAGGTGGGAGGGGGTGAGTTCTACCTGGAAGAGTTTGCTGGTCAAACTGTGGGGATCGAGGCTGACGTCCAAAGGGCCGGGCAGGCCATTGGTGATGGTTACGGTCCGGCTGGGTTCCTGAGCAGAGAGGGAAACGGAGGTCTGGTCGAGCTTGATTTGGTTGATGAGCGCGCCGATATCGGGATTGTCGATGCCACCGGGAGCGGCTCCCTTCATGTCCATGCCTGTGCCTGTCCCGGCAGCACTGTTTGGTTGCATTTTGCCGAACGGCGTCAAACCCTTCGTCTCAGCGGGAATATACCAATTCCAGGCCCCGTTCTCCAGCTTCCAATAGGTTGCAGACGGCACGTCGAAGATCTGCGCGCCGGCCCCGGGCATCAAGACGAGGACTTTGATTCGAATGGTGACCTTGGCGGTGGTCTCTGTCTGCAGGTCCAGCATGGTAATTTCAAAGGCCTTGATTTCAGGCTTCTGGCCGGCATAGTAGTCGTCTTTGGACTCTTCGGCAACCATCGCTTCGGCCTGGCGATACTTCTTCTCCACCATGAGCTGGTAGTACTGCCGGACTCGGTCCCGGAGGGCTTCCGCGGCAGGTTGGGCTGGCTGTTGTTGTGCCCAGGCGGTGATGGCAATTACGGGGAAGAGGAGTCTGCGATCCATATCTATATGGTAGACGCAGCAGGAGGGCTGATAGTTTGGCGGGGGGCGGGTGGTTTAGAAGGGTTTGCGCCAGCGGAGGTGGGGGAAGCGGGCGAAGTCGGTGTCGCAGGAGATCAGTTCGGCGCGGTATTCGAGGGCGAGGGCGGCGAGGTGGGCGTCGGTGGTCAGGTTGCCAGCGGTGCCGAGGTTTTCCAGAAAGCTGAACAAAATGTCCGCATGGCGTTCCCCGGGATGGAGAATGCGCACAGCGGGGCGTTGCAGCCACTCCCGGACATGCCCCATGGCCGTGGCTACTGTCATGGCTGGCCCGCCGCGCCCGCGATTGGTCATGATCCGAATAAATCCCAACGTCGATACCCAGGGCAGGCCCACCGGCGTACCATCGTCCATGAGTTTCCGCCACCATGCCGCCGCCTCCTGGTGAACCGGTGACGCAGTGTTGTAAGCGTGGATCAGGACATTGACGTCAGGAATGATCATTTACTCCGCGCCATTTGACTCTCCAGCCTGCGCACTTCTTCAAAATAGTGCATCGTGTCCAGATCATCGAGCCACTGATGCAGTTTGTTGGGGTCGACCCCGGGCGGGAACCCGAGGTGGATCGGGCGAATCTGAAACGGCGGGAGTGTCGGCGGCGAGGCTGAAGCGATGCCACGGCGAATCACGTCGTTCACAACCTGCTTCAGCGTTACGGAAGATGTTGCAAGCCGCTCCTTGATATGGAGAGCGACATCGGGGTGCAGTGTCAGCGTAGTCCGCATGGGGTCAGGCCTGGTTTAGCTCCGCCTGGTTTAGCTCCGCCTGGTTTTTTTGCGGTTGGTTCGTCTTCGCCTGGGGCATCTGCGCCTGGTCATGAGCGGTAGTGCCGGGGGCTGGCATGCTGGCTGCGATGCCGCCCCGCATCACCTCATTCACAACCGCTTTGAAGGTAGCGCCGGAACTGGCCATGCGTTCTCGAACCATCAAATCAACGTCCGGGTCAAGGGTTACCGTGATGCGCATACGTTCAGTGTGCCGCCCCCTTCAGTTGATGTCAAGATATCAGCCACCCAGCACGAGGCCGGAGGGGAGGTCTTCGCCGAAGATGCGGCCGAGGGCTCGTTCGTCGCGGGCGGTGTCGCCTTCGAGCTGGGCGATGGCGGAGGCGTCGGAAACACGGCTTCTGGCGATGGCGAAGGCGGCGGCGGGGACGTCACGGACGGGGTCTCCGGTGCGGCGGGCGAGGGAGACCATGGCGTCTTCAGTGTTGGGGACGGCGGCGAGAGCTTCAATCCACCTTGCAGCGATGGCAGGGGCCAGGACCTGGTTGGCCGGGCCGTAGAAGAGCTGGCGGGCTCCGAGGCGCCCGATGCACCAGAGGACGACTGGATTGAAACCGGTCTGTTTGGCTTCCTTGAGGAGCGAGTCACCCAGCTGGACTCGGGTGGCGGCGGGGATGAGTTCCAGGCTGGAGGCGGTGCGCCACATTTCCCGGAGCAGACTGTTGTTGAGGCGCTGGGGCTTCTTTCCCTGTTTTGGCATCAGGAACGGGAGCAGGCGCTGGGCGATGTCACCCTGCTGGTTCCGGTTCATGCCGCCGGCGAGACGGCCCCAGAAGATCCACCAATCGATCTCGTTTTGGGTCTGGTTGGCGAACTGGGGGCCACCGGAGTAGATGCGGCGGGCCTGTTCGAGGCGGAATTCGTCGCCCATGTAGCCGAAGCCGGGGCGGAGACAGAAGCCGCCGAGGTTGAGCCAGCGGATTTCGCAGGGGGCGGAACGTTTGCGGCGTTCGATGAGTTCCAGGAAGAGGTCGGCTATTTTGCGGGCGACGTCGACGGGCCAGGAGTTGCGGCCCAGGCCGAGGGCGGCTTCCAGTTTGGCGGGGAGTTCTTCGGGGGCAACGCTGCCGGTTTCGAACGTGGCGCGAACCAGGTTGAGGGCGGCATCCACGGCTTCCTGGCTGACGATGGCGGCGGGGCGGCCGGAGGTCGGGTTTTTGGCCGATTGCTTCCTGAGTTGGAACTGCAGACGCCAGCGGTTATCGCTGATCTTGGAATCGCACCAGGTTTCGAGGGTGCCGATTTCGGTGAGACGCGCGCCGAGCTTGACGGGGACGAGGCGTTCGCCTCCCTTGCCGAAGCGGATGACGGCTTCGAGGGGGGCGTGCTGGTGGAGGTCTTCGCCTTCAGGGAAGTCGACGACCTGGCCGGGGACGTCGTCGGTACGGGTGAGGGAACTGAGCAGGCGGAAGGCGACGGGTTTGTTGGCGACGAGTTGGAGGTCTTCGCGGTCCACTTCGACGGTGTTGCCTTCTTCGGCTCCGCGGGGGACGAGGCAGACGCCGGAATTGTCTTTGCCGTCTGCCGAGCTGATCCCGATGTAATAGGCGCGGGGGAGGCCGCCGCGGACGAGGATGCCGGAGCCGGTGGAGCGGGCGTAAGAGTAGTAGGCGGCACCGGTGGCGACGGCGAGATCGAGGTCGCGGTTTTCGAAGATTTCGGGGCGCTTGCCGTACCAGTGTTCGAGGAGGTCGGCGACGCGGGTCCGGAGGATTTCGGGGATGAAGAAGCCGCCGTTGAAGAGGATGGCGTCGGGGATTTGCCCCTTTGCTTCAGAGCCAGCGGACTCGAGGAAGGCGGAAAGGTGGCGGCTGATGGCGGGGTCGGCCACATAGGGGAGGCCGAGTTCGCGGAAGAGGCTGCGTTTCTCTTCTTTGGGCTTTTCGCCGCGCGGGGTGAGGGGGAGGAAGCCATCGAGGGCCAGTTCCAGGGCTTCGGCGCGGGTGATTTCGGTTTTGAGCGTGCCGCCGATGATGGAAGAGCCGGTGCCCAGGATACTGATTTCAACGCTTTGGCGGCGTTCGTCGCAGAGCAGGAGTTCTTTGGCGGCGGAGCACTGGCGGCGGAGGCCGCTGCGCTGGCGGATGGAGAGTTGCTTGTTGAGCTTGGTTTCGGCGAGCCAGGCGAGGGTGAGATCGAGGTTGTCGCCACCGAGGAGGAGGTGCTTACCGACGGCGGTACGGGTGAAGTTGATGCGGTCGCCCTCGCGGGAGACCTTGATGAGGGAGAAATCGCTGGTGCCGCCGCCCACGTCGCAGATGAGGACGATCTGGCCATCGAATAGCAGCCGGCGGGAGCGGGCGAAGTTGTTGGCGATCCAGGAGTAGAACGCGGCGGCGGGTTCTTCGAGGAGGGTGAGTTTGGTGAGACCGGCCTCTTCGGCGGCCTTTACGGTGAGTTCGCGGGCTTCTTCGTCGAAGGATGCGGGGACGGTGAGGACGATGTCCTGTTCGGCGAGGGGGCCGTATCTGCCGTCGCTATCCCAAGCTTCTCGCATGGTGGAGAGCAGCTTGGCCGAGACTTCGACGGGGGACATGACGCGGCCCGCTTCGCCGGCGTCCCAGGGGAGGATTTTGGCGGTGCGGTCCACCTCCGAGTTGGAGAGCCAGGATTTTGCGCTGTGGACGAGGCGGGTGGGGACAATGGCGCCCTGTTCGCGGGCGTAAGTGCCGACGGGCTGGCCTTCGTCCAGGAGCACGAAGGACGGCAGGGTACGCCGCGACTCGACGCGACCGGGCGCGACCATTTGAGGGATATCGAAAACCTGAATGGGCGGGAAGCTGGTATCTTCGGCGTCGGCTGGGTCTATCCAGGCGAGGGCCGAGTTGGTGGTTCCGAGGTCAATGCCGACTTTCATCTTTTTTCACGCACGTCAAATTCCAGTTTCCAGCGCTGGGCGTCGCGGCTTTTACACCAAAGCTGCAGGACGCCGGTTTCGGTGATGGTGGTTTCGAAGGTAACGGGGACGAAGGTAACGGGGACGAATCCCGCTCCTGCCAACAAGCTTTCGGGGTTACCGGAGGCCGGCAACGTTACCTGTACGGGGGGGAGTTCGTCGAGATCGCCCAACATGTCTTCGATGAGCTCGCCGGGGGGATCGTTCTTGCGGGATGAGGAAGAGAAGAAGCGGAACTCGGCGGGTTCGCCGACGGCGAGACCGAATTCACGGCCCGGAATGGCGACCGAGGTGCCTTCTTCCATGCCGAATTGGGCGACGGCGAGGGCTTTCAGCGGGGCAGGGATGCCGGGGACAGCGGGCATGGCGGACTCAATGCCAACGTAATAGGAACGGGCGATGCCGCCGCGAATCCGGACGCCTTTGCCGCGACGGGCGGCGCCGTAATAGGCGGCTCCACGGGCGACGGCGTGGTCGAGATCTTCGCCTGGAAGCAGTTCCGCAGCAGGAAAACCCTCGTCCGCGAGCCAGCCGGTTAAGACTTCGGCAAGACGTTCGCGAACCACCGTGGGATACAGGACGCCGCCGTTGAAGAGGACGTGGGTGGGGCAGGCGAGACCGCTGGGACCTCTGCGCACGGCTCCGTGCTCGGAATCGGCGGCGCGCTGGCGCAGGAATTTGGCCAGGTGCCGGGTGATGGCCGCATCCTGGGCGTAAGGGAGGCCGATTTCGTGCAGGCCGGCGCGGCGGGCGGTCTCCGGCATGTCATTGCTTCCAACCCGAGGCAGGAAACTCTCCACTACGGCTTCGAGTTGTGGACGAGAGAGGCGGGTGCGGAGGGTGCCGCCGATGAGGCTGGAGCCTTTACCCAGAATGGTGATGGGGGCTTCGGTTTCGGTGGAGGCTGGAGTGAGGAGCTTTTCCTTGGCGATGCGGCACTGGCTGCGAAGGGCCTGCATTTGGAACGCATCGAGCTTGGTGCCGCGTCCGGCGAGTTCGGCGTTGACGGCGTGCGCCAAAGTGAGATCGATGTTGTCGCCACCCAGCAGGATGTGGTCGCCGACGGCGACGCGTTCCAGGTCCAGTTGGCCGTCGCGTTCGGTGACGGTGATGAGGGTGAAGTCGGTGGTGCCGCCGCCGATATCGATGACGAGGACGAGATCACCCTTGCCGAGATGGCTGCGCCAGTCGGGGTGGCGTTCGAGCCAGGCGTAGAAGGCGGCCTGGGGCTCTTCGAGAAGCACGGGATCGAGGTAACCGGCTGCGGCGGCAGCGCGCTGGGTCAGATCGCGGGCGATGGCGTCGAACGATGCCGGGACGGTGACGAAAACGTCCTGGTCGTCGAAGGGTGCGTCGGGATGTTCCTCGTTCCAGGCGTTGCGGAGGTGGCGGAGGTAAGCGGCGGAGGCATCCACGGGCGAGACGCGCTGGACGCCTTCCGGGGCTTGCTGGGGGAGCAGGGCGGAGGTGCGGTCAACCGCCGTGTAGGAAAGCCAGCTCTTGGCGGAAGCGACGAGGCGACCAGATACTTCGGCCCCGCGACGCTGGGCAAATTTGCCGACGATATAGCCGGGTTCCGCGTCCCAGGGCAGGGCGGTGGCTCCGGGCTGAAATTCCTTTTCGCCGTGCAGGTAGAGGAATGACGGCAGGAGCGCTTCCGGTGAGGTTTCGTTGGGGGCCGTCAGCTGCGGGATGGTGGCAACTACAACGGCGGGGAGATCGGAACCGAATTCGGCGAAGGCGAGGGCACTATTCGTGGTGCCGAGGTCTATTCCGATAGAAAACCGAGGTGATGCGGAACGAGGTGATGCGGAAGACAAAGCTACTCCACTTCAATTTCGGCGGGGGCGAGGACGGTGAAATCCTGCTTGCTGCCGAGTTTGGGCATGACGACGGAATTGGCGCGCCAGCCCTTGTGGCGGAGGATTCCGCTCTTCGGCTGCCCGGAGGCGGGCACGTTGCCGATGAATTTCGCCGTGTTGGCGCCGCCCGAGGGGGCCTGAACGGTGCTGCCTTCCACGGCATCAATCACGGGGCCGGGGGTGAAGTGGCGGGTGAGGACGTCGCGGGCGTTGGACTGGACGTCGCGTGCGGCGGCGCCAATCTGTTCGTCCGAGTACGGGGAGAGGTCTTCCATCAGGAAATCGAGAATGCGCGACTCGCGTTGCAACATGGCAAGCAGCTGGAGCGCACCGTCTTCAATTTTCACCTCCGGCTTGGGAGGTACGGGCTTCGGGATGGAGGCTTTCGCGACCAGGTTGAGGGCCTGTACCAAATCACTCGGCAGGACTCCGCCGAACAAGAGCCCAAAGAAGGCCCGAAATGCCATAACAATACGGTTCAAGGTATTAAAGACTCCAAACTTTCAGGATACCAGCGGGCGAAGACTCGGCCCCACGTGGTGGCATATCGGATAATCCTCAGATAGTGAGCCATTCCGTTCTTTCATTTGACCAGATCCGTACAGCGGTAGCCGAGGAACTCCAGGCCGCCCAGTTCATTGACATCCATACGCACCTGTACAAGGCGTCTTTGGGGCCCATTGGGTTATGGGGTATCGATGAACTGATTACTTATCATTACCTGGAGGCGGAATTGTTCCGGTTCTCCGATATTACGCCGGGGCAGTACTTCCAGCTGTCGAAACTGGCGAAGGCCGACCTGATCTGGAAGACTCTTTTCATTGAGAATACACCGATTTCGGAGGCGACTCGCGGCGTGATCGCCGTGTTGAACGCCTTCGGCTTACCAACGTCGGGGGATTTGACGGAAGCACGCGCCTTCTTCGCTTCGCGCAACCTGGCGGACCACACGCGCGAAGTGTTCCGGCTGGCGGGGATCAGCGAAGCGGTGATGACGAACGATCCTCTGGATCCGGACGAAGCTCCAGCCTGGGAGCGCGGGACTGAGACGGACCCGCTGTTCCGCCCGGTGCTGCGCCTGGACCGCATCCTGAACAAATGGGATCAGCACTGGCATATTTTGCGGGCGAAGGGCTACGATGTCCACGCGGACGGTTCCGGGAGGACGATGGCGGAAGTTCGCCGTTTTCTGGAAAGCTGGACCGACCTGATCAGCCCCGTCTACATGGCCGTTTCGCTGCCCGATACGTTTGTGTACCCGGAACCGAGCCTGCGCGTTCGTTTCCTGCGGGAATCGGTGCTGCCGATTTGTTTGGCGCGCAGTATTCCCATGTCGCTGATGATCGGTGTGCGTTATCTGGTGAATCCGGAGCTGAAACTGGCTGGCGATGGTGTGGGCAAAGCGGATCTGCGGGCGGTGGAACGCATGTGCCTCGATTTCCCCGAGAATCGTTTCTTCATCAGCCTGTTGAGCCGCGAGAACCAGCATGAACTCTGCGTGTATGCGCGGAAGTTCGCCAATCTGATGCCGTTTGGCTGCTGGTGGTTCCTGAATAACCCGTCGGTGGTGGAAGAGATGACGCGGGAGCGCCTGGAGATGCTGGGCACCAGCTTTATTCCGCAGCACTCGGACGCACGCGTTCTGGAGCAGGTCATCTACAAATGGAAGAACACGCGGCGCACGTTGACGCCGATTCTGGCCAGTACCTATCAGAATTTGCGGGAGGACGGTCGGGGTGTGACGCGCGAGGATATTCGGCGCGATATCAACCGGCTCTTCCGGGCGAATTTTGAGAATTTCATCCTGCCTAAGGCCCACGTATGCCCGCACGAGTAGCTCCCTTAAACCGACCGGGTAATCAGCCTGGGATTTTTGGCGAAAAAGTGCGTTGGGCTGTTTGCGGCCTGCTCTTTTTTGCCACCACCGTTAATTATCTGGATCGCCAGGTTCTCGGCATCCTGAAGCCTACTCTCGAAAAAGAGTTGGGGTGGAATGAAAATGACTACGGGACGATTGTTTCCACGTTCCAAATCGCCTACGCGCTGATGATGCCGATAGCGGGCCGGCTGATTGACTGGATGGGGACACGGCTGGGCTATGCGGTGGCGGTGGCATTTTGGAGTGTCGCCTCCGTGCTGCATTCGTTTGCCGGGACACCGTTTCAGTTCGCTTTGGCGCGGTTCGGGCTTGGGTTGGGCGAGGCGGCGAACTTCCCTGCGGCGCTGAAGGCAACGGCGGACTGGTTTCCGCGCAAAGAGCGGGCGTTCGCGACCGGGATTTTCAATAGCGGGACCAATTTGGGGGCGCTGATCGCGCCGCTCCTCGTACCTTTCGTGGCCACGCACTTTGGGTGGCGAATGTCGTTCATCGCCACGGCCAGTTTTGATTTGGTTTGGTTGGTGTTGTGGCTGGCGTGGTTCCGTCGCCCGGAAGAACACAAGTCGCTGACCACGGTGGAGCGCGAGTTCATTGAAGCGGACCGGACTGTGGTCGAGGACGCTGTTAAGGTTCCGATGATGTGGGTGGTAAAGCAGCGGGCTTCGTGGGCTTATTTGGCGGGTAAGTTTTTGACGGACCCTGTGTGGTGGTTTTATCTGTTCTGGGTGCCGGGCTTCCTGCATGACGCGTACGGTTTGAATTTGACGCAACTGGGCTTGCCGCTGGTGATCATCTACCTGGCGGCGGATGTTGGTTCGGTGCTGGGCGGCTGGATCTCCCGTGGCCTGATGGATCGAGGCTGGGAAGCTTCGAAAGCGCGTAAGACGGCGATGCTGATTTGCGCATGCTCGGTGACTCCGGTGAGCATGGTGATGTTCACGAACGGCAATTTGTGGGCGACTGTGGCGCTGCTGAGTTTGGCGACTGCGGCGCACCAGGGCTGGATGGCGAATCTGTTTACGCTGCCTTCCGATACGTTTCCCCGGAAGGCAGTGGCCTCGGTGGTGGGTTTCGGCGGGATGGGCGGCGCGTTTGCGGGAGGGATGGTGGCGAAGGCGGTGGGGATGTGGCTGGATTACTCGCACAAGTCGTATGGCCCACTGTTTGTCTGGGCGGGGTCAGCGTATTTGCTTGCCCTGCTGATCATCCATTCGCTGGTGCCGAAGCTGCGGCCTGCGGACGCGGAGTAGCAGTAGCCGAACTCCGGGTGCGGGTAGGTGCCGCTCCGTTGGTTTTCGGTACCTCTCCCTTTACGGTCGCGGCTCGGCTACTGGATGGAATCGGCCAGCGAGAAGATGGGCAGGTAGAGCGCGATGAGCACGAACGCTACGAAAATCCCCATGAAAACCATGATCAGCGGTTCGATGAGGGAGAGAGCCGCCGTCATTTTGGTATTGACGTCTTCTTCGTAGAATTCGGCGACGGAACTCAGCATGGCGGGGAGCGCGCCGGTGGATTCGCCCACTTCAATCATGTCCACCGCGAGCGGCGGGAAGATTTTCGTGGCTTGTAAAGAGAGCGACAGCGGTTGCCCTTCCTTCACCATCCGGCTGGCCTTTTCGAGCGTCTTGCGCAGCAGGGGCGTGCCGAGGGATTCGGCAGCCGTTTCCAGGCCCTGGACCAGCGGGATACCGCCCGTCAGCAGCGTCCCCAGGACGCGGGAAAACTGCGCAACCTGGTACTTGATCCAGATATCGCCGAACAGCGGGACACGGATCTTGACGCGGTCGATCTTTTCCTGGGCCGCCTCCGCACGCGACCACCACATGAACAGGGCGATGAGCCCGAACAGCCCCAGCGCCCCACCTGCGATGCCGCCGCGCGCCGTGGTCCCGATGGCGATTAAATAGACGGTGATTTGCGGCAATTTCGCCGACATGCTGCTGTACAGAGTGGCGAAGCTGGGGACCACGGACGTGACCAGAAACACCATCAGCGCAATCACCAGCAGGACGAGCATGCACGGGTACATCAGCGAAACCAGGACCTTTTTTCGAACGGACAGCGCCAGCTTCTGGTAGGTGATGTACCGTTCCAGAACCTCTACCAGGCTGCCCGATTTCTCGCCCGCCATTACCGAAGTGACGTAGATCTTGGGGAAAATTCCCTGCCCTTTGAACGCTTCAGAAAGCAGGACGCCTTTGCGCACGTCTTCGCGGACGGCGTTGATGTAAGGCCTGAGTTTCTCATCGGTGAGGCGTTCGGCGAGGAGGTCGAGCGATTTCAGAATGGGCAAGCCGGCGCGGATCAGCGTAACGAACTGCTGGTTGAAGATGAGGAATTTTTCGAGGTTGAGTTTCTTGCGGCCGGGCAGCGCGATTTCGCCCGAGAGGCTGAGGCCGGCCTGCTTCGGCTTCACGGAATAGACCAGGAAGCCCTGGCGATTGAAGCGGTCGCGGATCTCCTGCTCGGTGGTGCCCTGCACGGCTTGCGTGTGGGTCTGGCCGTGGGCATCGGCGTACTTCATGACGAAATCAGCCATATTAGCGGTCGCTCTCCACGAGGGGGATCCCGGCGGGCGGCTGGAATGCGAACAGGGACGGGGCGACGGGCGTGTTTAGCTTTTCGCCGGAGAAGGTGAATTCCAGCCGGGAGCGGTCCTGGCCTGTGATGCGGACGCGGCGGATCTCGCCGGCGGCCGTGGCCAGAAATTCCACTTTGGTGTACGCGAGATTGGGGGATTTAGGCTCGGCGGCGATCCACGTTCCGTCCGCGTCCTGGGTACTGGCGAAGGTCTTGAATTCGCGCGCGAAATCGAGTTTGCCCAGCAGGAACGCGAGGGGCGCGCGCATGTCGGCGGATTCTTTCAACGCACTCTTCTCGGCGCGGGGTTCGCCCGGAGTGTAGAGGTAGACGTTCTTGCCGTCGGACACAAAGAGCTTTCCGGAAGGGTCGGAATACTGCCAGCGCATGCGCCCTGGTTTTTTCAGGTAAAGCGTGCCCGCTTCGGTCCGCGCCGGGCGGCGTGCCCCCGAGTAGCTCTCAGAAAAGGCCAGCGTAAGAGACTGCGCCTTGTTGTAGCGATTTTCAATGGCGTGCAGCTGGTCGCGAACATCGGCTCCGGCCACCGGACGGGCGGCTGCAAGGAGCGAAAGCGTGAGCAGCAGGCCAGATGTCCGCAGAGAGTCCATAACCTTATGACGGCGCGGGGGCGTAAAACGTTGATCTCTGCATAACCAAAGGCAGGGGATTTCGCCCCGTGCAGGCCGCGGCCCAATATATTCGGAGTACTACATCAGGTGCATGCCGGAATCGACGAACAGGACATTGCCTGTCATCCCCCGGCTGAGGCGGCTGGCGAGGAAGACGGCGGCATCGCCGACTTCGCCGGATTCGGTCACGTGACGGAGCGGGGAATGTTCCTTCGTGGCATCCAGCATGACGCTGAGGTCTTTCACGGCGCGGGCGGAGGCGGTTTTCACGGCTCCCGCGGAGATGGTGTTGACGCGGATTTTGCTGGGGCCCAGGTCATTCGCCAGATAGCGGACAGAGGCTTCGAGCGCGGCCTTCGCCACGCCCATCACGTTGTAGTTCTGGCGGACACGGATAGACCCGAGGTAGCTGAGGGTCATAATGGACCCGCCTTCCGTCATGAACGGCGCCACCGCGCGCGACATGGCCACCAGCGAATAGGCACTGATGCTGTGAGCGAGCAGGAAGCCATCGCGGTCGGTTTCCACAAACGGACGCCCCAGGTCTTCGCGATTGGCGAAGGCCAGGCTGTGAACGAGCGCATTGATGGGGCGGCCGAGGGCGCGGAGGTGTTCCGTGAGGGCAACAATCTCCTCGTCCTTCGAAACATCGCAGGGAATGAGCTTGATGACGGGCAGATGGCCGACAATCGATTCAATCGTTTCGCGTTGCTTCTCGTTCAGGTACGTCAGAACGAGTGACGCGCCCTCACGTGCGAACGATTCGGCAATTCCGAACGCAATACTCCACTTGTTAGCAATCCCGGCGATAACCGCCGTTTGACCATCGAGCAATCCAGGCATCAACTACTTAGGGTACTTCAGACGGTTACTTCAGAAGGCCGTTGACGCGCAGCCAGTTCGCGAGCAGGCCCGGCCACTGCGACAGGGCGAAGTCATCCATTCCCAGGCCGACGCCGTGCGGACCTCTCTGGAAGACGTGCATTTCGGCCACAACACCGGCCTTGCGGAGCGCCAGGTAGTAGTAAATGCTGTTTTCGGCGGGAACGCCGGTATCGCCGTTGGTATGAAAAAGGAAGGTGGGCGGCGTCTGTGCCGTCACCGCGTTTTCGCCGGAAAGGCTCTTTGCCAGAGCAGGGTCGGCGTTATCGCCCAGCAGGTTTTTCTTCGAGCCCTGATGCGTCCAGGGTTCGGTGAGGGAGATGACGGGGTAGCCGAGCACGGCGAAGTCGGGCCTTGCGGAAACGCGCTCAATCGGATCGGACGCGGCGGCATCGCCCCCTTTGAATAAGGTGGAAGCGGTCATGGCCAGGTGGCCGCCGGCGGAGAAGCCCATGATGCCGATACGGTCCGGGTTGATGTGCCACTCGGCGGCTTTGGCGCGGACGGTGCGGATGGCGCGCTGCGCGTCACCGAGCTCCACCGGGTGGTGATACTTCGGGCCCAGGCGGTACTTCAGAACGAACGCGGCGATGCCGAGCCCGTTCAGGTAATTCGCCACCTGGCGGCCTTCATGGTTTGACGCGAGGGCACCGTACCCGCCACCCGGGGCCACGATGACTGCGGTGACCGGCGCGGCAAGCGAGCGCGGCATGTAAGCGGTGATGGTGGGGATGTCGCGGTCTTCGGTTCCCTGGGCGCCTGGCGCGGGGCCCTGCCAGAGGGGCATGGTCTGCGTGTCCTGAATGCTTGCGGGGGTGGGGCCTCCTCTGCCTTGCGCAGCGCCCGCGGGGGCTTGAGCCGCAGCCGTAGCCGCGAAGAGAAGCGAGAGGAAGAGGAAGTGTTTCATAGTTTGAAGTGGATTCACAGCGATGGTATCAGCATCCGCCGGGCTACCATCAAGTCTTGCCTGCAATTTTCTTTACTGTCGTCGCCCTGATTGTTTACGGGTCGTTGTACCCGTGGTTTTTTCGGATTCCCCCCGGCCCGGTTGACCCGGTTGGGGCGCTGCTCCAGTCCTGGTCCGTTGTGGCCGTCTTTAACCGGCGCTACCTGGCGGACGTGATCATTAACCTCGCGCTGTACGTGCCTCTGGGCATGAGCGGTTATCTGGCGTTCCACAAAGTTCGCAATCAGGCGCTTCGGATCGGCGGTTTGGTGCTGTTCGGGTTCGTCCTGTCGGCGTCCATTGAGATGCTGCAACTGCTGGTCCCCGGCCGCCGCTGCGGTGCCATCGACCTTCTGAATAACACGATTGGCACGGCTGGCGGGGTTATTGCGGCCACGCTTTTCGAGGCCGTTGTGGGGCGGAAATGGATGGATGGGCACAGCCGGCGCGCGGTGGACCGTTCCGCCCTGGCGCTGCTGCTGATCTGGGTGGGTTCGCTCCTGTTTCCGCTGTTTCCGGTGATGTGGCTGGCCGTTTTTGAGGGGAAGCTGGTATCCATCTCGCAGGCGCCACTATTTGAATTCGGGCCATTTGTGGCGGCGCTGGCGAGTTGGTACGCCGCGGGTTTCATGCTGCGGTCAGTGGTTTCCGAACGCTTCTGGCTGTGGGCGTCGGTGGCGCTCATTCCGGCGCAGTTCTTCATTATGTCGAGAGTTCCGTCCCTCTCCGCGCTGGTTGGCGCAATAGCCGGGGTTGTTCTCTTCGTCACACTGAAGCGAAGGCCGGTTGGGTGGATCTTTCTCGCTCTGATGGTGCTGCGGGGCCTGTCGCCCTTTCGTGTGGGAGCGCCTCACAGTTTTTCGCTGGTTCCGTTTGGGGGCTTCCTGAGTATGGACTGGCAGACGGGGATTCGCGTTCTGTTGGAGAAATTCTGGAATATGGGCGCGGCGGTCTGGATTTTCCGGGCGGAACGTATGCCGCTTGATCGGGCCATCGTGATTGTTACAGTAGTGGCCGCCCTGCTCGAAGTCGGCCAGATGTTCCTGGCGGGGCGAACGGCGGAAATTACTGATCCGATGTTGGTGGTTTTGGCAGGCCTGGCAATTCGGGCTCTGGGGAGACCCGCCGCTGTTACCGGACCTCGCGCACGGGTATCGTAAACGCCACGGTGTTCACCACACCCAGCCTTTGGAACTGCACCCACACCTTGTAGGTGGCTTCGCGGGGGAAGAACAGGTTGAACTGGATTTCCTGTTTGCCTTCCACCTGACGGACTTCCGCGAAGGCCGGGTGTTCGTGGATGGAGTCGATCAGATCATGGCTCATGGCCAGCATGTGGCCCCAGGCGCCCAGGTACTGTTCCAGGCCGTCGCCCGGGGAGATGGTGAAAAACAGCATGGTTTTCCGGCCGGGTAGCGGTTCGGGCGGATCCATGCGGAGCGTGACCTCCATGTTTTGCCCTTTTTGCGGCCCGGTGTCGGCCGGTGGGGGGGCGATGGTTTCGCTGATGGACTTCGGATAGCCCGCGGTCGTCAGGAAAGCAGGGAGCAGTTGTGGGGTCGCTCCGGAGGGGTACGAATCGGTCAGGACTTTGTAGATTCCGGCCTCTGGCAGCGAGGTGCGGAGGCGAAAACGTCCAGCCCCGAACGATTCCGGATGCACGTGCTGGAAATGCTGCAAATCCGCTGAGACCAGGAAAAGGTGGAAGAGTTTTTCATGGACCAGTTCGTACTTTGTGGCCAGTTTGCCGGTTTTTGGGTCGATCAGCTCGAATTGCAGGTCCACGGGTTTACCGGCCGGTATCGCAGCCGGGCTGGCTCGGAGCTTCAGTCGGTATTCCACGGGTTCGCGGATTCCGGCTTCCAGGGGCATCCCGCAGCGGGGGCATTTGCCTGGGGTTTTCGAGCGGATGTCCTTGTCCATAGGACAAACGAATTCGATTGCGGGCGCAGTTGCCGCAGCCTGAAAAGCCGGCGCCTGAAAAGCCGGTGCCTGAAAAGCCGCAGCCTGCAAGAACGACGCCAACAGGACGACAGTGGGAGCGAAAGGCACTTGGTTTAGGTGTTCGGCGTCGCGACAGGCCACTTGGCGGTTGTGGTGGCGCCGCCATCCACGGCAATCACCTGGCCGGTGATGTAGTTCGACCCCGGCGCGGCCAGGAACACTGCCAGCGGCGAGATATCTTCCGGGCAACCCAACCGGTCAATCGCCTGGATTCCCTTGCGCCACGAATCCATGGCCTCGCTCTGCCACATGGCACGGTTCAGGTCCGTCAGAATAAAGCCCGGCGCGATGCAGTTCACCTGAATGTTGTGGCAGGCCCATTCGGCGGCCAGCACCTTGGTTAACTGCCCCACCGCGCCCTTGGTCATGGCGTAAACCGAGACCCATGGCAGGCCCGTAAATGTGGTAAAGCTGCCGATGTTGATGATCTTACCGCCCTGGGCGCGGACGATCATCTTCTTACCGATCAGCTGCGTTAGCTGGAACAGACCGTGCAGGTTGGTCTGCATAATCCGGTCGTACTGCTCCTGGGTGTAATCTTCAGCGCGGCCACGGATGTTCATCCCGGCCACGTTGGCCAGAATGTCGATGTCACCCACTTCGGCGGCCGCACGTTTGATGGACTCGGGGTCGGCGATGTCGAGTTCCAGAGCCCGGCATCGTCCATCCGGCCCCCCGATTTCGGCCGCCAGGGCCTCCAGTTTTTCTTTCGAGCGGGACGCCAGCACGACTTCGGCCCCCGCCTCGCGCATAGCCCGCGCAATCGCCAGGCCAATGCCCCGGCTCGCGCCTGTAACCAGCGCCGTTTTACCTGCAAGCGAAAAAGGACTCACCAGCCGCTATTCTCGCACGGCCCAAAATTGCGAACTTGGTAAAGTGAAAGAACCTTATGAGCTTTTCCGATTCCTTTTTCGCCGCCCGGTTCGGCATTTCGCGGCGGGATCTGGAAAACTACCTTTCCGAAGCCCTGTCGCGTGGCGGTGACTACGCCGATCTGTACTTCGAGTACATTGCCACCAGTTCCATCGGCATTGATGAATCCATTGTGAAAAGCGCCACGCAGGGGGTCACCCTGGGGGTTGGCGTACGCGTGATTGCGGGCGAACGTACTGGTTACGCTTACGCGGGCGATCTGAGTCCGGAGAAGATCAAACACGCCGCACAGGTGGCGGCGATGATCGCGGCCGGCCCGGCCAAGGTGGAGTCCGTTCCCCTGGATGAAGGCCCGCGGCGCAATCTTTACCCGGTTCTGACGTCGCCGAACGAGACTTCCTTCGCCGAACGCGTTGCTTTGGTGCAGCGAGCCGATCAGGCTGCACGTGCGGCAGATTCGCGAGTGTTTCAGGTGCAGGCGAGCTACGCCGATTCTCTGCGGCAGATTCTGATCGCCACTTCGGACGGCGTGATTTCGTATGACCGTCAGCCGATGGCGCGGATGTCGGTCTACGTTCTGGCCCGCGCCGCGGATGGTGTTCCGCAGCAGGGCCACTCGGGTGGCGGTGGACGCTACGAACTGGAGTGGTTCCGGACGGAGCGCACGCCGGAGTATTTTGCGAAAGAGGCGGTTCGCCAGGCCATTGTGCAGTTGGGCGCGGTTGACGCCCCGGCGGGCGAGAACGTAGTGGTTCTTGGCCCCGGCTGGCCCGGCGTTCTGCTCCACGAAGCGGTTGGCCATGGCCTCGAAGCGGACTTTAACCGCAAGGGTGTCTCGGCCTTTTCGGGCCGTATCGGCCAGTTGGTGGCGAGTCCCTTGTGCACCGTCATCGACGACGGGACACTGGGTGGATCCGCGCTTGGCGGGCGCCGCGGCTCCATTAACGTGGACGACGAAGGCAACTTGACGCAGCGCAATGTCCTGATCGAAAACGGAATCCTGCAGGGTTACCTGCAGGACAAGCTTTCCAGCCGCGTCACGGGCGCTGCCGCCACTGGCAGCGGACGCCGCGAAAGCTACGAACATATCCCCATGCCGCGCATGACCAACACGTTCATGCTGGCCGGGGAGAGTGACCCCGAAGAGATCATCCGCTCCGTGCCCCGGGGGCTCTACTGCGCGAGTTTTGCGGGTGGCCAGGTGGATATTACCAGCGGCAACTTCGTCTTCTCGGCTTCAGAAAGCTATCTCATTGAAGACGGCAAACTGACCCGGCCCGTGAAGAACGCCACGCTGATCGGCAATGGCCCGGAAGCGTTGAAATACATCAGCATGGTGGGCAACGATCTGAAGCTGGATGAAGGTATTGGCATTTGTGGCAAAGAAGGCCAGAGCGTTCCGGTTGGTGTTGGGATCCCCACGGTTCGTATCGACAAGATGACCGTGGGAGGTACGGCATGAGTTCCCGGTCAGAGTTGGACAACCTGCAGGAAATTGCTCGTGACGCTATTCAGCAGGCGCTTTCGGCGGGCGCGACGGATGCGGAATGCACGCTTGCGGAAGGCTCGGAATTTTCGGCGAATGTTCGCATGGGCGAACTGGAAACGCTGAAAGAAGCCGGTTCCCGGGGCGCCGGACTGCGAGTTCTGATTGGCAAGAAGACGGGTTCTTCGTACACCTCGGACCTGACGCCTGAAGGTGTCCGCCACATGGTTGCGGCAGCGGTGGAACTGGCCGCGCTTACTACGGAAGATCCGCATGTCGGTTTACCGGATGCTTCTGAACTGGGTAGTATCCCGGGTGATCTGCGGCTGTTTTCCGAAGATGTGGCGAAGCTTCCGGCCGCGCAGAAGATCGATGCCGCGAGGCGCGCCGAAGCCGCTGCTCTGGCTTACGATCCCCGGATTACCAAGTCCGAAGGCGGCTCCTTCGAATCCAGCACGGCTTCCCGCATTTTTGCCAATTCGCGGGGCTTCTCCGGAGCTTATGCGGCCACCTGGTGCTCGCTGACCGCTGTGCCCGTCGCTTCACAAGGCGAGGCCATGGAACGCGACTACTGGTATTCGCTGGCGCGTGATTTCGCCGGGCTGGAAGATCCGGAAAGCGTAGGCCGCCGGGCCGCCGAACGGGCCGTCCGCCGCCTGGGTGCCGTTAAGGTGGAAACCACCAAAGCTCCTGTTATTTTCGAACCCCGCATCGCCCGTTCCCTGCTCGGCAATCTGTTTGAAGCGGTGGAAGGCAAGTCGATTTACCGCGAAGCCTCGTTCCTTGCGGGCAAACTCGGGGAAAAGATCGCAGATGAACGCTTCACGCTGATTGACGATGGCACGCTGCCGGGCCTGTTTGGGTCACAGCCGTTTGATGATGAGGGCGTCCCCACGCGGCGCACGCCGGTGATCGAAAAGGGCGTGTTGAAAAACTACCTTCTGAACACGTACACGGCCCGTAAACTCGGCATGAAGACCACCGGTAACGCTTCGCGCGGCATCACGGGTAACGCGGGTATCGGCCACGGTAACTTCTATCTGGAACCGGGCACGAAGAGCCCGGAAGAGATGATCGCCGGCATAAAAGACGGTTTTTATGTGACCGAATTGATCGGTTCCGGTGTCAACACCGTAACGGGCGACTATTCGCGCGGCGCGGCCGGGGTTTGGATCCGCAACGGTGAGCTGGCCTTCCCGGTTTCCGAAGTTACCATCGCGTCCACTTTGCAGGAAATGCTGAACGGAATCGGTGAGATTGGCAATGACCTGGAATTCCGCGGATCCACGTCAGCCCCTACCATCATGATTGGAGAGATGACCATTGCCGGACGTTAAGCTTTCGCCGACAACCCTTGTTCTGACTCTCGGCGCCGCCCTGATTATTGGCCTCTTCGGCTGGCTGACCTTTGGGCCCGCGCCCGCCGCGCCGCCTCCGCCCAAACTCTCGCAGGAAGGCCGGGCCTACCTGCCCAGTCTGAAGCTCGACAACGTCCACATGCAGGCGGCGGAAAGCTATGTGAACTCCCGCCTGGTGGAAATTCTGGGCGATATCACCAATGGGGGCACCCGTACGGTGAAGCTCGCCGAAGTGATTTGTGTGTTCCGCGATTACAACGGGCAGGAAGTGGCTCGGGAACGCGCGATCGTGATCGGCGGACGCCAGGGATCGTTGCCACCTGGCCAGAAGCGTGAGTTCCGGTTGCCGTTCGATACCATTCCGCCCACGTGGAATCAGGCGATGCCGACGCTGGTGATCGCGCAGATTCAGTTCGAATAAATGCTGTTCCCTGTTTTACTGCTCGCCGCGCTGGCTGTCGATCTTCCTCCGGGAGTCGTCATCGACCACCAGCCTGCCGCCACCCGCCAGTACATCGGCTCGCCGTCAATCATCATCTTGCCGGGCGGTGACTATGTGGCAAGCCACGATTTCTTTGGCGCTGGCTCCACGCAGAGCGTTTCCGCCGTTTCCCGGGTCTTCCGTTCCACCGATAAAGGCGCAACCTGGAAGCAGGCGGCTGAATTCAAAGATCAGTTCTGGTCGAACCTCTTCCTGCATAAAGACGCCCTGTATCTGATGGGCACTACTTACGAATACGGTCGTATGATGATCCGTAAGTCGACCGATAAGGGCTTCACCTGGAGCGCCGCCTCGTATCTGACGGACACCCCCGGCTTCCACACAGCGCCGGTCCCGATGGCGATCTCAAAAGGCCGCATTTGGCGCGCATTTGAATTTCATCCGGAAGGCGCGTGGGGAAACTTTGAAGCCTTCCTGGTATCGGCGTCGCTACACGCGGACCTGACGAAACCCGGCAGCTGGAAAATGACGCAGCGCCTGGCGTATCCAGGAGCCGCTGCCCCGCCAGGGCAGACCTGGCTTGAAGGCAACGCAGTGGTTGGCCCCCGGGGCGAAATCTTCGACATCCTGCGCGTTCACGACACGGAAAAGGCCGCCATCACCCGACTGGAAGGCGACGCCCTGCGCTTCGTGGAACTGGTCGAGTTCCCCGGCGGCGCGAAGAAGTTCACCATCCGGTGGGACAAGAAATCCAGGCGCTACTGGACGCTCTCCAACCCCGCACTCCCCGAATTCCCGCTCTCGGCGAAGAACCCGGCCTCCGTGCGCAACACGCTGGCCCTGATGTCGTCCCCGGACCTGCGCGCATGGAGGGTGGAGCGAAGGGTTCTGCAGCATCCCGACGTTGCCAAACATGCCTTCCAGTACGTGGACTGGCAGTTTGACGGCGCCGATTTGGTAGCCGCCATCCGGACCGGTTTCGACGATGAAGAAGGTGGTCCGCCGCGAGCCCACGACGCCAACTTTCTTACATTCTTCCGTGTGGCAAACTTCCGACGGCCTTAAGCACCTCAAGCACTTCCTGAACAGCCGCCACCACCATGTCGGGAGCGTCCAGTTGCACCCAGTGCCCGGCCTCTTTCGCCACCAGACACCGGCCGTGGACGGACAAACCCGCATCGCGCAAATGCTCCGGATTCGCGCGTCCGCCCAAAGCTTTGCCGGATGACACAATCCGCAGGGGCAGCGCGCCCATCAGCCGCGCTTCATCGAGTTGCGTTACCGAGACCGGCAGGCCCTCCAGGTTTCGCGCCATGGCGGCGAACGATTCCGGCTGGCTCCAGTGCTGCGCAATGGCCGGCCACAGCTCCCGCGGCATCTTCCGGACCTCACCCACCAGACGATCTGTTACGCTGGCGCCTCTGCCCGCTGAGACCTTCGCCAATAATTTCGGGATCTTCTGATTCCCGCTGGTGAGCAATTTCAGCGCGAGTTTCACGATACCCAGGCGCGCCAGCGTCGCCCCGCGCCGGGACAGCATCACGCCCCGGCCCAGCATGGCCACGCGGTCCGGACTCATGCCCTTCCATTCGGCGCGAACCACCGGGTCCACCAGCACCAGGCCCGCCACGCGCTCTGGCCAAAGCTGCTGGAAGATCCGCACAATCAGGCCACCGTACGAATGCCCTACCAGCACCACGGCCTGTGGCCCCACCGCGGCATCCAGCATCCGGCCCAGATCGTGCGCCGCGTCGAAAGCGGTTTTATGCCCTTTAGCCGCCTCGCTCCAGCCAAAACCTGCCCTGTCATAACTCATCGTCCGGCTGAATTCCGCCACCTGATTCTGCACCAGTTGCCAGCTCAGCGAACTCGCGGCAATACCCGCTTCAAAAACCACCACAGGCGCGCCGGCACCCCGCTCCAGCACGTGCAGGGCCCGTCCGCCAACGTCGTACATCTTTCCTGGTGCTTCAATACCCACTGGCCATAAGCTACCATTCCCTTTTGAACGACTATTTACTCTCCGTTATCCTCGGCATCGTCGAGGGGCTTACTGAATTCCTGCCCGTCAGTTCCACGGCTCACCTGCGCATCAGCGAGGCGCTGTTGGGGCTCGACCTCGGCAACGGTTTCTGGAAGATGTTCACCATCGTCATCCAGTTGGGACCCATTCTCTGTCTTCCCCTCCTGTTCATGGGACGTATCCGCAGCTTCTTCGAAACGTTCCCGGTGGGAAAGAACGGTACCCGGACGCTTTTCACGCACCCTCTGTCGCTGACGCTGATCTCCTTCGTCTGCACCGCCGTTCCTTCGCTGCTGCTCAAGAAGGTGATCGGCAAGAATCTGGAAAACCTGACGCTGATGGGTTGCGCGCTGTTCCTCGGCGGCATCGTGATGTGGTTTGTGGACGCACAGTTCGGCGCGACCGGCAGCACGCGCGACGTGGAGGACACCACCGTCACGCAGGCCGTCGCCGTGGGCCTTTGCCAGAGCCTGGCACCCATCTTTCCCGGCACTTCACGGTCTATGGCAACCATCGTGGCCGGGCAGTTGACCGGCTTCACCCGCTCGGCGGCGCTCGAGTTTTCCTTCCTGCTCTCCATCCCGACTATGTTCGCCGCCACCGGTTACGATCTGCTGAAGTTCCTGAAGCCCTCGGCGGGGGGGGGAAGTGCGGGTCCTGGCCCGATCGACGCACATGGCTGGACGTTGCTCGCCATCGGTTTCGTGGTCTCGTTCCTCGTGGCTTACGCGACGGTTGCCTGGCTCCTGAACTGGGTCCGTACGCGCGGCTTCGTGCCGTTCGCGATTTATCGCCTGGCTGCCGGCGCCGCTGTCATCGGCTGGGCCCTGGGACACGCGCAGTAAGCTCTTTGGTTTCAAACTCCGGAAGCTACAGCGTCAGCACAAACGCGACTACGTCTTCTTTTTCCTGCTCGGTAAGGCGATCTTTCAGCTTGGGCATCTCGGCCGGACCGTCGTTCACAATATCCAGCAACCGGTCGTGCGTCGCTTTGCGCCCCGTCGGCAGTTGCCCGTTTTTGATCCCCTGCAACCCCGGCCCGACCTTCTCTTCGCGGCTGTAAGCCTCGTGGCATTCGCCGCAAATATTCTCAAAGACGATCTTGCCGCGCGCGATGTCACCGACCGGTCGCTTCGCCGGCGGTTCGTCCGCGGCAAAGCTACAAAAGATCGGCACGAGCGCGAGACACGCCAAAGAGAACTTCATCGGACCAGGTTCCCCTTCGCAAACTCGAACTTCCCCACCGAATTCCCGGCCATGTCAAATGCCTCCGCGGGACCCTCCGCCACCCAGTCCTGCCACGTGGAAAGATGCCGCATCTTCCCGTTCGGCCAGTACTGTTTCCAGGTGCTGACCTTCTCCTCGTGGAGCCATTCCCACCGGATCTGCCCCGCCTCATCGCGGTAAATTTCTTTCCCCGTTTTTCGGCCGTTCTTCCACGTCACTTCATACTGTGTGGCGCCGTTCGGGTAGTACCAGGTTTCGGGACCATCCAGCAGATACTGTCCCGCCGTAGTCTGCCCGCCCGTCCATGTTGCTTCAGGCTTCGTCGTTTCAGGCTTCGTTGCTTCAGGCTTCAGATCCGCGAACTTCTGCGCCGCCGCCACCCGCCGCATGACAGTTCCATTCGCAACGGGAGCCCCTCCCGCCAGAATCCACGCCTCGTTGAATTCGAACTCCAGGTTGGGATGATTCATGCTGGTCAGGACGTGGATCAACCCGTCCGGCCCCTGCACCACATTCACGTACCCAAACGTCCCCCACTCGTGATAATCCTCAGCCCAGCCCTTCCGCTTCGGCAAAACATGCGCTTCATGGGGTAGAGCCTGTGCGATAGTCCGGGTCTTCCACGTCTTGCCTTCATCTTCCGACAAAGCCACAAACGCGCCGTGCTCCGTAATCCCCGCCGCCTGCTTCCCACGCCTTTCCTGCCAGTCCGACGCAAAAAGCAACTTCCCGCTTCTCAGCCGCAGAATCATGGGCCGCTGGTTTGACCCGAGGGCGGGGAACTGTGTCTTCGAGACGGTCCACGTCTTCCCGCCGTCCTTCGAAATCGACTGCGGCATGAACCCGTCAAGATTCGAATTCTTCCCGCCCATGCCCAGAATCGAGCCATCGCGCAGCACGACGAAGGTGGTGTGCCGCCCCCCGGTTCTGCCTTGCGTGTCTGACCAGGTCTTGCCCCCGTCATCACTTGTCCAGAGCAGGGACTCCGCATCCACGCCATCGGAACCCAGGAACCAGCGGCCGGCGCGGTCGCGGAACGCGTTGGTGATTGGCTGCGGTGTGTAGCCTCCCACGGGCCCGCGGACCAGCGGGAGTTCGGGAGCCGTCCACGTCCGCCCGCTGTCCGTGGAGAGTTGTTGCCGGAAGGGTACGCCGTCCAGCCCGGCGCCGCCGCCGAAGAATCTCACTTTGCCGCCGTCATTCCAGAGCAGCGCCGACTGGTCATTTACATCCGCGAAGTCATAGAACAGTGTCGGCATATCCCATTGCTCACTGCCGAAGCGCCGCCGATATGCCACAAATGTGGTATTCGGCAGGTACTCGGTAGAGGTGGAATCGGCAGAGAAAGCGATCTCCAGAATGTCCCCGTTCGGCATTACAGCCGCCCCGGCCGAATGGTTATGGGCCATCACCCCGGCGTCAATACCCGCTGCCGCGATCGTAGCCTCATCGGTATTCTCGGGCGGAACCGGCAGCATGGAGCGCTGCCGGAACCATGCCTTCTTCGGGTCAGGCCCCAGCGTGAAAGGCACATTGGCCTGCTTCACAAACTGTTGCCACAGCTTCGGCTCCACCTTCGTGGGGGCGGTTTTGGGGCTCGCTCCCATCACGATACGGAACCCGATGCCATGCCTCCCCGCCAAACCTGGCGCCACGCTCGCTCGATTCGCCGTGCGCCGGTACTGCGGCATCCAGCCGGAAGGGCCCTTCGAATAGGTCCCCATAATTCCGCCACCCCGCACCACGCGGGACCAGCCACTGGCCGGGCCAACCGGATCTGTCGCGGCGTCTCCGGAATAGGGTCCGTACCAATCCGCCACCCACTCCGCCGCCGCCGAATCAAAGTTCAGCAACTTCAGCGAACCGGCCTTCTTCGCCGAATACTCCCACTCAGCTTCTGTCGCCAGGCGATAAGGCAGCTCTTCCTTGCGGCTCAGCCATTCGCAGAACAACCCCGCTTCCTGCCAGCTCATACCGGTGGCGTAGGGCGAGAACAGGCCGATATCCTGGGCATCGGCGCGGAATTCAGCAAACTGCGCCACGGTGATCTCGGTCTGCGAGACGAAAAACTCCTGCGAGATAGTAACGTCGTGCGAGGGTCGCTCGTCGTATTCGCCGCGTCGGGTATCTTCGCCCATGCGGAACGTTCCGGCGGGCACGCGGACCATCTGGATCCCCAGGCTGTTCTTATACGCCGCAGCCCCTGGAGGCACCACTTGCTTCTTCGCCGCCAGCCCCAACAGTGCTGCCGTTGCCGCCGCTGCCACCAGCGTGCCTCGCTTAAACCAGTTCATTCAGCTAGTCTAATCGTTCTGTTTCCACCAGTCTTTCTGCCTCCACCAGGCAGTTATAAAACGCGGGCCCGCCACCCAAATCCGCCAGCCTCTGCGTGGTCAGCATGTTCACCGAATTCCCGCCTGGCGAAAGCTTCGGCCAGCGCACCGCCGTCGCTGAGATCACGCCGACTGCAACCTTCTCCGCCACTTCAGCCGTCAGCACGCAGGTTCCGCGATCATTCCGCAGCCGGACCTGGTCGCCCGACACAATGCCGCGCGGGGCCGCGTCCGCCGGATGCATCACCAGTACGGCGGTCTGGGCATCCACATCTGCCTTGTATCCGAACGTTCCGTTCATGCTGTCGTCATTCTTCGGCGTAATCAGTTCCAGCGGGAAGCGTCGCGCCAGGGTCTGATCGCCCGCGCGTGATTCCACCGGAGCTTCGTAACTCAGAGATTCCGCGCGGAACTCGCACTTCCCTGAAGGCGTCCCAAAGCCGCCATTCGCAAACGGCAGGAAAGTTTCCCCAAGATTCAGCCGGACAGAATGCTCGGCCTCCAGCCTTTCCAGCGTGATGCCGTTGAGGAACGGGTGGCCGCCGGTCAACAGCGTCCGGATCATGTCGTCGTCCGACGCCTGGAAACAGGGCTCGTCAAAGCCCATCCGGGCCGCCAGTTGCCGGAAGACTTCGGTGTTCCGCCTGGCCTCGCCAGGGGGCGCCAGCGCGGGGCGCGCCAGTTGCAGATGGTGATGGCCATACGCGTAGTACAGATCCGAGTGTTCCAGGAACGTGGTCGCGGGCAGCACCACGTCAGCGAAATCCACTGTATCCGTCTGAAACTGCTCCAGTACTACGGTGAACAAATCCTCGCGGCGCAGACCCTTTCGAACCGCGTTCTGGTCGGGAGCAATTGCCGCCGGGTTCGAGTTGTAGACCACCATTGCCTTCACCGGGGGCGAATCCAGCTTCGTGAGCGCATCGCCCAGCTGGCTCATATTCACCAGTCGCGCCTCGCGACCCAGGGGCGACTTCATCTGCAGGTCCGCCATCTCCAGCGCCGCGCGGTTCAACTGAAACGCCGCCGAAGTGGAAAGCTGCAGGCCTCCTCCTGCTTCGCGCCACGCCCCCACCAGCGCCGGCAGCAGCGCAATCGTGCGGACCGACATGGCGCCCCGCTCCGAACGCTGCACGCCATAGTTCAGGCGGATCGCCGCTGGCCGGGTGGTCGCATACTCGCGCGCCAGTTCCACAATGTCCTCGGCCGGAATTCCAGTCGCTTCCGCAGCGCGGCGCGGATCCCATTCCTTCACCTTTTCCTTCAGTTCCGCAAAACCCAGCGTGTGCGCTGCCACGTAGGGCTTGTCTTCCAGACCCTCGGACGTAATCACGTGCATCATCGCCAGCGCGAGGGCCGCGTCGGTGCCGGGGCGGATCGCATAGTGCCGGTCCGCCAGCTTCCCGGTCCGGTTCTGCCGGGGATCAATTACATAAAATTTCGCCCCGTTCCTCCGGGCCTCCACCACAAACGGCCACAAGTGGACATTCGTGCCCAGGATGTTGGCGCCCCACGCAAGAATCAGCTTCGCGTGCCGGAAGTGCTCGGTGTCCATCGAATACCGAACTCCCAGCGCCTCGGTCAGGCCCGCCGCGCCGGTTGACGAGCAAATCGTGCGGTCCAGCCGTGAAGCGCCCAGGCGATGGAAAAAGCGCCGGTCCATGCCGCCGAAATTGATCAGCCCCATCGTGCCGGCATAGCTGTAGGGCAGAATCGCTTCCGGGCCGAATTCGGCAGCCACGTCCCCCAGGCCGCCGGCGATCAGGTCCAGAGCCGCATCCCAGCTGATCCTCTCGAACCGCCCCTCACCCTTGGCTCCAACCCGCCGCATCGGGTACAGCAGTCTGTCGGGCGAGTACTCGCGCTCCAGATAGCGTGCCACTTTGCCGCACAGGAAGCCCTGCGTGATCGGGTGGTTCGGATTCCCCCGCAGCCGGGAGCCGCGCCCGGTTTCATCCACATTAATCAGCAGAGAGCAAGCGTCCGGGCAATCCAGGGCGCACACAGAATGCAATGTCGAAGCCATACCCGATATTAACTTTCCTTTCCATCCAGCAGGATATTCCCCTTCGTGTAACTGTGGGCTCCAAAATAGTTATAATTGGATTGCTTTGACCCTGGAAAAGTTAGCAGAAGTAAAAAAACAGCCCGAGATAATGGAAACTCCGGACTATCTCTTCTGGTGGCTTTCTCCTGTTCTTCTTCTTGTTCTCGGCGCTTTCTGCTGGTCAAATCACTTCGACTCCGGGTTTCACCGCGACGACTTCCCTAACATCGTTAACAATCGCTACATCCAGAACGCCGATGTTTTGTCGCTCGTTTCATCTCCGGCTGCGTTCAGCCAGGATAGCGGACGCGCCGACTTTCGGCCGCTGCTGCCCCTCCTTTTCGTGTTTGACAACAGTTTGCGTCATGACGGCAGCCCCTCCATCTTCCAGCTGAGTTCTTTTTTGTGGTTCCTGCCGCTACCTTTCCTCATCTATGTACTGGTACGTCTGGTGCCCGACGCAAAGCACCAGACAGCTCTGTTGACGGCAATCCTGTTTGCCGTCCATCCAGTTGTTTCCGATACCCTGAACTACATTTCCAGGCGAGGCGAGCTGATCGCCGCCGGAGCTGTGACGGCGGCCCTGGTGATTTGGCTTCTGTGGCCTGACCGTCTGCCCTCCACGCTCGGCCTCGACCGGTACAAGATCCCCGAGACGTGGACAGAGGCATGGCTGCTGAAGAACGGGACGCACCTGGAAGCTGGCTACAAGAAGCTTCGCCAGTGTCCTGAGCTCTTCTACTTTGTCCCGCTTCTCATCGGGGTGCTCTGCTCGCCCGCAGCCGCCGCCTTTGCTGCGGTGGCGGCCGCATGGCTGTGGGTCTATCCCCGCAATAGTACGCCCTCAACGGTTCGTTCCGGGGGGCTGTGGCGCAGGCTTGCTGTTCCCGGCGCTTTCTGCGCTTTTTGGCTGGTTCTCCATACTGCGCTCACCTGGACCTGGGTGGCGCCCCTTCGTCTGCCCGCCATTCAGTACTGGCTGGGCCAGCCGCGGGTTGTGGTGCAGTACTTCATCTGGTTCTTCACTCCCTTTAATATGAGCGCGGATGCCGGGCTGCTGCCGGAGCTCCGCTTCTGGCCCCCCGACATGCTGCTCGGAATGCTGGGGACGGGGGCCCTCGTCTCCCTTGCTGTCGTGGCGCGCCGCAGGGAACGTTGGCGGCCCGTAGCTTTTGGCCTCGCCTGGTTCCTGGCAGCCCAGCTTCCTTTCGTCCTGGTTCCCCAAACCACGGCTGATTCCGGAGCTCGTATGTTCATCCCTTCCATCGGCCTGGCCCTGGCTCTCGGCCACACCATCATGTGGGCTATCCAGCGAGCGCAGCAACTTCCCAAACTGGGTGTGCCGGCGGCTTTCTCCCTGTCGATCGCGTCTTTCTTCCTGCTCTGCGGCATGGGCTGGATGACCTTTGAGCGCAATATCATCTGGGCCGACGATCGTTCCCTCTGGTTCGATACCGTCTCACGTAGTCCAGGCAACCAGCGGGCCCTGATCAACTATGCCTTGGAAATGGTTCGGGATGAGGACCTGACCACTGCTGCGGAGTACGCTCAGCGGGCAGACACGGCCGTGCCTCAGGATGCCCAGTCTGAAGTGCTTGTGGCGGAAGTCCTTGATCGACTGGGGCTGGATTCCCGGGCCGAGTTCCACTATTCCCGCGCCGTCTCTCTCTGGCCGAAGTACGCGTCGGCCATGTCCTCCTACGGCAAGTGGCTGCTTGCCCGGCAGCGCTATGCCGAGGCCACTGACTGGTCCGTGAAAGCCCTCCGCCTGAACAAACGAGACAACCTCGCGAGGGTCAACCTGATTGACGCTCACTCGGCGGCTTTTGAGTGGGACGCAGTGCATCGCCTTGCGCTGGAGGCTCTCGCGATTGATCCGGATAACCAGCGTGCCAAGCTGGCCGTTATCACCTCCGAAGATGCCCTGAATCGCGTGCGTCGCGCCGAGCACAGTGTTGGGGGCGATGCCAACTTTAACGACTATCTCACCCTCTCGGTAGCCTATTTTCGCGCCAGGCGCTATGAAGACTGCATCGCAGCGGCCCAAAACGCTCTCAAACTCAATAAAGATCTGGCCGAAGCGCATTCCAATATCTCCGCCTGCCAGCACGCCCTTGGTCGCGACGATGAGGCCATCGCCTCGCTTCGCGAAGTGGTTCGGTTGCGCCCCGATATGAGCGTTGCCTGGTCCAACCTGTCGATCCTCGAAGAAGACCGCCGGAAGAAGCGTCTCCAGATCAAGTGATCCCTTTCATCGATCCCGCACACCGGGACGATAAAGTAATTCTTATGCGATCCCTCCGCTTTGGTTTCTTCCTTACTCTCCTGTTGGCCGTTCCCTCCTTCGCGCAAAAGGAAGCAGCCTTGACGCTGGGCTCTGTCTCCGGCCCCACCAGAACCACGACTTCCGGCTCCACCCTCACGCTGTCGAATGCAGTCGCGTTTCAGGGCAGCTATGCCCGGCAGGTGCGTACTTATAAGTATGCGGACCTTTACGGCGAGGTAAACGCCGTGCTCAGCCCCTATCAGTCGGTTTCAGGCACGGCAACGTCCGCGACCAAAGATTTTACGGCGCTCTACATCACGCCTGGCGTGCGCCTCAAGTTCTATCCGAAGAAGAAACTCTCCCCGTGGGTCGTCGGCGGTGGTGGTTATGCACTTTACTCGGCCAGTTCGAAGACGATCGCTGGTGGCAACAGCGCAGCTTCCGGCACTTCCAGCAGCGGCGCTCTGGAATTTGGTGGCGGTCTGGATTACCGGTGGAGTTCCCGCCTGTCCTTCCGCTTTGAGGCCCGCGATTTCTACACCGGTACCCCGCACTACAACTTGCCGGTCTCTGGCAAAGGCCAATTCAATTTCCTCGCCGGCGGCGGCCTGGTATTTCATTTGGGCGCGAAATAGCTTTTTAGCTGACCACCCGGAAAGTTAACCCACTACCCCTCCGTTGCGGGGAACCGTTGCGTTGAAGCTGCGGTTGCCAAAACCCTGTCCCACCGCTCCGGCGTTGTCACGGCTCGGTAGCGCGATGGTGCTCAATGCGTCACGCAGGGCGTCTCTTGTTTCCGGACCACGCCCGAAAAATGGTTTCGGGAATCTTCCAGCATCCGTTCAGGCTGTCGCACCCTTGCAGGCGGACCCGCTGTGGCGGGGCGTCGGCCAGGTATCGCGGCCAGTCGTGCGTGTGTTTGCGTACGGTTTTGCAGGCCAGGCCAGAGCCGGTATCATCACAGCCGCCAGGCGGTCGCGCGCTTCCTTGTGCGCCGTAAGCGCTGTATCTGCCAGGCGCATCTCCGCTGCAAGCGCCGCTTTATCTGCGGCACAGGCCAGAGACGCGGCCAGTTTGTGCACGGTATTGGTGTGCCGGGAGAACGTCTCCCAGGTTTTGCGGTAGTCGTACCGCAAGGCTTTTGTTGTATCCATTATTCATTTAGACGGTTGAGCTGGCCAAATCGTTCGTTAATGCTCGAACATTCCCCAGCCTGGCCGATAAGTCCTGCGGATGGATTTATTCAGGGAACGTGCCGCTGAGATTCTGGACCTTGCAAAAGTCGGGCGGGCGGAGAGTGTTACCGTGCTGTTCCACGATAACGGCCCGGGCCTGCCGCCGGGTCTCCATTTGATCATGGACGAGGCCCGCGCAGCCGCACCGTGGCGTTCCCAGGATACCACCACCGCCGTCTATCAGGTCACGCGGGCTGGCGGGACCGTCCTGGTTCAGGCCCGCCAGGGGACACGTTCCTGTGAGCTGCAGGGCAAAGTTGCGCCCCGTCTCCTGCAGCCTCTTCTTCTGAATAACCAGGCCCTGTATCGTCTGGAAGCCACCCCGGCCCTGTCCGCGCGGAGTTTAGCCGTTTAAACTGGTTCTGTGAAATCCCGCCTGAACCGTGTCTGCTGTTTTTTCCTGGTCCTTCTGCTGGCCGTCTCCTGTCGTGGTCGGCACAGCCGCGCCCAGGTGAGCAACGAAGAGCCCGAGGCCGCGCCCTCTGTTGCCTCGGTTCTCAAAATGAGTGACCAGGCTGCTTCCGTCCAGCTCCTGAAGGGTTTCCATTCTCTGGAAGGAGGCGCATGGCGCTGGACTGCCGGGAAGTTTCAGGTTCTCCTCCGGCCCCCAACAGCTGCCGCGCAAAAGGGCGCTACGCTCTCCTTCGCCTTCAGCCTGCCAGATGTCGTAATTCAGAAGCTCAGCGCACTTTCACTCTCCGCCTCCATTGGTAATACCAAACTGAAGACCGAGAAATACTCCAAACCCGGCCCTTACACGTTTTCAGCCGATGTCCCGGCCGCCCTTCTTGTCGGGGACGCGGTTACGGTGGACTTTGAGTTCGATAAAAGCCTCCCCTCGGGCTCCGTGGACCAGCGCGAACTCGCTGCCGTCGCCACTTCGATCGGACTCGAAAGTAAGTGACCGCCGCTCCCTCTCCGGCTTCGCCCCGGGGTTCTCTGCAATCGCGCCTGCTGCGTCTGGCGGTCCTGCTCTCCCCGGTCGTCTTTCTGTTGTGGCTGTATCGCGAAGGCCTGGATATCTGGTTCATGCAGGACGACTTCGCCTGGCTCGGCCTGTTGCGTCAGGTGCACAGCCCGTCCGATGTCATCCGCGTTCTCTTTGAGCCAGCTGCCCAGGGGACTATCCGGCCCTGGAGTGAACGTGGTTTCTTCCTGCTCTTTGAATATTTGTTCGGGCTGGACAGCTTTCCGTTTCGCGTAACCGCATTTGCTACCGCCGCCGCCGACATTTTGCTGATCGGCTGGATCATCCGGCGTCTTACGGGGTCCATGGTGGCGGGTGCCGTCGCAGGCATCTGCTGGGCGGCCAACGCTTCCCTCGTCGTCGCCATGACGTGGAGCTCCGCATGGAATGAACTGCTCTGCCCCTGCTTTCTCCTCACCGCCCTGGTTCTGTTCATTCGGTTTGTGGAAACGGGACGCGCCGTGTTTTGGTGGTGGCAACTGGTGGTTTTCCTTCTGGGCTTCGGGGTTCTCGAAATCAATGTCGTTTACCCGGCCATCGCCATTTCGTGGGTTCTGTTCGTGGTCCAGGCGGAAAGACGCAGGTTCCTGCTCTCCCAAATCCCCCTCTGCGTCCTTTCCGTCATCTATTTTGGGATTCACCGAGCGGTGGCCCCCCTGCAGACCTCCGGAGCGTATGCGCTCCACTTTGATACAGAGATCCTGAAAACGCTCGCGCTCTACGCAAAGTGGTCTCTGGTTCCGGCCGATTGGGTTGCCTGGAAACACTCCGTCCTCAGTGGACGCCTGATTCTCGCCTCAGGGGTTGTCGGGATTCTTGCCCTGCTCGTCGTGGAGCTTCGGCGCCGCCGTACCGTGATCCTGTTCTTCGCCGCATGGTTCCTTGCCACGCTGGGCCCCCTTCTACCTCTGTCTGGCCACCGCAGCGACTATTACCTGACCATTCCGGTTATCGCCGTCGGCATGCTGGCGGGTTGGAGCGTTGGCTGTGCCCTGGACGATAAAAACACGGCCGTGTCCCGGCGTGCATGGCAGACGGTTTCTGTAATTTGTGTAGGTGTTTATCTGGTTGGCATGGTCCCCGTTGCGCGGACTGCCACGGCCTGGTGGTGGGTGCGCGCCGAGTCCGTGCGTAGTCTCGTGTTGGGCGTGGAGGCCGCACACCGCACTCATCCCGATGCCGTTATCGTCCTCGATGGTGTAAACACTGAGCTTTTCAATAATGCGATCGGCCATTCGCCCTTCTACCCGCTGGGTCTCGACAAAGTCTATTTGACTCCCGGTTCCGCGGCGAAGATCGAAGCCGTCCCCGATCTGGCGGAGTTTCGCGACGTGGAACTGGACCCAGTAGTACTGCAACACGCTTTGACGACCAATCGCGCCGTGATATACTCCATTGTGGGCGATCATCTTCGAAATATCACGGAGAGTTACAAGCGATCTGCTCCCGATCCGCTTGTGGGTCGTTTGCCGCGTCGCATCGACGTCGGTAATGCGTTGTACTCATGGCTGGTTGGCCCTGAATGGCTCCCGCTTGAGACCGGTTTCCGTTGGATGCCGGCACGTGCGACTGTCCGCATCAGTGGCCCGGATGTCGGCGGGAATGAACTCAGTCTCGACGGGTATTGTCCTGAAGAGCAATTGAAGCGCGCTCCTCGTCACATCACTGTCCTCATGGATGGTATAGTACTCGGACACTCGCAAATTATAAATCCGGAAAGCACTTTTCATCGTCGATTCCATATACCGGACTCGCTGATTGGGAAGAAGGCGGTGGAAGTGGAAATTCGGGTGGATCCGGTGTCACGTATCGGGAACAGGGAGCTGGGCCTGATCTTCGGGAAAATTGAAATTCTTCCGTAAGGTTGGTAACTCCAGCAACGGGTCAAGCGACTTATAAATCTTGATCTCCCCGGGTGGCACGAAGTAGAATCGGTTTGGCTGTCAAATTGCTATTGGGTAGGGGCGGCCGGGATGAAGTAGAAGGCCGGTAGCAAAGATTACCAAAGGTTAAGCTTCTGGCACTAAGATTTTTTGAAACTTTGAGCGCAGATCATCGTCTGTTATCTTAACGAGACAGTTAAAGATACTCTGCGACGCAAAGCTTAAGTAACCAGAGTTGAAAATGGCCAGCCGCGAATCGGGTTGGCAGGGTGCCGCCGGGTGAATCCGGGGGCAACGTCGGCGAAAGTCGGCATGGAAGAAGACAGGCAGGTAACACTAAAATGACCAAGGTTGAACTGGAGAAGGCGAAACACGTACTGGAGGTAAAGATGGCGGAACTGTCGGGTTCTCTCCGGAACCGCGACGAAATCGTCATCGAGAAGGCGCCAGACGCACTCGACGAAGTGCAGTTGGCGGGAGAACGGGAACTCGCGATCCGCAATTTGGACCGTGACTCGAACATGCTGCGGCAGATTCGCCGGGCACTGAACCGGATTGCAGACGGATCCTACGGGATTTGTTTGCACTGTGAAGAGGAAATCTCGCCGAAGCGCGTTGTCGCTGTACCGTGGGCCGCTTATTGCATTAAGTGCCAGGAACAGGTCGATCGTCACGAGATTCACGTGGATGAGTCCGCCGAGCTTTTCGCGGCAGCCTAAGCCACGCAAAAAAAGAACTACCAAAGGGCGGACCCTGACTTTTCGGTCAGGCGTCCGCCCTTCGTGTTTTCCCGCTTAGTCGATGCCGATGTATGAAATCATGCGCCCGGCCTGTTCTTTCTCCCGGCGAAACGAGAAGAAGTCGGAGCAGCAAAATGTGCAGTCTTGAGCTAGCCACACGTTCCTGACCCCCAACGAGCCCAACTGCCGTTGGTTGACTAGCTTCAAATCCAACAGTGTCCGCCCGTCCAACTGTTCCATATCGCGCACCCATGTCCCGAATTGGCCCGCCACATCGGGACTAACCTCATAGCAGCAGCCTCCGATTGACGGTCCGATCGCAGCCACCACATCCTCTGGCCGGGTTCCAAATCGCGATTTCATCCGTTGCACCGCCTCCGGCACAATCCCGGCTGCCGTCCCCCGCCAGCCCGCGTGAATAGCCGAAACTACTCGGTTCACCGGGTCGGCCAGTAAAACCGGCACACAATCGGCCGTTCGGACGCCCACCATCATCCCCGCCTGGCCCGTCACCAGACCATCACCTTCGGCAATTCGGTCACCGCCAGGGCCCTCCACCTCCAGCACGACACAGGAGTGAATTTGGCGTACGGTGGTAATTTTTTCCGGATATACGGAATCGCGGCAACCGAAGCCGTGCCTGAGCCAGCTGAGTTCGGAGAGATTGGGGGCGGTGATCATGAAGTAAACTTCGATCTTAAGACATGCTCCAGAGGCTCAAACATTTCTCGGCTCCCCTCCTCGCCTGTCTGGTGTTTTTTTTCACCGGGCTGGCCCTGTTACCCTGGCCTGGCCCCCAGAACGACGAACTTTTCTTCGCCGGGCCAATTTATGCCCCGGATTCCGCTTTTTTCCAAATCGAAATCGGTGCCTGGAAGATTCCGTTCATGGTGATGAGCTATTCGGGGGCGCTCAAGACCTGGCTTTACGCCGGGCTTTTTCACTTCCTCGCCGCGGACCAGTGGTCCCTGCGTCTGCCCGTCCTGCTGATGGGCCTCGGGTCGATTTGGCTCACCTGGAGTCTGGTATGCCGCCTGGCAGGCTCAAGAGCGGCTGCCGTCACCGTGGCGCTGCTTGCCACCGATACCATGTTTCTGCTGACCAACCTGTTCGACTGGGGTCCTGTCGCTATCCAGCACCTTCTGCTGCTGGGTGGGTTGCTGGCCGCCCACCTGTGGCTGTCGTCGCGCAGTACGAAATACCTGGTAATCGCCGCCGTCTGCTGGGGGCTGGGGCTTTGGGATAAAGCGTTGCTCATCTGGCCTCTTGCCGGCCTTGGCGTGGCTTCGTTTTTTCTTTACCCGCGTGAGTTATTTCAGGCCCTGCGTCCAAAGACCCTGGGCCTGGCGCTGGCTTCGTTCTTTCTGGCTGCGGCCCCCCTGGTCTGGTACAACTTAGCTCGACCCGGCGAAACTGCTACCCAGAACACGCACCTCGCCTTCTCGGAGCTGCAGGGGAAGGTCCAGGTTTTGCGCCAGACGGTCAACGCCACCAGCCTGTATAACTACATGATTTTTAGGGATCCGGCCGATTCGCCCCGCCCCCCGCGCACTCGTTTGGAGCGTCTCAGCGTCCGCCTGTCCACCCTGGCTGGCGATCATTACTCCAACTGGATGCTCCCCGTCTGGGTCCTTGGCTTCGTTTGTTCCCTCGCCCTCTGGCGCTCCACTCATTACCGTTTGCTCTTCTTTCTGCTGGTCGCAACGTTCATCTGTTGGGTTCTGATGGCGCTCACGAAGGGCGCGGGCACCTCCCCGCACCACACAATTCTGCTCTGGCCCTTCCCGGCGATGATCCTGGGTATCGTTTTCTCCGAACTCGCCGCCCGCATCCCCAGGTTCGGGGTCCCGGTCCTGTGGACCGTTATCACCGTCCTCTGTGCCCAAAATCTGCTCACCACCAACCAGTACCTGGCCCGCTTCATCGTCAATGGTGCGGGTGGAGGTTGGACCGACGCCGTCTATCGCCTGGCCGAGACCGCCGACCATAAGAACGCCAGCTGGTACGGTCTGGTCGATTGGGGCTACTTAAACGCCCTCCGCCTCCTGCACGAGGGCGATCTTCCCCTGTTTTTGCCCGCCATCCCGGCAGAAGGCCAGGTTCTGAACGATACCGATAAGCAGGAACTAACCCGGCAGATCAGCAACCACGATTTCGTCTTCATCCAGCACACTGCCGATAAAGAGATGTTCAAAGGCATCAATGAACGCTTCCGGAAAGCTGCCTCCGAGCTGGGTTATACCGAAGTCCTGGAGCGAACTGTCCCGGATCGCAACGGGCGCCCCGTATTCGAACTCTTCCGCTTCCGAAAAGAAGGTACCTAACCGATGGAACTCTACCTGATGCGCCACGGCATCGCCGAAGATGGCGAACCGGGCACGCAAGATTCTGAGCGTCGCCTCACGCCCGAGGGTAAGACCCGGGCTGCGGCGATCCTGAAGCTCGCTCGCCGCACCGGCGTAAAACCCGACCTGATTCTCTCCAGCCCCTATCTGAGGGCCATGCAAACCGCCCGTATCGCCCAGCAAGAGTTGTCGGTGGCGGAATCGATCCTGGAATTCCCGGCGCTGGTCCCTTACGGGTCGCCCGAAGATACCTGGAAGCAACTGCGCGATTATGCGCAGTATTCCTCGCTGCTTCTAACCGGTCACGAGCCCCAAATCAGCCACCTGATCGCGTATTTGCTCAATTCCCCCGCCCTCCTGGTAGAGGTAAAAAAGGCTGCCATCATCCGGATTGATCTGGTGTCCACCGGGGCCACCCCAAGAGGAGTGTTGCGCTGGATGCTGGTACCTGCCATGGTTGATTAGGCAGGTTTATTAATTATGGCGAGTGGTTGGGAAAGTAAAGCGGTTGAAATGCAGATTGAGGAGCGTACGGCACCGCCCGTTCCCCACGGCAATCACCGTGCCGGTGCCGCCGAAGACCGGCAGCGCGAGTTGCTGGAAATGACGCGCCGCCGCTTGGTCTTTGAGCTCGACGCAGCCTCGCATCCCCGGCATCGCGAACAGAAGCAAAAAGCCATCACCCACCTGGATGAACAACTGGAGCAACTCCGCCTGCTGCAACTCAGCCTGCTGCAACTCCAGCCACAACCAGGTCCGCGTTAGCATTAAGGTTGCCGGGTTCCCCTCTTCTTCCCATTTTTCTGATTGTTCTGGTTGACGTGCTTGGGATGAGTATCATCATCCCTTTGTTGCCGTTCTATGCCGAGCATTTTGGCGCGTCCGCCACCATCGTCGGCACGCTCGTGTCGTCTTTCGCTTTTTGCCAGCTCATCGCGGGCCCTATCCTGGGCAAACTGTCTGACAGGATGGGCCGCAAGCCCCTCCTCATCGTCAGCCAGATCGGCACCTGCATTGGCTTCCTGATTCTGGCCAGTGCGCAATCGCTCTGGACGGTCTTCCTGTCGCGCATTATCGACGGCGCGACGGCCGGCAATCTTTCCCTGGCGCAGGCCTATATCGCGGACGTCACCAAACCGGAGGAACGCACCAAATCGTTCGCCGTCATCGGGATAGCCTTCGGTATCGGATTTCTGATTGGCCCGGCTCTGTCGGGCTGGCTGTCCCACTACAGCTATACGTACCCCATCCTGGTGGCGGCCGCACTGTCGGCCGGAAGCGTGATTTGCACCTCCCTGCTGCTGCCTTCCGTAGAGCCCCACACCCTGAACCAGTCCGGCCCTGGCGGTAAACGCCTGGGCGTTCTGGACTGGAAGACCTACGCTCAGTATTTCTCGCGTCCGGAACTCGGCCCCCTGCTACTGCAGTTCTTCTTCTTCGCCTTCTCGTTCTCCATGTTTGTGAACGGCTTCGCGTTGTTTTCCCAGCGCCGCTTCCAATGGCACGGCAAGCCTTTTGACGCCATGCAGGTTGGCTTCATCCTCGCCTGGGTCGGATTCCTCAGTATTATTTTGCAGGGCGGTCTGATCGGCCGTCTGGTGAAGCGCTTTGGCGAGCTGTCGCTGGTCCGCGGCGGCTTCCTGGTGACGGCTGTGACGTCGTTCTGGCTCGCGAGAATCGATTCCATCGGCGAACTCGTGGCGAATACCGGAATTTCTTCCTACGGAACCGGCGTGGTTCGGCCCGCTGTAACCGCGCTGATCACCCAAAAGGCCTCGAAGCAGGAACAGGGCGTGGTTCTTGGCCTGACACAGTCGCTGACGTCAATCTCGGCGATCATCGCGCCCGTAATTGCAGGCGCGCTGATCGACCGAGGCTGGCTCGCCGCATGGGCCATAGGCGTTGGTCTGATGGCCCTCTGCGGCATGATCGCAGCGTATCGCTACAAAGAGGCTTAACGCCTCAGCAAATGTGGGCGCCGCGGGTTTCCACGTAGACCGAGTAAACCGACTGGCTGGCCGTCATGAACAGGCGATTGCGGTGACGGCCCCCGAAGCAGAGATTCGCACAGGTTTCCGGCAGCAGAATCTGTGCCAGCAGGTCGCCGTTCGGGGCGAAAACGTGCACACCGTCATAGCCCGGTCCAACCCAGCCTAAACCGGCCCAGATGTTCCCCTGCATGTCGGCGCGGATGCCGTCGGCAAAGCCCGTGCCTTTGCCTTTGATCGCCGTGTTGATGAAGACCTTGCTGTTCTTCACCTTCGTGCCGTCGATATCGTACTGCTGGATGATATTGGGCAGGCCAGGCTCGTGGGTGGAGCCGGTGTCGCAGACGTACAGCTTTTTGTAATCCGGCGAGAAGCAGATGCCGTTGGGCTTGTGCAGATCGTCAGAAAGCTTGGTAATCTGCCCGGTCTTATCCACGCGGTACACCGCTTCTTTGAGCAACATCTTGTCCACATGGCCTTCGTAGGCGGAGAGGATGCCGTAGCCTGGGTCAGTGAACCAGATGCTGCCGTCGGGGTGGACCACAACATCGTTCGGCGCGTTCAGGAGCTTGCCTTCGAACTTATCGGCGATCACGGTGACGGCGCCGGAGGGCTCGTAGCGCACCACACGGCGGGTGTCGTGCTCGCAGGAAAGCTGGCGGCCTTCGTAATCGAACGTATTGCCGTTGCTGTAATTCGCATTCGGGCGATAGGTGCTCACGTGGCCGTCTTCCACATTCAGGCGCAACTGGCGGTTGTTCGGGATATCGCTCCACACCAGGCACTGCGCGTTGCCGTTCCAGGCCGGACCTTCGGCCCAGCGGCAACCGACGTAGAGGCGCTCAATGGAGCCATTTGTGATCCGCGCTTTGAAGCGCTTCGCATCGTGGACGATGAAGTCGGGGTCGGGATAGGCGACGGGATCTTTCCCGGTCCAGTCCCGTTTGGATTGGGCGGCGAGCGTGGTGACGGCTGCGGCTCCAAGAGCTGTGGTGAAGAGTGAACGGCGTGTCGGGTTGGTGGACATCAAGTGAAGTATATCGCTGTCGTGGCGGACAATGAGGGAGCACATGACAAGACGGCACGCACTGGCCCTGTTCGCCGCCGCAGCGAGCAAGGCGGAGACCAAAATACTGTTCGGTGGTGACGTGCTGCTGGCCCGCGGCGTGGCGCTGGCCGCCAGGGTTCACAACGATTATTCCTGGCCGTTCCGTGAGATTGCGCCGCAGTTCCGGGACGCCGATATCGCGTTCGTGAATCTGGAAGGCCCGTTCGCTGCCATGCCCAACCCTCGAAGCACGAACATGGTCTTTCGTGCGCAGCGGGAGATGGTGGCGGGTCTTGCAACCGCCGGAATTGATGTTGTCTCGACAGCGAATAACCATGCCCGTGACGCCGGGGCACAGGGCGTGGAGCTGACGCTCTCCGTTCTGCGCGAACAAGGCATTGCCGCGGCCGGCACCGGAAGGGATTTCAACGAAGCCCACGCCGGCGTGGTGCTGCCGCGCAACGGCATCCGCTTCGGCTTTCTGGCCTACACGTACGATGCCAATAACGGCATCTACACCGATATCGACCCGCGGATCGCGCTGGCCGACGCAGCGCAAATGCGCGTGGATGTGGCCAGCCTGCGGCAGCGCGCGGATGTCGTCATCGTCTCCATGCACCACGGCTGGGAGTATTACACGACCGCCAATCCACATCAAAAAGCCTTCGCCAAAGCCGCGATTGATGCCGGTGCCTCGGTGGTGGTGGGACATCACCCGCATGTGGTCCAGCCATGGGAACGCTGCGGTGCTGGCGTGATCTTCTATTCGTTGGGGAATCTGGTTTTCGACCAGAGTGAACCGGCTGCAACAAAAAGAGGGCTGCTCGCGGAAGTGACCTTCCGGGGAGCAGCCCTCTTGGATGTAAAAGCAATTCCGGTCGAAATCACGGGGTGTTCCCCCCGCCTTTCTCAACCTACTGCTTAATGATTTGACCGTCGCGCTTGCGAACTTCGCCCCAGCCGCCATTCAGATTGCCGCGGCCATTGCCTGTGCCACTGCTGGGCGCCGCGCCGCTGCCGGGATTGGCCACAAACGGGAACTTCGCCGCAGCCTTTTCGTCGATTTCGATACCCCAGCCTGGCTTGGTGCTGGGCCAGACGTAGCCATCTTCCAGTTCCGGCACGCCGTGGAAGACTTCGCGCGAGTTGGCGTTGAATTCCGAGTATTCCTGAACCCCGAAGTTGTAGCTGACCACGTCGAGCGTCACGTTGGCCATGTGGCCGATGGGCGAGACGTCGCCGGGGCCGTGCCAGGCGGTCTTGACGCCGAACATTTCACCCATGATCGCCACCTTGCGGCAAGGCGTAAAGCCGCCGGCCTGGGAGACGTGGATGCGGATGTAGTCGATCAGCCGCTCGCTCATCAGCGGAATCCATTCGTGGGGGCTGTTGAAGAGTTCGCCCATCGCGATGGGGGTGGCGCATTGCTGGCGGATGAGGCGGAAGTAGGCGATGTCTTCCGGCGAGAGCACGTCCTCCAGGAAGAACAGCTTGAACTTCTCGCAATCCTTCGCGAACTGGACGGCCTGGTTGGGTGAGACGCGCTCATGCACATCGTGCAGGAGTTCGATTTCTTCGCCCAACTGCTTGCGGCATTCTTCGAAAAGCTTCAGCGCGCGGCGTATGTAAGGCTGGGATTCGAAAACGGAACCCGTGTCGCGCAGACCCTTCACCTGCGCGCCTCCACGGCCCCCGGCAGCGCCGTAACCTTCATACCCGGGCGTGCCAACCTGCACCCGGATGTTCCGAATGCCCTGGGCCTGGAACTGCTTCGCCTGGTCGATGCACTGCTGGAAATCGGCCCCGGACGCGTGACGATAGACATCGGCCGCCTCACGGCACTTGCCGCCGACGAGGTCATACACGGGCATCTTGGCCATGCGGCCTTTGATATCCCAGAGAGCCTGGTCCACGCCACTGATGGCGTTATTCAGCACCGGACCGTTCTTCCAGTACGAGCTGTCGTAGCACATCTGCCAGGTGTCTTCGATGCGGTCGACCGGATGGTTCAGCAGCAGTGGCTTCAGGTAGCGCTCCACGGCGGGCTTCACCAGATCGGCGCGCTGCGTAAACGTGGCGCAGCCGTAGCCGTAGAGGCCATCCTGGTCGGTGAGAATCTTGACGACTGACAGGCGGACGCCGGCGGGGGCAGTCTCGATGACCTGAATGTCCTTAATCTTCGGGGCGGGCAGGCCGCGGACGGCCTTTTGGACGGTGGTCTGCGCCTGTTGTTCACGAGGCGTGATGAGCCCCCCGAAGCCGGCGGCGGCAATTGACTTCAGCAGATTACGGCGTTGCATGAGGCTAAATTCTCCAGTTGTTTGCAATGATCGCTAGCGGGAACGATCTTTATCGGGAACGATCTCTGTCCGCGACGAGCGACTTGAGCCTGTCCAGCTCGCGATCAATGCGGCGTCCCCTGCTGACCAGCAGGAACACAAACGCCGTGATGATAATCCACGCGGCCGAATAGCCGTAGAACAGAAATGTGAGATTCGTAATGTCCATCGCAGGAAGCCTTTTGATTCTATAACGTCTTGCTTGTGTTTATATCGAATGCAGTTCGCGGCGCAGCGAGTCGATTTCGCGCTGAGCCGTTTCCTGATGCTGCCGGATCAGGATAAGTGCGGTGCAGATGAGGAAAACAGCCAGAACGCCCAGCCCGAAGGGGGCGCGGAATTCCGGGGCCATGGTGCCGGTTTCCAGAACCGGGCCGGGGTGTTGTGTGCGCACGTTCGGCAGGCGGATGGCCATAAGAACGAGCGGAATATCGGCGTAGGCAAAGATGGCGACGAAGGCCGAAAGCGTGGCCCGCTGCGTGGGCTCGGCAATGGCAGGGCGGACCAGCAGGTAGCCGAGATAGAGCAGGAAACACATGAGCTGACTGGTCATGCGGAGGTCCCACGCCCACCAGATGCCCCACTGGTTGCGGCCCCAGATGCTGCCGGTGACCAGGTTGACCACCACGAGCATGGTGCCCACCTCAATGCAGGAGACCGAAATGGAGTCCCACAGAAAATTCTTCTTCACCAGGAAGAGGATGCTGGTGACCAGGGAAACCGTGAAGAAGACCTGCGCGTTGATGGCCGCCGGAACGTGGATGAAGATGATGCGGTAAATAGCCCCCTGCATGGCTTCGTCGGGCAGGCCCATGAAGACCGTTTTCAGGTTGGGGATCATGACCAATGCGGCCAGAATTGCCAGGATGTAGATCGCTTTTTCTCGCATTCGTTTCTCCTCAGACTATCAGGATGAACTCAATCATGTAGAGCGCCAGGGACGTATAGATGACGTCGAACCCGATCAGGAGGCGGAGGGAGGCGAAGGCTTCTCCCGTCGCCCCTGGGCCAAACATAGGTTCTCCCTGCAACAGGGCCGTGGTGGTGCCCATCGCGCCGATCAGCAACGGGATCAGGATGGGGTAAAGCAGGACGGGCAACATCAGTTCGCGCAGGCGGATGTTGACGGTGACTGCCGAGAACGCAGTGCCGACGACCGTGATGCCCCAGGTGGCAAGCGCCATCACGAGCAGCAGGCCGGGAAAATTCTGCGTCCAGTGGATGTTGTAAAAAAGGCCGAAGACGGGCAGCGAAATCAGTTCGACGATGAAGAGCAGGAAGAAGGCTGCAACGGACTTGCCGAGGAAGATGGACCAGGCGGGGGCGGGGGAGGCGATCAGCACGTCGAGGCAGTCGTTGGGCAGTTCGCGGGCGAAGCTGCGGTTGACGATGAGGGCTCCGGCGAACGAGAACACGAGCCAGAGCAGGCCGCCGGCGATGGCGTAGAGTTCTTCGCGGCCAAGGTCGAAGGCGAAGCTGAACAGGACGAGGATGACGAGCGCGAAACTGGCGCTGGCGTTGATGGATTCCTTGGTCCGGAGTTCGGTCTGGAGATCTTTCCTCGCGATGGCGAGGGCGGTGAGGAGGCCTCTGTTCATTTATTCAGCCACCTGCCTGTCGCCATAGGTTCGGTAGAGCCATCCGGGGTCACCCAGCATTTCGGGGGTTTGCGGTCCGGTATGAACGATCTTGCCACGCTCCAGGAGCGCCACGTCGGTGGCCAGTTCCATGGCTTCACGGATCTGGTGGGTGGACATGACGATGGTGGAACCGCGCGCGAGGGCGTCTTTCAACAGCGACTGCAGCACGGCGATGGCGCGGTCATCGAGTGAGGTAAACGGTTCGTCGAGCAGGAGGAGTTCGGGTTGGTGCAGAAACGCCCGGGCGACTGCGAGGCGCTGGCGCATGCCACGGGAAAATTCACGGGCCATGCCGTCCTTCACCCGTTCCAGGCCGACGCGTTCCAGGGCTTCGATTGCCGCTTTTTGCGGATTCTCCACGCCCAGCAGACGGCCGAACAGCAGGAGATTTTCCATGGCGGAAAGATCGTCGTAAACGCCGATGCCATGCCCCAGATAGCCGGTCTTGCGGCGGACGACGTCTCCGCGCGAGGCGTCACCGAATATCTTCACTTCGCCACGCGTGGCGCGGGAGAGATTGGCGAAGATGCGCAGCAGCGTAGTTTTGCCGGCCCCGTTGCGACCCAGCAGAGCCATGCAGGCGCCTTGCGGTACCTGGAGACTGCTGCCGCGCAGGGCAGGGTAGTCCCCAAAGTACTTCCAGACGCGATCAGCTTCGACCGCGAGCATTCTTGGAGGCTTTCCTTCCGGCCGCGGCTTCTGCCGCCGCTTCCTTTGCTGCCTGTGCCTGGGCGGCCGGTACCGTCTTCCGGTACAACAAAACGAAGCCAAGCGTCAGCATGAAGAATATGCTGAGCAGGATCCATTTGACCGCCAGTGCCGTGGTCCAGAAATCGGCTGAGCCGAGCGCCAGACCGTAGAGTCGGGGCAGGTTCATGGTGAGTGCCGGCTGGCCGGTGCCGCTTTCGCCACCACCGCCTCCACCACCCTCGCCACCGCCCGCAGGCGCGGAATCGGCCAGCGAACCGGCACCTTCCACCTGGAACTTGATGGTGGGGCCGTCAGCGCCCCAAATGGTTGCCTTGGTGCGGGGCTCCTGGCCGAGATTCTTCAGGCTGTCGCCTTTGAACGTAACGCCAACCGGCGCGATGATTCTGGTCTGGCCACCCTTGCTCAGAATCTGGTAGACGAAGTCAGCAGGCGTCTTGAAGGGCATGGTCCACTGCATGTCCACGCGGGATTCGCCGGGTTTAATGGGGAAATCGAGCTTAAAGGTGTTCGGCTTCGGACCTGCATCCGGAGCTTTCCGCAGCGGCAGGCCGCCGGGAGCCAGAGCGTTGACCTCCACCTTGCCCTGCGCGGCCGCGGGCAGCGCAAACTGCAGCGTGCCGGCGTCGGGATTGTTCCACGTCGTCTTCCCGTCGTTGCGGAAGACGTAGCTTTCGCTCACCGTCAGGTTGCCATCCGCCGAAGGTTCCAGCAGGATCATGTGCTGGTCGATTTTGGCTCCGCCAGCTGCTTTCGATGACTCGAAAACAGGGATTTCCACTGCGGTGAGCGGTGAGCCGGGGGGCAGCATCTTGTTGTACTGCACGCCGCCGTAAACTGCCTGAAGCAGCAGCGGTCCGCCGCCACGCCCCGGAGCCACATCTTCGGTGAAGACGAACTTACCTTGTGCGTCGGTCTTGACGCTGTTCAGAAATTGCGGGCCCTGCTGGCTGGTCTGGAACAGGGTAACGGTTGCGCCGGAAGCCGGCTTGCCGGACGTGGCGTTGGTCACGATGCCGTCAACACCAGCTATCGCAAAGGGGGCACAGACAAGAAGGGCGGTAAATAGCCTCACTAAGCCACCTCGCCTTTAGCCAAAATTGGTTTACCGCATTCTCCGCAGAATTTTAAAGCTTTCTCAAACTGCGCGCCGCAGCTGGGGCAAACATTCTTTTTCACGGCGACAGGAGTCGGCGCGGGGACTGCCATTGCGGGCGCAGCCGACCTGCCGGGGAGTTGGCCCAATTCGAGCTTCAAACGATCTTCCTCGGCTCTCACCTTTGCCAGTTCCTTCTGGAGTTCAATCTTGGTGGTGTTGTAATCCTCGTCGGACAACTTGTCGAGGCGATACTCAAACTGCAGATCCCGCAGGTTCTCGTAGATGGCGGCTTTTCGCTCATCCAGATGGCGGAAGGGGGAGACGGGGGCTGCTTTCGGCAGGTCGCCAGGGCGAATGAGCACAAGGTAGCCGACCATTGCGGCTCCAAGCAAGGCTCCAAAGATCAGGCTAGGATCCACTTAGTTAGTTATTCCAGTCTTTCCGTATCCCGTTCGATCTCGGCGCGATACTTCGCATAGACCGGATCTTCGGGTTCGAGAGGTGCGCCACCGGCACTGGGGTGACCAGCTGCGGCGGGCTGAAGCGATTGCGGGCCCCGCATCTTCCGGATCACAACCCACACCACACCGCCGCCAACCAGCAGCGACAGGTACGGGATCATCCAAAAGTACGAACTGGGGTCCTGGCGAAAAATCTTCTCGCCATATTCCTTCACAAATGAAGCGACAATGGCCGCGTCGCTCGCGCCATCGTGCTGCATTTGGTAAATCTTCGTCCGGGCCGGTTTACAGAAATGACACTGGCCGGAGGACATGTTGCAATTCAGGTTTTCCTGGCACGAACCGCACTGGCAAGAAAGCTTACTGCCGATGCGTTTTACTTCATCGCTTTCAATCTGCGATGCGGTCTGGGCGAACGCTGCACCGCTCTGCAGTAACAGAGCGATGAGCAGCAGGGGGAGACTAAACTTCAACCGGCGCATTTGCTTTGGCCACTCCCACAACTTCCGTCCGCGTATAGGCACGCGCGACTTTGCTCGGCACCAGGCACACCAGCGTGCCGCCGATTACAACCAGAATACCGATCCAGATCCATTCGACTAACGGGAAGACATACGCCTGCAGCGTAGCTTTGTCGCCGCTGCGCGCCGCGTAGTTGATGTACAGATCTTCGTTCAGGCGGCTGCGGAGAGCAACCACCGCAGTTGCCTGCTGTGCTGCCTTGTAGAAGCGCCGAGTCGGTTCCACGATTTCCAGGAATTCACCATTCTTCGTGACTTCCAGCTTGGCCGTCTCCCACGAATAGTTGGACATTTCGCCTTCCGTGAGATCCAGAACCTTCAGCTTGTAAGAACCAACCTGCATCACAGCGCCCTTGGCTACTTCGCCGACGGCGGTCTGATTGAAGGGGTGTCCGCTCCAGCCGATGAACAGCAGCACCATGCCCATGTGGACCAGATAGCCGCCGTAGCGTCGCGTGTTGCGGTGCGTGAGTTCGATAACGGCCGGAATGAAGCCCGATTTCGTCTTCTCACTGATCGCGTTGGCGCCGCGGAAGAATTCGAGCACGATGGTGGCGGTAACGAAGAAGCAGAGGCTCAAAGAAATGATTGAGTAGGGGTACCGCATGCCAAAGGCGAACAGCGTCGCGGCGGTCACGAGCGTCCCGATACCGGGCCACTGGAAGTTCTTGCGCAGGCTGTCGATGGAGGTGCGGCGCCAGGCGAACAGCGGTCCAACGCCCGTCAGGAACAGCAGCGCCAGGCCGATCGGCACCATCAGGCGGTTAAACCAAACCGCGTCCAGGCTGATCTTTTCGTTGGAGAGCTTTTCGGTGATTACGGGGAACAGCGTGCCCCAGAGCACAGCGAAACAGCTGGCCAGCAGGATCAGGTTGTTAAACAGGAAGCTGGATTCGCGGGAAACAACGCTTTCGAGGTCGGATTCGCTGCGGAGGTAGTTCAGGCGATCCAGAATCAGCCAAACGGTGGACGCAATGCTCAGCGCGAGGAAAGCGACGAAGTACTTGCCGATCGGCGATTCCGCGAAGGCGTGAACGGAGCTGACAATACCGGAACGCGTCAGGAATGTACCGAAGATGCAGAGGAAGAACGTGGAGGAGATCAGCACCATGTTCCACACCTTCATCATGCCCTTCTTTTCCTGCATCATGACGGAGTGGAGGAAGGCAGTCGCGGCGAGCCACGGCAGCAGGGAGGCGTTTTCCACCGGATCCCACATCCAGTAACCGCCCCAGCCCAGCACGTGATAGGCCCATGCCGAGCCCAGACCAATGCCCATACCCTGGAACAGCCAGGTCACGATAGACCAGCGACGCGTGGTGTGGATCCAGCTCTCGCCCGGAGCTTTTTCGATGAGCGAGGCCATCGCGAAGGCGAAGGGAACTGCAAAGCCGACATACCCGAGGTAGAGGAATGGGGGGTGAATCACCATCGCCCAGTACTGCAGCAGCGGATTGAGGCCCATGCCATCGGCCACCGAGGTGACCACGCGGTCCACCGCCAGAACCTGGAAGGGGCTGGCAATAAACGTGTTCAAAATCAGGAAGAACAGCTGGATTGTGGAGAGGATCGCCACCACCCAGGGCAGCAGATTCCGGTGAGTTTTCCGCGACGTGAGGACGGCAACGGCGGCATAACTGGAAAGCAGCCAGCTCCAGAAGAGCAGTGAGCCTTCCTGCCCGCCCCACCATGCGGCGAACTTGTAGAAGCCGGGCATCTCGCGATTGGTGTGGCTGGCCACGTAGGCCATCCGGTAATCGCCTGTCAGCAGCGCGTAAACAAGTATGCCGGCTGCGGTAGAAACCAGAGCCCAGACGGCGAGGACTGCACGTTCTCCGCTCAAAGTGAGGAACGGCTTCCCTTTCAGCCGCCCCACAACGCTTGAAACGATCGCGTACAACGAGATGCAGAACGCCAGCAGAAGCGCAAGTGCGCCTACGTTTTCCATGATTTTTTTGGACCCTCAGCTTTACAAAAGTTACTTAACAGCTTACACATGAGCAGCTTACAAGCTGGAACGGTACGACGAACTCTGGGCTTCCGGCACCAGCTTCTTCTGCAAACCCTCCGGAGCCTGGCCCGGTTTCGGTGCATACTTCGAAGCGCATTTCGCCTGAACTTCCTGAGCGTGGAACACGCCGGAATCGTCGAGACGTCCGCCAGCCAACGCCTGCGCGCCGTCTTTAAAGGTATCGGGCAGAGGATCGCGGCCTTCGTACACCACCGACAGAACCTTCGTTTCCTGGACCAGATTGAACTTCACAACACCGGCGGTGCGGACAATCGAGTTTTGCTGGATATCGCCGCCCACACGGACCCGCTTCGACGAAGCCTGGTGGCCCATCTTGTTTAATTCGGTGATCGTGACGTAATAGGTCTTCGAGCTCTGAATGGAAGCGGTTGCGACCCATACCAGCGAACCGACGATGAGCGTGATCAGGATTCCGAACTTTGCGTACTTGTGCATAGACCCTTCTTTCCTTGTGAGCGACCAGCGCAGCTTACACCGCGCACATCTAATTCTTTAGTATACCGCCGTTAAATTCCGACCTGAAGCCAGCGCTAAAGCCAATGGCTGCCCTCGGAATGGCACAACAAGCATGCCTCACGGGCCGACGAGCCTTCTGCCGGAACCGCTGCGAAAATATTTTCACCCTGCGACCATGAAACCATTTCGGACCCTGCCCGCGTTGCCTCATGCCTGCCTGTAAAGGGTTTCCCGCTTTTCCAGACCAGCATTGTGCCTCCCCGTTCGGAGTTGTCACCAGCTTCATATCTCACTGAAGCAACCAACGTGCCACGGATATTGGCGATTCTGGCTCCAGTCACTCGCGCGGAGGGGGAGTGAGCCGGAAGCTCTAACTCTATGCCACTGTGGGACTTAATCCATTGGCGGATGTGGACGGGGTCATTCGAGTTCAACTCGCAGGCTTCCGGAGAAGCTGCAAGTGCCGCAAGTTCTGCCGCGTCCGGTTGCGCGATTTGGCGCAAACCACCCCGGGCCTTGCTGAACTCCCAAAGCAGATCGGCCGACGCCAGCAGCATAAGGAGCGCGATTGCCGGCCACAATAGCCGGGTCGGGTCCGATTCAGCGCGGCGCCCTGCCCCCGGTGCCTGGATTTTGCTCCAAAGCCCCGCTGGTGCCGATACCGGACGCAGTTGTTCCCGCAAGTTTACTTCCAGCCAACTGTCTTCGGCCATCATGAGAGCCTCGCTCCAATTCTTTTCTTCAGGCGTTTCTCTAAAATGCTGTGGGCGCGGCTGAGTCTGGACGCCACGGTTCCCGGCGGGCAGGCCAGAATTGCCGCGATCTCCTCATAGGGAAGATCCAGCGAGTAGCGCAGGACCACCACCATGCGGAATTCGGGCTCCAGTTTCGCGATCGCATCCCGCACCAGGCTGCTTTGTTCGGTTCGGAGCAGGTCTTCCAGCGGGCAGCGCGCGGGACTTCTGAGGAATTCGACCAGACTATCCACCAGGGGAAGCAGTCGCCGGACCTTCCTTTTGTGGTCAAAACAGGTATTTACCACCACACGGTACAGCCAGGAATCGAAGCCCGAATTGCCCCGGAACCCGCCGATGGCGGCGAAAAGTTTCACGAAACTGTCCTGCGTCACATCGTCGGCAGTTGCGGGATCACCCGAATAGCGCAGGGCGATGGTGTAGACGCGGTCCTTATAAAGGTCGAAGAGCGCTCGCTGCGCTTCCGTCTCGCCCCGGCGGCAAGCGTCAATCAGGCCAGACTGTGTGTCTTCGAGCAGCAAATTGCCTCAGCATTCTTTAGACGCCGGAATCGCTGAGATTCTTCCGGGTTTTTTTCGGGTCGCCACCTTTTTTTCGTTCCAGCAGCCAGCCAAGCCCGACAACGCCCAGGGCGCAGCCAGCTTCGAAACCGTAGTGCAGCGCGGCGGAGGGGTGGAAGGTGGCCTGAAACCAGGGGTCGCCCGCGATCATGTCGCCGCCCACCCGTCCCAGAATCAGGGAGCCAATCCAGATGATGACCGGATACTTGTCCATCAGTTTCGCCAGCAGACTGCTGGTGAAGGCGACAAACGAAATGCTGAGGATCAGGCCGAAGATCAAAAGTCCCAGGTTTCCCTTTGAGGCTCCCGCTACCGCCAGAATATTATCCACCGACATCGTAATGTCAGCGACCAGGATCAGCCAGATGGCGTGCTTCAGGGACTGGACATGATGCTCGGCGCCGACCGCTTCTTCGGCTTCAGTCAGCAGTTTCACTGCGATCCAGAGGATGACCAGACCGCCCCCCAGCCTGAGGAACTGGACCTGCAATAGCTGTGAGGCGAAAAACGTCAGAACAATGCGGAGGACCACCGCCGCCCCGGTCCCGAACAAAATACCCAGCTTCCGCTGCTTGTCCGGCAGGGATTTGACTGCGAGCGCGATGACGACGGCGTTATCGCCGCCCAGCAGGACGTCGATCAGAATGATCGAGAGGGCGTCCAGGAAGAAAGTCGAGGTGATCGCGGGTATCGACGGCACTTCCTTGATGATCCCATTGCAGCCCTGGGCCGCGGCTTAAACCGTCTGGGGCACCACGAACGGCCTGCGGTACTGCCGGGTGAACATGGCGGTAGCTTCCTTATCGCCCGGGCACGTGTACGTCTTCGCGTCGAAGTTGACGGAGCGGCCCCGTCGGTACGAAATATTCGCCAGGTGGACCAGGCTGGTGGAGATGGCGCCTTCTTCAATCTCGGCCCACTTCACGTGGACGTTCATGGGTGACTCTTCCGCGCGAACGATTGCCCTGGTAAGTCTGGCCGCAGTGGCCACCTGGATCGGCTTCTTTGTCGTCCGCCGCCGCCTGTCGCACTCCGGACTCTAAGTCTTGCCTGCAAAGAAGAACCCCAGTTCAATCACCAGGATGATCACCACGATCAACTCCAGCACGAAGCCTCGGCTCGCGTTGAACTGGTCCATCAGGAACGTATACAAATCGCCAGCCGTGTGGAGCTTGCTCTCCACCAGCCGGCGATAGTCTTCCACGCCGATTCTCGCGGCCGCCATGCGGTACTGCCGGGTGGAGAACATGTCGCTCAGGAATTTTATCGACGTGTCCATTTTCTCGGTCAGTTCGCGGACGTCCAGGCGGATCTGGTTCAGGCCTTGCGCCTCCCTTGCCAGTCGCCAGCGCCGGAACAAACCTCTCCGGCCCAATGTCCCGTGTACGCGCTCCAGGACGCGGCTCAAAGCGGCATCGTAGTAACGGAATTCCAGAAGTTGCGTGTTCGCGTATTCCAAAAGCTGGACGCTGGGGATCGCTCCGGCCGCCGTGTCGCAGAGAAAAGCTGCATTCCAGCCAGCCACCATCAGGTCATGCGGATAGTACGACATCGGGTTAGCCAGAATTTCGCGCTGTTCTTCCGCCGAAAGCTCTGCGGACTCCCCGCGGACAATTTGGGCGATCTCACCGCCGTGTTGGGCGATGAGTTCTGCTCCCCGAAACCGGTACGTCCCGTCGGGCGCTGGTTCGTTCAGCAAATGGATGATGTAGTAATCCTCGGTCAGCCATTCCGCATTGGGTTTTACCAGAGCCGCTTTGGCTTTCTCCACCGCCTTACGCGCCAGTTGCAGGGCCGCAGCTTCCAGGGTTTGCGAGGCAATCCAGCGGCTGGAAAGCGATACCAGTTCCGGCCAGGTGAGCGAGAACGGGACTTCCAGTTTCACGCTGACAGCGCCGTACTCGTAGTAATTTACTTCGCCGGAAAAGATCCCACCGCCGGGAAGCGTCGAGTCGCCCACGGTGACCTGGCCGAGGGGGTGGATCAGCGGGGGGCGTTCAAACCGGATGTACTCAGGCGAGGCGGGGCGCCCCGGAGGCAACCGTTTTACATCCACGCCGACGAGGTCGCGCAGCCTGTCGAGGTGGATCTCCTCGCAGACGTCGTAGAGGAACAGGATGCGGAATGAGCCCTGCAACGCGGCATCAGGCATGGCGTGCCGATTATAGCGGGTCAGGGTGTCCACCCCTCGAAGATCATCCGCAATCCGCTCACTACTCGGCTATTTTGGCGCCACGCACGAGAAGTTCAGCGCCTCGTCAATACTGCCCGTCCCCTTGTATCGCGCTACCTGCGGATAAGGGCACAAGGGGCGGGTTCTCGTCGTCTTACCCCCTTCCACATGGGCCCCCGTGATCACTGTCGGGGCTTTTCCTTTTTCCACCCATTCCATCGCTGCCGCCAACCAGTCGGCGGTATTGCAGCCCGGGCCGCCATTGCAGTGGTACATTCCCGGGATCATGAAGACCCGATAGAAATCCCTTGTCGCTTCGTCCCCAAAACGCTTGCTCACGGTCTCGTAGTATTCGATTCCGGGAAGGGGATTCACCTGCTGGTCGGCCCAGCCGGAGTACTGCACAATCTTTGAACCCCGCGTCTTCAACGGCGTCAGGTCCGTGTTGACTGCGTTCAGCTGCGCGGCAGCGCGTGCAATCTTTGCCGGGTCCGTGTCGAAGTTGAACTGTGTGAATTTCCAGTCCGGACCCGGTGCCGGGTCCATGTAGGCGAACTTGAGCTGGCTCTCGGCGCGGGGCAGCACTGTCTTATCAGGCGCGATCAGGTTGTCGGGCCAAACCGGCTCAGCTCCTACCGGGTCTCCAGGATAGAGCAACTGGCCCTTGGAATTCCTGACTCCGCCATAGATCTTCGTCAGCGCCCCCAGCTGCGCCGTGGTGAAGCAGTCGGCGCCATCCCCCCCGGCGCATTTCTTCAGGTCCTTGTTGGGGTTGAAGCTACACTTGCGCGGATCATCGATCAGCCCGTCCTTCAGCCCATCCAGCGCGTCGCATTTCTCATAAATAGCTTTAGTCAGCAATGGCAGCTTGGCTTCGGGGATTGCACCATCCCCCGTCTGCGTCTGGCCGATCCACAGGCGTCGCATAGAGTTGTAAGTCGTCACCAGGCTGGGAGCCCCAATCACCAGACCATCGAAATCTTCCGGATACCGCTGGGCTTCCTGCAGACCCTGCCTGCCCCCGGTGGAGCAGCCAACCCAATACGAATAACGTGGCGCGACGCCATAGTACGCCTGAATAATCTGCTTCGAAAGCACTGCGGTTTCATGCACAGACATCCACGCGAAGTCCAGCAGCTTCCGCCGGGCGTTGGGGTTCTGCGGGGTCTCCCAGGCGAACGTGGCCAGCGGCTCTTTCGCCGCGTCGTGGCCCGTGTCGGTGGATGAAGCCGCAAAACCCTGGCGAACCGCGTTGTCCACCGCTCCAACCGAGATCGTGCCCGCCGTCCCGCCGTTGCCCACCATCTGGAAACGGCTATTCCAAACCGCGGGGAGCTTCAGCGCGAACTGCGCTTCCGGGAAAATCACGCCACGCACCTCGCAGTGTTCCGGCAGATTTCCTTTCGCCGCCACCTGCACAGCGGAACGCAGTTTCACGTCGTCGCCGAACGACTTCGCCAGCAGCGCATCACATTTCATTGCCGGAGCGGCTGCGGAAAGCGTGCCGACGGTGGCGGCCAACAAGAGAAAATAACGGTGTCGCATCTTTCGCATCCTATCGCATGCATCTTGTCGCAATTGAGGCAGCCGATTAGAATTTAGAGACAACCTTCTATGACACCGCAACAAATCGCCGAACAGCTCGGCATCAAGTTTGAGAAGCAGTCCGTCACCTACCTGAACCTCTGTGTGAAGTCGGGCAACCAGCTCATGACTTCCGGACACGTAAGCACGATGAAGGGTAAGCTTGGCGCTGACCTGACAACTGAAGAGGGCTACGCCGCCGCTCGTGACTGTGTAGCGAAGATCCTGAACTCCGTATGGAACACGCACGGCACCCTCGACGGCCTTCGTGCCCTGAAGCTTTTCGGCTGCGTGAATTCCACGCCGGAATTCATTGAGCACCACCTCGTTATCAACGGGGCCTCCGATCTGATCCACGAGATCTTCGGCAAGACCGGCGACGGCTACCACGCTCGTTCCGCTCTCGGCTTCGTTTCTCTCCCCACCGGAGTCGCCGTGGAAGTAGAAGCGATTTTCGAGATTAAGGCTTAAGGCGAGACATGCGAAAAGGCAGGGTTGAAGGAAAAGTAATCGTTGTAACCGGGGCTGCGCAGGGTATTGGCTTCGAGTGTGCCCGAATGCTGGCCGAAGAGGGCGCGGAAATCGTCCTCTCCGATCTGCGGGCCCCCGAAGGCCAGGCCGCCACCGCGCAGATAGTCGCGGCGGGAGATAAGGCCACTTTTATCCAGGCCGACGTCACCAGCGAGTCCGACTGCGCTCACCTGATGGACGAAACTGCCCGGCGCTTCGGTCGGCTCGACGGTCTGCTCAACAACGCAGGCTGGTACCCGCGCGCCACGCTCGAAAATACCACTACAGACCTCTGGGAAGCCATCCAGCAGGTGAATCTTCGCGGACCCTTCTACTGCTGTAAATACGCCGTCCCGCACCTGCGCGCCGCCGGGGGGGGCAGCATCCTGAACATGGGCTCCATCAACGGCTTGCAGGGCCTGCCCAATTTGGTGGCGTATTCCGCCGCAAAGGGTGGCCTCTTAACCCTTACTCGTACTCTTGCCGGGGCGCTGGCTCCGGACCGCATCCGGGTCAACTATCTCATCCCTGGGTGGGTCCTCACGGAAGGCGAGATCGCGCTCCACGGGGGCAATGGCATTTCACTGGAAGCCCTCCTGAAAGCCGGCGAAACCCTCGCGCTGGGACGCCACCAAACCCCAAAAGACTCCGCCTATGCTTCCGTCTACCTGCTGTCGGATGAATCGCCCCAGGTGACCGGAATAATTCTCAATGTCGATGCTGGCGGCAGCACGCTGCCCATCCCGCCGTCAGCACCCTATGTACTTTAATGCCGCGCGTTGTCGTTGATTTCCAGCCAGCGTTTGTGCTCTTCGCCAACGCTGTAAGCGACCAGTTCGCGGTATAAACCTTCCACCACATCGCCACTCAAACCAGCGGCTTCGGCCCACTCGCGGCGGGTTTTTAAAACCGCCGCCACCCGGTCCGGAGCCGCCACATTTGCGGAACTCGTCTTGAACTTCGCCGCATTCCGGACATACTCCACCCGCCGCGCGATGAGCGCCACAATCTCACGATCAATGGCGTCCATCCCGGCGCGGATCTCATCCAGATTACTGCAGGCATCCGGAGGCAAAGGCATAATATTATGCGTTCGGCGTTTCGGGCGCACAGTGCTGCTTGAACGCATCCGCTAACATGCTGGCAATCTGGAAAGGATCGCGCATTTCCACATCACGGCGATGCACGATAAATACCGGCTTGCCATCCTTGAACAGCGCCATGGAAGGCGAACTCGGCGGAACGTCCTTCAGGATCGACCGCAGGTGCGCCACAGCCGCTTCATCCGCGCCCGCAAAAACTGTTGCCGTCTTGTCGGGCCGAATTGCGTTCTGCAACGCCATCCCAATGCCGGGCCGGGCTTTTCCTGCCGCGCAGCCGCAAACCGAATTGGTAATCATCAGCACCGTGCCGGGTTCAGCCAGAACGCGGTCCACATCCTGAGGGGTACGCGTTTCTTCCACGCCGTAACGGGCCAAATCCTGGCGCATGGGAGCGATGAGCATTTCTGAGTAAGGCATTCCTCCATTGTCGCCGATAAGCGGCGCCGGCGGTTGCCCTTGTTCAGTCGATTCTGGTTCAGAACGAAGAAAGGGCCCCGGGTCCTCTGTTGTAATTGAGGCGGTGCGCCTCAATTCAATCAGGAAATACTGGCCGCTCCGCAGCGCTCGCCTACCAGTGCCCGAAAGTGCGAGTCACCAACCACCCGGCGCTCAGCAGCCAGCCGCCCAGCGCCTCATACTCCCGGTTCTTGCGGTACTGCGCGAACGAAAACGAGTCGGGCCCCAGCCCATTCACCGGAAGTGTAGGCACCAGTAGCGGCACCCGCTCCGCGTACGCCGCGTAATCCGGCAGGATCGCCGTCAAATGCTGCTCTTCCAGCTCAATCGCCGGCAGATAAACCAGCAGGAACAAGCTGGCGAAGAGCAACCCCAAACCCGCACAGTCCCCGGCCGCCGCCAGCCCAAGAGCCGTAATCAGCGTCCCCAGATACAACGGATTCCGCGTGAAGGCATACGGTCCGGAAGTCGCCAGTTTCTGGTTTTTCCGCAAATGCCCCGCCGCCCATGCACGCAGCGCCAGCCCTCCCAGCGAAATCGGTATACCCAGCAGCAACGACTCCCGCGTTGGCACCGAAAAATATCCAAATGCAGCCACCATCACAAACCCCGCCGGAACCCGCAGGCGTGACACCAGATCCGCGTACGGCTTGGGAAACCAATGCTTGCGAGCGGGCATCAGGCGTGACACCCGATCCGCGTTTCCAGCGCCCGCAATACCTGCTCCGGCGTGATTGCCCGCATGGACGCGTCAATCACCGTACCTCTGCGATGCGTCGTTGCCACTCCCGCCATCCGAAAAACCTCAAAATCTCCGCCATAAGGCCCGTTTCGCGCCGGATCGGTGGGCCCAAATATCGCAGCCCCCGCCTTTCCCAGCGCTGCCGCCAAATGCAGCGGGCCGCTGTCTACTCCAACCACCAGCGCGGCTCGCCGCGTAGCGTCAATCAACCCCGCTATCCCACTTTCATGAGCCAACGTGCCCGCCACCGGGGGCACCGCACCCGGCGCACCATTCAAAACCAAAGGCATTCCAAGACTCTTCCTCACCAGCTCTGCCAATTTTCCCCAATACTCCAGCGGCCACTGTTTCGATTGCCAGCCAGCCAGCGGACTTGCCAGCACAAACGGCCCTGCCGGCAGTTCGCCTTCCGGCGCGCCCTGCGCCAGCGGAAAGCCTCGAACCACTTGCCTCGCCCCCGCCCCTGCCGCCAGATCCAGCGCCTGGTCCACCACATGGGTCGCCGCAGTATGTACCCGCGTTGAATAGAACAGCCCCGCCGCGCGCTCCCGTATCACTCCGGAACCAAACCCGGCCAGCCGCTCCGGCTTGGCGAAATGCGCAATGAGAGCGGACTTTATCAAACCCTGAAAATCTACGGCCAGGTCGTAATGCGTGCTCTGTAATTCGGCCCTCGTGCGCCACCACGACCGGTAGTCATGCCGGTGAAAGAACACGAACCGATCCACGAACCCATTGCCTTCCAGCAGCGGGACCCACTTCGGATCAATTACCCAGGTGACACGTGCCGCCGGGAAACTGTGCTTCAGTGAGGCGGCTCCGGGCAGCGAGTGGATAATATCCCCCATCGCGCCCAGCCGGACAATGAGTATTTCTTTCAACCCCGTAGTCTAACACCCACAAAAATCCATGGCTGGCGTCAATCAGGCGCTCAGGATGCGAAACGCTTCCGCTGTCACCCGTTCCGCCGTCACTCGCGTCATGCAGCGATGGTCAATCGGGCACTCCCGCTTCTTGCAGGGCGCGCACTCCACCGGCTCCCGCAACAGGTGCGCGGTCAAACTGCAAGGCCCCGTAGCCGTCTCATCGGTGGGGCCAAATACCGTAATGGACGGCACCCGCAGCGCTGCCGCAATATGCATCGCCCCGGAGTCATTCGTCAGGAAAAAGCGGCACGCCGACGTCAAATCAATAAACTCGCGCAAGGTTGTCGCGCCAGCCAGATTGCGCCCACCGGATAAGGCCGCAACCTCCTCGCACATCGCCCACTCACCCTCTGACCCGAAAATCAAAACCTGCGCGCCCAGGCGTTCCGCTACCGCTCTGGAAGCGGCGGCAAAATGCTCCGGCAGCCACTGTTTCGCGCCCCCGAAAGCCGCCCCCGGGCTGACCCCGATCACCGCTTCGCCAAACCCCTTCGCCTGCAGCAATTCCCGACCGCGTTCCCTCGACGCCTCAATACCCTCGAAGTGGATCTCTTCAATCTCAGGCAACGCCTCCAGGATCCCGGCCCGCCGCAACAGTTCCGGATAGTAATACCGTTCATGTCGGGGAATCTCGCCTGGCTCGGGCACCGCAATCGCGTCCGTCAGCAGCAAACTCCGCCCGTCCCGCGCATACCCCACGCGCCGGGTGATTCCACTCGCAAACACCAGTGCCGCACTCTCAAACGAATTCGGCAGCAGCACCGCCAGATCAAACTTCTCCCGCCGAAGCTCAGCTGCCTGCCGCCACTTCGCCGCAAGATCTTTCGCCCCGGCCCTGCCCCTCAGGGGAATAATGCGGTCAATCGCTGCCTCCCCCAGGTAGAGGTCGGAAACCCAGCCACGCGCCAGCACGGCAATCTCAGCTTGCGGATATCTCCCCCGCAGAGCCCGGACCGCACCTAAAGACATTACTGCGTCGCCAATCCAGTTCGTGGCGCGTACCAGGATCTTCACGGCAACAGGGGGGTGTTTACCGAAGCCGCGTCCGAAGCCGAGGCCTCTGCGGGTGCGACGGTCAAAAATGCCTGCAATGCGGCACTGTTGCCGCCAAAATGATTCTCCAGTAACTGAAACACCGCGATTCGCCGCAGCTTTTCCCGATCCGCCGTGGCACGATAGCGGAATCCCCGGCCTTCCTTACGCCGCGACACCGCACCTCGTTTGGAAAGCCGCTCCAGCAGCGTCAGGACCGTGGTGTAGGCCAGCGTTTTCTCCGCCGTTACCTTGCCCCGGACCTCTTCCACATTGCCCTCGCCCAGCTGCCAAAGCGCGTTCAGGCAAGCCATTTCCAGCGGCGGAGGCAGCTCTTTTTCGCGCGCCATCTTAGTCTTTGCCTAATGCCAGTTGCAGTTTGGAACCGAAGGGCGAATCGTTCCGCGCCGATTTGTGAACAGCTGGCTGCGCCGTCTCTGGTTTTGCAGCCCCAACAGGTGCGGGAACCGGAACGTCTGCCGGACCCGCTGCGGCCTCGTCCGGATTCCAGTAACGCGTCTTCCGCAACAGCGAACGCTCCATAGACGAACTATACGCCGTAAACAGACCCTCCGCCAGGGGTTCCTTCTCTACCAGGACCCGCGTGCACTCCACCTTCGAATCCAGGTCGTCCAGATAATGCAGTACCAGCGCTTCGGCAAACACCGGCAGCCGTGGCGACCCGAACTCGTACTTCCCGTGGTGGCTCAGCACCAGGTGCTCAATCAGGTTCCGCAGCTCCGGCGGGAAATTCGGCAACTCCCGGAATTTGTCCGCCAGCATGCGGATCGCAATCGAGATGTGCCCCAGCAACTGCCCCTCAACCGTATAACTGAAAGCGCGGTCAAAGCTTAGCTCATAAATCTTGCCGATGTCATGCAGCACTACCCCGGCAAGCAGCAGATTCAGATCCAGCGTCTTATAGTGCCCCGCCACTGCCTTCGCCAGCCCCGCCAGCGACAATACATGCTCCAGCAGGCCGCTGCGAAACGCGTGGTGAATCGTCTTCGCGGCCGGTGCAAACTTGAACTTCGGCGCAATCTCCGGGTCATCCAGCACCAGGTCCAGCAACTGCCGGATATCCCGGTTTGTCAGCCCCGACACAATCGCCCGCAGCTCCGCCCACATCTCCTCGGGATCCCGAAGGGAAGCCGGGAAAAAATCCGACGGGTCAGCCTCACCGTTTTCCACGGGCCGGATTTTATGCACCGTGAACTGCATGCGGTTGTTATAGAGCGACGCAATCCCGCGGACTTTTACGAAATCGTCCCGGTCGAACGTCGACATCACTTCCGCCACGCCATCCCACATCTTGGCTTCCATATCCCCGCTCCGGTCAGACAATACGAGCGAAAGGTAGGGCTCCCCTGTTTTTTTCTGGCGGATCTCTTTCGATTGCACCAGAAAAATAGCAGTGGTTGTTTCGTTGGGCTTCAGGTCCCTCACCAGCGGGGATTTCATTTGGACGTTGGCGAAGAATCAGCGTTCTGCACGGGGTTCTGCTGAACCGGGGTCACAGTAGGCGGTGCCACATCGCTATAGTCCTTCACGCCCGTCCGCCCGTAGGGTACAACTTTCAGGAACTTCTTGAACCGGCGCTGATTCGCCACCGCTTCCTTCGTGGTGGTCTGCGGCTTCAACTGCGCCGGATCCTTCCATGTCGTATCTTTCCCCGGAGCCGCGCCGCTGTCCACATAGCCGGGCTTAATCTGCAGGAATGCCGTCTGCCGCAGGCCCGTCAGCAGTTCGCGCAACTTCGGCTGCACCCTGGGCTCGGCCAACCGGTTGCTGATCTCGGTCTGCACTTCTTCAAACGCAGCCTGACCTTCCACCGTGCGGTCTTCCACTCGCAGAATTTCAAAGCCCGCCGCCACCCGGATCGGCTCCGTCACGTAGCCTTTTTTCTGCGGAAACACGATCTTCTCAATCGCTTCATTCAACTGGCCCTTCGTAAAGGTCCCCAGCATGCCGTCTTCTTTGGCCGTTTCCGCATCCGAATACTGCCGCGCCAGATCGGCGAACTTTTCGTTCTTTTTCGCCCGGTCCGCAATCTCTTTCGCCTTCTTCTCTGCAGCCGTTACCTTGGCCGGGGAGTTGTCACCGGTGGAAATCATAATTTCCCGAACCGTCACCGTCTCCTGGCGCACAAACTCGGCCTTGTGGTCCTCATAATACTTCTGCAGTTCCGGCTTGGGGATCGTGACGTTGCGGTAAACTTCTTCTCCCACCACGCGCCGCGTCAACAGGCTGTTCTTGTACTTCAGCTTCAAATCTTCAATCGCTTCGCCCGATTGCTCCCGCACCCAGGCGTGGAACTTATCCGTCTCCGCCATCCCGCTCGTGCGCTGCATATCCGCCACCCACCGGTTCACATCGGCATCGACATTGATATTCATGTCTTTACCCTTCTGCACCAGAAGAAGCTGGTCGATCTGATCGCGGAGCGCGTCGGCGAACACTTTGTTTACGCCTTCCTCCAGCGCCGTTCCCGTCATGCCCTGTTTCTTGGCCTCAGCCTCGATCAGCGCCCGCGTCGAAGTCAGTTCGCCGCGCGTGATGATCTGGCCGTTCACTTTAGCGACGATTTCTTCAATCACCTTGATGTCATTCGTGCGGTCCGCCGCCATGACAACGCCGGGCAGCGAGACGAGGGCCGCAAACACCGCAGGGAAGGCCAATTTCCGGATCAAGCTCTTGGTGAACATACCCCACCAGTATCGCAAATGAAAATGGAGGGTGTGTTCACCCCCACGCTGCACCTGCCTTGCGGCTGGAATCTAAGCGTAGCGGGACTCCGCAGAGCGCCGCGCGCTTGTGGGGCAGGTTGGTAAGCTGCGGCCGATTGTCAATCGGCTTGCCTGTTGTGTTTGCAACAGAAAGCGGAGGTAACCAACCGCCGCCGGTTCCACTTCATATCTCGCGCACACCCCCTTGCCGGGGCCCCCGCGCGCCGCGACACTCGTTAAGGGATATGATCTTTAAGACGCTATGCGACTCCTCCGACTTTTCATTCTCGCGGCCACGCTCGTATTTCTTACCGGAACTGTCAGCGCACAGGTTCCCGTTAAGGCTCCGGTCAAGGCGGCTGATAAGGCCGCGAAGGCCGTTACCGGTAAGGCTGCTGATAAGGCTGCGGCCCTCATCGACATCAACAGCGCCAGTGCCGCTGCATTGAAGGCGATTCCCGGAATTGGCGACGCCTATTCCGCAGCCATCATTAAGGGTCGCCCATACGCCAACAAGGCCCAGCTAACCAGCCGGGGCATTCTTCCAGCCGGTGTCTACGCCAAAATCAAAGATAAAATCATTGCCAAACAATAGATTCCTTGCCGTTATCGTCTGCGCGCTGGTCTCCGCGCTCCTCGCCATCGCGGGGGGACGCGGCTTCCGCACGCAGCACGCGCTGGAAGAGCATTTTTTCAAGCACGGCAAAGACTTCGGCAACATCACCCAGGAACAATATCTAAAGGCTGCCCAACAGCTTCGTGACGCTCACCCCGGCAAGAACGTTCTCGAAGTAAAACGCAAAGATGGCGGCGGAGCCAAGTTCGATACTCGTAATAACAACTTCGTCGCTTACGACGCCGATGGCACCCTCCGGACTTTCTTTATCCCCAACGACGGTATCCGCCATTTCGAACGACTATCCCACGACCATGGCCAAGCCGACGGAAAATCCGGTCGCTGACCTCCTTCGCGCCCGCGGCCTCCCCTCCCTTGTCATCGCCCTCACCCACCTCGACGCCGCAATTCAGGCCCCATGCTGTTGGCCGATCTCCGCACCGCCGGAATCCTCCAGCATTTCCCCGCCACTATCCGATGAACCCTCGAAAGTGACGTTGCCCATTCACCGGTAATCAGCAACCTGGTGGGACCGGATTGCCTCCTCTCCGTTCAACTACCGACGACTGGGTCGGATCTCAGCAGGAACTCCGGGAAGGCCTTCGGTTCCTTCTGAAAGTAGATCTTGTACCGTCGGCTGAAGGCCGGAGGCGGAACGATATTGCGATCATCCATAAGTTTTTCGTGTATATTTTCCGCGAAGAACATGTCGACCTCACGCCCGTCCTTCGTTTTCACACGGCCACGCGGGGTGCAGCGGATGAAGTCCTTCACGCGGGCGTAGGTTCGTTCTGAAAGATTTACTCTGTTCGACTCGCCCGAGGACTCCATGCGCGAGGCAAAATTTACGGAGTCGCCCCAGATATCGAACGCGAACTTGTGGATACCGACGACGCCCGCGATCACGGGGCCCGTATGCAAGCCGACTCGTATCTTCCAATCGACCAGTGCGCTGGGGCGGGCCATATTCTTCACGACCTCCACCATTTCGAGGGCGGCGAGAACGGCATCAACCGGATGCGAAGGTTGCCGCTCCGGCAGACCACTCGCGAACATGTAACTGTCACCGATCGTCTTCATTTTCTCGAGGCCGTAACGGGCCATGATGTGATCGAACGCCGTGAAGTACTCGTGCAGCAGCCCCACCAGCTCTTCGGCAGCTAATTGCTCAGTGGAAAGCGTAAATCCGACGAAATCAGTAAAGCCGATGGTGACATCTTCGAAATACATGGGTGCCACGGAGCCATGCTCCAGAAGCTCAGCCGCAACTTTTTCGGGCAGGATGTTTCGCAGCGTGCGTTCGGCCGCCTGCTTCTGTAATTCGGCCTCGCGGAAGGCGGCTTCCATGCGCACGGCGCGCTGTCGTTCTTCGTCGCGCAGTCTTTTTCGGTCCAGTAACGCCCCGATACGGGCGCGGAGCAGAACAGGGTCGAAGGGTTTGGGCAGATAGTCTTCTGCCCCCATTTCAATACACCGAACGACGTTGGCGATTTCATCCAGCGCGGAAATCATGATAACTGGAGTGTCTTTCCAGCGTGGATTTGAACGGAGTCGCTGCAGGACGGCAAAGCCATCCAGTTCCGGCATGATGATGTCGAGCAACACCAGATCGAAGGTCTCGCCCTCCAGTTTTTCCATCGCCTCGCGACCATTTACCGCCAGCGAGACGATATACCCTTCGCGGACCAGCCTGCGAGAAAGCACATCGCGATTAATTTCGTTATCGTCCACCACGAGGAGGTGGCCCAGTGTGACGCCCGATAGTTCCCGGTCGGGCTGATAAGACGCTTCAACGGCAGTGGAAAAGACCGGCTTTGCGAGAACAGTGGTGGGCTTTGCCAGAACAGGGGCGGGCTTTGCGATAGTACGGGTTTCCCAGAGCCCGGGCGCTTCTCGAGCCAGCTCGTCGAGGTTGGTAAGGGCCTGGCTGAGGCGATCCAGGTCAGCCAGGGCTTCGCTTCCACTCAGCTCCGAACGCAGTTCTCCCAGCCGGACATTCATCAGAGCCACCCGGCCCGTGTGGTCCTTGTTTAAATGATCCCAAACCTGTCCGGTGACTTCTTCGGGAGGGCAGAGCAAGGCCTTCGATTGAACGTTCAGGCAGGCCCGGGCATCCTCGAGCAAGCCGCGCAGAATGCCAATCGCCTTCTCATTACCCTCCGATTCCGCATCTTCGAGCAACATCTCGCCATACCCGATGAGCTGGTTGAGCGGTGTTTTCAGGTCGTGCCTGAGTTTGGAGAGAAGATCGGACTCCGGGTCCATAACGGACTCAGCTGTTCCCATCAGACTCCTTCGCTTTCTGCAGCTGCGCCTGGATCTTGCCCAGCAACCGGGGTAGTTCGATGGGCTTGGTATCGTAATCGTCGCAGCCGGCAGCGATGGTTTTATCCCGGTCGCCCGACATGGCGTGCGCGGTGAGGGCAATAACCGGAATTCGGGAGGTGGCCGGGTTGGCTTTTACTCGCCGCGTCGCTTCCCAGCCGTCGATGATGGGCAAGCTCATGTCCATCAAAATGATGTCGGGGTTCTCGGATCCTGCCTTTTCAACTCCCTCAGCGCCGTCAAAAGCCATGACAACCTCATAGCCATTGCGTATCAGGCGTCGCGACAGCATATCGCGATTCATCTCGTTATCTTCGACAATCAGAATTTTGGTCATGTCTGCTCCGTTACTTGGGTGCTCTGGCGGATACGGCAGAGCGAATGCGCGCCGTGAGCAGTTCCCGTGCCTGTGCAACCAGATCCGCGGGGCTGGCTGTGGCTTTTTGCAAAATATTCTGCACCCCCCCGGAGAGCCGTTGCCGGTCCTCCGGGGTAATATCCTTCGCAGTGACAACAAGGACGGGAATCGACTGCGTGAGTTCGTTGGTACGAAGCCGCTCTACAAACTCAAACCCATCCATCTCTGGCATCAACAGGTCAAGGAAAATCATGTCGGGGCGCCGCTGTTCAATGAGTTGCAGGGCTTCAGCGCCGTTGGCGGCTTCGGTTACCGTCCAGCCTTCGGGTTCCAGCGTCCGCCGCAGGAGAGCTCGGTTGTCGGGACTGTCATCCACCACCAGGGCGAACCGTTGCGTCCGTTCCGGCGACGTGCGGCCCAGCACAGCCGCCAGGCGTTCACGGTCGAACGGCTTGGTCAGGTACTCCGTGGCTCCGAGGGCGAATCCTGTTTTTCTGTCATCCACCATGGTCAACATGATGACTGGAATGTCGGCGAGTTCCGGATCCGACTTGAGCCGGGTCATAACTTGCCAGCCGTCCATGTCCGGCATCATAACGTCCAGAATAATGGCATCAGGACGAAGTTGGTGCGTCAACTTCAGCCCTTCTTCGCCGCTGTAAGCATGCTCTATCCGAAAGCCCTCTTTCGACAAGCTGCGCCGCAAGAGGTCGGCGACCACCGGGTCGTCATCGATTACCAGAACTACGGAAGCCGTGGCTGGCAGGGGTTCCACGGCGGCATCTCTGCTTCCCGCAGCGTCGGTGGTAACAGCTGCCTCAGCCGCTCGTGGCACAACGTTCACCGGAATCCGCAGCCTGAAAGTGGTACCGGTTCCCGGCTCACTGGAGACCGTGATGTCGCCATTCATCATCCGCGCAAAATGGCGGCTGATTGCCAGACCTAACCCGGTGCCGCCGAACTTCCGGGTCGTGGAAGCGTCGGCCTGTTGGAAGGCTCTGAACAACTTGCCCATCTGTTCCCTGGTCATCCCGATTCCGGTGTCGATGACGTCGAACGAAATCCAGTCCTCCTCCCGCCGGACGCGAAGGGTGATGGTTCCGTTGTGGGTAAACTTGCAGGCATTCGAAAGCAGATTCAGCAAGCTTTGGCGCATTTTTGTCATGTCGGCATGAATGCTGCCCAGGTCGCCTGGCGCGTCGATCACCATCTGGTTCGAGTTCTTCTGTGCAAGAGGTGCAATCACACCATGGACTTCCTCCAGCAATTGACCGGGCGTGAAGTCCTCCAGGTAGAGATCCATTTTGCCCGCCTCAATCTTGGAAATATCGAGGACATCGTTAATCAGTTCCAGCAGATGCTTGCCGGCGGAATGAATTTTCTTCAGGTCGGCGAGGTAATCATCGTGACCATCTTCCTCTGCGAGTTCCTGGAGCATTTCGCTGTAGCCGATAATGGCGTTCAGCGGGGTGCGTAACTCGTGGCTCATATTGGCCAGGAAGTTACTCTTGGCGGTATTCGCCGATTCCGCCGCTTCTTTCTCCAACTCCAGACTTTCGGCATGTTTTCGTTCGGTAATGTCGCGAATGTTAACTACAATGCCATTCACCGCGGCATTATCGAGCATGTTATTGAATGCGATCTCGACGATTCGGGTGGTGCCATCTTTGTCGTTTACACGGACTTGAACCTGCCGGGCCCCCCCCCATGTGGCGACCGCATCGTCGAACGTCTCACGAAGTTTGCTCAGATCTTCCGGATGAATGAAATCTCCAAGAGTGTGCCCGAAGGCGACCTCGGAAGTAATTCCCAGTACCTGGGAAATGGAGGGACTGGCGTAGCGAAATTCACCCTCACGACTGAGGATAGCGATGACATCGGCAGTGTTTTCAATCAGCGACCTGAAATGCCGCTCACTTTGCCGCAGACGTTCTTCTGCATCCTGTAGACTTTTTTCACGATTGGCAACGTCCTCCACCATGTTGCGGAAGCTTTGTGCCAGCGTGCCAAGTTCGTCGGACCTGCGAGCGACCACGTCGAGTTCGGCCACCGATTCATAGCGCCGCCGCCCAACCCCTTCGGCAGCCAGTGTCAGCCGTCGCACAGGCCCAACCAGCTGACGCCCCATTAGCGTCGTTACAAATATAAGGAGAATGATAGCCAAACCCGCGACGGACGCGGTTTTTTTCGCCAGATTGTTGGCGAGGCTCGTGATCTCGGACTCCGGAATGCTCAGAGCCAGCTTCCATCCGGTACCGAGGGCAGTGGACCAGTAGATGACTCTCGCTACCCCGTTCTCAACTACCCGGGTTGAGCCTTCAGGTCGTGCGGCAATCTCTTTGCCCCCGAGGACCGACGATAAAGTGGCACCAGCAAAACCCTGCTCCATCACCAGCGCGTCATTCGGGTGTGCCATGATTCGCCCGGATTTCGAGACCAGAAACGCGTACTCACGCAACGCGGGCTTCAGTTCTACCGCCGGATCCTGATGGAATCGAATATAACTGACTATCGCCTGAATGAGATCGAGCGAAATGTCAGCCCCAGCGACCCCCAAAAACTTTCCCGTGGGGTCCATAATTGGCTGCGTGACGCTCACTATCTGGACGTTTGAGCCACCGGTGTCAAAATAGGGTTCTGAAATCTGCAACTGGCCGGTGCGCTGCGGCGCCGCGTACCATTCGAGACGTCGGTCGCGGGAAGCAAGGGGGGGGACCCGCGGGTGCGGCAGGCTCGCGCGGTCCACCCACGTCATCGATTGGGGGTCGTTAGCGGTTTTGCCTTCCAGTGCCACGTAGGTGCCGTAAGCAGAATCAGGAGGCAAGCTTTCCAGCATCTGAACGAGCAGCGGGAGCGTGTATTCCGACGCTCCGGATTTAACAGCCTGCTCGCGCGCAGCCAGGGCTCGCGGCAGAACCGCCACGCGGTCCAAATAAGCATCTATATTTCGCGAGTAGTTCTGCGCTTCTTTCTGCGCATCAGCGTTCGTCTGGGCTTCCACGGCCGTCCGGGCACCACTGTAGGTGACCAGAATTGTCACCATCAGGATCGCGCAGGTATTCACGACCGTGGCAAGGGTCAGTTTCAGACTGAGTGAACGGGGCTTCCAATGCATGCTATCTCCGGGGATCAAAAGGCGTTACTGCCGATGCCCCGCCCACGGCAGGATCCCATACTATAATAGCTGTATCCATGTAAATACCTGCCGCTCCAGTACCAGGGCAGTTTACACGGATGGTAATCCACCAGGCTTTGCGCTGACCACTCACAAGGACGGGAATTAATCGAGATGCGACGAAGTATCGGTCATCATTTTCTGGCGAGGCACCTGACTCTTCTGGCCACCATTACAGTTCTCGCGCTGGCTCAAACCCCTCCCGCCGCGAATCCGAACATTGTTGCTGTCGCTGAATCTACCGCTCGGAACCTGATAAAGCACAAGGTAGACCCGGAGTACCCTGCCACCGCCCGGCAGTTCCATATGGGAGGTGCTGTTGTGGCTTCGGTTACAATCGGGACCGACGGAAAAGTCGAGAGCGTGGCAGAGATAAAGGGGAACCAAATCCTGCAGGGTTCGGTTCGGTCGGCTCTACAAAAATGGGTATTTTCCCCTTATCTGCGGGATGGCAAAGCGGTCCGAATGCGGACGACATTGTCTTTTGTGTTCGTGGTTCGGAGCTAACGAACAGCCCGTTACTACTGGGCTCGGAGGTACCCTGGCCTGGAGTTTCGTTCCGTTGTTGATCGCCCGCGTAGGTCTTCTGCCAATGAGGGGGAAGGCACTCGAGTCTTGTCAGCGCCTCTGTACCCTTGAAATCGGGTGGCCCCTGCGGCAACCTCCGCCTGGTGGCCATTGCAATTCCCCCTGAGAAAAAATCCTCTCGCATGCACTCTGTGTGTGTGGTGTTTGCGTGAACCAGTACGATATCGCCCTCAAGAGCCTCCTGCAGCGCCAGTTACAAAATGGGTTCCTCTCGCGTCTCACCGGCCACCGTATCACCGA
>CAIYVZ010000115.1 GCA_903929755.1 uncultured Acidobacteriia bacterium
CCCCTGAGAAAAAATCCTCTCGCATGCACTCTGTGTGTGTGGTGTTTGCGTGAACCAGTACGATATCGCCCTCAAGAGCCTCCTGCAGCGCCAGTTACAAAATGGGTTCCTCTCGCGTCTCACCGGCCACCGTATCACCGAGTGGCTCGCGACCGAACTCCCCGAAGTCCGTACCCGGCACGTTGACCTCCTCGGGAAAACCGCCGATGGGCAACTGATCCACATCGAGTTCCAGAGTCGCAACGATCCGCGAATGGCACTCCGCATGGCCGAATATGCCCTCGCCATCCATCGCCGCTACCGCATGATCCCGGTGCAAACCGTCATCTACGTGGGGGAAAGGCCGCTGCGCATGCCGACGACGCTGACCGGCCCCGACTGGCTATATACCTGCCGCATCCTTGACATACGCGATATTCCCACCGAAGACCTTCTCAGAAGTCCACATCTGGAGGATGCCATTCTCGCCGTCCTCACCCGTCTTTCCGACAGTCGCGATACAATTCGTCGCATTCTCCAGCGCATCGGAAGTGCGACTCCTGACCAGCGCAGCGCCGCCATCGGCGAACTGATGTTGCTGGCAGGCCTCCGCCAGCTTAAGATGATAATGAAGAAGGAGCTTGAGCAAATGTCAATCCTCATTGATATCAACCGACACACCATCTTTGGCCCTATCCACCGTGAGGGCGTGAAAGAGGGCATGGAAAAAGGCCTGGAAAAAGGCATGGAAGAAGGTGCGCGCCTTTTCGCGGTAGACCTGTTGACGCAGCGTTTTGGCAAGCTCTCCCCTGCCCAGGCGAAGCGAATCCGCAGCATGAATCAGGCCGAGCTCGCCACCCTCCGCACCCGTATTTTTGACGCAAAAAACCTCAAAGACCTGTTCGCCTGACCTGCGGAACGCCCGTAGCCCCTCGGCCCTTTCGTCGCGCAGCGATCAAAGAAGAACCCGGAAACGTCCGCCTGGCTGGCACAAGGGGCGCGCGAGCGTCACTAAGCAACAAGCCCGACACGTCCGCAACACCGGGTCCCTGTCCACGGCAAAGCGAAGCGCCCGCCAAGTCCCGTCACAACTTCGCGCACAAAATCTTCTTCATCAAATCATGTAACGGGTCACAACGGATGCCCCGTTAGTTCTCAGATTGTTTCCCGTCAATGGTGCGGTTCCCAGAGACGTCAATTCGGACCGCCCTTCGGGCGGGCGTCGCGTTTGAATACCCAAGGCCTCCGCTCAGGGGCTTCACCAGAGAAATTGGCCTCTACCCCCATGGGCGGGCGATGCTCCCCTACAACGCGCACTGGAGGCCGCCAGCCGATCCCACGTGGCAACCAATTACCGGAAATAGCGTGACGAAAAAAGCCCTTGGCCGGGGGAAATAGAGTGGCTCGTTACAAAATCAACCAGTTACAACCTGTCCGGCCAGATCCTGCACGCCCCCCATGCTCCATTCGAAATCGAGAGGAGACAAACCGTGCCGACAACCCGACATCCCGGACCGACCCTTCACCCTGTAACCCCCTCCAGCGCACCTTGCGTTCAAAAACAGATTTTTCGACAACGAATCCACCTGTCTTCGGAGCGCAGCTGTCAGCAACTCTTCGAGCTGACGTCGTGCGTTCGATCCCCTTCTCCCCCGTCAGAATGCCCGTTGGAAATCCACACAATTTCTATAGATTCTTTTGATCTTATTCAATTGGCATGCCATCCATATTGATTCAACTCGATGAGCCTCTTCTGCAGTCTCTAAACAGAATTGCTCCGGCAGCCAAACGTCAGCGGGCCGAGTTCATCCGGCAGGCCGTCCGCGAAGCGGTGCGAAAACGCGTATACGCGGCCATCAACGACGCTTACCTGCGACAACCGGACTCCGCTGAAGACGCCGTACCCTGGACGAATGCGGAAGCCTGGCCGAGTCCCGAGGCCGGAAAGCCGTGAAACAATACGAAATCTGGTGGGCGGAACTGCCACGCCCCGGCGGATGCAGCCCTGTCCTGTGGCTGCGCCGCGACGACGCCTGCGAGGTATTGAACAAGATTGTGGCTCCGCAAAGGGCACGACGGCCACGCGCAGATAACCGATCAGGCGTGGAGGCTCTGCTGGAAGATCTGAAATCGCGAGGGTTGCTTCAGGGGGCCCTGGTGGTTTGCTCGACCGAGTTTGGGAGGCCGACCGGCCAGCGGTTACATTCGCAGTATTTTGACCGCAGAGTACCTGTTCATAGCGAACGGCGTCGGCTTCAAACCGGCTGCAGTTTGGTTGACACGATCATTCTCCGGGACCAGATTATTTGGCAGGGTTAACGTCACGCGCTCGAATCGCTAGCTTTTCATACTCACTGCATGACTACAGATCCGGGGAGCATTTCGATGCCGAGACCCGGAAGCTGAGGGACGGTGTAGTTTGATCCCTCTAGTTGCAAGGGAGCTCGGAGGAAGCGGTTGGCCGTGTCGAGGACGGTGGGGTTGAACTCGAGCATCGGGCAGTTTTCGAGGGCGGCGGCGAAGTGGATGGCTGCGGCTAGTTGTGGGCCGAGGGCGATGCTGACATGGGGGATAACCGCGAGTCCGTGAGCGGCGGCAGCGTGGGCGATGCGGAGACCTTCGGTAATGCCGGTGCGGCCGAGGTCGGGCTGGACGATAGCCATGGCGTGCTCATGGAAAAAGGGGTCGAGTTCGAAGAGGGTGCGGTAGCTTTCGCCGAGGGCGATGGGGACGGCGGCGCGGCGGGCGAGGGTGCCGTGGTCGCGGGCGCTTTCGGGGTTGAGGGGGGCTTCCAGCCATTTGACCCCGCGAGCGGCGAGATGGTGGGAGAAGGCCTCGGCGGAGTCCGGGGCGAAGCGCCACAGGGCATCGACGGCTACAGAACCGGACGCGGGGAGAAGTTTCCGGACAGCGTCGAGATTATGGAGCAGGGTCGACTCGCCGGAATCGTGAAAAACTTTTACGGTGGTGAAGCCGCGGTCGACCCAGGGGCGAATGGCTTCGGGATCGCGACGGGGAAGGCCGCTGAGATACGCGGGGACTATTGTCCGGTTGGCACCAAGCATGGCAGCGACGGTTTGCCGGGTGAGTTTTCCGGCGACGTCCCAGAGTGCGAGGTCGATGCCCGCGATAGCGTCGAGCATGAAACCGCCTGTCTGGCCGCGGACGCGCATGGCGGAGTACATGGTCCACCAGAGCTGGCTGATGCCTGCGGGGGTGGGCTCAAAGTCCACGTCCTGGAGCACGGGCGAGAGGATGTGGGTGACGATGGCGCAGGCGACTTCGGGGGCAAGGGGGGCCTGGGCTTCCCCCCAGCCGACTTCCCCGGAAGCGAGGGTAACCTTGATCAGGGCGGTTTCGAAACGGGTGGAATAGAGGACGGGGTAGTTTTCGGCCCAGCGGTAAGGGCCGGCTCCGGTTAGTTGGGCCGGGGAGCCGGCTCCTCCGGAGACCTGGGCGGTATCGCGCTCTTCGTGGAAGGGCCAGGCTTCAACGCTGGCTATTTTCACGAGTTGTCGGCCTCTACAGAATCGAGCAGCGCAATTTTAGCCCGCATGATGTGCTGGCGGAGGGCGGACACCAGGGCCTGGGGATCACGCGCCTGCATGGCTTCGACGATTTCTTCGTGTTCCTGATGTTCCTGGGAGAGGCGGGATTGCCAGGTCTGATCCACGGAATGGAGGCGGCCCATGGCGATGTGGGCCTGGAGACTCTCGTACATGTCGGCCAGGCGTTTGTTAGCGGCTGCGTCGATGACGATTTGGTGTAGTTCGGAGTTCGCCTGTTCGTGGGCACGGCGCTGGGCATCACTGCGGATGGGCCGGGCGAGGATGGCGAGTTGCTTTTGGGCGTATTCGATCTGGGCGCTGGTGAGACCAGGGGCCGCGTTTTCGGCTGCCAGACATTCCAGGGCGCAGCGGATGTCGAACGTCTCGGCCAGATCCCGGCGGGTCAGCGTGGCCACGAAGGTCCCGCTGCGGGAATGGACATCGACGAGGCCTTCGGCGGCGAGGAGCTGGATGGCGGAGCGAACGGGGGTAAGGCTAACCCCCAGCTGCGCCGACAGTTCCTCGACGTTGAGGCGCATACCAGGCGGGAAGCGGCGGGCTAAAATCGCTTCCCGGATAGCAGCATGGACATCGTCAACAGCACGACGTCGTTCGATTCTCCCGAGAGTGCTTTTTCCGAACGAGGCGCCCTGTGTTGCCATCCTCTTCAACTTTAGAATATGAGTTTCATTCCAAGCTGGACGCTGCGCGAAGAACGGGCCGAGGTAATGGTCCCGAAGGTGCTGCTGGCATTGAGGCCATTCGTTCCTGGCGAGAAGCCGGCGTTGACGAAGCCGAGGTTGGTGTGGTTATCGAGATTAAAGGCCTCCGCGCGGAACTGCAGGTTGAACTTCTCACGAATCTTCGTGTTCTTAATAACGGAGAAGTCGCAGTTGAAGAAACCGGGGTTGCGAACATCGGGCAGGGCGCGCCCGACATTGCCGTAGGTGTAGAGCGGGGGATTTACGAAAGCGGCAGTGTTGAACCAGGCATACTGCGTGGGGTTATCGAGCTTCGCGGAGACTCCAGTGGAGTTGGGCCGGCTGGCCAGATTGTTGGAGGCCCCGGAGATGAGGACGGGCAGACCCTTCTGGAGAGTGATAATCGTCTGCATTTGCCAGCCGCCGACAACCCGATTCAGGATGCTGTTGTGGGTATCAAAACGCTTGCCGGCACCGAAGGGCAGTTCGTAGACGGCGCTGATGGCGAGCCGCTGCGGAACGTCGGTGGGATCGACGGAACGCTCGAGATTTCTGGCGAAGAGGCCGTTCTGGTAACCGTTGTTGGTTACCTGCTCGATGGAACCGAAGTTGACGGGGGAGGCGACGCTGTCGCTGATGAGCTTGGCCTTCGTGTACGATGCGAGGAAGGTGAGACCGCTCGAAAAACGCTTCTGCACGGAGAGCAGACCGGCATGGTAAATGGAGTTGCCGAGGTGCGGATTGCGGACTGTGATGCTGGTGTAGTAGGGGTAGGCGAGCAGGGACTGCTGCTGGGTGATGGTGGATGAGGCGAGCGAGCCACCCAGGCTCGCGTAGGGGTTGGCTACCGGGTTCTGCAGGGCAGTCCCGAGGCTCAGGTATTTGGGGTCGAGCTGATTCAGGTTGTAGTTGCCTGCAACGAGGTGTGTACCGTGATTGGCAGTGTAGGAGGCATCGACGACCCATCCACCCCAGATCTGTTTCTGAACAGAGAAGTTCCATTGCTGCGACATGGGAGTTTTCTGGGCAGACTGGTCATAGCTGACGCCCTGGCCCAGGAATGCGCTCGGTCCGAGGCCGGCACCGAGCGGCTGGATGGGGGCTGTGGGGAGACCCTGGCTGAGCTGAAAGGCCGGAAAGTTGGTGTTGTTGCCCGGAGGATTATAGGCAGTGCTGGTGGAGGCAAAACCCGAGGTGGAACCGAAGTAAGAAATATTGAAGGTGCCGGGGAAGAAGATGGCGTAGCCGGCGCGAATTACGGTTTTGCCGTGACCGAAAGGATCCCAGGCAAGACCGATGCGGGGCGCGAAGTCTTTGTAATCGGCGTTGAGGTAAGTCTTGTCGTAGTTCTTGCAGGCGTATTGCATGACTCCGGTCAGATTGGTGAGGGGGTTTTTCGCGGAGGGATTGAAATTGGAGGTACCGCAGTTCCTTTCATAGGGCGGCTGCTGGTAGTCATAGCGAAGGCCGAGGTTAAGACTTAGTTTCTTCGTAACTCGCCAGTCATCCTGAATGAAGCTGCTGAGACTGTAACCCTTTTCAGATTCGCCGGTATGGGTACTTACGGAGGCGGAACTTACGGCCCCCAGAAGGAAGGCCGCATAAGTGCTGCCTGTTCCCGTTTGGTTTTGGGGGTTACCTGTCAGGCCGGAACTAAAGCTAAAGCTGCCGGAGGGGGCCGAAGTCTGGTAGTTATTCCCAAAGAGTAAGCGGTACTCTGCGCCGATTTTTAGAGAATGACTGCCGATGACGAGAGTTGCGGTATTCGTTGCGTCCCAGGTGAGGGCACCGCGGTAACCGACGGTGGCATTTCCCAGAGCCGTATAGCCGTTGTTGATGGACGGGAAGACGGTGGAGGGCACGCTGGCCGGGAGGCCGAGTTTCTGCGGCCAGCCCTGGCCGTAGCTGGCGGACTGGAAGGGGAAATCCTGACGGGCGATGCCGAGGCGGAATTCATTCAGGAGCCGCGGGGAGAAAGTATGGGTTTCGTCGAGGCCGATGTTTTCGGTGCCGAAGTGGTCGTAGCGCGAGTGGACTTCGGGCGCGGGCCAGGTGCCGATGCCGTTATCGGTATAGGCGTTGAAGTAAGTGAAGCGGGCGAAGAAGGTGTCGTTATTGGAGATATGCTGGTCGCCGCGAATGGTGTACTGGCGCATGCTTTGTTCACCGCGGTCGGTGGAGAGATAGTTATTGGCCTGGGTAAAGGCGTTACTCGGGGTCTGATTCGGGGCGGGGTAGAAAGCATTCATGGCCTGCGCTACGGGATCGAGGCGGCTTTTTGGAATGAGGTTGCCGGGGAAGACGCTGCGGACGTAGCCGGAGCCAGCGGGATTCAGGACAGTAGTAGTGGGGTCGTAAATGGGTGTGAGGACGCCGGCGGCTGTCTTGAGGGTTGAGAAATCACCGGTTCGCTGCTCGAGGGGCGGGGTTGAGGCATTGCCGTAGCCGCGATTGATGAAGTTGTATTGTTCCCAGTTGGCGAAGAAGAAGGTTTTATTGTGGCCGTCATAGACTTTGGGGAGCTTAACGGGGCCACCGAATGCTCCGCCGTACTGGTTGTACCGGAACGGCAGCTTTAGTGTGGAGAAGGTATTTCGGGCGTCGAATTTATCGTTGCGTACAAATTCGTAAGCTGTCCCGTGATAGGTGTTGCTGCCGGCTTTTGTGGCCAGGTTAATGACGCCGCCCAGGGTGAAGCCATATTCGGCGGACATGGAACCGGACTGGACTTTGAATTCTTCGACGGCATCGACGGCCAGATTGGCGTTTAGGTCGGGGTAGTAGCTGTTCTGGGCGACGGAACCATCCACTAGCATGTTGTTGGCGGCGTTGGGTCCGCCGTTAATGCTCCAGTCGGCAAGGCTGGTGCCGCGGTCGGCAAAGCCGCTCTGATTGGGGCCGGCGTTAGAGTGAACGTTGGGAGAGAGGGCGACGAGGGCGAACGCGTTGCGGCCGTTGAGGGGGAGCTCGGCGACGCTTTTGTTCTCAATGACCTGGCCGATAGAGGCATTCTCGGTATTGACCAGAGGGGCTTCGGCGGTAACCTGGACGGTTTCCCCGACGGCGCCTACCTGGAGCTGGATGCTGATCTCAGCTTTCTGGTCTACCTGAATGACGAGACCGGTGCGGACTTCGCGCTTGAAGCCGGCTTTTTCCGCCTCAATCTGATAGGTGCCAACGATGAGCGGGGGCGAGGTGTAGTAGCCTTCGCCATTGCTTTCGGTCACCACGGCGGCATTGGTGCCCGCATTCAGGATGGTGACTTTGGCACCCCTGACCGCAGCCCCGCTTTGATCGGAAATGTTGCCGAAAATGATGCCGCGGCCCTGCTGGGCGGCGAGCATTCCGGCGAAAAGAGAAAGGGCGCTCAGAGCGCGCAACATCGTAGCTGGTTTGGACATGAAACCTCGCCGGCCTCCTGGGCCGGACCTGATTATGTGAACAGGTTCTCACAGTTTGGTTTAGATGTAAAGTGTGAAATTTCAGATGCCAGGAAAACGTTCAAAACTGGGCCTCGGGGGGCTATCTGGCGCAGCGGAAACCGAGATTCGGGGTCTTCTGTTCTGGCCGGACCCAGTTGCGGAAGAAGACGGTGACGCGGCGGGCGGAATCAGACCAGGCTCCGCCGCGGATGACACGGTATTCCCCGGAGGAGGGGCCTTGAGGGTTCTTGTCGAGGCCCCGGGCGTAGAAATTACCGGCAAACCAGTCGGCGGTCCATTCAGAGACACCGCCGGCCATGTCGTAAAGTCCGAAGGCGTTTGGAGAATAGGCCCGGACGGGCCCGGGGCCGCTGGCGACGTTGAAGCGGGCCATCGTGGCGTCGAGTTTATCGCCGTTGGGGAAGTCCACGCCTTCAAGGCCCCCGCGGGCGGCGCGCTCCCATTCGGCTTCGGTTGGGAGGCGTCCTCCGGCCCAGGCGCAATAGGCGTGGGCGTCGTCCCAACTGACATTGTAGACGGGAAAGGCCAAGGCGCCTTCAGGAGGTTTGGCGCCTTGCCAGTGCCACGGGGCGGGATGCTCCCGGGCCTCGATAAAACGGGAGTAGTCGGCCTGGGTTACTTCGGCAGCGTCGAGCTGAAAGCTGCTGATGAAGACCTTTCTTGCGGGGCGGTCATCAAGCAGGACGTGGGGCCGCATGTTGGTCTTGTCGTCCGAGGTCAGCTTGGTCCGGCCCATCGTGAACTCACCGGCCGGGATGGTCACCATTTCGGCCGCGTTCAGGAGGGACGCCAGGGCGAGAGTGAGGAGTGCGATCTTCTTTGGACCGGACTGGGTCAAAGCCAACTGGGTCAAACAAACAACTCCGCGATTTCGTCATCGGAGACGAACTCCGTTGCGCCCAGAACGTCGACGTAGCGATAGGCGCGCTTTGAGGGCGTATTGGTCATTTCGGTTCGCCAGTTAATGCCGAGCGCGGAGTAGACAGAGGCATAAATATTCTCGGTCCGGGGCTGGATTTTGCGGTACTTCCAGCCAGTCTCGATTACCTTTTCCCCGGTGGCATCGGTCCCGCCTATAACGCGGCCGGGTTTGACGCCTCCGCCGGCGAAGAGCGAGAGATAAGCCTCGTTGTAATGGTGGCGACCGGCGATACCGTTCAGGGGACCCGGCACGCGACCGAACTCTGTAACCATAACGACCATGGTTTCGTCGAGCAGGGTCTTCGCGGCGTCGCGAGGCGACGGCTGGGCTCCAAGATCGCGAATCAGGTTGGCCATGGCGCGGTCGAACTCATTGCAGCGGATGTAGTGGTTAGATTTGGCGGTGTGATCGAAGATCGCCTTGTGGTGATCCCAGTCCGGATGGACGATGTGGATATAACGGGTGCCCGCGTCTGCCTGGACGAGATTGCGGGCGAACAGGCATCCGAGCCCCACCTGGTTGTCTCCGTAGCGGGCCTTTTCCTCGCCGCTCATCTGGAATACGGCCGGCCAGCGCGAGTCGCCGAGAATCTGGTAGGCGCTTTCCTGAAAGCTGCGGAAGCCGGTGAAGCGGCCATCGCGCCCGGCACGGGAGGGGGCCATAGATTTGTCGAGTTCGCTGAGGAGGCGATAGCGTTCCTGGAGCAGTTCCAGCGCCTCGTCCTTTACTGCCGTCGCGCCCCCTCCGGTAGCGAGGTTGATGTCGAGTACCGAATGCTTCGGCGGGAGAAAGCCGGTGGAAAGAGCGCCGCAGCCGGAGGTATCAAGACCGCAGCCGATGTAAGTGGGAAAGGTATCGGACAGACGGCGCTTCTTCTCAAATTCATAGGCGACCACAGAGCCGATGGAGGGGATCTCCGGCGCCTGGGCCGGATTCAGAGGGCGACCGGCCTGCGTGTAGTATTGACCGCGGAAATGGACCACTTCATGGCTCTTCAAAGAGCGCACCACGGAGATCCGGTGCATCTCTTTTGAGAGTTCGGGGAAGAGCTTTTGAGAGAGGTAAAAACCTTTCCGCACCTCGCGGACATCAAGGTCTTTGGGGGTACCTTCGCCTTCTTTGAAGTCAAAGGAATCGATGTGGCTGAGCGCTCCCGCCAGTTCGATGACGATGGCAAAACGCGCCGTGCCACGGGGATTGGCTTTGCCGGCAGCGCGGACCTGCACGGGCCAGAAAGCCTGCTCGGCAAAAGCACCCAGCAGCCCGTAGCCGCCCAGCTTTAATAAATCGCGCCGGGCCGGAACCACCTGGCCAACAGTTCTTTTCACTGGTTTCGCTCCTGATTCACTGGTTTCTCCGGTTAGTAGTTAAAGATGAATTCCGGGCTGTTGATGAGTGCCCACTGGAGGTTGGCAACACCCTTTTTCCGGTCGGTTTTCAGAGCCTGCAGCGCGGTGACGAGCTCTTCGGTTCCCGGCTTCCTGGATACTGTAACCAAGTACAGCTTTTCGATGAGGGCCGTATCATCGGGAGTGTCGCGGAGCAACTGGTCGACCCGGCTGCCATCCTTTGCCTGGACGCGGTCCGTCACCAGCGAGGACTGCATCAGAAGCATGGCCTGGAGGGCGCTCTGCGGGGTTTTCTTCGGCATCTCATCGCGGTTGCTCTGGCCAAAGGTGCGCAGAAAACCTTTCGTCTGCGCGGCGGCGGAACCGGGCTCGGGCATCTGCATCACCATGCCTTCGCTTTTGCCGGCGGCGGGAAGTTCCGCGCCGGGCTTCGCGGTGGCGAGGACAATGGCGTCATGGAGTTCCGCGGCAGATAACAGCCTGACATATTTGCGGGCATAGTAGGTTGCATATTCCGGCTTCCACTCTCCGGAAAAGCTGGAGGACAGCTGGTAGGCGGACGACTTCATGATGCTCCGGAGCAGTTCGCGAAAACTGTAGTTCGAGTCACGAAAGGAGTTGGCCATGGCATCGAGCAACTCGGGATTGGAGGGCTGGAGGGCCCAGGGCGCCGGTGGCGGGTTGGCGGGATCACAACGGGCGAGATCGAACTCATCGGCGGGCTCCACAATGCCGAAACCCATGAGTTCGGCCCAAATGCGATTGGTCATCGTACGGCTGAACTGCATGTTGGTGGTGATGATGCGGGCGAGTTCGTCGCGGTAATTGCGGCCTTCGCGAGGCGCTTCTCCGGTAAGGAAGAAGCGCGGGGAGGCTGTGGCGGCCCCGCGGCGCGGCACGCGGACGATGCTGACAGCCTTCGGGTCGTAGCCAGGCCCGGTGTCATCGACGGTGTATTCGGTGTTGGCCTGATACCCGAATTCCCAGTTCATGATCTGGCGCGTTTTGCCGTAAAAGGCCGCCTGGTTGAAGAAGTCGGCACGTTTTTTCCCGGCCAGGTAGAGATTTACCTTTTCGAGGTGCTTCGCGCCGTCGTGGCAGGAAACGCAGGCCAGATTCAGGCCCAGGAATACCTTGCTGTAGGTAATGGTGAACTCGTCGACCGTGTCGTTCTGGTCAACAAGATCGTGCGCCTCCTCTGAGGTGGGGTCGTCTTTCGCTTTGACGAAATCGCGGGCGTAATAGAGGGCACCGGGAGAGGAAAAGCTGGTTTTTCCGGCACCGGTGAGCAGTTCTGTGGCGACCTGGTTGTAGGGCCGGTCGAGACGGAGCCACTCGCGAACCCAGTAATGGAACAGGTTCAGGCCCGGCCCCATGCGGCCACCGGCGCGGAACAGGTCTTCGAAGTAAAAGGCCCATTTATCGACAAAAGCGTCGCTGCCGGTGAGCTGGTCAATCAGGCGATCGCGTTTATCGGGCGCGGTACCGGCGAGGAAGGTCTGCAACTGATCGGGAGAGGGAATCCGGCCGGTGGCATCGAGATAGGCGCGCCGCGCGAACTCGGCGTCGCTGGCGAGGGGGGCGTGGGGCACGTGATCGCGCCGCATTCTGGCAAAGAGGAACTGGTCGATGTACGTCCGGATGGGAACGGCATCCAGGGTGGAACCCTTGGCGGGCAGGGTGGCCGAGAGTTGCGCGGTGAGACTGCTGGCTTCGGCGGACCCGGGCACCTGCGGGCGAATGAGAGACTGGTGGGCCTTTTCCTGATCTTCCAGTTGCTGGCTTGGGTCCTGCGCGAAGCAGGCTGCGGCGGTAAGGAAGAGCAGAGATAGTTTCATTGCTGTTTACCCGTTTTGAACATCTGGACGCGCTTGCCGTTTACTTCGGTGATGAAAAGTGTCCCGTCCTTGCCGTAGTCCATCAGGTGCGGCAACTGGAGGAGTTCCGGGGTGCCCCAGGTGCTGAGAATTTCACCTTTCGACCCCAGTTCGATGATCTTGTGCTGGTCGCCTTCGGAGACGAAGATTTCTCCGCGCCAGGCGAGAAGGCCAAAGGGATTCCCGAAGCCTGCCCACTCACTAAGGAAGGCGCCTTGCGGCGAGAAAACTTCGACGCGGTTGTTGCCGCGGTCGGCGACGTAGATGCGGTCCTGGGCGTCGATCGCCAGGCCGTGGGCCGTGGTGAATTGACCGGGGCCTTTGCCCTTCGCGCCAAACTGCGAGAGGAATTTGCCATCGGCGGTGAGGTGGACAATGCGACCGTTGCCGGTGTCGGCGATGTAGAGGTCGCCACTGGAAGAGATGACGAGGTCGTCGGGAGCTTTCAGCGCGCCGTTCGCTTCGGAGATGGTGATCAGGAGCTTGCCGGCGGGGGAGAATTTGCGCACGGTGTGCAGACCGTTGTCAGTGATCCAGATATCTCCGGCCGTATCGACGCGCAGGCCGTGCGGGACCTTGAACAGGCCCTGGCCCCAGCCGGCCAGGTACTTACCTTTGGCGTCGAACTGCAGCAGGGGCGTTCCGCCGCGATGGAGAACGTAGATGAGGCCGTGGGGCCGATCAACAGCCACGGCGGACATGGCGCCTGCTTCGGCGGAGGCAGGCAGCTTGAGGAATCCGGTGGAATGCCAGGGGTCGGCGGCGAACACAGCGGAGGCGCAGGCGAGGAGGGCAAGAACGGGGAGCAACGGCTTCATGTTCCCTGAATTATACACCCGGGGAAATCTATGTCAAATCTGAAATTTTAGATGGAACGAAAAGGCGAGCCAGGCGGGTTTGCGTGGCGTGGTGACGCCTCCGGAGTCCGGGACGAGGATCGCGATCAATCTGGAAACGAAGCTGTCGGTTTCGAGGCGGCTGTAGTTTATTTTGTGCTGACGGAGCCTTACGTGCACAGCAGCGAGAGTGACGGGAGCAATAAGCTGATCCACCCGGGCGAGGCGCTTTTGGGGGCGCAGGCGTTGGTGATGCCGGGCTCGGGGATACGGCCGACGGTGGCAGTGAGTCACGTCCGGAGGGTTTACGCGAGTCCTGCCTCGGAGCTCTGGAGTGGCACGTTCCGGGAAAGCGCGACGCTGCTGCTGAGCAATGATAGGGGGGCTGCCAGTGCGACGCAAATTTCATTGTGACGAAGCAGACGTCGGACGGGACAAGGAAAGCGCAGCCTGGGGAACGCCAGCGCTACGTGGCGATTACCTTTTTTAGTTCCTTTTCGTCAAACTCGACGCCGAGGCCGGGGCGTTCGGGGGCGGTTGCGTAACCGGGTGTCCAGTCGAACGGCTGTTTCAGGAGCGCGTTGCCGAGTGGTCCGGCGAAGATGTTGCCGCCTTCCATGATGAGGAAGTTGGGGGTCGCGCAGGCGAGGTGCATCGATGCCGAGACGTAGGGGGCGGTTCCGGTGGAGACGTGGGGGCTCCAGAGAACGCCATGGACGTCGGCGAGGTTGGCGATCCTCTTCATTTCGGTGATGCCGGCGGCGCGGCAGACGTCGGGGTTAATGATGTCCACGGACTTGTTGGCGAAGAGGTCGCGGAACTGGAAGCGGTTGGATAGTTCCTCGCCGGCGCAGATGGCGGTATCGAGGGCGTCGGCGAGTTTGGGATAACTTTCGGTGTCATCGGGGGTTAGGGGGTCTTCCCACCAGCCAATGCCGGCTTTGTCGAGTTCCCGCCCGACTTTGATGGCTTCGTAGAGTTTGTAGCCGCCGAGGGAGTCGACCAGGAGCTGCGCCTTGCCTTTGATGGCTTCGGCAACGGAGAGGGCCCGGTTCAGATCGTTGGTGCCGGGGCCTTTGCTGAGGCTCATTTTGACGGCGGCGTAGCCTTGTTCGACGGCTTTCAGCGCGGAGGCTTTCAGGTCAGGGATGGTGGCTCCTCCGATGCCGGTATAGGTGGGGATTTTGGTGCGGTACTTGCCGCCGAGGAGCTGGTAGACGGGCTGGCCGGTGAATTTCCCCAGGATGTCCCAGAGCGCGATATCGGCTCCGGCGATGGCTTCGGTATAGAAGCCGTTTGAGTAGCCGCGGAGGCGCTGGGTGGAGTACATCTTCTCCCACAGTGGCTCCACGTCGAGGGCGTTTTGGCCCAGGAGGGTGGGGGCGAGGAGGTCGCTAACGACCATCTGGTGGACGCGGGGAGCGGCCGGGGCGTGGCATTCACCCCAGCCGACGAGGTCCTGATCGGTGGTGATTTTGACGAGGACGGCCTGGGTGTGGCCGTAGAAGCGCGAGGGGGAGGCGTGGTCGAGGCGGTTCCAGAGGCCGAACCCTCCGGTCATGGCTCCGACCGGGGGCATTTCGATCAGGTCGGCGGAGGGGCGGTTGTCGTTTGGCGTGCGCACCACGAAGGCTTCTACTTTGGTGATTTTCAGTGGGCTCCGGCCGCGCCGGGCGTTGGCCACTGAGGCGTTCTGGGCGAGGAGCGAGGGGGCGGCGACTTAGGGTGAGAGTTTGAACAGATCTCGGCGTGTCATGCGGGTTGGGGCTCCGGTTCAGGTTCGATAGGTGCGGGGAGTTGCAGGGGCTCTCTTACCAGCCACCGGACCAGGATCCAGGCGATGGGGTGGAGGAAGCACATGATCAGGAAGATGAGCGAGTAGGAGTAGTGCTGGACGATCTGGCCCGTCATCGTGGTAAAGAGGATTCCGCCGACGCCGCTGCCGAAGGCGATGACGCCGGAGACGGAGCCGACGACCCGGGCGGGGTAGATGTCGTTGGTGATGGTCATAATGTTCGTCTTCCAGCCCATGTGGGCGAAGGTGACGAGGGAGATGATCGCGATGGCTCCGGCGGCTGGAACATAGGGCACGAAATAGCTGACTGGCATCACCAGCGCGAAGGGCAGTAGCAGGACTTTGCGCGCGGCGAGGGGCTGCCAGCCGCGGCCGACGAGCCAGCCTGAGGCGAGGCCTCCGCCGAAGGCGCCCAGGTCGGCGGTGAGGTAGGGGAGCCAGGCGATCATGCCCATTTCGACTATGGAGAAATGGCGCTGCTCGACGAGGTACTTGGGGAGCCAGAAAAGGTAGAACCACCAGACGGGGTCGGAGATGAAGCGGGCGGCGAGCAGGCCGAGAGTCTGGGGCTGGCGGAGGAGGCTGGTAAGGCTCGGGCGAGCGACTCCGGTGGCTCCGGAGGGCTCAGCGTTGCCGGCGACGGCTTTGCGGACCAGGGCGAGTTCGTCCGGAGTGATGTACGGGTGGCTTTCGGGGAGGTGGTAGAGGATGAGCCAGCCGATGAGCCAAAGGAAGCCCAGGGCTCCGGTGGCGACGAAGGCGACGCGCCAGTTATAGGCGACCATGAGCCAGACCACGAGGGGGGCGGCGATGATGGCTCCGACTGCGGAGCCGGCGTTGAGCAGGCCGGTAACAAAGCCTTTCTCTGACGGCGGGTACCACTCGGAGATGGCGCGGAAACCGGCCATGAAGTTGCCGGGTTCGCCGAGGCCGAGGAGGGCGCGGAAGAGCCCGAGCTGGAAGCCGGTCCGGGCGAAGGCGTGGAGCATGTTGCTCAGGGACCAGAAGACCATGAAAACGGTGAGGGAGATGCGGGTGCCCCAGCGGTCCACCAGGAAGCCGGAGCCGAGGTACATGAGGGTGTAGGCAACGAGGAAGGCGTTGAGGATGTTCGAGTACTCGACGGGCGAGAGGTGGAGTTCTCGGGTGAGGGTGGGGGCAACGACGGAGAGCGTCTGGCGGTCAATGTAGTTGATGACCGAGGCGAGGAACAACAGGGCGGCGATGTACCAGCGGACGTTCCGGATTTTCATTCGGAGCTAGTCCTGCGCTTGGATCCAGTCAACGAGGTAGTCCAGCTCTTCCCGCCCCTTCGCGTCGATGGAACCCGTGGGGTGGCGGACAGCGGGGGAGGCGATGACGCCGGCGCGGTGGAGGTTCTGTTTCATGGCGGAGACGCCGAGGCCGGGCTGCAGTTCGAAGCGGATGAGGGGGAGGATGCGGGCGAAGATGCGCCAGGCGAGGTCGAGATCGCCTGATTCGAGGGCGTTCCAGATTTTGACGATATGGCCGATCATGTCGCTGCCGGGCATCTGGCCGATAGCTCCGCGCGCGTATTCCTCGATGATGAAGTTGCAGTTGAGGCCGCCGAAGGATTCGATGCCTCCGGTTTTGCTGACAGCGGAGATTTTTGGGCAGGTGGGCGGGGCTTCGACCTTGGCGTAGACGACGTTTTCGATTTCACGACCCATGCGGCAGAGGAGCGGGGCGGGCATTATGACTTGGGTCATCAGGGGGGCGTCCTGCACCATGATGGGGATGGAGACGGCCTTCGAGATGGCTTCGTAGTAGTAGAGGAGGCCGTCGGCGTCGGTCTTCATGAAGGAGGGGGGGAGGACCATCAGGGCGTCGGCGCCGTTGTCTTGGGCGGCTCGGCTGAGATCGACGGCGGCCTGGGTGCCGGAGGCTCCGGTGCTGGAGATAAGGGGAAATTCGGGGCCTGCCGTATCGCGGATCAGGCGGAGGAGTTGGGTGCGTTCGGCGTCGGAGAGGGTGTAGCCTTCGCTGGCGTTGCCGAAGAGGCCGAGGCCATGCGCACCTTGGGCGATCAGGTGGCGGACGAGGTTGGTTTGGCTGTCGAGGTCGAGCGAGCCATCGGGGTGGAAGGTGGTGTTGAGGATGGGGAAAACGCCCCGGAGGAGTTTGGTTGGCATGACGCTCTTAGTTTATGAAATTTCAGATTTTAGTTCAAGGGCGACAATGATAGTGTCAAGTCTTTTTCTGTAAGCGCCCGTTTGACATCATCACCGCGCGCCTGGATGCGGGCAGCGATTTGTTCGTCGTTTCATTGCCGAGTTTGCATCTGAAGGACGTCAGGATCGCCGAGGCGATGGTCCACGCCAATGAACGTATGCTGACGGCCGGGCGGCCTTTGCGGCGGACGCTTCCGGCAATACCGAGTGGAAGGATTTTCTGATTCGCAGCATCGGGATGGAGCCGGAAACTCTCACGCCCCGCGCCCGCGACATGATGCTGCTGCGCATGGTCCCGTTTGTGGAGCGCAACTACAACATGGTGGAACTGGGCCCGCGCGGCACAGGCAAGAGCCACCTGTTTCAGCAGGTTTCGCCCTGCGCTCATCTGATTTCGGGGGGCAAGGCGACCGTCGCGCGCATGTTTGTGAACAATGCCAACGGTCAGCGCGCCTTGACGGGAGGTCTCAATCTGGGCGGTTCCATCGAAACCATCTTCAACCCGGTTTCCGTGGTTGAGACCGCCATCGAGAAAGGTGCAGCCAGCATTTTGATGCCGATCGGCAGCCGCCGGCAATTAAATGACCTGCCCGATGATCTCGCGGCAAAGATCACCATTCACTAGTATCTCGACGCACGCGACGCGCTGCTGAAGGCCTTGTCCGTCTGACCTCCCCCCCGTCCCCTGCGGCAACCTCTGCCCGGCGGCCATCGCAATTCCCCTGAGAAAAAATCCTCTCGCATGCACTCTGTGTGTGTGGTGTTTGCGTGAACCAGTACGATATCGCCCTCAAGAGCCTCCTGCAGCGCCAGTTACAAAATGGGTTCCTCTCGCGTCTCACCGGCCACCGTATCACCGA
>CAIYVZ010000116.1 GCA_903929755.1 uncultured Acidobacteriia bacterium
CAAGCCATCCGGCCCGATCACTTTCCCGCCACTCGTGGCGATCAACTCGTCAATTATCTCTTTTCTGATTGTCATGCCGTTCTCCTATGGTCTTACTCACCGGAGAACCGCGTTTACACAATCCTTTGTACACCCTCGACCGCCCGGTTGGGCAATCCCCCTTCTTTATGAAACTGACAAGCGGTTTAGCGCTGGGACAGTTCAATACCGGTAAAGAAATACTTCAGTTCTTCCGCCGCCGTCTCCGGAGCGTCCGAACCATGAATAGAATTCCGTTCAATGCTCTCCGCGAACAGCTTGCGGATCGTGCCGTCAGCGGCGTTCGCCGGATTCGTGGCGCCCATCACTTCGCGCAGCTTCAGAACCGCATCTTCGCGTTCCAGCGCCATCAGAATCACCGAACTTTCCGTCATGAACTTCACCAGCGAGGCGAAGAACGGACGGGCCGAGTGAACAGCGTAGAAACCTTCCGCCTGCGACTGGCTGAGCCGGGTCATGAGGAGAGCCACAATGCGGAAGCCATTCGCTTCGAGGAGACCGAGAATCTTACCTGCGTTGCCGTTCGCCACTGCGTCGGGCTTAATGATCGAAAAAGTTGTTTGCATGTTCGTTTGAATCTCTACCTGTTGAGTAACTTTTGAATATTCTCGCCAATTTGCGCAGGCGAAGAACAAACTGTGATTCCGGCTGCTTCCATGGCCCGGATCTTATCCACGGCCGCGCCCGAACCACCCGAAATAATTGCGCCCGCATGCCCCATTCGGCGTCCCGGAGGCGCCGTCTGGCCGGCAATAAAACCAACCACCGGCTTGCGAACGTGCTCCTTGATGTAAGCCGCAGCGCGTTCTTCCGCGTCGCCGCCAATTTCCCCAATCATCACAATCGCGTGCGTGTCCGGATCTTCGTTCAGCAACTTGATCGCGTCTGTGTGATTCGTACCAATAATCGGGTCGCCACCAATGCCGATACACGTCGACTGACCAATCCCCAACCTGGTCAACTGACCAACAGCCTCATAGGTCAAAGTGCCGGAGCGGGAAACCACACCGACATGACCTTCGAGGTGGATATGCCCCGGCATGATCCCGATCTTGCACTTACCCGGCGAAATAATCCCGGGGCAGTTCGGACCAATCAGCCGTGAGTTCTTCGTCTTCAGATACGCCCAGGCCTTCACCATATCCACCACCGGAATACCTTCGGTGATGCAAACGATGAGGGGAATCCCGGCATCCGCCGCTTCCATAATCCCGTCCGCCGCAAATGGTGGAGGAACAAAGATCACGGTCGCATTCGCGCCGGTCTCTTTTACAGCCTGCGAAACAGTATTGAAGACCGGGCGCTCCAGGTGCGTATTGCCACCCTTGCCCGGCGTCACGCCGCCTACAACATTCGTGCCGTAAGCAATCGCCTGAGTCGCGTGAAAAGTGCCTTCACGGCCCGTAAATCCCTGCACCAGCAGGCGGGTATTTTTGTCAACCAGTACGGCCATTAGTTCGAGCCTCCCGCAGCAGCCACAACCTTTTCGGCCGCGTCTTTCATGCCATCCGCAACAATGAAGTTGAAGCCGGATTCCTTCAGAATCAGCTGGCCTTCCTTCACATTCGTGCCTTCCATGCGGATCACGATCGGAACCGCAATACCCAGGTCACGTGCTGCGGCAACCACCCCGGCGGCGAGCGTATCGCACCGCAGAATGCCGCCAAAGATGTTAATCAGAACAGCCTTCACCGCCGGGTCACCCAGCAGAATCCGGAACGCGTTCTTCACCTGTTCCGCACTCGCGCCGCCGCCCACATCCAGGAAGTTCGCCGGCGTGCCGCCTGCGTACTGAATAATGTCCATCGTCGCCATCGCCAGCCCCGCGCCATTCACCATGCACGCGATGTTGCCGTCCAGCTTGATGTAGTTCAGCCCGAACTTCGAAGCTTCCACTTCCAGCGGATCTTCTTCGTTCACGTCGCGCAGTTCGACCACATCTTTGTGGCGGAACAGAGCGTTATCGTCGAAGTTGATCTTCGCGTCCAGGGCGTAGACCTTGTTGTCCTTCGTCAGAATGAACGGGTTGATTTCCGCCAGCGTGGCGTCCATCTCCATACAAGCCTTTGAAAGGGCCAGCATCGCCTGAACGGCGGCGTTCGCGGCCGCGGCAGGGATACCAATGCCGTACGCCAGCTTGCGCGCCTGGTACGGCTGCAGCCCAATCCCCGGCTCAATCACTTCTTTCAGGATGGCGTCCGGATCTTTCGCCGCCACTTCCTCAATCTCCATGCCGCCGGCAGCCGACGCCATGAAAATGATCTTGCCCGTGCCGCGATCCAGAACGATACCAAGGTAAAGTTCCCGCTCAATCGGCAGCGTCTCTTCCACCAGGAGGCGCTGAACCAGGCGGCCTTCCGGGCCCGTCTGGTGCGTAATCAGCGTCATGCCGAGAATCTTCTCAGCAATCACCGCCGCTTCCGCAACGTCCTTCGCAACCTTGACGCCGCCGCCTTTGCCGCGACCTCCGGCATGGATTTGCGCCTTCACCACGACGCTCCCGCCGAGTTCTTTCGCAATCGCCTCTGCTTCGGCGACGGAGTACGCCACCTTCCCGCGAGGCACGGGGACGTTGTATTTGGCAAGGATTTCCTTGGCCTGATACTCGTGGATTTTCATGTGGGACGAACGAACCGCTTATGCTGAGATCTGTACTGCAGTGCAACTAAGGCAAGTCCAACGTGGCGCTGACTTTGCTGCAAACATAAACTTTAGCATGGACCTGAAACTCCTCCACGCCGTCGCCGCCGGTCAATCCCTCACCGAAGAACAAGCCGAAACCGCCATGCGAGCCCTCCTCGCCGGCCAATCCACCCCCGTTCTCACCGCTTCCTTCCTCACCGCCCTCCACATGAAGGGCGAGACCATCGACGAACTGACCGGCTTCGCCCGCGCCATGCGAGCCGCAGCCGTCCAATTACCCATCCCCGCATCCTGCCGCCCGGTCCTCGACACCTGCGGCACCGGAGGCAACCCGACGGCTGGCTTCAACATCTCGACCACTGCGGCTTTTGTCATCGCCGGAGCCGGGGTCCGCGTGGCTAAGCACGGCAACCGCTCCATCACCAGTCGTTCCGGCTCAGCCGACCTGCTGGAAGCCCTGGGCGTCAAGACCACCACCACGCCCGAAGTCGTCGCCCGCTGCGTCGAACGGGCCGGCATCGGCTTCCTCTTCGCGCCGGCCTTTCATGAGGCAGTCAAATACGTCCAGCCCGTCCGCCTCGAACTCAAATTCCGCACCGCCTTCAACTTCCTCGGCCCCCTCACGAACCCCGCCGGAGCCGAGATGCAGGTAACCGGAACATGGTCTGACGAAGCCGCTGAGATGATCGCCGGAGCCTGCGCCAAACTCGGCCTCGAAAGAGGTTTCGTCGTCCACTCTGATGACGGCATGGGAGAAGTCAGCATCGCCGCCCCCACCACCGTCTTCGCAATCCGCGACGGAGCCGTGGAGCGCCTCCGCCTCACCCCGCAACACTTCGGCTTCCACTTCCAGCCCCTCGACGCCATCCGCGGCGGCGACGTAGCCTATAACAAAGCGATAGCCGAAGCCGTCCTCCACGGCCAACACGGAGCCCCGCGCGACACAGTAATCATGAACGCCGCCCTGGGCCTCATTGCCGCCGAAAAGACCGAGTCCTGGCAAGAGGCCGCCGCAATCGCCGCCCAGGCCATCGATTCCGGAGCCGCCATCAAAGCCCTCGAAGACCTCCGCACGGAATCCAATACATAACCGGTCACGTAATAATACAGGCGTGCGAAAGAACTCTGCTGCCGTCGAACTGGGCCGCAAAGGCGGATTGAAGGGGGCGTTGTCCGCGCATCGCGTCTGACACCCGCCCAGCGAAGTGCCAGCGTCAAAAAAGCGGTCCAGGCCCGATGGGCTCAGGCAGGCAAGTCCCCTGCGCCAGAGTTACCCTGCCCCGCGCCGCGCGAAAACTCCGATGCCGAATGAATCGCTCTTCTAAATCGTCTTCGCGAAACAACCGACCTCGAAGAAGTAAAGCTTCTATCCGCACAGATAGAGCGAATTATCTTCCGCAAACAGCTGGCGAATGCCTAAAATTCGCTGGCCTCCACCAGAAGGGATCATGCATCATCTGCTTGAGCGATTCCGGGACGGGGGAGATGCCGAAGACCTTTCTCACGCCCGAAATGCATCCCAACGGGCAGGAAGTCGATTAACCCGGCCTGACCAGCTCAATGGCTGCTGGCCCGCTTCATCAGCCACGCCCCGCCAATACAAACCAAACACCCCACCACCGACACCAGCATCACATGCTCGTGGCGAACCAGCACCCCCAGTGCCAGCGCCACCACCGGGATCAAGAACGTACTCCCCGAAGCCCGGGCCGCCCCAAACTTCCCCGCAGCCGAAGCCATCAATATATTCGCGATAGCTGTCCCGCCCACACCCAATGCCAGCAGCGAGAGGAAAGGCCACAACTCCCACGTGGCGGCCAGCAATTCCGGTAAACCCAGCGGAGCCGTCAAAACCACCCCCACCATCTGAGCTCGCCAAATCACCGGAACCGCCCCATACTGTTGCTGCAAAGCCCGCGCAATACTCAGCGAGATTCCATAGGAAACCATGGCGATCATGATCAGCGTGATCCCGAACGTACTGCTGCTGCCCGCCTTCACCGCGGGAAGCCCGATCAAAACCGTGCCCCCCAGGCCAATCAGCAACCCCACCGTAACCCCGCGCGACGGGGCCTTCTTCGCGATAAAACAAGCCACCAAAGTCGCAAACAAAGGATTCGCCCCGTTCAGCATTCCCGTCATCGCCGAAGAAACACGCTGTTCGGCAAACGGGAACATGCTCAAAGGGAAGGCAAACCAAAGCACGCCCAGCCACGCCACATTCCCCCAGTCCTTACGCGGGACCGGCTTGCGAGCCGAAGGAAATAACGCCAGCGTCAGAAACCCGACCACAATTCGCAGGAAAGTAATGCCATTCGGGCCCACCGAACGCAACCCCTCCGCGATGAAAAGGAACGAAGCGCCCCAAATCAACCCGGGCAAAACCAGAAGTAGCCAGCCGGAATTCAATCCTCTAATACTGGCATGCCCCAGCCTTTCGATTGGAGGCTTTCGCCAGGCAAGTTGTTGAACGTATTAATCGAATCCGGGGGAAGAAGATGAATGGAGACGGTGTCGTGTCTCGAACTCGGCTTGGCAGCGCGAGGACCGAGGGCTGGCGCTACGAAAACGCGGGCCGGGACTGCTGGGGAGGGGGAAAGCTCAGGGGAGGGGTAAATGTTTGAAAAGTTTGGTGGACCTGAAGGGATTCGAACCCTTGACCTCTTCCATGCCATGGAAGCGCGCTCCCAACTGCGCCACAGGCCCACACCAACTCAACAAATTCAGTGTAACACCCTGCCTCGCGCGGTGGCATCGGCGACGTGTTCAGCGGGGATTCAGCCTGGAAGGCGAGACCCCGAACGGCCCGCCGTCTTACAATAAGACTTGATGCGCCAGTTGCGCCGGGTTGCGCCAGTTGTCCTCACCCTTGTCATTTCGTTGTTTTCAAGTTCATGCGGACTTCTCGTCCGCTCACGGACAATTCTGCGCCACGGCAAGCCCGTTATTCAGGGCCAGGTGCAGAATTTGCTCTCCGCCACCAAAGCATCGCTAAACGAGCGCCTCGCGAATCTTTACAACCCCATCAATTCGTTTCAGGCCACTGTGGATATGACACCGTCGGTGGGCAGCGTCTATAAAGGTCAGATCAAGGAAATTAAGGACGTTCGCGCGTTTGTGCTTTTTCGAAAGCTGGCCGATATCCGAATTATCGGGCAAACTCCGGTGGTGCGGACGCGGGCGTTCGATATGGTTTCGAACGGCTCTACATTTCAACTCTTTATTTCCACGAAGAATTTGTTCGTGGAAGGTGACAACAATGCGCCTACTACTTCGAAGAACAGCCTGGAAAACCTGCGCCCGGACGCTTTTTTGTCGTCGATGATGATTCGCCCGGCCGGACCAGATGAAACCATTTTGCTGATGGACCAGACCGACGAAGAAAAAGCCGAGTATGCCCTGCTGTTTTTGAAGAAGGGCCCTTCCGGCGAACTCGTCGCCTCCAGAAGCGTGATGTTCGATCGTCTCGATCTGAGCATTACGCGGCAACTGGTGTTCGACGCAGAGGGCGGAATCATCAGTGACACGCGGTATGCGAAATGGCAGGTCTTTGACCGGCTCGCTTTCCCCGCGCATATCGACATTAACCGGCCCGAAGACGGCTATGGTGTGGCAATGGACGTGATGCAGATGCAGATGAACAAGACCATCACAGACGATCAATTTATTTTGGCTCGCCCAGAGGGTTCGCAGTTGCAGGTAATCGGAGCCGATGGCTCCGTCACAAGACCAACCGCGACGGGGCAGCCCAAATGATATTTCGCCTGGTTTTCGAAAATGTACGCCACCGCCCGATCCGCACTATGCTGAGCGTGCTGCTGATCGCAGTCCCCGTCACCCTGATTCTGGCACTGATCGGCCTGAGTAATGGCTTCCTGGAGGATTCCCGCAAGCGGTCGGCCGGCGTTGGCGCCGACATTCTGTTTAAGGCCCCTGGCGGCTCCCTGATGACCTTCAGTACGGGTGCCCTGCCGCAGAAGATTGTGGATCTGTTGAAGACCGAGCCCCATGTGGTGCAGGCTACGGGGACCCTGGTGCAGCCCATCGGCGGCTTCGATTCCATCAACGGCATTGATCTGGCCGAATTCGGAAAGATGAGCGGCGGCTTCACCTACGCCGAAGGCCATGGCTTTCAGACGCCTGACGATGTTCTGATCGACACTTGGTACGCGCAGCAGCGCAAAGTCCACGCGGGCGGCAAAATCAACCTGCTGAACCGGGACTGGCACGTTGCCGGAATCGTGGAACCGGGTAAGCTGGCGCACCTTTTCGCACCCCTTGCTTCCATGCAGGATATCCTCGGCAGCACCGGTAAAGTCAGTCAGGTCTTTCTGAAACTGGACGACCCGAAGAATGCCGACGCGGTGGTGGCTGCGCTGAAGGTAAAATACGCCGATTACGGCATCTGGTCCATCTCAGAGATGCAGGCGCTGATCTCGGTGGACAGCATCCCGCTGCTGAAGAACTTCATCAACGTGATCCTCGGGATTGGCGTGATCATCGGTTTTGCTGTCGTGTCGCTGTCCATGTATATGGCGGTGCTGCAGCGGACCCGGGAAATCGGCATCCTGAAGTCGATGGGGGCCACCAAAAGCTTCATCATGAGCCTGATTATGGCGGAGGCGTTCTGCCTCGGCTTTGGAGGCACCATTGTTGGCATTCTGATGAGCTACGTCGCAAAAGCGGCCATGCACGCTGTCGCCCCGGCTTCCCTGCCGCAGGCGATTGTTTATACGTGGTGGCCCATCGCCGGCGGTGTGGCCATGGGAGCGGCCTTGCTGGGAGCCGTATATCCCGGCATGATGGCGGTCCGCCAGGATCCAATTGAGGCGCTCGCCCATGAATAATCCAGAGGTACACCGGAAAACGGTAGTCAGGAACGCGGGCATGCCCGACCCCATCATTAAAGTTCGTGACCTGTGGAAGGCCTACCAGAGCGGCCGGGTTTCAGTACAGGCGCTGCGAGGCGTGAATCTGGACGTACCACTGGGCGAATTCCTGTCCATTGTGGGGCCTTCCGGCTCCGGGAAGTCCACGCTCTTCCATATTGTGGGCGGCATGACGCCCCCCACCTCCGGCGAGGTGATTGTGGGTGGCCGCAACCTCTCTGCGGTCGGCGATAGCGGCAGGACCGAGCTCCGCCGAACCACCGTTGGCTTCGTTTTTCAGAAATTCAACCTGCTGCCCAACCTGACGGCTCGCGATAATATCCGAACCGCGCTTCATATCTCCGGCCAGGCGACCGACGTTTTCGAGAAGGATTTCCTCGATATCCTCGCCCTACTCGGCATCGCCGGACGGCTGGATCACAAACCCAGCGAAATGTCGGGCGGAGAACAGCAGCGAGTGGCCATTGCCCGCGCGCTGGCCACCCACCCCGCCATCCTGCTGGCCGACGAGCCAACTGGCAACCTCGATACCGCTAACTCTTTGGCCGTGCTGAAGCTGCTGCGCGATCTGAATGAGCGCCTGGGCCAGACCATCCTGATGATTACCCACAATAACGAAGCTGCACAGTATGCCGACCGTATTGTCCACATGCGCGACGGCGTGATTGTGGAAACCTCGACCCCGGCGGGCCGCCAGGCTTTAGGGCCCGTCGTTTAGGCAGGGTTGCGCCGCCGGTTCCGCTCCATCGTCTTTGTAATCAGTTCGAGGCCCGAGGCCCAGTCCGGAAACAGATCGATATACTGCGTCTCCTTCGTGATCCTTGTGGGAACGCGGCACGCATCCAGTCGGGCCGGAATCAGAAAGACATCGTCCAGCGGCACCCGATTCGCGCAGTCCAGCGCATAACGGATCTCGG
>CAIYVZ010000117.1 GCA_903929755.1 uncultured Acidobacteriia bacterium
CCTCGTCGAAATCGCCCGAGCCGTCCGCACCGCCCCCGCGCAGAACCAGCCCAACCCGGAAAACCCCGAAATCGCCCGGCTCGAAGCCCTCATCCACGCCCGTTTACAGCAGGAAGAAACCGGCCGCCCCGCCGCACAAAACAATTTGAAAATACGAACCCAATCCGCCCCCCGCAACGCCGCCTGCCCCTGTGGCTCCGGCCAAAAATACAAGCGTTGCTGCGGTCACTGGACCAAAACAGCTACCAAAACAGCAGCCTAAGGCCAACCCATGAAGCACTTCAACCAAACCAGCGCCCGAAGTGTATCCACAGGCACGCCACCCTCACCCCAGGTGCGTCTCCAGCCACTTCGCCCGCGCCAGCTGGCCCTCAAAATCCCCAATCGCGCACTCCAAATTGATATACCGGAACCCGCGCCGGGCCGCCAGCCTCGACATCGACCCGTCATCGGGCTCCGCCTTCGTCTGCAGCACCACGTTATACGGGGACCCCTTCAAAATAGCGAAATCCCGCGTATCCGTGCACAGAAAGAAATGCCGCGGCTTATCCGGCTCATTCAAAGCCACCTGGTCGCTCGCCGCAAGCTCATCCTGGATCGAATAATCCCGGTTATTATGCAAAGCGAACAAACGACTGCCCTTATCCGGAGTCAAAGCCCGCAGCAACTTCTCCCGACGCCGATCCAGCCACGCCAGGGTCCCCAAAATCTGCCGCTCCCCGGCCTCCGGATTCAGCTTTCGCAGACTGGCCTCCGCTCCCGCCCGCGAATACATCCGGTTCGGATCCAGTTGCAAGCCCCGTACCGTCACATGCCGGGTCTTCCCCGTCACCACCAGACCCGACCCATTCCCCGACCCCAGATGTGCCATCAAGACATCCCGCGCCGTGTCCTCATCGCCATGAATCACCAGATATCGACGTGGAGCCCCCTTGCCATGCCCCAAAGCCCGAAACCGGACCCCACAAATCTCCCGCTCAGAACTTCTTGCCGCCGACAGCAATCCCGAACCCAGCGCGCCCGCCAGCAATACCCGTCGGCTAATTCCGCTGGTCATGGCAGAACGTGCAGTCAATACTGGCCTTCTTCTCGCGATGGCAATTCATGCACCCGCCCATCGTCAAATCCGTCTCTCGGGCAATCTGCGCCCGAGTCGCCACCGGACCATGGCACTCCTCGCACGTGTTCTTCGCCGCAATATGTTTCCGGTGGCTGAAATTCACAAAACTCGGAACTTCATATACACGAACCCACTTAATCTGCCGATCATACTTACCAGGATGGCATGTTCCGCAAACCTGGGGCTTCGGCAGCGTCATCGTCTCGCCCGGGTCCGGGTTCGGATGGCAGGTCGAACACTTCAGCTGCAAGTCACCCGCATGGAGCTTATGGCTGTAAGGCACGGGCTGCTGCGGAGCATCCTGGCCCGGTGCCAGCCCACCACACAACAGCAAAAGGACACCGATGAGCTTCTTCATAAACTACCCTCGCGCATCTCCTCGGCCATGTAATCCGCCGCGCGCATCGCGAGCGCCGTAATCGTCAGCGTCGGATTCTGAGACCCGCCCACCACAAAACTGCTGCCATCCACCACGAACACGTTCTTCACATCGTGCGTCTGGTTCCACTTGTTCAGCACCGAGGTCTTCGGGTTATCGCCCATCCGGCACGTCCCCAGCTCATGAATGCTCTCGCCCGGTGGCACCATCTGGTCATGCTGGCCCAGCATCTCAAACCCGGCCGCATGGCACAGTTCCGCCAGCGTATTCATCGCGTCCGTCGCCATCTTGAACTCGTTCTCGCTGTAGCGAGCCGAGATCCGCAGCGCCGGAATCCCCCACGCGTCCTTCACCACCGGATCTATCGACACATGGTTCTCAAACCTCGGAAGCACCGAGCCCATCGTCGTCGCATTAAACCCAGTGTTCGTATGCGCCGCCAGCGCCTTCTGCAAGTCTTCCCCATAATGGGGGAAGTACTTCGGATCGGGAGTGCCGCCACTCGAAAAATCAACTGCGTAACCGCGCAGGTAGTCCTTATCCGGCTTTGCTTTACCAAGTAGGCCCAGATTGGTGAATCGCGGAATGTACCCCGTCCCCCCCATCAAGCCTCCTGGCGCTCTCCCGTTCTTCGCTTCCGGCACAATCGCCTGCACCGTGTTCTTCACATAGAACTGGTCGAACAGGTAATGCCCCAGCACCCCGCTCGAATTCGCCAGTTTCGAATTCAGCAGCAGTCTGGTTGTTTCCAGACAGCTCGCGCCCAGCACCACCACGCGCGCCCTCACATGGAACTCGCGCCTGGAGCGCCGGTCCACAAAGCTGATCCCGTTCGCTTTCCCCGTGGCTTTATCCACCGTCACTTCCCGGGCAATCGCATTCGGCAGAATCGTCAGCTTGCCGGTCGCCAGCGCATCCGGCAGCAGCAGGTTGGCGGAACTCGCCAGCGTTCCCTGCGCCCGGCGCTGTTTTGTCGTCGGAATGCCCTTTTGCTTCGCCGCGGAAATGAACCGTGCGATCGAGGTACTGTCCCCCGACTTATCTTCCAGAAATACCCCGTCCGGCAGTTGCGGCAGCTTCTCAATCCGCCCCGAGACGCGCAACAGAGGCTCGCACTGGTCGTAGTACGGGGCCATTTCTGCATACGATACCGGCCAGTTGTCGCCGTAACCGTCGTGATCCTTCGCCTTGAACTCGTAATCGCTCAGCCGCCACGAAGCCCGGCCCCAAACCAGCGTTTTCCCGCCCATCCGGCGAATCCGGACCCAATAATACGGGTCTTTCGGATCGAAGGTATAGGGGTTCTGCTTCTCATCGGCCCAAAGCGCGGCCGTAAACTCATTCGCCTGCGTCACATGCGGGAACCGGCCCGGTTTCCCGAAACCCCGGTAGGGCAGGTCGTAAACGGCCCGAATCTGGCGGTCTTTCGTGTAGTCGAAGTTCGGTCCAGCCTCCAGCAGCAGGCAGTTGATGCCTTTTTTCGTCAACTGGTACGCCGTCATCGCTCCCGATGCACCGGAACCGATGATCACAACATCATGTAGAGGGGATGGCATTATGCGATCTCCGTCCAGAAGATTGAGGTTCCCGCCGCGTTGCGGTTCCTCTGCGATACCACCTGGATCCACTCCCGCGAGTTCACCGTGGCGGTCAGAATATCGGCCTTCGCGGTCCGCAGGAACTTAGTCAGAGGCTCCGCCGGATCTTTATAGGTCCACGGTTTCCCCAGCGGGGCCAGAATTTCCGCCGCAGTAGCAGCATCCACCTCAGCGAAGCTCTTGCCCTGCTTCGCCCTGGCCTGAGTATTCAGGGCATCCAAACCAGTTCGGTACAGAGTCTGCCGGTCAGTCGGGGACTCGGAAAGGATAAAGTCGAGGAATTCAGCAGCCTGCGCTTCCGCAGCGCCGGGTGTCTCTCCGATTCGGGGCAGCACCATATCGCAAAGCCTCTTCAGCGCGGCCAGCTGTATGCCCGTGCAGAATTTCCGCTGCGCGTCCGCCACGCCGTCCGGCGGAATTGCCTCCAGTTTCGGTAGTTCATCCGGTTTTCCGGAGGTCGCTGCCGCGTAGGGGTTCTGTGCCCGCAGTGCAATAGCTGCCGGAAGGCCAGCCGCAACCTGCAGAATCCGACGTCTCTTCATCATCTGGGCCATTCTATCGCGTCTCCGCGAAACAGGCCGTCCGATATTATGAATCGAGGTACTTTCCTCCCTTTTTCGCAATGTCACACCCAACATCCCAAGACCCGACCGGGCTCAACTCATGGCTCGAAGATGAACTCCGCCAACAATATAAACTCGACCGTACCTCGGTCGATCCCACCTGGAAGTCCGTTTTTGACGCCAACGGCGCGCCTGCTTCGAACGGCCACGCCCTTACTGCGACTGCTCCCGCTTCTGTAGCCAAGCCCCTTGCCACCGCCGCCGAACTGGCCAGCGGTGAGCCCCAAATCCTCCGTGGCGTCTCTGCCAAAATTGCCGAGAACATGGCCGCCAGCGTTACCATTCCGCTCGCCACCTCCCAACGCATCATCTCCGTCAAGGTCGTCGATGAGAACCGTCGCCTCATCAATCACCACCGCAGCCTCCTCGGTCGCAGCAAAGTTTCCTATACCCACCTCATCGGCTGGGCTATCATCCGCGCCGTGAAAGCGTACCCCGGCTTGAACAACGCCTTCGCCTGGAACCAAAATGGTGAACCAGTGCGCGTCCAGAAGGCCCAAATCAACTTCGGCCTCGCTGTCGATGTGGAAGGCAAAGGCGGTACCCGCAGCCTCGTCGTTCCCAACATCAAGAACGCTGGCACTCTCACCTTTGCCCAGTACAAGACCGCCTTTGACGATCTCGTCGCCCGCGCCCGCACCGCCAAACTCACCCCGCAGGATTTCGCCGGCACCAGCATTTCGCTCACCAACCCCGGCACCGTCGGCACCATGGCCTCCAGCCCCCGCCTCATGAACGGCCAGGGTGCCATCGTCGCCGTCGGCGCAATGGACTACCCCGCTCAGTATCGCGGTGTTTCACAGGACGCCATCGTCGCCCTCGGCATCGGCAAGGTCATGTCGGTCACCTGCACCTATGACCACCGCATCATCCAGGGCGCCGAAAGCGGCATGTTCCTCGGTAAGTTCCAGGCCATGCTTGACGGCGAAGACGCCTTCTACGAAGAAGTCTTCGAAGCCCTGAAAGTTCCCTACGCCCCCGTTATGTGGGTCGGTGACCAACTTCCCGCCGCCGCCCTCGCCGAGCCGTCTCCCGACATCGTTCGCGAAGCCGCTGTCATCCAGCTGATCAACGCCTACCGCGTTCGCGGCCATCTGATGGCAGGCCTTGACCCCCTCGGCTCCGAACCCGAATACAACGCCGAACTCGACCCTCTCACCTACGGCCTCACCATCTGGGATCTTGATCGACACTTCTACGCCGGTACCCTGCAGCATGCCTTTGGCGATCGTAAGCAGGTCACGCTCCGCGAAATGGTCGAACTCCTGCGCGCCACGTACTGCGGCAAAATTGGCGCGGAGTACATGTACATCCAGAAGCCCGAGGAGAAAGTCTGGCTCCAGCACCAGATGGAAACCAAAACAGGCATCTGGCCCAGCTCGGCCCCCGAAAAGGTTCGCATTCTCGAAGACCTCCTTCGCGGCGAAGAGTTCGAACGTTTCCTCGACCGCCGTTTCATCGGCCAAAAACGCTTCTCGCTGGAAGGCGCGGAAACCACCATCGCCATCCTCTCCGAGCTGCTCTCGCGAGCCGCCGATTCAGGCGTCGAAGAGATCGTCATCGGCATGGCCCACCGCGGCCGCCTCAACGTTCTCGCCAACATTATTGATAAGCCCCTCGAACAGATCTTCTCCGAGTTCGAATACAACATTGACCCCGACTCCATGCAGGGCTCTGGCGACGTAAAGTACCACCTCGGCGCCACCGGCACGCAGAAGTCCCCCGCCGGCAATCAAATCACCGTTTCCCTCGCCTCCAACCCCAGCCACCTCGAAGCCGTCAACCCCGTTGTCGAAGGCATTGTGCGCGCCAAGCAGCAGGAAACGGGCGATACCGGCTTTGGCCGCTACATCGCCGTCCTCATCCATGGCGATGCCGCCTTCGCCGGCCAGGGCGTCGTGGCCGAAACCCTGAACCTGTCCCAACTCGAGGGCTATGCCACCGGCGGCACTCTCCACCTGGTTATCAATAATCAGATCGGTTTCACCACACTGCCGGAGCACTCCCGGTCCACGCTCTACGCCACCGACATTGCGCGTATGGTGCAGGCCCCTATCTTCCACGTCAACGGTGACGATCCCGAAGCCTCCATCCGCGTTCTCCGCCTCGCCTTCGACTATCGCCAGGAATTCAATCGCGATGTTGTCGTCGATATGATCTGCTACCGCCGTCACGGTCACAACGAGACCGACGACCCGGCCTACACCCAGCCCCTCATGTACCGCAAGATTGAGAAGCTCGCCTCCATCGCGGTGCAGTACAGTGCCCACCTGGTGAAGCAGAAGGTTCTCACTCCGGAAGGCGCTGTCGCGCTCCGCCAAAAGACGTCGGACCACCTCAACGCAGCCTTTGACCGCAATAAGGCCCAGGGTAAGTGGGTTCTGCAGCCGCCACTCCGCCACGAGCGTCCCAATTCGAAGACATCCATCTCGCGCGAGCTTCTGGAACAGGTCATCAACGGCGTCACCACCTTTCCGTCCGATTTTCACCTCCACCCCAAGCTGGAAGGCTTCCTCAAAAAGCGGCGGGACAGCCTTACCGGAGCGCCCATAGATTGGGCCTTCGCCGAGACGCTCGCCTACGGCAGCCTCGCGATGGAAAATATCCCCGTCCGTCTCAGCGGCCAGGATTGTGGGCGCGGCACCTTCAGCCAGCGCCACCTCACCTATTACGACTACCAGGACGGTCACAAATACGTCCCTGCCGAGCACCTCTCGCCCGACCAGGCGCAGTTCCGTGTCCTCGACAGCTCCCTCAGCGAATTCGGTGTTCTTGGCTTCGAATACGGCTTCAGCATCGCCGATCCCAACACGCTCACCATCTGGGAAGCCCAGTTTGGCGATTTCTCCAACGGTGCCCAGGTCATTATCGACCAGTTCATCACCACCGGCGAACAGAAGTGGGGCCAGGCCAGCGGTCTCGTCATGCTTCTGCCTCACGGTTATGAAGGTCAGGGCCCGGAGCACTCTTCGGCACGCATGGAGCGCTTCTTAACGCTCTGCGCCGAGGACAATATGCGCGTCGTTAACTGCTCCACGCCCGCCCAGTATTTCCATATTCTGCGTCGCCAGGCCGTTCTGCCCCTGAAGCCCCTGGTGGTCTTCACCCCCAAGTCGCTGCTGCGTTCCCCGAAGGCTGTCTCCACCCTCGCGGACTTCACCGAAGGCAGCTTCCTGCAGGTCATCCCCGATCCGCTCGCCCCTAAAGACGTCCGCCGCATCGTCTTTTGCTCGGGCAAGGTTTACTACGATCTGCTTGCTGCCCGCGAAGCCTCCGGAGCCAGCGATATCGCCCTGGTCCGCATCGAAGAACTCTACCCCTTCCCCATGGATGTCGTCGCCGCCGAACTCGGTCGTTATCGGCCCGATGTCGATCTGGTCTGGTGTCAGGAAGAGCCCCGAAACATGGGAGCCTGGCGCCGCATGGACGCCCGTTTCCGTGACATGAAACGCCCCATCCGCTACGCCGGCCGTGACCGCAACGCCAGCCCCGCCGCCGGGTCCTCCAAACGCCACGCTGAAGAGCAAAAGCGCCTGGTTGATGAAGCCCTGAAATAGGAATACCCGATGCCAACTGCTCTGGTGACAGGAGCCAGCCGCGGGGTTGGTAAAGGAGTCGCCATCAGCCTGGCCGCCGCCGGTTACACGGTGTACGCCACGGGCCGAATCACTCGAGCGTCGAAGAGACGGAAGCCGTTTTTGCCCGAATTCCTGAACTCGATATTCTGGTGAACAACGCCTGGGGCGGTTACGAACGGATGGTGGAGGATCAGGCCAGGTTCTGATGGCCGCGATTCCTTAGCTGGTCGCCGCCCATCGAGCCGAAAGCCCTGGCCCGCGGGGCACCATTTTTTGCCTTCAATCGTGCCCGCGCTTCACTTGCCAGCGCCAGGCTTAACGCGTCCGCTCTTCAGGTCGTCATGGCGACTGTTGTGCATCTCGCGGGTGGCGGCCAGTTCGTCGAAATAGCCAGCTAACGGATCCTGACGGAGTTCCGTCGCCGGGCGTCCGTGTCGGCCGTCCATCGCTCCAGGTGAAATTGCAGATTGCTCGCCCTCCTTCCCTGGTCAACACCCATCGGCTGCCGCTTCAGCCTGAAATCGTCTTGGACAGTAGTGGTCGGGAGCAGGTCTTTTGGGACTCGTCTGCTTTTCGGCTCCTCAGTCACAGGGGAACCAAGTGGAAGGACCGGGCGCAGCCCGGGTGGCAACTCGGAATAATCTCAAGAAAGCTCTTGACTTACCGCCGCTAACAATCGCCTAATAGTAGCACCAGGATTATGGGGTCCAGTCGGTTTGTCGCTTCGCCAATTCCCTGATTTCCGGTTAAATACGTTAAAGACGAGGGCTTAAATGCAGGTAAAAAAAGCTCCGGCCATTTTTCGCTACATCGCATTGTTCGGTGTCGCAGCCGGTTTGATTAGTTCAACATTTATCCGTTCGGCGCAAGCGCAAGTCCTTTATGGATCGCTCGTCGGGACGGTTGGGGACCCCAGCGGTTCGGTAGTACCAAGCGCGGCGGTGACGCTCACCGAGCAGGCAACCAGTATTGTTCGAAATACAACCTCCGACGGCGGTGGGCGCTATTCGTTCGTGAACGTGCTGCCCGGTACCTATGCCGTGAAGGTCACGGCAACCGGCTTCAAGGCTTACTCCAAGACGGGTATCTCCGTAAGCCCCGGCTCCATTGGCCGCGAAGACGTCTCTCTGGACGTCGGCCAAATGACCGAGACCATCTCGGTTTCGGCTACCGCCGCGGAACTGCAAACCGATAAATCCGATACCCACTCGGTCATCGACGCCAAAACCATCACCAGCCTGCCCCTCGGCGGTTACCGGAACTACCAGAGCCTCATCAATCTGGTCCCGGGTGCCACTCCGGCCTCGTTGCAGAACTCCATTACCGATACCCCCGGTCGCGCCCTTGCCACCAATATTAACGGCGGTAATGCGCAGACCAACATCACCCGCATTGACGGCGCGGCCAGCGTCAACGTCTGGCTGCCGCACCACGTCGGTTATGTCACGCCGGAAGAGAATGTGGAAGTGGTGAACATTACCACTGCCGCGGGCGATGCCGAACAGGGCATGGCCGGCGCTTCCTCAGTCACCCTGGTGACCAAGTCGGGAACCAACCTGATCCACGGCAGCGCCTTTGAATTCCATGACGACCAGCACCTGAAATCGCGCGCTTTTTTCCAGGCCTTCGGTACCGAAAAGCCGCTCAGCATCTACAACAACTACGGTGGCACCCTCGGTGGCCCCATTAAGAAGAACAAGCTGTTCTACTTCCTCAGCTACGACGGCACGGCCCAGCGTCAGGCGGGACCGGGCTACTACACGGTTCCCAATGCCCCTTTCCGCAGCGGTGACTTCAGCGGTGTCAGCAGCATCATCTACGACCCAACCACCGGGACTCCCGACGGCAAGGGTCGTAATCCCTTTCCCGGCAACAAGATTCCAACCAGCTTCATTGACCCCATCGCGCTGAAGATCCAGGCCTACTACCCCACTACGAACTACGTTGGCCCCAATCCCTATGCCAACAACTACTTCGCGGCTGGCGGCCCGATCCTGGACCGCAAGTATGTCGATGCCAAGGGCAACTACACCATGAACGACAAGCAGACTATGTTCGTGAAGTATGGCCGTATGTGGGCCACTTCCGGCGGCAAGGCTGTTTTCGGCGTGGCAGGCGGGCCCGGCCTGCCCGGCGGCGACCCCGGTGTTGGTGACACCACCATTCAGGTGGCCACCATCGGCCACTCCCGCACTATCACCCCCAACATGCTCCTCGATGGCGTACTCGGCTACGAACGTCAGGACCAGAAGGTTCTGCCGAACGACTACGGCACCAACTACGGTACCCAGCTCGGCATTCCCAACACGAACGGTCCCGATCCGCGTCAGTCCGGCTTCCCGAACATCGGCATCAGTGGTTACACTGGCTTCGGCGTTCCCAGCTGGATGCCCGTTACCCGCGTGGAAGAAAGCTATACCCAGAGCGACAACCTGACCTGGACCAAAGGCGCCCATGAAATCCGTTTCGGCTTTGACCTTGTCCGGCACCACCTGAATCACTGGCAGCCGGAAATCGGTCAGGGTCCTCGCGGCTATCTCGGTTTCAGTGGCCAGGAAACTGCCCTCAACGGCGGTGCCTCGCAGAACCAGTACAACGGCTATGCGGCGTTCCTGCTCGGACTTTCCGACGACGCTGAAAAAAGCCTCCAGAACATTCTCGCCACGGGCCGTGAATGGCAGTTTGGCTGGTATGTACGTGATCGCTGGCAGGTCACCCGCAAACTGACCGTCAACATCGGTGTCCGCTATGAGCTTTACCCCCTGATGACGCGTGCAGGTAAGGGTCTGGAACGCTATGACCCGGCCACCAACCTCGTCTACCTCGGTGGTCGCGGCAACGTCCCGAACAACGCCGGCATCTCGGTGAGCCACAAGCTCTTCGCTCCCAAAATCGGGCTTGCCTACCGTCTGGATGACAAGACCGTCATCCGCGCCGGTTACGGCCTGAACTACGATCCCATTCCGTTCTCCCGCCCTCTGCGCGGCTGGTACCCTCTCGTCATCAACCAGGCGAACGTCGCCAGTGGCTATGGCTGGGCCAGCACCTTCTCGAAGGGCGTACCCAATACGACCGGGCCCGATCTCAGCACTGGCATCATTCCACTCCCCAACAACGTGGACGAACGCAGCCCCAACAGCTTCATCCACCGCGGTTATGTCCAGTCGTGGAATGCCACCGTGGAACGTAAGCTGCCTCTGGATCTGGTTACCTCCGTCGCCTATGTCGGCTCGCATTCCGTACACCTGCTGGCCGATCTCGACATCAACGCCGCCGCGCCCGGCACCGGTAACGCCGGGCGGCCGCAGTTCGCCACCCTCGGTCGCACCCTCGCCACCAACATGTGGGATGGTTACCTGAGCTCGAACTATCACTCCCTGCAGGTCGCCGTCAACCGCTCCTTTGCTAAAGGTGCCATGGTCAAGGCCGCCTACACTTACTCCAAAGCCATCGACTACACCGATGCGGATGGTTGGGCTTCGGTAGGCTGGAACTGGGGTCCGGTGTTCCAGCGTAACCGCGCTGCCGCCGGCTTCGACCGTGCCCAGGTTCTCCAGGTGGGCTGGGTTTACGAACTGCCCTTCGGCAAGAACAAAGAGTACGCCAAGAGCGGCATCGCTGCCGCCGTGCTCGGCAACTGGCAGGTCAACGGTGTAATCGCCGCCTATACTGGCACTCCGTTCACGGTCGGCGCTCCCGGCTCGGCGCTCAATGCTCCCAGCAACACGCAGACCGCCAACCAGATCCTGCCCACCGTGAGTCTGCTCGGCAATGCGGGGCCTGGCACGTACTACTTCGACCCAAAGGCGTTTGCAGCCCCCACGGCGGCGGCCACCTTTGGCAACAGCGGACGTAACATCCTGCGAAACCCTGGGGTTCTGAACGCCGATCTCGATGTGACGCGCGAATTCCCCATCCGGGAACGTCTCCGCCTGCAGTTCCGGGCCGAAGCGTTCAATCTGGCGAATACGTCGCACTTCGGTGGTCCCAGCACCAGTGTTACGTCGGGCACCTTCATGCAGATCACCAGCGCAGGTGGCGAACGCCAGTTGCGGTTCGGTCTGCGCATGACGTGGTAGCGTTCTTAATCGGTAACAAAGGGCGGGCAGGGCTGCTTCATGCAGTTCTGCCCGCCCTGTTTTTTGTTTGCACAGGTGTCCTGCCCGCGGCCGAAGACCTCGAAGCCAAGTCGCGGCGAGCGAAAAGTCTTCTGGAATCGGGCCGGTTCGAAGAAGCCATCCCGATCTGCAAAGAGCTGGTCGCCGCGCTGCCGGGGAACCCGGGACTCGTGCTGAACCTTGGTCTTGCCGAACACATGGCAGGGCATGAAAAAGAAGCAATCACTGCCTTTGAAGCGGTCCTCAAGACGCAACCCAAAGCCCTGCCTGCCCTGGTTTCGCTCGGAGCTGCACGGCTTTCGCTCAAGCAGCCAGGGCTCGCGGTCAGTCCCTTGCAGCGGGCTCTCGCAGTGGACCCCAATAATCAGGATGCTCGGGGTATGCTGGCCGCGAGCCTCAATGCCACCGGGCAACTCGATGCTTCCGCCAGAGAATATAGAAAACTCACCGAACTCTCCCCTTACGATCCTCGCGCATGGCATGGCCTCGGCATTACCTACCAGGCCATCGCCTCCGATGCCTTTGAGCGCCTCCGGAAGGCCAATCCCCAGTCCGGTTTCGTCGCCTCGCTTCTTGCCGATACCCGAGTCCAGAAGCACCAGTACCGCAGCGCCTTCTACTTCTTTTCCGAGGCGCTGAAACAGCTGCCCGCCGTTCATGGCATTCATCCCGCTATGGCGGAAGTCTACCGTAAGACCGGGCATCCGGACTGGGCCGCGACCGAAGATGCCAGGGAACAGGCCATGCTTCCCGCAGTTTGCCCGGCGCATCCCGGAGAGTGCCAGTTCCTTGCCGGACATGATCTGGAAGCCCTCGAACTTCCCAAAAATATCACTCCCGAAGCCCTCTACTGGCGAGCGAAGGCGGCCAATGAGCTGTCCCTGCAGTCCCTGGTTCGGCTTGGACAACTGCCTCCCTCGCCTGAATTGCATCAGGTGCGCGCGGAAATTGCCCGCGATCAGAATCAGCCACTGGAAGCGATCAAGGAATGGAGGGCTGCGCTCGCACTCGCTCCCGGTAACCCCGGCCTGCAGCGGGAACTGGCCATCTCCTGCTTCCTGGCCAACGACTACCGGACGGCGGTAACGGAAATCGAAAAGTCCCTCCTGCTGGAGCCCCGCGCCGCCGACCTGAACTTCGCGCTCGGCGACAGTTGGCTCCACCTCGAAGACCCTGAAAAAGCCGTGCCCTACCTGCGAACCGCCCTCGTGGCGGACCCGAAAATGCTGGCCGCCGATGCCTCGCTGGGCTTATCCCTGTCCCGCCTGGGTAAGTTTGCCGAGGCCGTCCCGCATCTGGAAAAGGCCCGGGAGCTGGACGAGGACGGCAGCCTCAATTACCAGCTCGGCCGCGCCTGGCAAGCCGCCGGCAACGCCGCCGCTGCGAAAACGGCGATGGCACGCTACGAGGAGATTCAAAAACTAAACCAAAAACAGAAGGAAGAAGCGGCCCTCGAAACCCGTATCATCCCTCCTCAATGAGAATTGCCCCGAAAAAACTCCTCTCGGCAGCCCTCTTCGCCCTCGCTGTGGCAGCTGCAGCGGTTACTGCTCCCCCCATCCAGTTCCGCGAAGTGGCCGCGCAGGCGGGCCTCGCCTTCATCCTGCAGCACAGCCCGACTCCCCAAAAACACCTCATTGAGACCATGCCGGGCGGCATCGCCATCTTCGACTATGACGGCGACGGCCGTCCCGATATCTATTTCACGAATGGCGCGGAACTCCCTTCGCTCGAAAAATCCGACCCCAAATACCGTAACCGTCTCTTCCGCAACGAAAGCGGTATGAAGTTCCGGGACGTCACCGATTCAGCCGATGTTGCAGGCTTCGGATATTCCATGGGCGCTGCCGCTGCGGATTTCGATAACGACGGTCATGCGGATCTGTTCGTCGCCGGCGTGAACCGCAATACCCTTTTCCGTAACCGAGGCAACGGAACGTTCGAAGACATCACCGCCAAAGCCGGCATAAGCAGCGGTGAATGGGCGGTCGCCGCTGGCTGGTTCGACTATGATCGCGACGGCTATCTCGACCTCTGGGTGGTCCATTACGCCAAGTGGTCCGTGGCGATGGACCGCTTCTGTGGTGACACATCCCGCAACATCCGTACCTACTGCCATCCCAAATACTTCGAGGGGCTCGCCAGTACTCTCTACCGCAACCGTCACGACGGAACCTTCGAAGATGTCTCCGCCAAGTCCGGCATCGCGGCGTTTGCGGGCCGCGGCATGAGCGTCGCCTTCGCCGATTACGACCAGGATGGCTTTCCCGATGCCTTCGTCACCAACGACAACATGCCCAACTTCCTCTTCCACAACAAAGGCGACGGAACCTTCGAAGAGGTCGGCATTCTCGCCGGCGCCGCCCTCCGGGACCATGGGAAACCCGTTGCCAGCATGGGTGTGGAGTTCAAGGATTACGACAACGACGGTCTCCCGGACGCCATCGTGACAGCGCTGGCGGGTGAATCCTATCCGGTCTTCCGCAATGCCGGCAAGGGAGCCTTTCTGGACGCCAGCTACTCCTCAAAACTCGCCGCCGAGACATCCCAACACAGCGGCTGGGGGCTGGGACTCTTTGACTTTAATAACGACGGATGGAAGGATCTGTTTACCTCCAATTCGCATGTCAGCGACGTGGCGGAATTGACGCACGGCCAGCCCTATAAGGAAAAAAACAGCCTGTTTGTGAACCAAAATGGAGCCTTTCAGGTCGCCGCGGACGACTCGGGCCTGTCGTTAAAGGCCGCTCACCGCGGCGCGGCTTTTGCCGACTTCAATGGCGACGGCCGCGTCGATGCGGTTGTCTCTGCACTCGGTTCGCCCGCTGAACTTTGGGAGAACGTCAGTCCATCCCCCGGACACTGGCTGATCCTGAACCTGCGGGGTACGAAATCCAATCGGGACGGTATTGGCGCGCGCATCCGGCTCGGCAAACAGTACGCCGAGATGACCACGGCCTGTAGTTACGCCTCGTCCTGCGCCGCCGGCGTTCACTTCGGCTTGGGCCCTGTGCCTACAGTCAAGACCATCGATATTCAGTGGCCCAGCGGGATCAAACAGCAACTGACCAACGTGAAAACGGATCAGGTGTTGCTGGTTACCGAACCGCGCTGACACAAAACGGAAGCGAACTACTTCTTCATCAGCTTCAGTACTTCCAAAGTCTGGCGCGCCGGTTCCGATTTCGGATCGATCTTCAGCGCAACCTCGAACTCTGCCTGCGCTTCATCCAGCCGGGCCATCTTTGCCAGCACCATTCCAACTTTGCCGTGCGCCTGCGCGTCGTCGGCGCGGAACTGGAGCGCATCCCGGTAGCGCGCCAGCGCGGGTTCGTTCATGCCAGCTTTGAACAAGGTATCGCCCCACAGCAGGAGGACTTCGCCCAGATGCTGGCGCGCACGTCCGTCTTCGGGCCGTTCCTCCATCACACGCCGGAAATCCGCCGCCGCAGGTTCCCATTCCCCGCTGGAGGCTTCTACGCTGGCCAAATCGAAACGGGCGTCCGTGTAGGAGGGCTCCAGTGCCAGTGCCCTCTTGAACTGTACTTCGGCTTCCGGCAGACGCCCCGCTGAGAACAGCGAGATCCCCCACTCGGTGGCCGCAAGGACACTCCTCGGGTCTGCCTTCGATGCCTTCCCGAAATGCTCCGCCGCCGCGGTCGCATTTCCTTTCGTTAGCAACAAATCACCCATCTGGAAGTTTCCGCCGAAATCGTCGGGATACTTCTCCAGGCGTTGAACCACCAGGCCCTCCTGTAGTTTCGCCCGCTGGTCCCCCCGCTCCACCGGCAACACCTGTAGCCAGAAATGGCTCATTTCGTCCACCGCCTGGTTCCCGCCTTTTACCACCTGCGGCGGATTGCTCGGATTGCGCGGATTCTCGGCTGAATTGTCGTAGTGATACTGCATGGAAACCACCGTCCCCGCGGGAAGCCGCAGCGGCGTCTTCAACCGGTAGACACCCTGCCAGCTCAGGTCCCAGTCGGGAATCCGTACCAGCCACTTCTTCGAACCATCCGGCAGGATGGCCCAGGCTTCCATCAGTTTCGCCAGATAGTGAGCGTGGGGGTAGATGGCGAGCACGTCCACATCCATGGTGCAGCGGAGTTCATCCGCCACCACAAAATCTTTCTCGCCGGGGGGGATGTCAATCATGCCGTCGTGCTCCAGCTGCATCAGCATCGGGAACTTCGTCTGCGGCTTGTCCGTGAAGTAGAGCGCGATTTCCGGATTGATTGTTTCCGGCTTCCCCGAAGGCCGCAGGTGGACATTCAGGATGAGGTTCATACCCGGATCGGCCCGCCATGCCATGCCTTCCTCTGCCTCCACGGGCTTACTGCCGGGTTTCCACGAGAGGAAGTGGCCGTCGGGATCGAAGGTGTCTTCTTCGATTGTCAGATCCATGCCGGCGAAGCCCTCCCCTGGCGTGGCTTCCTGCCGCCGCGCCGCACCGGACCGGTCCAGGATGACGTTGGCGTGGTGGAAGACTTTCGGATTCCCTGGCCGGACTTCTATGGCCCGGACCCACCGCCGCGCCGTGATCGGCACCGGCATGATGAAGTTCCAGAACACTTCCCCACCCGTGGCCTGGAGTTCATAGGGCTTTGTCACGTGCAGCACCAGATCGGGCACGCCCGCCTGCCATTCGCTGGAAAACTTCGGCGGCGTTTGACCGCGGACAGGCGTCCCTGCCGCAGACCCGGTCTCGACCCAGGTCTGTATCGCCTGAATTTCGGCCTCCGTCAGTCGCCGTTCCTCCGCAAATTCACCGTGCCCCGCCTCCGGAAGCCACGGCGGCATGTAACGGCTTTTCGTGACGGTCGCTATCTGCGGACCGTGCCGCTTCACATCATCGTACGTAAGCAACGAGAAGGGCGCGGACTCTCCCGGACGGTGACAAGGCGCGCAGTTCCGGTAAACCACCGGCGCGATGTCTTTGTAAAAAGTGACAGTGACCGGGGGAGCACACACTGCAACGGAAGCGGCCAGAAGGCCAAGGATCGCGACGTCGCGCATAACCAATAGTCTACCCCAAAAAAATGCGGGGAACGGGACTACTCTTGTCTCATGCAAGATGAGCCTGAAGGGGGGTACGGATTCTCACGCAAGGTGAGCCTGAGGAGAAGGGGTTGGATGCTGGGGATTGATCATCAGCATGAACGACACGGAAGTAAGCAGCCTGAGTCAGATCGAGGCG
>CAIYVZ010000118.1 GCA_903929755.1 uncultured Acidobacteriia bacterium
AATGTCTTGGATTCTATCCGCAGTGTTCCGGCAAATCAACAGCCGGGGAACGGCCCCGTGCTTTTGGCCGGAGCATTGCGGATAGAATGCGTTGAACTGAGCCGGACCGTAATCTATGGGGATTGAATGGTTTTCCTGATGGCGGATGAGGGATAAATCTGACCCGGCACAGGCCGGGACGTGGGGTTTTCCTGTTCGTCAGCCCTCCGGCATTCAGATCGAACAACACTTGCAGAGGCATTGTCGGACGCTGGTCGCCACTGAAAGCGCAGTTCTCCCTCCGCCTGGGGGAAGGCGTTGTGGATGTCGTTCATCTTGAGCGACGGATCGATCATGAAGTATCCAGCCCCGGCACGCTCCTGGGCGCACCCACATGGCACATGATTCCGATCAGAACCATGCGGCCGGTTTGGCAGACGGGACATCGCTTGTCACTCTTTCTTTCAGCCGTGACCTGGTTTTCGCGCGGGGCAGCGCCGAGCAAAGTCCGACACTGCGCCAGCTTCTTACCTCGCGCGCGATTGGCCAGAAACCCGAACTGCCGGATTCTGACAAAACCCCGGGGCAGAATGTGCAGCAGAAACCGCCGGATAAACTCCGTGGCCTCCAGCGTCATCACCTTTTTCTTTCCGCCATCAGCATAGTCCTTATAGGTAAATGTGACCCGGCCGTCTTCCATCGAGAGCAACCGCTGATCGGAGATCGCAACCCGATGCGTGTACCGGGCCAGATACTTCAGCGCCTGCCCGGGGCCGCCAAACGGCGGTTTCGCATACACAACCCAGCGGATTCGCCGGGCTCGTCGGCACATGGTTTCGAACGCGGCCGGCCTGGCAGCGCGGCCATCTCGCCGTGAAACTTCAGCCGGCCCGCCTGAAACGCTTTCCGAAGATAAATCAGGAACAGATTCCGGAAACGGCAGCCCAGTACTTCAACGGGCAGGAAGAACGATTTACTCCTGCATCCGATCCAGCGCCGGCCGTCACGGCTGATGCCGCCACCGGGAACGACGCAGTGCAGATGGGGATGCAGTTGCAGTGCCTGGCCCCACGTGTGCAGCACGGCCAGGAATCCAATCCGCGCGCCCATGCGGCCGGGATCGGCGGCGATGCCCAGTAACGTCTCCGACGCCGCCCGAAACAGGATGCTGTAGATCTCCCGCCCGTTCTGAAGCGCCAGACCTCCGATCTGCCGGGGCAAAGTAAAGACGACGTGAAAGTAGGGAACCGGTAGTAATTCCTTTTCTCTTGCCTCCAGCCATTCCGCGCGGGCCATAGCCTGGCATTTCGGACAGTGCCGGTTGCGGCACGAGTTATAGGAGATGACGCGATGCCCGCACGTATCGCACTGTTCCACCAACTCCGCATGCGCTCCGAGAGCGGCGGTTCTGCAGTCCCGGATCGCTTCGAAAGCTTGGCGCTGGTCAGCGCCGAGGACGTGGCCCCATTGAGCGAAGAACTCTTTTTCGTACGTGCGGAAGACATCGGCCACTTCGAGCCGATGTTCTCTCATCATTCCGGTGTAACGGGGCGGTCAGCCGAAATCAGATCGAGCGAACTCAGCGTCTCCAGAGGGCTTCTCACCGAACGAAGGGCGTTGTCAGACAGATGAAGGTACCGCGCCGTGGTCTTGAGGTGCGTGTGACCCAGCAGCTTTTGAATCACCAGCAGGTTCACACCCTCGTCCAGCAGATGCGTTGCAAAAGCGTGCCGCAGGGAATGCGGATGAATCGGTTTGGTGAGGCCCGCGTCCCGGGCGGCTTTCCGGCAGGCACGGAAAACGCTGGTGGTCGCGATGGGGCAATCCGGCCTGTTACCCGGAAAGAGCCACTCGATGGGGCGTTTAAACCGCCAGTACGCCGCCAGGAGTTCGCGCAGGGGTTCGGCCAGCATGACTTGCCGGTCCTTGTGTCCTTTCCCGCCGCGAACCCAGATCACGTGTCGCTCCCCGTCCAGGTCGCGCACTTTCAGATTGGCCACTTCCGAAACGCGGAGCCCTGCGCCATACATGGTGGCCAGCATGGCCCTGTGTTTGAGGTTCTTCGGCGCTTCGAGCAGTGCTTTGACTTCGGCCTTGCTCAGAACGACCGGCAGTTTCTTCTCATAACGGGGCAATGGAATCCGGTCGATCTCGATTCTTCGGTGCAGCGTGTTCCGGTAGAAGAAGCGCAGCGCGCAGACCGACTGAATATATGTCGAGAGCTTGACCCGCTTCTCCCTCAGCAGGAACAGTTGCCACTCCCGGATCTCCTCCGGGCCCAGTTGATCGGGCGGCTTGTTGAAATGTTGGGCGAATTTAGCGACCGAACGGATGTAACAGGACACGGTCGTCGGCGCGTAGTTGCGGATGCTCAGATCTTCCAGCATCCGCTGTCTCAGTGTGGACATCGGTGAAACCTCCGTCACCGATCAAAACACAGGTAGTTCGCAGCGCGAACCGCCGCCTGCCGAAGCGGAGTCCGAAGACCAACAGTTCCTCAGACTGCCGCTCGCGGCTTAGTTCAATGTC
>CAIYVZ010000119.1 GCA_903929755.1 uncultured Acidobacteriia bacterium
GCAGCGCGGTGACAACGATGCGAGCAGCGATTTGGATCTCCTCGTGTCCTGGGACCGGGGCCGAGACCTTTTCGACCACGTCGAACTCAAGGAAGACCTGCAGGATCTCCTCGGAGTCAAGGTTGACGTCATAACCGAAAAGACGCTCCACTGGTACATCCGGGACCGCGTACTTGCAGAGGCCAGGCCCTTGTGACACAATCCTCCCCACCGGACGACGGCCTCTCGGCTGTACCACATGCTGGAACGCTGCCAGCGAATCGCCCGTCATCCGCAACATTGAAGTAACAGGCGAAGCCGCCAAACATGTTTCCGCCGCAACCCGCGCCTTGCTGCCCTCGGTCAATTGGAGGGCGGTCTGCGGCATGCGCGACGTTCTCATTCACGGCTACGCGGATGTTGATTTGGAAGAGGTCTGGCTGGTCGCCTCGAACAGGGTTCCCGTCCTTCGTGCCCTGCTCGAACAATTTCTCCAGATCGACGTCCTGGAACCACTTCGCCAGGTGTGAAGTTTCAGTAGGTTGTCCATCCGGTCAGCGTTCCGGCGAGATGGAACAGTTCCTTCACAAACGGCTGGCATCTCGCAGCCCTTCGCAAGCCCAATAAGGCTAAGCGAGTCTGTATGGTTTCATGGTCACAGATTTTTAAAATAAATCTTCTCCACTGTTTTCAACGCAGTACAGCCAATTCCCACTTTCCGCACACCCGTACTTACCTGCCTGACATGACAAACTCCAAACCGAAGGAGCCCAAATGTCAAACCGCCCCAAACGCCCCACCTTCTCTCACGAACTCAAGCTCTTCACCATCGGAGCCGAGCGCATCGCGCTGCTCGGCGACCTGGTCACCGAAGCCCGAGCCGACCTCCGTCCCCGCAACTTCGCCGAACGCCATCTCGTCGATGAACTTGCCATCTCCAAATGGCGCACGTATCGCGTCGCTCTCATGGAAAAGGCCGTCTTCGAACAGCAGCGCACTACCTTTCGCCCCCGTGTCCCCCGCGATTCTGACGGCAATATGCTCATGCCGCACGAGGACATCTATCACCTCGCCATGGCCCACGCCCCCGAATCCCACGCCATCGTCCTCGCCGCGCTCAGTCGCCTCGACGCTCGTTACTCCCGGCAATTCTGCGCCGCCCTGCGCCTCCTGATTGCGCTCCGCAGAGGCGACCCGCCACCCGTTCCCGAACCCCGGCCCGACGCCGCCGAACCCCTCACCACGAACGACACAGGAAAGGACGCGAGAGCGTCACGAATCAACAAAGGAAAGGAAGAACCCACATGCGAACCCTCGCCGACTACACAGCCAACGATGTAACTCCCGAAGACGCGCCGGCCTACTCAACACACATCGACCTCTGGCAAACCGAACTCCACCCCAACGGAGCGCTCGAATGCTACTTCGCCGCCGAAATCGTGCGCGCAGCCTGGCGCATCGAGCGCTATTCCGTGATGGACTCGACAGAAACGTCCCCCGAGTCCCGCTCCGCCATGCTCCACTACCGCGACCGGACCAACGCCGGTATTCGCCGCAATATCGAGGAACTTCGCCGTCTCCAGTCTGACCGTTACCTCCAGTCGTACCTCGGCATCCTCTTACCCGGAGTTGCCAGCCTCAAAATCGTGCTCCCCAGCCTGAAATGTCCGAAAAATCAACCCGGGCTCCTCCCCGAAACGGCCAGCGCGACTGAAAAAGTCGAACCCTCAGCCGTCGCCAACAGCGAAGCCATCCTCCACGCCCAAATTCAGGCAGAAGAGCGCCGCCAAATGGAAGAATTCGCCAAAAACGAAGCCCCCGAACAAGCCAATCTCGCGGCCAAAGGGGTAACCCCCAAACCCGCCGCCCCCCGCAATGCGCCATGCCCCTGTCACTCCGGCCGGAAATACAAACAATGCTGCGGCCACTGGTCCAAAACCGGCCTGCAGGAGGTCGCCTGATGCCGTCTCCCTCGCTTTACCTGGCCGCGCAAGCCGGCAAGCGGTGTTGGGCTTTTTTAGCAGCGTGCTTCGCTCAAAACGGAGTCATCAGCATGGCAGCATGGCCAGTTCAGGACGCGAAGGACAAGTTCTGTCAGCTCCTGCGCGAAGCGGCGAGCCACGGTCCGCAAATTGTGACGAAGCGTGGCGTCGAAATTGCCGTCGTGGTGCCGATTGAGATTTGGCGCACCCTCGAAGCCGAGCGTCCGCCGTCAATCAAAACCTGGCTGCTCGCACCCGTACCCCGTTCTTCCAGAGAGCTTGACTTTCCCCACCGCAAGAAAATGCCCGTAGCAATTCGGGACGTGGATCTGGAATGACCTGAATACTCGGGCTGCGCTCTGCCAAACCGCCGGGCGACAGACGCAGCCCTGCCACTGTACTTATCCCCCAGGCGCCAGGTCCCCGGCCCCCCACCCTCTATTTCGTGGTCGAGCTTTCCTTTGAGGATCCCGCAAACAGCTTCCTGCCGTCGCCGAACGTGACCGTTCCAACGTTCGCAGTCGGTGAGCCGTTACGCGCCTGCCAGCCATCCACCGTGAGGACTGTACCCGCGGGGAGGTCACCCTTTTTCCAACCTCGTCGGGTCAGTGCATTGGCCGCTCCGGTCTCAAGCGCCCAATTCACGGTCTTGCCGTTCGTCTCCACGTCGATGTAGATCCACGAGTGCGGATTGGACCACTTCATCTCAGTGACTTTCCCCACCAGCTTAACCGGCTTTTTGTCGTCGAACTCCGCGGTGAACGAGTGATGCGCCGGCAGAGTCCCCCCCAACGAAAGACCCATCGCGAGCATCGCCACCCAGCTTCTCATTCTCATTTCTTCTCCTTCTTCTGCAGTGCCCGGAATTCATCGCGGATGTCTTTCAGATGCTGCAGATCTCCATTGTCCTCATGACAGGCGACCTCCAGCAACTCCTCGGCTTCCTGATTCAGCGGAAACTCAATCGTCCACGGCCGGTTATACACAATCGGGTCAGTAACCGTAGCCCGATAGATGATTTTGTGGTCACTCACCGGGATGAACCGCTCCACCACGTGCTCGGCATGGCTGACCACGTCTCCGAATTCGTTGAGCCACGTCTTGCCATTCAGGTTCGTCGTATCCACCACCAGCGTATCGCCGTCCCAGTGCCCTGTTGAATCGCCCTGCCAAAACCGGATCTTGTCCGAAACGTGGGCACGTCCATCCAGCGGAATCACGCGCCAACTCATGCGCTCAAACAGCAGAACCAGATACTGCGGGGTCTGCACAATCTGCATCGGCGACGGCACGTACATCGACCTTGGCACGCCCGCCACGAAACAGTGCGCTGTCGGATCATCATAACCGCGTTCCGGCTGCTGGCGGTTAATTTGCTCTTTGCGCGCCCAGGCACGGTAAGGCAGCAAACCGCCCGGCGGATCGGCGATAACTCCCTTCGTTGCCGGCGTGAATTGAATCTTTTCGTGACGCTCAAGCCCCTGATTGGCCGTGCCGTTGTCGGCCTGATAGTACCCGCTCAGGTCCGGCTTCCCGTCTGTCTTTCGCCGAAGAACCTCACCGGTCTTCGCCACGTCAGGCAAGTTGCCTCCGGGCGGCAGGGGCGAGCTTGCAGTCGCATCCTTTTCGGGGGGCGCGGGCTTTGCGCCAGGCTTCGGATACCAGGTGCGCGAATCGGGCTCAAAAGCGCCGCTCGCCTCCTCTTTTTCCGCCTGGCATTCATATTCGGGAATCCGCTGCAGGTTTTTCTGCCGACCGAGCGTAAGGTGGATCTTCCACGGCTTCGTGTAGACCTTCGAATCTTCGATAGTCGCTTCGTAATCGATGGTATCGGCGTGGAGCATCGTGTATCGCTCCACCACTTCCAGCGCCTCGCTGTGGAAATTGCCGGCCATGTCGAACCACGTTTTGTTGTTGTGATCCGTCACCTTCACCACCAGCGTGTCACCCTCCCAGTGGCCCCTCGAAGTTCCCATCCAGGACTCGAGGCCTTCGTGCAGGGGGGGCTTCCCGGTGGTGGGGATCAGCCGGTACGTGGAAGACCACGCAAACGTGAACGCAACCTGGTCCGCCGTCTGGAAGATCTGGAACGGATACGGCATATACATGATCCGCGGCACTCCCGGGAAATAGCACTTCCCGACTGGATCTGCCGCCTTCCGCTGCGCGAAGTTCTGCAGTTTCTTCGCGGAGGCCCAGGGCTGATACGGAATCGCTCCGCCTTCCACAACCCCCTTGGTCGTGAGCTTGTCGGGTTTCCCCGCGGGAGCCTGCAGATCCTCAGCCGCCCCCCGGGGGGCCTGCCAGAAACCCTGTAAATCCGGCTTGCCGTCAGTGGTCCGAGGGAATGCGCCGGTCACCGAGGGCCCGGTTTGCTGTGCTTCCGCAGCCGTGCACAGGGTTGCGCATATGGCAAAAGTCAGGAATGCGTATTGCCGCTTTTGAAAGCCGAAAGAGATAACGTCACCTCGGGCGTAGTCGCCTTAGAGTAAACGCTATCACAAGCGCCAACCGTGCCGTGCCTGCCTCCCCCTGGTGCCGCGCGTCCCACCCCTCGCATGGCCCACCCGCCCCCTTGCATTTTTCGCTCTTTTCCGTCATGCTTGCCCCCATATGAAGCGCCTCGGAATTCTCCTCATCACGGCCTCGGCCCTGTTCCTCACCTCCTGCGGTGACGATCCCCCGGTCGTCAACAAGACTGCAATCGAGAAGTCCATTCATGACACGGAAGCCGGCATGGTGAAAGCCCTCGCCGCGAAAGATGCAGGGGCCTTCGCCGCCAACTACACCACCGACGCTGTCATGATGTCGCCGTTCAGCCCCGCCATGAAAGGTACGGCTGCCATCAAGACCGGAATGGCCGCCCTCGTCTCCGACCCCAACTTCAAGATCGACTTCTCCTCTGACCGTATCGAAATCTCGACGGCCGGAGACATGGCCGCCGCCCGTGGCAGCTACACAATGACCGTCTCCGACCCCGGCACAAAAAAGCCTCTGAACGACAAAGGCTCCTACGTCACCGTCTTCCGCAAGCAAACCGACAACACCTGGAAATCCGTCCTCGACATCAACACCAGCGAGGTCGCCCCCACCCCGCCGGCAGCGCCGAAATCCGCAGCTAAGAAAGCCGTGAAGAAAGGCAAGAAACGTTAAGCTCTGCTCCCGGCCCTGCCTGCTTCCGGCGAAGCTCACTCGGAAATTCGCCGGGAGCCTCACTCCCGTCGCTGCGCCCTAATTGCGCCCCGCGTAGTAACCCTTGCGAACCTGAATCTTCAAGTCTTTGTCATGCGTCTTCAAATCGATCTTCCGGTACCCACCGTCGCGCTTTCCATTAGTCGGCGTGTACCCAATCAGGTACTGGCTCCGCATCTCCTGCTGAATCTGGTCGAAAATCGACTCGAGCGTCGTCTTCCGGTCCACCTGGAACATATGCCCGCCCGTCTCCTCCGCCATATGCTTTAGCACCCCCGCGCCCGAAAATCCCATATTCATCGAGCCGTAAAACTGGCGGTCCGCATACAGCACGCCATAGACAATCGCGTCGGCCTTCTGGGCCGCCTCAATCGCGGTCCGCTCGCTCTCCGTACTGCCGAAATCTTCCCCGTCGGTAATCAGCACCAGCGCCTTGCGTCCCACTTCGTGCGCCAGCATGTCCTTTGACGCCACATAAACCGCGTCGTACAGCACCGTCCCCCGCTGTTTTGACATCGTCGGCACCGGCCCCGGATGAAGGCCAGCCACCCCCGTATTCGGTTTCAGCCGCCGCAACCCGTCCTGCAGCAGCCGCGGCGTGCCAGTCAGGTCCTGCAGCAGTTCGGTATCCGCTCCGAACTGAATCAAAAATGCCATGTCCTTCTTCCGCAGTACCGACGAGAAAAACTGGCCGCCCGCCCGCCGCTCCTGCTCAATCAGGTTGATCTGGCTGCCCGAAACATCAATCAGCAGCCCAATCGTCAGCGGAATATCCGTTTCCCGCGTGAAATATTTGATCGTCTGCTTCTGCCCGTCTTCCGCCAAATCGAAATCGTCCTTATTCAGGTTGATCACGATATTATTCTGCTTATTCCGCGCCGAGCAATAGACGTTCACCACGTCCACGTCCACCTTAATGGGGTCGCCCAGGTCTTCGTCCGGCTTCGGTTCTTGTTTAGGTGGCGCAGCCTGCTGCGCGCGAACCCCCACCTGCACCTGCGGCAGTAATATCAATCCGGCCAGAACGAAACGCAATATATTTTTCATACAATAAGTGATGTTCAGACAATAGCGATGCGCGGTCTTCTCTTCTCAGGACGTGCGCCGCCCCAACTCTGTTTCATTATGCGCGCTGCCCTCAAGCATCTCAAAAAAGACCCCGTCCTCGCCGGAATCCTCAAACAGGCCGGACCCTTCGCCATGCAGTACCGCGACCCCACCTTCGACACCCTCGTCCGCTCCATCGTCTCCCAGCAACTCAGCGGTCGTGTCGCCAGCGTCATCTTCGGCCGTCTGCTCGCAGCTGTCTCCAAAGCGCACAGGCCGCCGGGGCGGCATCTAATCGAAGAGGAACACCTGCCAAAGTGCCGCCTCGGCGAGCCCGACCACGGGCGCAGACCACAGCAGTCCTTATCCCAGCTAAGCTCGACGAGAGTCTGCGCTTCTGGTCACGCTTGTTCCTCAGCAGAACTCACCCCCGCCGCCATCATGAAACTCCGCATCCCGCGCATGCGCAAACTCGGCCTCTCCGCCCAAAAGACGCTCTATATCCGCGAACTCGCCAAACACACTCGCAAAGGTACCGTCGTTTTCGAAACCCTCCCCGGTATGGCCGACGCCGACGTCATTCAACACCTCACCCAGGTCAAAGGCATCGGCGTCTGGACCGCCCAAATCTTCCTCATGTTCGCCCTCCGCCGCGAAGACGTCCTTCCCGTTGCCGACCTCGGTATCCGTTCCGCCATGAAGAAGGCCTGGGCCCTCCCTGACCTTCCCAAACCGCCCGAAATGGAGCAAATCGCCGCTGCCTGGCGCCCGTATCGGTCCATCGCCAGCTGGTACCTCTGGCGCTATCTCGACGGTCCCGCCGAACTCTAAAACCGGCCGTAGCGGAAAATGAAATCAGTGTCCCGCAACGCCCGCTGTTACGTCGAAATCTCCCGTTCCGTCATCGCTGCTAACTACCGCGCCGTTCGCGATGCTGTCGCCCCCGGTCGTGCCACCGAAGCGCACAGGCCTCCCGTCCTGCAACCGCCCGGGTCCTCAGAGCCCGGCGTAATCGGTGTCGTCAAAGCGGACGCCTACGGCCACGGGGCTATCGAAGTGGCCCGCGTTCTGGCCCGCGAAGGGATCGAGTGGCTCGCCGTCAGCTCCGTTGACGAAGGTGTCGCCCTTCGCTCCGCCGGCATATCCCAGCGGATCCTCGTCATGGCCGGAGTCATGCCCTGGGAATTCGAAGCCGTTCGCGAACAAAATCTGACGCCCGTCGTCCATTCCCTCCACGAACTTCCTCGCTTCGCCGAAGCCCGCGTCCCCAGGGTCCACCTCAAGCTCGATACCGGCATGGACCGCCTCGGAACTCTCGCCGAAGCCTCTCAAATCGCCGCCGCCATCGCCAAAACTCCGGAGTTAACGGTCGAAGGTCTCCTGTCCCATTTCGCCTCCGCCACTGACTTCAGCTCCAACCAAACCCCGGAACAAATCCGCCTCTTTCACGAAAGGGCCGCCGCCCTCCGTTCCCTGGGAGTCCAGCCCTCCCTGATGCACTTCGCCAGCACCAACGCTATCGCCTACCCCCGCCCCGGAGCCTGGCTTTCCCTCGTCCGCCCCGGCCACGCCATCTACGGCTACGTGTCGCCCGCCCGCGGTCCCGCGCCCCCCGCTACCTTCCAGGTCCAGCCCGCCCTGCAGTGGAAGACCCACATCGTCGCCGTCAAAGATGTCCCCTCCGGAGCCCGCGTCGGCTACGGCGGGTCATGGAAGGCCGAGAACCCCACACGTCTCGCCATCCTCGCCGCAGGCTATGCCGATGGAGTCCCCCACCGCCTCTCCAACAAAGGCAAAGTCATCGCCGGAGGCCGTCTCGCCCCCATCGTCGGTACCGTCTCCATGGACCTGACTACCATCGACATCACTCAATCGCCCCAACTCCGTCCCGGCGACGAAGTAACCCTGCTCGGCACGGAAGGCGACGTATCTCTGGACGCCCAGCAGCTCGCCAAAACCGCCGGCACCATCTCCTACAACATCCTCTGCAGCATCAGCGCCCGAGTTCGCAGGTTTTATACAGATTAGCCGCTAACCGGAACCCGCAGCCGAACCCACGTCCCCTGGCCCGGCGTGCTCTCCAGGTAAAATGTGCCGCCCAGCTTCTCCATCCGTTCCTTCATCCCGATCAGCCCGTAATGTCGGCTTTCGCCCGCGGCTTCCCCGGTCCATTCAAACCCGTTGCCGTTATCAATCACGTCTACTGACAACCACTTGCCGCTAAACCCCAGCTTCAGTACGATTCGGGTAGCCCCCGAATGCCGCACCGCGTTGCTCAGGGCTTCGCGCGTCGAAAGCACCACACCCCGCTCCGCCTCCGCGCCAAGCGTCGCCGAGCCCCCCGAAGTCTCCAGTTCCACAGAAACGCCCGCTTCATCCCGAACCCGCGCCACCAGTTCCGCGATCGCTGTCCCAATCCGTCCGCCATCCTCGCTGTGTCGCAGATTCCAAACCGCCGACCGCGCATCTTCCACCGTCGCCCGGATCTCATCACGAGCCTTCTCAATCAGCATCCGGCTCACGTCCGGCGCCGAATCCCCCGTGCTTGCCGCAGCCTCCAGCAGCGTCGAAACCCCCACGCACCCCTGGATCACCGTGTCATGCATCTCCCGCGCCAGCCGGCTCCGCTCTTCCAGCACCGCCTCAAACTGCCGCCGCACATTTCGCACATGCAGCAGATAGTAGCCCCGCCCCAGACTCAAGGCCGCCACCGCCAGCAAAAGCAGGAACCACCACGTCTGGTAATAAGCGGGCAGCAACACTACCGTGAACGCCTTCTGCACCAGCTGCGCCGGGTTATCCGTATCCCATGCCGCTACATGGAACTGATACTTGCCCGGCGATAGATTCGTAAAGTAGGCGATCCGCCGGTCGCCAACCTGATTCCAGCCCTTCTCCGCTCCTTCCATCCAGTACCGGAACCGCAGCCTCTCCGGTGACCGCAGCCGTATCGCCGTATAGTGCAGTTCCAGCTTGCCCGTTCCCGGCTGCACTTCAATCGGTTCTTCGGCGGAAATCTTTAGGGCCTCGTCACCAGCAATCGCCTGCTCCAGCAGCAGCGGTGGCAGCACCTGTGGCTTCCCCGCCGACCTGGCCCATTCCGGCGTCACCACCACCCCGCTCGCACTCGGCGCCCACAATTCTCCGGTCCGCGACAATGCGCCGGCCGACTGGACCCCGCCGTTCATCTGGTTCGTCGGCAACCCGTCCGACGTGTTGTACAGCCTCGGCCTGTCCAGGTTCCTGCGCGGTACCGACACCACCCCCGCCGAACTCGTCAGCCACAGCACCCCCCGCGCATCTTCCGCAATGAAGTGAATCTTTTCCGGAATCCCGCGCCCCACCGGAATGTGCGTCAGCCTGCCGTCCGTGAACCGATACAGGCCCGCTCCGTGCGTGCCGATCCACATCGTCCCGTCACCGTCTTCAAACAGCGCCCAAACCTTCTGGCCCCGCAACTCCTCCAGCTTTCCATCACTCACAAACGTGCCGCCGGAAACGCGCGTGACGCCGCCGTCCGTTCCCACCCAAACCACGCCGGAATGGTCTTCAGCAATCGCCCTCACGCTGTTATAGATCAGTCCGTTGTCTTCATTGAAACTCTGGATTCGTCCGCCCCGCACATGGCTCACCCCGCCATTCGTCCCGATCCAAAGGCTTCCGTCGCGCGCCTCGCAAAACGCCCTCGTAAAGTCGTTCATCAGCCCGTCGCTCACCGACAGATGAGTCACCGTTCCAGCTGGCCCCAGGCGATAAACACCCCGTCCAATCGTGCCCAGCCACAACCCGCCGTCCCGCGTCCGGAAGACATTTCGCAGCGGCACATTCGCCAGTTCGCCCGGCAACGGGAACCGTGTCAGCACCCCACCCTGCGATTGATAAAGCTGCCCATTCACCGAGACCACCAGAATCGATCCCGCCGGGTCCGCATAAACCGTATTGATACTCTCCGAATCTCCCGCCGGAACGTGCAGCGTGCGCGTCGCGCTCGGGCTGATCCTGGTCAGCCCGGCCTGCGTCCCCACCCACAGATTCCCCTCGCTGTCCCCCTGGATGCTCAGCACGTCGTTGTGCGGTAACCCGGCCCCGGCTGTGATGCGGACCATCCTGCCGTCTTTCCAGCGCAGCAACCCACTGCCACGGGTGCCGATCCAAACGCTCCCACCCACTTCGTGGACCTCGCTCACCCGGATATCTTCCACCAGCGCCGGCCCGCCAAACGGATCTCCATGAACTCCGCCCGGCAGCCGTCGCAGACCCGACACGGTGCCGAGCCAAATGGCGCCTTCGTGATCCATCTCCATGACGCGGACGTTGTCGTTTGCCCGATCCTTGCGCACGGGATAGAACTCGTGCCCGCCCCTCTTCCCATTTCCACCAGGCCCCAGCACCAGAAGCCCGGTTCCCGCCGCCAGCAAACGGCCCTGCCGGTCTTCGACAATGGCATTCAGGCTCATCGCCGGAATCCCGTCCCGTCCATCAATACGGATCAGCTTCTCACCTTCCATCCGGAACAGGCCTTTATCCGTGCCCACCCAGACGTTGCCCGAGCCGTCCTCGCTGATCACCCGGACGAAGCCGTTCGTCAGGCCCTCCTGCGCGCCGTACCCCCGGAACCGACCCTTCCGGTAATGCACCAGGCCGCCGCCCTCCGTGCCGATCCAGAGTGACCCATCGCGCGCCGCCAGCAGCGCCGACACGCTGTCATCCCGGAACGCCGCTTCATTCGAAGGCCCAAACACCGTGAACCGAACGCCGTCAAACCGCACCAGCCCACCGCTCACTCCGATCCACAGATACCCGTCCGGCGTCTGCGCCAGCGCCTGCGCCATGTCTTCGGGTAGTCCATCCCGGCTCTGCCACACGCGACCGCTGTAACCGAGTTCTTCCAGTGATACCAGGGGTGGCAGCGTGGCCGCCGCAGCCGTCGAAGCAAACAGAGCCACCAGAAGGCCGACGCCGAGTCGCATTTCGCTTACGCCTCTCTTAGTCCAGATGCACGATGCCGCGCTTCAGCGCCGCCACCGTCGCCTGCGTCCGGTCCGTCACATGCAGCCGGCTCAGAATGATATTCACGTGCCACTTCACCGTCGCCTCGCTGATCCCCAGCGCCTCGCCAATCTCGCGGTTGCTCCGTCCGTCCACTATCAGGTTCAATACCTGCAGTTCCCTCGGACTCAGTTCCGACCCCGGTGTCCGCTCCGTCAAAGCCCGCGAAATATTCTCCGGCAGGAACTTCAGGCCCGCATAGACTTTTCGGATCGCATTCGCCAGTTCCACATGCGACATCGCCTTCAGCAGGTAAGACTGCGCCCCCGCCGCCAGCGCTCGGAAGATATCTTCATCGCCGTCGTAAGTCGTCAGCACAATGAATCGTGGCTCGGGCGACTGCTTCCGGATCGCCGTTATCGTCTCCACGCCGCCCATCCCCGGCAGACGAAGATCCATCAGCACGATATCCACCGCGTTCTTCAGGCAGAACGCCACCGCTTCTTCGCCCGTGTTCGCTTCCCCGGCCACCAGCATATCTGGCTGGCTTCCCACTATAGCCGCAATGCCGAACCGAACCACAGGGTGGTCATCCACGATCAGAACCCGAATTTTTCTGCGCTCTGGCACCGCCTCCATACTATCGAACGAAGCGGCCTCAAACACCCCGATGCCATACCCGCGTCTCTAAAACCGCCGCTCACGGCGTCGACATCCAGCCCCCGCAAGCGCTCAGGCGGGGCTGGGGCTGTTTGCTTCCCAAACTGAGCCACCGCCGGAATTATCGCCGCAGAGGGACTACAACGTAGGGCGTCTCAACATCCGCATCGGGATACATCCGCCCCGCGCCATTCTTTCCGAGCGTCTCCACAAAGTACATCAGATCCCATTTGGGATCGAAGAACGAGGCGGGGATCCTGGCTGCGTAATCGCCGCTCTTGGGATCCGGCGTCATATCCACTGCCTCATAGTCTTCCGCCTGCGTGACGTGACGGTAGCGCAGCCGGACCGATTTGACGCCGTCCGGCGCCGTGACGTGTGCCAAAACAACAAAATCGCGACCCGGGTCTGCAACCTTTTCTGATGACAGTCGGGCCACCGGCGGCGCGCCGTTCGCCAGCAGCGGCGTCAGGTGTCTTGCCCCCGGCTTCGCTTCGGCCCTGGTGCGCTCGGCCAGCAGATTTTCGAAGTCGCGCGCCAGCAGAGAGTACTCTTCCTGCCAGTGGCGGCTGAATCCCACGGCATGCGCGCCGAAGGCCAGATTCGTACTGTAGACATCCCCGGCTGCCTCCACCATCTGCTTCCACGACTCCATAGCCTTTCGTTCGAAGCCAATCGCGTCGTCGAAAGATGCCAGATCTCCCGTTTCCTTGTACAGGTTGTAACTGACGCCGGCCAGGAGCCGGAATGAATGATACCGCGACAAGCCGGCCAGGATCTTCAGGTCGGTAGTGGTGGAATGGAATTCGTTCGCTGAGTGGCTGCCGATCCCTTTCTCGGCCAGCGCGACTTCCGCAAGGATCGCGTCCGCTGTGGCCCCGAACCAGCGGCTGGTCTCCTCGGGTCGCCGCATTGCCGTTTCACCGCCGGCAAGCAGCAGTTTCGCCTCCGCGCGCACGCTCAGGAACTGCTGGATGTCGCTGCCATCTTCGCCGGCGTACTGCTGCAGACTGCCCTGGCGGTTCATCTCGGCCCATCCCCGCGTGGTGGGAAAGTTCTGGTACAGGTAGCTCGATGCCACAATCCGCGGAAGAACGTTGCTGGCCAATTGGAGACCCTTCATCAGGTGCGGACCGGCGGCGGGACCGAAACGCCGGTCAAACTCCCGGGACCACACGTCCGCGGGAACAGCCGGGTTGTAGCTGATTCGTCCCCACACCCGATAGAACTGCCAGTAGCGCTCGAATTCGTAATCGTAATAGCGATACCGCTTATTCAGAATTTCCAAAGGCGCTTCGTCATGTGGCTCTCCCAGCATCCTGGTCGCCAGCATCTCGTTGGCCTCGAAGCTGTTGCCGTCGTAGAGCCGTACCGTGGCCACGAAGCGGCGCACGTATTCGGGATCTCCCCACAGCAGCACGCGCGAAGTTCCGCCGTTCCACAACTGCCAGTGAATTCTGTAGCGCTGCGGATAGCGCAGCAAGTCGGCGTAGCCGTGGCGTCGTTCCTTCTGGTTCTGGGTGTTGATGTGAGTCGGATGGAACGGCATGCCCATTTGCTCCATCCAGTACTTGGTGGATACACGTGACTGCAGCCCCAGCTCCACTGCGTCGTTGATCACTTCATCGGGAAGTTCCTTGGCCCGCAGGTCGAGGCGCAGCGAGGGATGGTCGCGTTTGATCGCCGTAAATACCTCGTGCCAGAACGCCTGCATCTCTTCATGCTTCAGCCCGGATTCGTCATGCATCCGGAACTGGATCGCGTCCACATCCGGAAACACTTCCACGAAGCGTCGCAGCGCGGCCTTCGTGTACGCGGAGAGATTCTCCGCCGTGACGCCGAACACCAGCCCAGGTACCCGCTTTCCGGCGTTGTCCGAAGCTCCCGGGATACCGCCGCCCTGGACGCCGCCCCGATAGATGTGGTCCCAGATGCCCGCCGTTACATCGATCCCCCGCTCATGCGCGATGCGGATCATCGCCTGGAACGCGGCCGTGTTCTTCGCCTGCTGCGCGGGCGTGACGCCAACCATCTCTACGCCCGGGAAGCCTTCGGTATTGAAAAAGTACGGATAGAGCGGAGCCATGAAGCCGCCGTTTTCGTAGCCGAAGATGACCACAAAGCTGTTAATGCGGTCGGCCGCCAGCATGTCGAAGTAGCGTGTCCAGTAGCGTTCGTCATAGAGGCGCTGTTCGAAATAGGCCCTCTGCATGGTGTAAGTGGAGATGCCGCGCTCGGCGATGTAGGGCGTCTCTGAGATATCTCGAACCAGTTCGAAGGGATCGGTTCCGGTGGAAGCCTTGATCTTCTCAGCCGTATCCAGAGCCGCATACATCAGGCCTCGCGAATCGCCGCCCGCCAGAACCACCGTCGCCTTCCCGCCCCGCACAACCGCGCTCCGCACCACAGCAAACGATTCGGGAGCTGCGGGCAGCGTTGCTCCACTGCCTTTCATCGCGCGAACGGCGGTTTCAGCGGCCGCGCCTCCCACCACCATCCGATAGCTCGCCTTGTCATCCGCAGCTGTGATTGCGAAGCCGCGGGACCGCAGCGCCTCGTGCAGAACCGCTATACCGTGCGCCGCGGGCGTGCCCGACGGCGCATCCGAGATGATCGCAACGCTTGTGGCGGCCGGCAGAGTTCCCGCCATCATCCAGAGGAGCGAAAGGAGAGTCTTCGACATTTAAGGGTTATCCTGTTCAATACTGCAAAGCGCCTCGGTCCGGAATACGCACGCGATACACCGACGCCGGCAAGACGGGGTAACAACGAGACGCGAGCGACTCTGTTGACGTGCATGGAAGCTCCATTCACAACATGCGGCACATTCTGTGCACCGGGCTGAATTGCTGCCGCCCGAAAGATATAGGAGATACGGCCTGGTGTCAAGGGCCCGACTGTCCGCTGAAGTCCCTCGACGCTCATCTCAACATCGCTTTGATTCATCACCCCCTCGAATGGCTGAGCCCGGTGGAAAGTGTCGCGTACCAGGCCGGCCCCTGGCGCAAGTGCGCCTTCTACTCCACTTTTGACGGGGAGCAACTGACCCTGTATCCCATTCGCTTCGAGCATTCACCCCGTCCCGTCTGGACTACTGATCCGAGCGTCTACCCCGGGGAGCACAGCAACAACCATCAGAAATCCCTCGCAATCCAAAACTCCGGTATCCCAGTTGAAGAAGCTCGGCCCGCTGAACGCCTGGTTGGGCGCTGATCACCCCGGCGACTGCCATAGGTACGAGCTCATCCGGAGCAAACCTCGCCTCATGGACGTTTTACTCTTGCAGAACTGACACGCACAACTTTCTGTTTTACACAGAGTCCTGACACGTCCTGATCCTGCGTCGCAGGTCCCGGTTCGCCCTGGGGCCAGGCACTGCTCGGCGGCCAAAAACACGTGTTTCACAAACGCCGGGTTTTTATCGGGTTTCTCCCCCCTGTTTCAGGGCTTTCGCCGGGTTTCTCCCCCGTGTTTCCGCACCAGAACCCAGTTCCGCCACCCTCCCCTCAAACCCTCACCCCGTTTGCGATACTTGCGGACATCATGCGAACTACCCTTTCGCTCCTCTTCGCGCTGTCTCTCACCCTCCCTCTCGCCCGCGCCCAGGACGAGCCCAACCCCAAAACCCTCATCCCCCAGCGCACCCTCGAAGCCATTGCCGACGAAGTCTCCGGCACCCTCGCCTTCCAGCACATCCTCGAACTCGCCGGCTATGAGCGTGACCGCCCCGCCGAGGAGTACAAAACCACCTACCGCGAAGCCGCCTACATCGAAAAGATGGCCAAACAGTACAACCTTGAAGACGTCCACATCGAGCGCTTCAAACTCCAGGCCAAAACCTGGGACGGCGAACGCGGCGAACTCTGGCTCCTCAATAAGGACGGCTCCAAACGCCTCCTCATGAGCTATCGCGACGTCGCCGCTTCCCTCGCCCCCGGCAGCAAATCCGCTGACGTCTCCTCCGAACTCGTCTGGGTCGGTCGCGGTGTCGATAAAAAGGACTACGCCGACAAGAACGTCTCCGGCAAAGTCGTCCTCGCCTCGGGGCCCGTCGGGCAGGTCCACAACCTCGCCGTTCGCGAATTCGGAGCCGCCGGCGTCGTCACTTTCGCTAACGACACAGGCAAACCGATTGACCACCCCGACCAGATCGCCTGGAGCAATCTCGGCGGCGGGCGGGGAGGCGGCGGTGCCAACCAAAAGACCACCTTCGGGCTCATCCTCTCCCACCGTCTCGGTGTCGAGCTTGTCGACCGCCTCGAACGTCGCGAAACCCTGAACATCAAAGCCGTCGTTCAGGCCACCGAATACGACGCCGAGATGCAGGTCCCCACCGCCATCATCAAAGGCACGGACGAAAACGGCCAGGAGTTGGCCATGACCGGCCACCTGTTTGAAGGCATCGCCAAACAAGGTGCCCTCGACGACGCCTCCGGTTCCGCCACCGCCCTCGAAGTCGCCCGCGCCTGGAAAAAGCTGATCGACGACGGCACTCTTCCGCGCCCCAAACGCACCATCCGTTTCCTCTGGATTCCCGAAATCCAGGGTACCCAGGCCTACCTGGACCGCTACCCGGAAGAGGCGAAGCGCATGGTCGCCGCTATCTCTATGGATATGGTCGGCGAAGACGTCACCAAGAACCACAACAGCCTCCACCTCATGCGGACTCCCTATTCCGTCAACAGTTTCATTAACGAAGTCCCCCAGCAGTTCTTCGAATACGTTGGCGATACCAATCGCGAAAAGGTCCAGAATCGCCGCGTCGCCTACAGTTTCCGCTACCCTATCCTCGATCCCCAGGGTACTCGCGACCCCTTCTATTTCAATATCGATAAACACTACGGCTCCAGTGACCACGCCGTCTTCCTCCGCTTCGGAGTCCCCGCCATCCTCCTCAACAACTGGCCCGATGTCGGTTATCACACAAGTGAAGACCGCGCCTACAATGCCGATCCCACCCAACTGAAGCGCGCCGCCTTCATCGGAGTCGCCTCCCTGGCCGTGATGGCGAACGCCGCCGGACCCTCCGCCCTCCGCGTGGCCGAACTCAGTGCCGCCAACGCCGCTCAGCGTGCCGGTGTCCAGTTGGGGCTCGCCATGCAACTGCTGGCCGAGAACGAACCCGACGCCGCGTACGAAGCCCGCAATCTCGTCCTCCAGTCGTATGCCCGCGAAGCCGAAGCCATCCGCTCCGCCGCCATCCTTGCCGCCGACCCGGCCACCGCTGCCAAAATTGAAGCCCTCGCCCGTACTTTTGCCATAACCGGCCAGGCCGCTGATCTCGCCCGTCTCGGGCTCGATGCCAAACCCCGCACCCTCACGCCCGATGAAACCCGAGCCTCCAAACTCATCCCCGTCCGCAAAAAGCCCGCCCCCGCGGGCTTCGGAGGAGGCGGCGCTGCCCCTGTTCCCGGCGCCGCCCTGGTTGACCCCGCCGACGCCTCCCGTCAGCAGTACAACACCATGGAAATGCGTGCTTTCGCCGACGGAAAACGCTCCATCCTCGACATCCGTAACGCCCTCAGCGCCGAATACGCCCCCCAGGACATCTTGAAGGTCCTGGCTTTCTTTGATGGCACCGCAAAAACAGGAGAATTCGAACTAACCCCTTCAAACTAACCACCCCAACCACGGCCCGTCCATCACCCGGTCCGGAGTACACAAACGTTCCAATAACGTGGTAGAGTGATCTACCAAAGCGCCCAGGTTTCCGGGCGCGCTTACTATTTAGCGAGGGCGTTCAATGTCGGTTCGCGCAACGGTCTTATTTCTATCGGTAGGGGCATCTCTTTTTGGGGCAAGTGAAGCGCTGGATCGCGCTCACAAATTCGAGGATTTGGGCGATTCCGTGCACGCCCGGGAAACCTACGTCACCGCTCTTAAACAAACCCCCAACGACGCGGAAATGCGCCACGGTTACGCCGAATTCTTAGAACGTTATCACGATAAATTCGCCGTCTCCGAGTATCGCCGCGCCGCCCATGCCTGGAAAACCAACGGCAAGACCTCCGAAGCCACCGCCGCCGCCCGCCGCGCCGTCATCCTTGACCTCATCGCCGGTGATCGCAAAGCTGCTGAAGCCGATCTCGACCTCTTCAAAACCTCCGGCGGCTCTGGCCTCGAACTGCCGTCCACCAACGCCGCCGCCGCCCAGCCCCGCCAGATCGTCACCATTCCCGGGCCCCTCCGCTCCTTCGCCCGTATGGCCGCCCTGTCGTCGGAAACTCCGTCCAACGATATTTTCTCGGCCCTTGCCCGCAACGTCGTCACCAACGGCTACCAGGCGTCTCGCAGTAACGACGAACTCGAACAAACCGAATACCTGAAGCTCGTCCACCGCTATCTGGCCCAGGCCCGCGAACTGGAAAAGCTCGCCGGCGCCGACAAAGTCATCAAGGTTCCCAACTGCGAGTCCACCCAGACCAACGATCTTCTTCGCATCCTCGGCTTCCGCATGCGCGGCGGCTGCGGCAGTGAAGTGGTTCTCGAAACCGTCAACGCCCCCCGCGCCTTCCTCGCCACGGACTCCGGTTTCCCCCTCGCCCAGCTCGAACAGGCCCTGCGCACCGACAAACCCTTCAGCTACGACTACCATCCAACCGAAGTCCCCGTTCTCTATACCGCTGACTATTGGATCTCTGCCAAAGACAAGACTCAGGGCGATTTCATCGACTCTTTCCTCAACGACCCCTCGCTCTGCCGCTTCTACCTCGGCATGGCCAAGCTGGACCCCGACACGGCCGACGAGTTTAAGAAAGTCCTCGCCCCCGCCCGCCTTCGCGCCCTTGCCTCTATCCTCGATTTCTTTGGCGGCAACTTTGAAATCCGCAACGGCAAGGCCGTCATCCCCGGGGGCGCCAAAGCCGCTCCCGTCTGGGCCGATCTCGCGGGGGCATCGCCCGATAAAGGCGCAGAATTCTTCGAACGCCTCATGGCGAAAGACGATGGCTGGCTCGCCAGCCTCTTCGACGCGCTCGCACGCATCAGTGGCCCCACCCAGGGCCCCACTCAGGATTACCTCACTGACGCAAGCCGCATGAAGCGTTTCTACTCCGCCGTCCGCGGCAAGATCACCACCCCCGGCCCCGCCCGCCCCGTCTTCCGCTCCAACGCCGACATGATGCTGCTCACCACCCGCCTCCAGCTCGATGCGAACGGTAAGCCCCACATCCCCGGTGGCCTCGAAACCTGGAAGGGCCTCTTTGCCAAAAACTCGCGCGGCAAGTATGACGCGAAACTCAGCAAGGCCTCCGCCTCCTGGAAAGAGTCCGACGACGTTCTCGAAGCCCTCTTCGCCCTCAGCCGCAAGCCCGTCGATAATGAGGCTCTCCGCATCTTTATGGGCCTCTCCGATATTGACCGTGGCCGCGCTCAGCCTCTCGCCACCGAAACTGTCGATGCCCTCGTCAGGGTCTGGAGCACCTTCGGGTCCCAATTCACCATCTTTGCCGACGTTCCCACCGTTTCTGATAAGACCATCGTCGCCTGGCTCACTGCCGCCGAAACTCTCGATAAGGTCCACGAAAACCAGTTCCGGCAGGACTCCATCGGCTCCTTCCAGGGCCTTACCAGCATCTGGCAGATTTTGTGCCGCCAGGGCAGTATCCCCGCCGCGAAGGCCGATGAGACGCTCGCCGCCATAGCCGCACCTTTCATGTCTGTGAAGAACAACCGTGAGCTGTTCGATGCCAGCCGCAAGGGTCTCACCCAGATCATGCAGGCCACCGGTGCCACCGCCGGAACTTTCCAGGAACGCATGCTGGGCCTCCTGGCCGGGGGCGCGAAACTCGATGAGTCCGAAGCCCGCGCCGAACTCGTCCAGCAGGAACAACGTATCTTTGAAGCCCAAAAGCTCCTCGGTGCCGACCTCATCTTCGAACTCGCCGACAACCTGGAAGGTGTCTCCAAAGGCGAAAAGCTCAACGCTCAGCTGGCCGCCCGTCTCGCCGCTCGCGTAGCCGATATCCAGCTTCCCCGCAACGCCATGACCGGGGCCGAAAAGAACAGCCTCGCCTTCGGTTACTACGTCGACCGCCACATTGACGATGAACGCAAGCTCAATTTCCGGGCCCTCATCGACAAGGCTGCCAAAGACCCGGAAAAGCTGAAGGACATCCGCGGCCAGCTCGCCGGCACCCTTCGCGACACCCTCGTTGGCTACAGCTACATTCACTACGCGCCCCCCGGAGCGCAGATTCTGCTTACCAACCCACTCTTCGTTCGCGGGCATGACTTCATCGGCATGCAGGGTGCCAACCGCAGCTGGCGCACCACTGAAATGTACGGCACCGGCTGGCCCTCCAACGCTGGTGGACGTCTCGTTGGCTCGCTCTCCGGTGTCGCCTACGCTCTGGCCGAATCCGAACAGAACTTCCTCATCCCCACCCAAACCCAGGCCCTCATCTGGGGCGACCTGGTCCCCCAGATGATCCTCACCGCCAAAGCGCCCCGCTTCTGGAACGTCAAGCCTACCCAGATGCACTGGGTCGCCATGAACATGCGCTTCGCCGAATCCCAATTGGCGGAAGCCGTCGTCAATCCGGCGCTGCGTGAGCCTCTCAGCCGCGCCGTCAGCATCGTGGCCAGCCCCTGGCGCGCCGTGGCTGTCAATCGCGCTGTCGCCGCTGGAAATGCCAACGAAGCCCTCGAACAACTCACCCCCTCGGAACTCTACGCCGTCGCCCGGTCACTCTCGTCCGGTGCCACCTCCGCTACTGATCCCGCTGGCCGGGAAATCGCCCACTACAAGGCCCACTCGGCTGAGGACGTCAGCCCGGCTGTCATTTCCCACGCCTGGGGCAGCCCCAAACCGACTCTCTCGAATTCCTATCGTCCGGAGCTTCTCAACGTTCGGACCTTCCCCACCCTCATGGGCTACTCCAGCCGCATCATGGCCGAGAGCTGGGAATCGAATCTTCTCTACTGGGCCGACATTGCGGATTCCACCGGCGTCAGCCCCGCTCAAATGAATGTTGTTGTTCCCGACTGGACACGTAAAGCAGTCGAACGTATCTTTGCCTCTCATCTGGAGGACTGGCCGGCGCTGCTGAAGAGTCTGCGTTCGGTCGGCGATGAAGTACGCGGCCTCACCGCGCTGCCTGTTACCGCTAAGGCTACTGAATAACTAAGGGAGTCGTGACACTAAATGCTTCGGAAAGCCAATACCCGCTTCGTCTTCGCCACTGGTCTCATTGCGGCCCTCATCGCTGGTGCCTGGCTCTATGCGCAGGACGCCCCTCTCACCGTGTTCAAGTCCAAGGTCGATCTCGTCGTCCTTAGTTTCACCGTCACAGACAGTAAGGGCAAGTACGTCAATGGCCTGAAGCCGTCCGATTTCAAGGTCATGGAAGACGGCATCTCGCAAAAGCTCTCCACCTTCGCCGAAGGCAGCAAACCGCCCATGCAGATCATGGCCGATGGCAGCCTGAAAGCCCTTCTGCCCAACCAGCAGGAAGGGGAAAAGGCGGGCCTCAACGGCAGTCTCTCCGCCGATGCCTTCGTCGGCACCAACGTGTTCGTCCTCTTTGATACCAGCAATTTCATGTACCGGGGGTTCGTCTATGCCGAAGATGCCATCGCCGATTTCGTCCGTGGTCTCGATAAGGCGGATTCCGTCGCCGTCTACACTTTCAGCCGCAATCTTTCCCGCGCCGCCAATCTAACGTCAGACCGCAACGAAGCCATCCTGGGCCTCCGCAAGTCGGTCGCGGGTGACGATACGGCGCTCTACAATGGCCTGCTGCTGAGTCTCCGTGACGCCGCTAAAGTCCCCGGACGTAAGGTCGTCATCGTCTTCTCCAACGGCCCCGATAACGCGAGCATGGTCGCTCCTGACGACGTTCGCGCCGTCGCTGAAGACGAAGGCATTCCCATCTACGTCATCTCCACCAACGACGTGAATAAAGACCCCATCTCCTCCGCCGTCTTCCGCCGCCTGGCGACACGCACTGGCGGTAAGGCTTACTGGGCCAAGACCTGGCAGAAACAGGTGGAAGCCTTCGATCAGATTCGCGAAGATCTCGGCAACTCCTACACCGTCACCTACTACCCGGCCTCCAACCCCAACGAAGGTTTCAGGAAGATCAACATCCAGATCCTGAGCGATACCGGCAAAAAATACCGCGTGCAGGCCCGCCCAGGCTATCGACCCCGGACCTACTGACGAACTTCATAGATCCGGTTGGTATTGAGCCGGATGCAGTTCCCCGAGCAGCGGGCCGGAAGCGACAAAAAAAAGACCCTCTGGGGTAAGCTCCTCCCGCAACGATCGCAGCGTGAGGAACTTACACCAGAGGGTCGGTTACAGGTCCGTCTGACTACCAGTCGATAACCGAACCGTCGTCCGGATCGAACTGCGCTTTGTATGGCTTGGGTTCGCCCACCTGGGACATCAGCTTGTTTTCGTCAATCGTGATCCCGAGTCCGGGCTCCGTCAGAAGCGGCCTGTGTCCGTCCACAATGGGCGGCAGCGGTTTCGCCAGCAGGTCGCTGTACTCGTTGTCGCCCCGTTCCTGAATCAGGAAGTTCGGGATCGACGCGGCAAGCTGTAAGCTCGCCGCCAGCGAGCACGGTCCCTGCGGATTGTGCGGAGCCAGCGGTGTGTAGTAGCTTTCGGCCATCCCGGCGATCAGCCGCAGTTCCGTAATGCCGCCGGCGTAACAAATGTCGGGCTGCAGAATGGTGGCCGCCCGCTTTTCCAGAATTTCGCGGAAGCCCCATTTCGTGAAGATGCGCTCTCCGGTGGCAATCGGAATGTGCGTCTTCTTTGCCATCTCAGCCATCACGTCCACGTTGAGGGCCTGAGCAATTTCTTCGTAGAACCACGGCTGGTAAGGCTCCAGAGCCTTCATCAGCGACATTGCAGTAGGCGGCTGCACAGCGCCATGGAATTCAACGCCAATATCGATGCCCTTGCCCACGCGCTCGCGCAGAGCCTTGAACCGCTCCGTCACTTCGCCCACCATCAGCGCGCCTTCGTTGTACTTGAACGGCAGCCGCGTCTTGCCATTCAAGCGGACCTTCATGGCGTTGATGCCCTTCTTTTCATCCAGCACGCCATAGACGCGAACACGGTCCCGCGTGGGGCCGCCCAGCAGTCTGTGGACCGGGGCGCCAAACACCTTCCCCGTAATGTCCCAAAGCGCCTGGTCGATGCCGCTCTGAATCGCCGTCTTCACGGGGCCACCCCGGTAGAACGCCCCGCGCTGGATCGCCTGCCAGTGGAAGGCCACCCGAGTCGGATCTTGCCCCACCAGGTAATCGGCCACTTCCAGCGCCCCGGCCGCACAGGCCTTGGCGTCGTCCTTCAGCATCTCGCCCCAGCCGGTGACGCCGGCGTCGGTCGAAATCTTCACGAACACCCAGGTGTTCTTCAACACGAAGGATTCAATCTTCGTGACCTTAATCTTGTCTTTCGGGCCCACCGCGGCCGCATCGGTTCGCATCGCAGCGAACGGAGCGGCGGCTGTCAGCATGTGTCGAAACCACGAGCGCCGGTTTATATCCATCGAAGCCATTCTATTGCACAAACATCAGTTGTCCAAATCGCGACGGAACATGCGGATTCGGATTTGGCTGTACCGGGTCGGACCAGTTGCTCATCCGCCGGTTCGGCTCCACACCGTCCCAACGGTTGATGTTCGCCGACCACACCGTCCCCGGAATCGGTCTTTTTGCCAGAGCGTCGAAATTCGACCACGGGATCGCCACTTCCAGACTCCAGCCCTTGTCCTTATCGCCCCGGGCATTCAACGTGCCTTCGATATGCGTCGCCAGCTTCACTCCACGCAGGTCGAACTGCTTGAACAGGTTCTTCGAGTCGTACATCACATAGTCGTAGAGCACCGCCAGAACGTTCATTTCGAGGCCAATGTAAACCCCGGTCTGTGAAGGCCTCGGGTTGATGAAGATCTCTACAGCGTCGTCCTTGTAGGTGGGGTCGTCGTGCTCGGCGTACTGCGCCACAATGTCGGTATCTTCGCACTCGTAAGACACGTAAAGATTGTCGTCATCCCAAAGCAAACGGGCCGTTGTCTTCTGCTTCGCGCCGGTTTGGGCCTCCCATGGGAAAATGAGTTCCAGGCGCCCTGCCGCGCCCCACGCCTTGTCGTCCGGCTTGCCGTCGACAAGAATGGGGGACGTCGCCCGGTGTACGTCGTAATGAGGAATCGGTGGCTGAGCCAACAGGTACGCACCGAAAATGAGGAAAAGACCAGCGAGTCGCATCGGGACCAAGATATAACACATTTGGGCTAAAAAGGTCTCCCGCGCTTCGCTATCATTCAAAATTCATGATTCAAATCCGACAGGACTTAACACCAGCCAGTCTGGAGCCAAAGATCCAGGCTCTGTTCAGCGCTTCCGCCGCGAAGCTGCGCGGCATCCAGTCGACCTGGAACCCCGGCAAGGGTGCGCCCGTTTTCACCATCAAGGGCGAATACACCAGTCGCGGCTGGACCGAATGGACGCAGGGCTTTCAGTTTGGCTCCGATATCCTGCAGTTCGATGCCACCGGTGACGACAGCTTCCTCGAAACGGGACGCGAACACACCGTCCGTCTGATGGCGCCCCACATCACCCATGTTGGCGTGCATGACCACGGATTCAACAACGTCAGCACGTATGGCAATCTGCTGCGGCTGATGAATGAAGGCCGCATCACCGATAACGCGTGGGAACGCCATTTTTACGAACTGGCGCTCAAGTGCTCCGGCGCCGTTCAGGCTGTCCGCTGGTCGAAGATCGCGGGCGGCGGCGGATATATTTATTCGTTCAACGGGCCGCACTCGCTGTTTGTGGATACCATCCGCTCCCTGCGGGCACTGGCGTACAGCCATAAGCTGGGGCACGTTCTGATGGGCGAGAACGATCAGAAGATTTCGCTGCTGGAACGCCTCATCCAGCACTCCGATGCCACGGCAAAGTATTCCGTCTATTATGACGAGGGCCGTGATTCTTACGACGTCCGGGGCCGTACCGCGCACGAGAGCATTTTCAACGCGAACGACGGCAATTTCCGCTGCCCGAATTCCCAGCAGGGCTATGCGCCGTTCAGTACCTGGACCCGGGGCCTGGCGTGGGCGATGGTGGGTTTTGCCGAACAACTGGAGTTCATCGCCGAAGTCTCGGACGCCGAACTGGACCCGTTCGGTGGCCGCGACCACATAGAAGGCTTCCTGCGCCGCGCCGCCGAAGCCACCTGTGATTTCTACATCGAGAATTCTCCTTCCGACGGCATCCCTTACTGGGATACCGGCGCTCCGAACCTGCATAAGCTGGGCGACTGGGGTTCTCGCCCCGCAGACCCCTTTAATTCCCATGAACCGGTGGATAGTTCCGCCGCCGCGATCGCCGCACAAGGCTTGCTGCGCCTTGGCCGTTACACGCAGGACGACCGTTACTGGCAGGCCGGTCTCACGGTCTGCAACTCGCTGTTCGACGAACCCTATCTCAGTTTGGACCCGTCGCACCAGGGCCTGATTCTGCACGCCGTCTATCACCGCCCCAATGGCTGGGACCACGCACCCTCCGATGACGGTGTGCCGCGCGGAGAAGCCTGCATGTGGGGTGATTACCATGCCCGCGAAGTGGCGCTGTATCTTCTGCGTCTCACCGAAAATAAGCCCTACCTGAGATTCTGGAGCTAGAGTGAAAATGATCATTGCCGACCTGAACCAAATCGCCGGACGTGTCTATCCGGCCCGCCGCCGTACTCAGAATCTGGTGGGCGGCATGAGTCCCATTCAGGCAACAGCTTTCGCCATGGGGAACGTCACGCTGGAGCCGAACGGCGGCCAGGTTCCGTGGCACAACCAGGACCAGGAAGAGGTCTATTTCATCGTGGAAGGCACGGGCGAGATGTGCCTGGGCGAAGAGCGACGCCCGATCTCCGCTGGCCAGGCGGCTTTCATTCCGCCAGGCGTCTTCCATCAATTGACCAACACTGGCGATACCCCCATGCGCATGATCTATGTTTACGGCCCTGCCGGAGACGTGGCGCACTGGAAGCAGGAATTAACCGGGACGCTGCCGAAGGCCGGCGTCGATGTCCCCGCGCTGCCCGAGGGCTCGTGGCCGCAGTGCACCGATAAACCGAAAGAATAATCATGGCGAACACAATCCACAACGTCGGCATCATCATGAATGGCGTCACGGGGCGCATGGGGCTCAACCAGCACCTCCGACGCTCCCTTTACGCGCTCATCAAACAGGGTGGGCTGAAGCTCTCGGACACCGAGTCGATCATGCCGTGCCCCATCCTGGTGGGCCGCAGCGCGGTGAAGCTGGAAGCGATTTCGAAGGAATGTGGCGGGTTACCCTGGACCACAAATCTGGATGAGGCTCTGGCCGATCCTGCGTACTCCATCTACTTCGATAGCCAGACGACAGACCGTCGCGTCGAGTCCGTCAGCAAAGCCATCGCGGCGGGCAAACACATCTACTGCGAGAAGCCCATCGCCGATAAGACCGAAGATGCCATGGCGCTCTACGCCCAGGCCGTAGCCGCTGGTGTGAAGCACGGTGTGGTGCAGGATAAGCTCTGGCTCCCCGGCATTCTGAAGCTGCAGACCCTTCGCGATACGGGTTTCTTCGGCAAGATTCTCTCGGTCCGAGGTGAGTTCGGCTACTGGGTTTTTGAAGGCGACCATGTAACCCCGCAGCGCCCGAGCTGGAACTACCGGAAACAGGATGGCGGCGGCATGATCCTCGACATGCTGTGCCACTGGCGCTATGTTCTTGACAACGTTTTCGGTAAGGTGAAGTCCGTCTCCTGCCTGGGAGCCACGCACATCCCGGAACGCCGCGATGAAGCAGGCAAGCCCTACGAAGCCACCGCCGATGACGCCGCATACGCAACATTTGAGCTGGAAGGCGGCATCATTGCCCACTTCAATTCGTCATGGGCGACGCGTGTTCGCCGTGATGACCTGCTCACCATTCAGGTGGATGGCACGAAGGGGTCCGCCGTCGCTGGTCTTCGCGATTGCTGGGTGCAGCCCTACGCAGCCACGCCGCGCCCTACGTGGAATCCCGATATCGCGCAGCCTATCAACTTCTTCGAAAGCTGGCAGAAGCTGCCGGACCAGGAAAACTTCGACAACGCCTTCAAACGCCAGTGGGAAATGTTCCTGCGGCACGTGGTGAAGGACGAGCCGTTCCGCTGGGATCTGAAGGAAGGTGCGAAGGGCGTCCAGCTTGCCGAAAAGGGCCTGGAAAGCTGGTCGAAACGCGCCTGGGTTGATCTCGAAGAGATTTAACCTAAGCCGGGTCTTCCGGCAACCGTTTGTAATATCCGCGATAGATGTCAAGAGGGTCCTCAAACTGGACCCTCTTGTCATTTTCGGCGACGAAACCGTCGACAAGGGTTCGCAGGTCGTTGAGCGTCTTCTTGTGCTTCAGGTCTGTGGCCAGGTTGTGGACTTCGTCCGGGTCGGCGATCACGTTGTAGAGCTCTTCGACGGGCTTTTCGATGGCGGCAAACAGCGCCTGTTCGCGGTTGAGCTTACCCTGTTTCGCGAGGGCTTTCACGAGGTTCCAGGTCGGGTATTCCTTCTCCTTGTACTCGTTGGTCTGCATGTAGGGCGTGCCTGGGCAGTAGTTGCGGATGTACTTGTACTGCTTCGTCCGGACAGCGCGCATACGGTCAATCGACGTATCCATGCGGTCTCGGGCTGTGAAGACATGGTCCCGAACCGTGGCGTTGGGGGCGAAGATGTTTTGGCCCTGCATGGCTGCGGTGGGTGGGGTGATTCCAGCCAGGCCCAGCAGTGTGGGCGCAATGTCGATACCGCTGACAAATCGGTCGTCCACCTTGCCTGCGTCTTTGCTGTCCGGAAAGCGGACCAGCAGCGGGATATGGGTTCCGCCGTCGTAGAGGAACTGTTTGCCCCGGAAGAGCGGGCCGTGGTCACTGGAGATGACAACGAAGGTGTTTTTTGCGAGCCCCTCGGCTTCGAGGCGAGCCATCACCTGGCCGACGTAGCTATCCACCAGCTGGTAGGCGTCCAGGTAGTTGGCGTACTCATCGCGGGCGATAGGGCTGTCGGGATAGTAAGCTGCCAGTTTCAGTTTGTCGGGGTCAACGAGTTCGGATTTTGGCCTCTGGCGGGCGGTCACCCAGCCCGGGCCTTTGTGGGTTTCGATGATGGTGAGGTGAGCAAAGAAAGGCTGGCCGTCTTTGCGCTGCTTCCAGTCAGTGCCCTCGAAGAACTTTTCTTTATTAGCTCCGTGGGCGTGGAAGTTGAGGTCAACTTTACCCGCTCCGGCTGCTCCGTTCGCCGCCGTCTTCTTCGCCGGCTGCAGGTTGCAGGTGAAGTACCCGGCATCGCGGAACCAGTCGGCGATGTGTTTCGCGGGCGTGGGGAGGGTGGTCTTGTGCCAGTCCCATGTCCGGTGGTTGTGGGCTCCGATATTGGTCTGGTAGCGTCCGCTCATCAGGGCGGAACGGCTGGCGGAACAGACTGGCGCGGTGCAGTAGGCCTGCGTGAAGCGGATGCCCTGTTGCGCGAAGGCATCCAGGTTCGGCGTCTTTACCAACGGTTCGCCGTAGCAGGCCATATGCGGGCCGGTATCTTCGAGGATGATGTAGAGAACGTTGGGGCGGTCGCCCACCGCAGCGGTGGCGGCAGGCACGGCGGCGCTCAGTGCGGCGGATTCCAGAAAAGCACGTCGGGAGAGACTCACTGGCTTAGTTTACAGTGAGGTCTGCTTAAAGGAGGTCTTCGCGACCAGCCTTTTCGAGATCCTTCACGAGCGTACCCACGTCCTGGGCCTTATCTCGGTGGACAACGAGGAGCGCATCGGGGGTATCGACGACGATGATGTTATCGACGCCGATGAGGGCGACGAGCTTCTTGCCGGCATCCACATAGTTGCCGGTGGCCCGGATGCTGAAAATCTGGGAACGGCCGGTGTTTTGGTTGGCGTCCTTTGGCAGCAGATCGTAGACGGCTTCCCAACTACCGACATCGTTCCAGCCGAAATCGTCGCAGGGGACGCCGACCACGTTCGTCGCGTGTTCCAGTACCGCGAAGTCGATGGAGACATCTTCACAGAGCGGGAACAGACGTTCGAGTTCTGCCGGGAACGCGGGATCGCTGAATTTCGGCAGCAGGGCCAGAGGCCCGGCAACCAGAGGGCGGAATGCGCGGAGGGCGTCGGCGATTACCGAAGCCTTCCAGAAGAACATGCCGGCATTCCACGAGTAATTGCCCGCGTCCAGATATTCCTGCGCCTTCTGCTTGTCGGGTTTCTCGCGGAATTTGATGACGCGGCTGACGGCTGACGGCGTCCGCGGTTCATCGGCGGGGAATTCAATGTAGCCATAGCCGGTTTCCGCCCAGCGGGGTTCTACGCCCAGGACTGCGATATTGCCCTGTTCCGCAGACTGGAATGCGATCTTCACCAGATCGAGGTAGTGTTCGGAGTTGCCGATCACGTGATCGGAAGGGAAGACGCCAAAGATCGCGTCGGGGTTAATGGAGCTCAAGATATGCGCGGCCAGGCCGATGGCGGGCGCGGTATTGCGCTGGGCCGGTTCGGCGATGATCTGTTCGGCAGGAATCTCGGGCAACTGGCGGATGATCTCGTCGCGGACGAAGCCGTTGGTCAGAATCCAGATTCGTTCCGGGGCAATGAGGGGGCGGAGGCGATCGACGGTCTGCTGAATCAGCGTTCGATCGTCGAGGCCTATGGCAAGGACCTGTTTGGCGTGGCGTTTGCGGCTTTGCGGCCAAAAACGGGTGCCGCGCCCACCGGCCAGGATCAGACCGTAGTAGTTGTTACCCAAGAGGATGTCTCCCTTACTGAACAGGATAAGAATGGATGAGGTTCAGAGTGCGGCGCCACCGGGTTTTGGTGGGGAAGTGAATGACGATATCGATGAGGTGCGGAATGGTCGCGCCGGGGTTCGACAGGTCTTCCGTGGTGGCGTCGTAGGACCAATAGATGATGAGGGGCTTGCCGATGATGTTTTCGCGGGGCACGAAACCCCAGTAACGGCTGTCCAGAGACTGGTCGCGGTTGTCGCCCATCGCAAAATAGAAACCATCGGGGACGGTGACTTCACCGTTCTTCACGTCGCGCTCCAGCATGCGCTGGGCACCAGCGGAGACGGCCGTGTTCGGGTCGGACGGGAAGTTGTCGCGGTACGAATCGATCCATTCGGTCTTGTGGACGACGTAGGGCTCGTTCAAAAGGTGGCCGTTGAGGTAGACCTGCTTGTTCTGCAGGCGGATCCGGTCGCCGGGGACGCCCATAGCGCGCTTCACGAAAGTCTGGCGGATATCGACGGGGTAGCGGAACACAATGATGTCGCCACGCTTCACATCGGTGTAGGGCAGGATGTGTTTGGTGACGGAACCACCGGGCGCGAAGGCCAGCTTATCCACCAGCAGGTGGTCGCCGACGAGGAGGGTTTCTTCCATGGAACCGGTCGGAATCACGAAGGCCTGCACCAGCGTGGTGGTGCCGAAAAGCAGCAGCAGGATGGTGACGGTCCATTCGGCGATAAAGCCGCGAGGGGGATCCTGTTCTTTTTCAGGCTCCGAGCCTCTCACCTGGTCGGTGGCGTTTTCGTTCATTATGTCCACAGCCTCCCATTGTACCGGGCTGCTATCCTGACTTGAGTTCCCCCCATGCAGACAGCCACTCCAGCGCCACGCTCGCGCAAGCCGGTTTACATGGTTCTGGGCTGCACCGTGTTCGCGGCTGCGGCGCAGATCATGATGAAGTACGGGGCTACGCATGTCATGCCCGCAGTGGATTTTGCGAATCCCGCGACCTTTGTTCCCTTCCTGTTGGCGCTGCTGACGAACTACCCCCTGGTTCTCGGCTACGTGCTGAGCGCCGGGAACGCGTTGCTGCTGATTCTGGCGCTTCGGGACGGTCAGCTCTCTACCCTGTATCCGATCATTTCTCTGACATTTGTCTGGGTCAACCTGCTGAGCATTTACCTGTTTGGGGACCACATGAACTTGTGGAAAGCGGTGGGGATCGTGCTGGTGATTACCGGCGTGGCGGTATTGGGGAAAGCGAGTGAAACCGCATGACGGTAGCCACTCCCATGAGTTCCGTGCTGCTGGTGATCACGGCCTCTGTCATCGGTTCATTTGGCGCGGTTTATCTCAAGTTGGGCGCGGCTCCTAGGCAGAAGGGGCTGAAATACATCCTGAACGGCAGGCTGCTGTTTGGCATTGCCTTGTACATCGGGTCGAGTATTCCGTTTGTGATGGGGGTGCGGCACGGGGAGCTTTCGGTGCTGTATCCGATGGTCTCGACGGGCTACGTGTGTACGATGCTGTGGTCCCGAATCTTCTTCGGTGAGCCGATTACGTGGCCGAAGCTGGGAGCGCTGCTGATTATTGTGGCGGGGATCGTATGCATCAATTTGGGGGGACGTTAGCGGGGCTGGGCTTGCATCTGAACCGCTTCGCGGCGATTGGCGATGTTCACGGGAACCGCTGGGCGCTGGAGGCGGTGCTGGAGGATATTGAGCATCGCGGGATTCGGACGGTGGTGAATCTGGGTGACCATTTGTTCGGCCCTCTGGATCCTGACGGTACCGCGGCCATCCTGATGCGCCGAAATCTGATTACGGTTTTGGGCAACCAGGACCGGGAGTTGCTGGAGCCGGGTTGCTCTCAGGTCATTACGGCGGAACAACGCGCGTGGCTTTCGGCGATGCCTGCCTCCCTGCTGCTGCCGGACGTGCTTTTGTTTCACGGAACCCCTTGTTCGGACGTGGAATATCTAACCGAGACCGTGGTGCTTGCGGGCGCGCGACTGGGTACGAATGAGGAAGTGGGAGCCAGGCTGGCGGGCGTGGAATTGCCGGACCTGCTGCTTTGCGGCCACACACATATTCCGCGGGTAGTGGCGTGTGGCGAGAGGCTGATTGTGAATCCAGGGTCAGTGGGTTTGCAGGCCTACAAGGATGATTCGCCGTACCCGCATGTAATGGAGACGGGAAGTCCCCATGCCCGGTACGCCATCCTGGAAAAGACGGACACGGGTTGGAATGTGGAGCAGGTCCAGTTGCGGTACGACTGGTATTCGGCCTCGCTGCAGGCGGGTGCGAATGGTCGCATCGACTGGGCCTATCGGCTGACTACGGGCCGGGCCCGGTAACGGCCTGTTGAATCCTGAGCCCGCGCGGTATATGATGTCTGGCTAGCAAGTTCGACAATTTAAGACGCTGTCCTGGACTTGCAAAAGGAATCCAGCTATGACGCGCAGAACAAAGTTCCTGAGTTGGGGTGCGGCTATAACGGTTTCGGCGCTCTTCCTGATTCCAGCTCCCCTGATTCCGGCAATAGCCGATGTTGGTCCCACGTTTCGGGCCGATGTGATCTTCCAGGGCTCGGCGTTGACCGGCTGGCACAAGCTCGGCAATGCCGACTGGAGGGCCGTGAACGGTGAAATCATCGGGACACCGAAGGATGCCTCGGGCGGCTGGCTGGTGCTGGATAAATCCTTTCAGGATGTTGGATTTTATGCCAACGTCACCTGCACGGGAGGTTGCAAGACCGGCTTGCTGATGCGTGCGGAGAAGACTGCTGAAGGCATGAAAGGCGTGTACGTTTCGTTCACGGAAAACGATCTGAATTCGTACGCCGTGAAGGTGGATGCGCAGGGCAGGGAAGCGGCTCGTGAAAAACTTCCGGCCAGCGGCCGTGGCCAGAGTGGACGCGGCGGCACAGCCCCGGCCGCCGCCGGCCGTGGTCCTCAGCCTGGTATCACGGGCGGACGGGCCGGAGGCAGCGCCCTGTATCCGGTGCTGGACATGCCTCCGGGCATGAACCTGCCGCGCCTGATGCGGCCCACTGGCACCTTTCATCCCGGGCAGGCGAACGAAGTGGAAGTTCTGTTGTTTGGCAACACGGTGAAGCCTTCGTATAACGGCGGGGCACTGGGGGCGGCTGGGGCTCCGACCAGTCTCGCGGAAGAAGCCGCGGGCAACTACGGCCCCATCGCTCTCTATGTAGGTGGGACTGCTGAAGTACACGTCAGGAACCTTCGCTACAAGAATCTGCAGAACCTGGCGGTAGAGCCTGAGCATGTCTCGGGCAACTACCGGATGATGCATCTGGGCATGTTCTATGACGGCTGGTCCGCCGCCGCTGCCGACGTGAACCGTGACGGCAAGATGGATATCATTTCCGGTCCCTATGTGTACCTCGGCCCGGACTTTAAGGTTGCGCAGGAAATTTACACTCCGGTGTCGTGGAACCCCACAGCCGAGTACCCACTGCTCTCCATGGTGAACCTCGCTTACGACTTTACGGGTGATGGCTGGCCCGATGTCCTCATCATGAGCGGCAATGCCGGTAATGGCACCGGAACACTCTACGTGAACCCGAAAGGCGAAAACCGCCACTGGGACAAACACGTTGTTCTGCAGCCCGTGGGCAATGAAGAAACGCTGCTGATGGATATTGATGGCGACGGCAAGCCCGAAGTGATTCACGCGGGCAACAATACGCTGCGCTATTCGAAGCCGGACCCGGCGAATCCGACCGGCACGTGGATCACGAAGACCATTTCTGAACCTGGGCCGTGGGGCGCGAATATCGGACATGGTCTGGGGGTCGGCGATATCAACGGGGATGGGCGAATGGACTTCATCAACTGCTACGGCTGGTGGGAGCAGCCCGAAAAAGGCAATACGGGGCTTTGGAAACATCACCCGCAGGAGTTTGGTCGCTGGGGTCGTTCACAGGGCGGCGCGGGCGGGGCGGAGATAAAGGTGTTCGACATGAATGGCGATGGTCTGAACGACATTGTGGCAGCGCTGGAAGGCCACGGCTTTGGTCTTGCCTGGTATGAACAGAAGCGCGTGAATGGTGAGATCACGTTTGTAGAACATATCATCATGGATAACTTCCTGACGAAGAATGCGGGGGGCGTGACTTTCACGGAACCGCACTCCACGGCGTTTGCGGATATGGATGGCAATGGTCTGCCGGACATGGTGACGGGCAAGCGTTCGATGTCGCACTTCGGTTACTCGGACCCTGATCCGTTCAGCCCCGCAGTGCTGTATGTGTATAAGGCGTTTCGCAAGGCGAGTGCTCCAGGCGGCGTAGAGTGGGTGCCGGAGTTGATTCATAACCGGTCCGGGGTGGGGTCTCACTTCGTGGTGCAGGATCTGAATGGCGACGGCACGCCGGATATTGCCACGGCGGCTATTCACGGGACGTTCGTGTTTTTCAATAAGACCCCGAAGCCTGGCGCTGCGAGGTAAGTCCGGACTCAGAGGGGGCTCTTTCGGATGTTTCGAGAGGGTCCCTTTTGCTTTTATGGACGCTTCCTGCGTGAGACAATTCGCAGCGCTTCCTGGTAGCGCGGTTGCCGCACGTTGTGCAGGAGGCGTTCCCAGTGAACCCTGCCGTAGACAACCTTCATGTCCTTGTCCGTCATGTCAAAGTCGCCTGCCCAATAACGTCGCTGATAGTCTCTGAATTCAGGCACGGGTTTCGTGCAGTCAACCGGCTGGCCTGCGCAGCCCAGCATGAGGAAACTCATGGTGTAGAACAGGTGGGATAGCTGCTGCATGAGGTGGAATCGAGCCTGTTGGTATGGGTCGGGGGCTGCTCCGAAATATTGGCTCAGAAAAACCGACTCTTCTGCTTCATTGGTGACCACCTGATTCGCGACCACGGCGAGGTCGGCATACCGGTCATTGAGGAAAGCTGCTTCCCAGTCGATCAGCCATATTTTGTGTCCGTCGAAAAGGATATTGTCTGGTTTGAATAAGTCGTTGTGACTTGCCACCATCTCCGCATCCTTATACGGATAGACTGCGGCAAGTTCCACGTACCGGGCGAAGAACTCGTCGCGTTCCGCTTTCGGGAGGATGTTGGCAGCCTGAAATGTTTGGACGAACACGTCGAGGACAGGCCAGGTGTGGAGCAGGTAGGTGCAGGTGGTGTTGAAAGGTGCGCGGGCGAACGGCGGGAGCGCATGCAGAGTTCGGAGTAAGCAGGCAAGCCGAACCAGCGCCTCCGATAGCGGCAGGGGGGCAGCCGTCACAAAATCCGTGATGGAAATCCTGTTCTCGGGGTCGGTGTACCAAACGCGAGGCGCCAGGCCCGCTTCGGCGGCCGCCCTCATGCTGGCGTAGTGTTGCGAGGGGTCCTCTGCGCGCGTGATGATCTTCATCAGGTAGGGCGAGCCGTGGACGACGAGGCGAAAGATGAGCGATGCGGTATGTCCCCCGGTAAGCCTGGATATGTCTTCGTGCCCGGTGACACCAAAGGCCTCCCGCAGGCCGCGGCTTACAGCTTCGAGTGTTTCTTGCGGAAGCATGAAGGTCTCCTGTTCCGGTGCCAATTTTACGCGAAAAGATCCCGGGAAACCAGACTGTTTTCAAGTAGTTAGAGTTGCTATACTGGAACAAGTCGGGGCTCCTTTGGCGCTCCGGTTTCCCTCACCAATTCCCTCTCAAAGGCCCACGTCATGAAATTCCTGGCCCTCGCGCTCTTCCTCCTTTTACCTGTCGCCGCCAACGCCCAGAAAGTTGTTACTTCGGCTGACTGCACCGCCGAAAGGCTGGGGACCGATGTTCCAATCACTGCAATCGGGCTGCCCGTTTCCGCCGTCACGCTCAGCGCCCCGCAATGGCGCGAAGCTGCCAACGGCAACCCGGCATACTGCTCTGTGGAAGGCGCTATGGCTCCGGTAGACAAGAGCCCGAACGCGAGGCCGATTCGCTTTGGGGTGGCCCTCCCTGCCGGGTGGACCATGCGGGCAGCACAGTTGGGTGGCGGTGGCATGAATGGCGTGATTCCTCAACTTGCCGGCGGTTTGGGGCGCGGGGGGGCTTCGGTGCTTTCTCGCGGTATTGCCACCTATGGGAGTGACTCCGGTCACCAGGGCAGCATGGGACGCGGCGGGCCTCCTCCGAATAGCGACTGGGCGACGAACGATGAAGCTATCGCCAACCTCGGGTACATGCAGCTGAAGAAGACGCACGATGCGGCCATGGTCCTGATCGAGCGCATGTATGGTGCGCGGCCGCGCTTCAACTACTTCTTTGGTACCTCTCAGGGGGGACGCGAATCTCTGACTGTGGCGCAACGCTACCCAGCCGACTATGACGGGATCGCAGCGGAAGTTCCTATTGTCAACTTCTCTTCGCTGATGCTTGCTCCGGAATTGGTTCGCATTCAGGAGAAGTCCATCGCCAACTGGGTGACGCCAGCCAAGGTCAACGCCATTCGTGCCGAGTTCATGCGGCAGTGCGATCAACTGGACGGCCTGGCCGACGGCATCATCAACAATTATATGGCTTGCCGGGCGATCTTCTCTGTGAAGCAGGGGGCTGTGACGCAGGGGGAGCTGAAGCAGGGGGCTCCGAAACGCGATCCGTGGGCGGCCAAACGCTGCCCCGGCAACACCGACCCCAACCCGCAGGACACCACCGCGGCGGCATGCCTCACCAGTGGGCAAATCTCCACGCTGCAGATGGTCTACTCGCCCTACGAATTTGCGACGCCACTGGCCAACGGCGTTAAGTCGTTTGGCATGTGGTTTCCGACTACCGACCCTTCGGGCAGCGGCCTGATTCTGCCTGCGCGGCTGAAGGGTCAGGAGGGCGCTGCTGCCGATGCACCCGTCCACACACATCTGGGAGTGGCCGGCGTTACTGGTTTCCTGATGAAAGATCTGAATGCGAATCCCCTCGATTACGTGGAGGGCGGGCCGCTGAATAAGCGGCGGGTGGAGCTTTCGGCTATTCTGGACGCCACCAATCCTGACCTCTCCGCTTTTCAAAAGCGCGGCGGCAAGCTGATTATTGTTATCGGTACCGATGACACGCTGGCTTCTCCGGGGGCGCAGCTTGCCTACTACCAGGCCGTGATCGACAAGATGGGACAGCCCTCCGTGGATGCCTTTGCCCGCTTCTTCGTACTGCCCCAGACCGGGCACGGGTTAACCGGGCGGACGTACACAACGGAAGGCCAGCCGCAGGCTATTCCCAGTACCTACGATCGCTTTGGCATCATCACGGAATGGGTGGAGAATAACAAAGCTCCCGGTAAGTCTGTCACGGTTACCGCCGGCGATCGCAGCCTGCCCATGTGCGCGTATCCTGCTTATCCGAAATACGTGAAGGGTCCGACTGGCGAAGCCGCTTCTTACACCTGTGCCAAGAAGTAGATTCCTGCGTCGTCGCGTTGGGCAGCAGGTTTGTTCAAGCGCCAGACTGGTGAAGTCCCGCACGATGCCGAACAGGAGACCCTACCGGCCGGGCCCTGCGGTGGGCTGATCATCGGGGGCGACTTCGCGGAGATCGTTGATAAGCTTGCGTTCGGCCGGGGAAAAGCGGGTGCGGAAGCCTTCGGTGTTCCTGTAGGCCTCGCGCGAGTCGTCAGGCATGCCGATGATGCGGTGGACCTCACGGCGTAGCGCGACGCGGCGGTTTTCAGGTAGCTGGTTGAAGTCCCGAAGCGAGGCGCGAACTTCGGCCTGGCGTTCCGGCGACAGACTGGCGAGTTTGGCGGCGCGCTCCCGCATATTCTTCTGCTGGGCCGGGGGGAGCGCCTGGAACGTCTTGAGGCGCTGTTCGATGTTGGCCCGGCGGGTTGGCGGGATAGCGCCGAGAGCTTTTTCACGCTCTTCGGGTGACATCTCCGACAGTTTTTGAACCAGCTCGGGCCCTTGCAGCGCCTGGGGGTTCTGTTTCTGGCGATTCCCGTTACTGGTTTGGGCGGCGGCCAGGGTTAGTGCAAGCGCCAGCCCGAGACAGCTGATTTGGAATGCGTGTTTCATACGGCCGGATCGCCCTCCTGCGTTTTTTCGAACTGGCCCAGGAGTTGAATATCGTCGAGGGTTCGTTCCATCCTGTCGGCCTCAGAAGCGGTGACCCCTGGGGCGCTCGGGGTGGGGGAGCGGTGGTCGAAGGCGAAGCCTGCGATGAGGAGAGCCGCCAGCACTCCCAGCGGTATAGCTGGTTTGAGCCAGGTGCGGACCAACTGGAAGACCGATGGACGTGGAGAGGCGTCAATCGCGCGCCAGAGTCTGGGGTTGAAATCGAGGGAGACGGGCGGAGCTTCAAATTCGTCCAGCAGCCGAAGCAGGGCTTGTTGTTCGGCTGTTTCGAATTGCGGATTATGGTCGTCTCTCATATCTCACCTCGTACTAAGTGCGCCAGTTTGGCGCGCAAGCTTTCGTAGGCCCGGAAGAGCAGGCTTTTTACTGCCGATTCCGAGCATTCCAGGACACCCGCGATCTGCGAGTAGTCCATTCCTTCGTATTTGTGCATCAGGACTGCCGCCCGCTGTTTTGCGGGGAGGCTCCGAATTGCTGTCCGGATCTCGTTCACCCGCACATTGTGCACCAGTCGCTGTTCCGTGGACGGGTGCAGATCGGCAACTTCACGCTCCGCTCCCAGTTCGGTTTGGCGACGAACATGTTTCTCGTCGCGCAGCAAGTTCAGGGCAATGTGGGTCGCGATCCGGAACATCCAGGTGGTGAACCGGGCGGTGACTTCATAGTTTGTCCGGGACCGGTAGATCCGCAGAAAAACTTCCTGCGCCAGATCCTCGGCAGTCCCGGAATCCTGCACCATACGGTAAAGGAAACGGATCAGGGAATTGCGGTGCCTGTCGAGCAGCGTATGGAAGCAGCTTTCGTCGCCCTCGCGGACGCGAAGCATGAGCTGGGCGTCGAAATCGATTGCCGGAGCGCCTTCCACAGTTTGTTAACCCTTCGGGGGCGGGAAAGTTGCGGAGTTCATACAGCTTCCGGGCGAAGGGCGCGGCTCATTAGCTCGCGGATGGCGTCGGCAGGAGACTTGCCCTCGTTTAGCACCGCGTGCATTTGGCGTGCGATGGGAAGTTCCACGTTGAGGCGTGTGGCGAGATGGATGGCGACGGAGGTGGTTTTGACACCTTCAGCGACCATGGGGGTGGACCCGAGGATTTCGCCCAGTTTTGAGCCGCGGGCGAGTTTGAGGCCGACTTGCCGGTTACGGCTGAGGTCGCCGGTGCAGGTGAGGACCAGGTCGCCCAGGCCCGCGAGGCCGGCCATGGTTTCGGGGCGCCCTCCGGCAGCTACGGCAAGGCGGGTGAGTTCGGCCAGGCCTCGGGTGATGAGGGCGGCAAGGGCGTTGTGGCCAAGTTCCAGGCCGTCGCAGATACCGGCTCCAATCGCGATGACGTTCTTGAGGGCTCCGCCGATTTCGGCTCCCACTGGATCGTTGCCGGCGTAGACGCGGAAGCTGGGTCCGGAGAAGAGTTGCTGCAGGTTCTGGGCGAGGTCGAAGTCGTGGGAAGCGGCGACGACGGCGGTTGGTTTTCCCTCAGCGACTTCGCGGGCGAAGGTGGGGCCGGTGAGGACAGCGACAGGGAAGGCGGGGCCGACCACGGAGCGGATGACTTCGGAGACGCGTTCGAGTGTCCCCGCTTCCAGGCCTTTGGTGGCGCTGACGAGCGGGGTTCCGGGGCGGAGGTGCGGCAGGAGTTGGGTATAGACGACGCGGACCACGTGCGAGGGCATCACGGAGACGACGATATCCGCGCCGTGAAGGGCAGTTTCAAGGGAACTGGTGACCCGGAGGTTCCCGGGGATGGTGATGCCCGCGAGAAAGATCTGGTTGACGCGGGTTCGTTCTACGGTGGCGGCGAGATCCGTCTCATGCATCCAGAGACTGACAGTGCCGAAACGTTGAGCCAGGACGCAGGCGAGCGCGGTGCCCCAGCCTCCTCCTCCGATGATGGCTAGTTTGTTCACTTGAGTTTGAAGACTCTCTCTTCACCGGCGCGGATGCGCTGAATGTTGCCGCTGTGGCGCTCGATGATCAGGACGGCGGCACCCAGAGCGGCGAGGAGGACGGACCACTCCGGGTGGAGGATGATCCAGCAGGCCAACGGGAACAGGCCCGCGGCGCAGATGCTGCCGAGCGAGACGTAGCGGGTGGAGAAGACGACGATGAGGAAGACGATGATGATGGCGAGCACGGGTAAGGGGGTGAGGTAGCCGAACGCTCCGAGGAAGCTGGCGACGGCCTTGCCCCCCGAGAACTTGCCGTCCATCAGGCGCAACCAGAGCGAGAAGGAATGTCCGATGAGGACCAGGAAGGCTGCGGCGGCCATGAAGTTGATCTCGCCTCGGGTGAGGAAGTCGGCGAGCCAAACGGCGACGAGGCCTTTGGAGGCGTCGAGGACGAGTGTGATGATGCCGGCGTTGGGGCCGGCGACGCGGCTGACGTTGGTGGCTCCGATGTTGCCGGAACCGGACTGGCGAACGTCCTGGCCGCTCATCAGGCGCACGACAATGAGGCCGAACGGGATGCTGCCGATCAGATACGCGAGGGCGACTGCGAGGAAGCCCATCACATTGCACCTTCCGCGACGGGGAAGCTTGCCAGCGGGGTGTAGACGGAGCCTGCGGGAGTGGGGCGGCTCTCGTAAAGATGGAACGCGGTGGCCTCAAAAACCTCAAGCGGGAAGATGTTCTGCATGGACGCTATCTTGAACCTCAATTGAACAATATTCTCTCGTGCGATGCGGGCCAGCGTCACATGGGGGTGATAAGGGCGCGTTTCGCGGGGCGTGCCCAGGCTGACAAGGGCGGTTTCGATGCTGGCAGCAAGGGTGGTGAGGGCGGGTTCGGGCTTTACCGCCAGGAAGAGATGGGCCGGGTGGTGGGGGTTGGGGAAAAAGCCGAAACCAGCGATGGCGATGGGGATGGGGCCAGTGCCCGGGATGGCTGCCAGGGCTGTTTTCAGGTCTTCGAGGGAGTCCGCGTCCCATTTGCCGACGAAGGCGGTGGTGATGTGCAGATTGGCGAGCGGGGACCAGCGCAGGTCGGCAGAGGGGCGCAGTTCGGCCAGGATATTATCCGCTTGTTGGAGCGTTTTGGGAGCCAGAGATAAACCAGTGAAGAGCCGCATGTCCGCATGGCTATTTTAGCGGTTAGTTGTGAATCAGGGCTTGCGCTTTGGCCACGGTGTCGCTGGCGGGGAAATCGCGGCGGAGGTTGTTGAGAGTTTTGCGGGCCTTATCGCCCTGGCCGTCGATGACGTAGGCGTGGACGAGGTTGAGCATGGCCTCGGGACGCCGCGGGCTGGCGGGGAAATCTTTCAGCCAGCGCTCGAAGGCTTCGGCGGCGCGGGAACCATCGTGAAGTTCCAGGTAATTGAGGCCCATGTCGTGGAGGGCGGCCTCGCGAGCCTGCGGGCGGGCTTTGGCTTCACCCTGCTGGATGGCGCGGGCGAAGAAATCGCCGCTGGCCTCGTAAAAGCCCAGGGAGCGGAGGGAACGGCCCATGGCGAGGAGGGTATCGAAGTCATTGCGCTTCGTTTGCAGCTTGCCGTCGAGCCGGTTGATTTCCGAGAGATCCTTCGGCAGAGCGGCAACAATTTTGGAGAGCGCAAACACGCCGATTTCTCCCCGGTTGCGGAGCAGGACGGTGCCATAGACGTCAGTAAAGATGAGGTCCGGGATGGCTCCGACGTTGTACTGGCGGGCCACCTCGGGCTGCATATCCAGGTGGATGCGGACGGCCACCAGACGGCGATTGATGGCCTCGGCGACGGTGGGGTTCGTGTAGACGTTGGCGTCCATCTCCTTGCAGGGGGAGCACCAGTCGGCCCAAAAATCGATGAGGATGGGCTTGTTCAGCGCTTTCGCCTCGGCGAGACCCTGTTTGATGTTTTTGAACCAGCGAATCTGCGAGGTTTCGACGGCGTTGCCCCAGAGGGCAGTGGCGGAGACGAGCAGGAGAAGGGCGAGTCGCATCAGAACCGGAGGCGCAACCCCAGCTGCGCCTGGAAGGGTGAGGTGCGCAGGGTGGCCGTTGTGAAGTATTGCCCGGTAGCGGGGTTCACGGTGTGCCCGAAAGTGCCGGAGGGGTTGGTGCCAGTGCCCCATGTCATTTGTGCGGAGCCGATTTCCACGTTATCAAAGTTGAACACGTTGAAGATTTCGCCGGTGATGGAGAGGCGGGCCTTCTCGTTGGGCAGATTGAAGTTGCGCTGCACGCGGAGGCTGACATCGGAAAGTCCGGTATTGCGGTACAGATTGCGGCGCATAACGGTTCCGTTGACGACCGGACGATCTTTCAGGACTCCGTCGCCATTGGAATCGACGCCGGTGAGGGGGCTGAACGGGCGACCGCTGTTGAAGCGCAGGGTGCTTGAAAATTCGAAGCCAAACGGAGCGTAGTACATGCCGCTGGCGGCGAACTGGTGGCGCTGGTCGATGTTGGAGTAGCTGTATTCGTTGGCCAGATTGGCGGCGGTGTCGTAATTCGGACTGCTGATGCCGCGCTCATGGTCATCGGCGCTGTAGCTCCACCCGAGCGTGTAGGTGGCGTCCAGCATGTATTTCTTGCGCTGCAGGTTGAGGGTCGCGTTCATGGAGTGGTAGTGCGAACGCGCGGTGGCTTCCGTCTGGTAAGCGAAGCCGTAGCGGGAGTACGGCTTGGTGGCGGCAACGTTCTGATAGATGAGACGGCCAGCGGCATCGGCAACGGGCGTGGGCAGGTTGATGTTGCGGACGCGGTCCATGCGGGAGACGTTGATGTTGGTGAAATCGACGCTGGCCTTGACACCATGGGCGAGTTCGCGTTCTACGGCGGCGCGAAACTGGATGGAGCGGGGCAGGCGGAATTTCGGGTCGAAGAAGTAGACGGTTTGGCCAGCGACGCGATTTTCCGGGGCCACCAGAGTGTTGAGCTGGGCTCCTGTGAAGACGGGCAGGCCGGAGAGCGGGGCACCGGCGAGGTCGATGCCCGCGGCTCTGAAGGCGCTGGCGATGGTGGCGGTGCCGGTGAGCGTGATGTTGCTGCTCATTTCGGGGTTACCGCCGTTGCCAAGGATCGCCTGCTCAAAAAGTGGCATGTTGGGCGCCGCGTAGAACATGCCGGAGGCGATGCGGATGACGGTTTTGCCGTTCTGTTTCGGGTCCCAGGCGAGGCCGAGGCGGGGGGCGATCAGTTCCTTATCGCTGGGGATGTTGGTGGCGAGAGGGAAGCGGTTCTGGGCTACGCCTGCGGGGCTGTACTGGGGCAGGAGCGCCATCTCATACCGGAAGCCGGGGCTGATGGTGAGGCCGGGGCGGATGCGCCATTCGTCCTGCACATAGAACGCGACCTGGTGCATAGTGAGGTCGAGTTTGCCGGTACCGGCGAACTGGGTGTATTGGGCCGGTTTGTGGTCCAGATAGTCCTGCAGGGCATCGAAGCGGTAGGTTCCATTCCAGCCGGCGTTGAAAGTGGTATTTCCGTTCACGCTGTTCGCGTCAACGCCGAATTTTACGGTGTGGGCACCGGTCACGATGGAGAAATTATCGATAAACTGGCGGCGCCAGTCAGTGAACTGATACCCGATATTGCCGTAGCTGAGACCGGTGGCCTGCGGGCCGTAGATGGCGACGGTTTGCACGGGGCTCCCGTTGCGGACGGTGACTTCGGGGCCGGTTCCTGGGTCCCACGGGCGGTATTCGCGGACGAGCTGGGCGCGGAATTCGTTCACATGGCGGGGGGAGAGGACGGAGGTGAGCTGCGCCATGCCGGTGAGATCTTTGCGGTCATTCACAGGTGAGGCGTTCTGGACGGAGCGGTTGGTGCTGGAATCGGCGCCGATGCCCTGGCTCATGATGAAGGCCCCGGCGGAATCGGTGACGCGGTTGTGGATGTAGTCGAACCGGCCCATCAGGGTGTTTTTGGCGGAGAGGCGGTGGTCAATGCGGTTGGTGAGAGAGCGGGAATCGCTGAAGGCAAGGAGGCCTGCTTCGGGAGCGGTTTTCAGCAGAGCCTGCGCTCCTGCCGAGTTGCGGATTGCCTGGTTATCGAGTTCGCTGTAGAGAACCTGAACGGGCTTGGTGTTGTGCTGGAAATCTCCAGCGAGGAAGTAAAAGGTCTTGTCCTTGCGGATGGGCGTGCCCACGGAACCGCCGAACTGCTGGCCGAGGCCGATCTGCTCGCGGTTAAAGGGGTCTTTCGCCGTGGTGTTCTTGTTGCGGAAGAGATAGAAACCGCTGCCATGGGTTTCGTTGGTGCCGGATTTGGTGGCCAGATTGATGACGCCTCCGGTGGAGCGGCCGAATTCGGCGGAAAAGGTACTGCGCAGGACCTGGAATTCCTGCAGGGCTTCCAGGCTGAAACTGGGGGAGAATTCCACGTGGCCGCACCAGTGGGTGTTGGTGTAATCGCCACCATCCACATTGATATTGGTGTAGAGACCCTTCTGGCCGGAGATGGCGAAGCCTCCGCATTCGGGCTCGATCTGGGTGGAGGGGGTGAGGAGGAACATGCCGCGAATTCGTCGGCCATTGGAGGGCAGATTGCGGAGCTGGACGTCGGTAAGGACGGCTTTCGAGAAGGTTTGCGCCGGTTCGAGTGCGCCGCTGGTGACGTTCATGGAGGACTTCACTTGCGGCAGGCCCAGATTGAAGGTGGCTTCGGCACGGCCACCGAGTGACACGTAGACCTGCTGGGTCTGGGACTCCATGTTGGGGGCTTTGACGGTTACTTCGTAGTCGCCGAGGGCGATGGGACCCACCGCGTAGCGGCCTTCGGGGTCAGTGACCGCAGTGCGGTTGGCGTTGGTACCGAGGTTGCGCGTTTGGACTTCCGCGCCGGGCAGAGGGACACCTGCGGGATCGAGGACGCGGCCTCCGATTTGGCCGCTGTTCGCTGCAGTTTGCGCAGTGAGAGCCGTACTTAGGATCAGAAAGGTGAGGGCTCTACGAAACATCCCTCTATTTCAGGGGATGGCGGCGGATGTGCCAATAGTGAAAAGTGACTAGGAGCCTGTCGGGATGAAAAAAGGCGACATGCATTCGGAATCATGTAAACCGGATCGGCGAAGCGGTTACCGGGCATTTTTCGACTGGCGGTGCGAGGAGACCGGCGGGACCGAGGCTGATGAGTACCTGATGGGCA
>CAIYVZ010000120.1 GCA_903929755.1 uncultured Acidobacteriia bacterium
AGGAGAGGGGTCTGGAACCGTGAAGGTACAATGTTCACTGTAAAAGGGCTTAAAAGGACATCGGGCCCAAGGGTATGGCGGCGGGTGTCGCTTCTGCCCGACGACGATGCCGGAGCGATGCGAGTTGTGTTTCGCGACGGCGAAATTGCGGGTGTCGAGTTCGAGATACCTTGGAGATTGACGGATCGGCCGCGGAACAGCCACTTCCTACCACCCGGCTGCCGGATTCCACCGGTAGACGAGCGGGAGTACGGCCGGACCCTCGACCCTCCCTACGTTATGGCGCGGCGGGTCCCTGACAAGGACGTGGCCTATATTACCTTTGGCAAGGAAGCCTGGAGGCGACGCTTGGGCTCACTCTCGGCAGAACTGGAGACTCTGTTGGACGGGAACTACTGTGTCTCCCGAACTGGGCAGACGTACGCGCCAATGTTCCTCCGGAATCACCCGTCGCTGGATGAGGAGGCGCTCGATATGCTCTGGCCGACGATCGCAAAGATGTTGTGGAAGCGACAATTCGAGTATGTGGAACGCTTCCATCAACTCCCTAGGAACGTGATGGCGTGCGGTGCTGTACCCAAGAACACGGCGCCGTGGCGTAGGCTCATTACTGATTACCGGCCGTCGAATGTCTTCGTCGATCCTTGGCCGGTGAGATACATCAGCATCAAGGGCTTGTCTCTGCTGCTGGAACGTAATACTTTGTTTTGGACTCGGGATTTGGCGGGAGCGTACTTCAATGGCGTGCTTGGGGGATGCGGGGGCTCGCCGAAGGACGTCCTGATCTGGGTTCTGAACGCGGCGCGCACAGGTTATGTGCCTCGGGTGTCAAAACGGTTTGGCTGCGGACCAGGCGATTGCTCCAATGCCTGCGAAAAGTCACTGGGAGGGGTTTGCCTGGGGGGTCACGTCATGCGGCTGGGCGCGTGCCAGTTCGGAGCCAAGACTAGCAATGGACCCCTGTCGGTATTTGTCGACAATTTCATGGAAATCGTGCGGCGACATCGGTCAAATGTAGGGGGCGCCTCCTTCGTTGACGACCTTTTCTTCTATCTCAACCGGGTCTCTGCGGAGCTCAGGCATGGCCGATGTACTGGGCTAAGCGGCGGATGTGTGATGTGTGGAAGGGTGGCGGAGCTGGGAGCAGAGGACGAAAGATTTGTGGACGGGCTCCTCGACGAGGTGCATTTGGAGCGTTCGGATAAGTCTAGCAGTCTGGGACAACGCTCGGTGTTTCTCGGAGTCCAAATCGATACATGCGAGGGCAGGTTGACCCTCACCGAGGACAAGTTCAGGAAACTCATGGACAATCTCCAGGAAGTTCTGGCGTGGGCGGAGGCTACGCCAAGGATAGCGTCCAAGGTTAGGGGGAAGCTGGTGAACTACTCCGAGTGCGTGGAATCCCTGCGCGTATTCAGTGTTCCTTTCACTGTGTTCATCGGCAACGCTAAGACCGATGGGGACTGGGATGCTCCATCGGATGGGGTGGGGAGGATGCAGGCGACGGCGGCTTTTCTCCTACCACATTTGGAAACACTCGTGCGGGCAGGGGCCCCGTTGTGGAAGCTCGAACCAAGCACGGTCTACGACAGTCTTCTCCGAGGTCTCGAATTGGGATTCGACGTTCATGCAGTCACGTTCGACGCGTCAAAGGCAGGAGTCGGGGTGGCCCTTCGCAGCGGGACCGGCGAAGTCAAGTGGGTGCGGGGGCGGCGGTACGAGGGACTGTCTACGGTGGTCACGTTCCCTCGAGGCCTGGCGGAAATGGGGGAGCTAGAGCATCAGGCGTGGAGGGAGGCGTGGGGGGCGGCACTAACTGTAGAACTGGCGCTCCAGGATGAGTCGGTCCGTGACTGCGTCCTCCTCCTCATCAACGATTGTGTGCCGGTGCTATGTGCCGTCGCAAAGGGTTCCTCGAGGTCGCCCCGATTACAGGCGGCAGCAGAGGCGATTCACAGAGCGTGCATACCACGGGGTGTCAGGATAATGACGTTGCACTCGTCGGGTAAGCAGCGGGTGGAGGAAGGGGTCGACGAGGGGTCCCGCAAGCACGCGCAGGGCCTGCGAGGGCCGGCTTGCAGCCTACAGCTGCGGACAATCATCCGAGAGTTTCTGAAGGAAGCCGGATTCGAACCTACTATAGATTTCTTCGCGTCAGCAGAAAACGCAATGTGCCAGCGATACGCGGCGTGGACGGACGAGCCAGGGGCCGAGCTCGTGGACGCGTTCACGTCCAGGAACTGGGATGTGGGAAGGTGTCTCTGCGGATCGGAGCACCGTGAGTGGGGATTCTACTTCCCACCGTCTAGCATGGAGGACAGAGTTGTTCGCAGGGCTCGATCAGATGGCGTCAGGGGGTTGTTTCTGGTTGCCAGAAACAGGAAACAAGCAAGTTATCAGTCCCTCAGACAGAACGCGTTTGCTTATCGAGAGTTGGAAGCGGACCCGCGTCTGTTTGACCACGTTAGGAAGCCTATGCCCAAGCACACACTTCTGGCTGTGGATTTCGGACGCGGTACTGACCGCTCTGTCGCATACTGTGGGCAGGAGACTCTTCGTCGTCCTCGCGGGCGAGAACCCCGCCCAATCGAGCAGGAGGAAGCTCGGGCGCTCGTTCGGCAGATTAGCCTTCTCGGAGAGGAGGTGCGACTTGAGGCGACAGGGAGTCATGCCGCGTCGGCTCTTCAGAATCAGTGCTGATGCGCCACAGTGGCAGAAGGATATGGTGGCTAGACTCGATCGAGAACTCAGGGATGCGTACCCCGAACTGTTCGGGGAGGGCCTCCGGCGAATGCTCATGGTCGGGAGGGGCCGTGGGGACTTGTATCGGGGATACGGAACCTACGTACGTCGTCGAGCTGCAATGATCCCGAGGGGCACTGTGTTGGGGGTGTACGTCGGCAACATCGAGGACGACACAGGGGGCCCGTACCACCTCCAACTCCCCGGCGTGACGGGACCACGACGCGAGAGATGGTTCCCGGTGGTGAATGGGCAGCTGGAGGTGTATCAGAGGAAGGTCTACCAAGCGGCGACGTACAACCACACCTGCAGCCGTCCTACGGTCGCGTCTCGGACGTTTGGTGGGGGACGGCTCAAGTGCAAGTTGGCCATAGCAGCGCGGCGCCTTTGGCCGGGTGACGAACTTACGTGGAACTACGGGGAACAGTATGTACACAGACACGGGAATCTGGCTGAGCTGCGGCGGGAGTTCCCGGGTGCCCACGCATGCATGTGTCGCAATGGCCGCTGCCCGTACAACAGCGTCCTGATCTACTGAGCTTCCATGCCACTGGGAGGCGACCCTGGGCACAAGGCCGCTGGACTGTATGGCGGAGGACAGGGGGAGAAGGGGTGGTCATGGTGGCGGGGTGGAGAGGGGATGGGGCCGGCAGTGTTCTGGGCGAGGCGCGAGGTTCATGGTTAGTTCGGACACGGCAACGGCATATTTGGGTGGCGGTGAGGGCCACGATTCTGGGCATTGAGGTAGCTGGCGGGAAGCAGCGGGGAGGTTACGGTGGTGAAGCTAGGAGCACTCTCGTTGAAGGGGCTGAAAGGCCGGCGGGAGTTTTTGGGCGGAGGTCGGCACAGGGCCGACAAGGACAAGGATGGA
>CAIYVZ010000121.1 GCA_903929755.1 uncultured Acidobacteriia bacterium
GACGGAGGATTCCATGGCGAGGACGCGGAGGAGCCGCCATTTGTAGACGACGAGTTGGTCGACCAGGTGGTCTTCGAGGAAGTTGCGAGGGTGCAGTTCGGCGCGGGCGCGGTCGAGGAGGGCTCGGAGTTTGAGGTGGAGCTCTCCGGCTACGGCGCAGGCTTCGTAGTTGGGGTGGAAGGGTGGGGCTTTTTCGTCCGGAGGGTTGGCTTCGGGTTGTTCGTTTTCGGGAGGCATGGCCTGGAATCCTTTCTCGGTTTGGAGTTTGGCAGGCGGGGAATGCAGGATGTGGCGGGGTGGGGTGAATTTTGGGGTTAAGTGGTTTTGGAATGAGTGAAAAATAAATCTGCGGGGGCCGTGATCGGCTCACCGTAGGGGCCCGGCAGCGGCGATGAAGGGAGCTCCGGGCAGGAGTAGAGTGAGAGCCGTATCAGAGGCCGATTTCAGTCTGGCGCTGGTAATCGACCGTCCGATTCTGGACTTGCTGCGGATTGAGGCAGACACCCCGCTGGAAGTGAGCACGGACGGGAGACAGCTGTTTGTTGCGCCCGTCCAGCCATCGGCGCGGCGGAAGAAATTTGATGGAGCGCAGGAGCGGGCGCACAAGCAGTTCTCAAAAGCGTTCCAAAAACTCGCGGAGTAGCGATTGGTGGAACCATTCTTTCTGACCCTGGATGAAGTTCTGGAGATACACGACCAGCAGATCGCGCTCTACGGTGGTTCAGCAGATATGCGGGATGCAGTCGGGAAAATCTTTGTAGTATGCCCTATTTAGCTGAAGTACACCCGGGCAGTGCTCGCAAAGGCCGGGACACCGGCGTGGAGAGTCCGCAGGAGTTCCGGCACTGACCGTCCAAGGGTCCGGGCCTGTTGCTCCAGTTTCGACAGGACGCATTCCTGATCCCGGTTTAGAAGCTCCAGCAGGAAATCGTCCGGGTGCTGCGCGACGAGATTCCATGGCGCCAGAGACAGGTCGGGAAAGTCCTTCACGTTCGAGGTGATGATTCGACTGGCACCGACTTCGATTGCCGCCGCCAGAACGTGACGGTCTTTCGGATCATTCGTCAGGTTCGCGACACGATGTTCGTGGCCGGAGACCAGGGCTTCTGGAAAATGTCGCGACAACTGGGCCAGGAGGTGATCGATTTTAGAGGTGGGAAGTTTCCGTCTGGCCTCCAGCGCGCCTGCAACCTCGGACAGGATCTGCTCAGACCATTTGGAGTGTACTGCGCAGGTGTTTCTGCGAGGCGCAGCAAGGTATCACGGAGTGAGGCCGGGAACAGAACGCAGGCATCCAGGATGACGACCAGATTACCGTCAAGGGGCCGGGGCAATCAAAACTCGTCGTAGACGCCATCGGCAATGGCATCGAGAGCGATTTGTTGGATGGCGGAATGGCGAAGGCGATCACGTTCCGACCGGAACGATAACAGGTCCTGCAGGCGCAGTCGGCGGTGCGTACCCACGCGATGAAAGGGGAGCTGCCCCTCATCGAGCAAACGGACAAAATACTGACGGGAGACGCCGAGAAAATCGGCTGCCTGTTGCGTAGTGCGATACTGCGCCGGAGGCGCGATGTCCAGGGCCTTGCCATTGGCAAGGTTGTCGAGAATTCGACAGAGAAGCTGGAAGTGGTCCTCGGAGAGTTCGAGACGATGACGATTCCCTTTTCCGGCGGGACGAGTTCCGGCAGACAGGAGGCCGCGTAATTCGGCGAGCCTGGCTTGGTCGGCGCTGGCGAGGGTTGGGGGCTCCAGAGTTCGTGACATGGAATTATTCGCTACAACTGCAACCAGAATAGCATTCTGAATCGGCGTCTTCGAGAGGATAAATGGCCGAGCCTTGGCACGCCCTGCAAGCAAACGCTAAAAGAGGGCGTCGTCGTCGTGCTCAAAGTCGGGGGGCGAGTTCAGGAACAAGTCGACGCGGGACGCGAGATTCAGCAGCTCGGCTATCAGGGCAGTTATGTCGGAGGCAGCCACAACCCTACAGGTGCCATCCTTCTGTCGCCCGTTCCTGTGAACAATATCGTGACGAATTGGTGATGGCCTTCGCAACCTGCCCGATCTCACCGAGATCTAAGCCAAGAACGCCCGCGCAGAGATTTTTCACCTTTCGGAGATTGTGCCAGACCATTTCGACCAGCTGCCTGGTGGCAAGGGATTTGAGCTTAAGAGCAACGCGGAAGCCATCGTTCATGGGAAATTTTTTCTCCCTGAACGCCTTTTCGGTATCAAGGTCTTTCTGAAGTAAGGCCTCATCACCCAAAACTCGATTAATGCGTATCCTGCATATCAGGAACCGTAACGAAGCTTACAGGTAGGTCCACAGGTGGGGCGTAGATCCGGGAACGCCGCACCGCGCATTTTGAGAACGCAGAGCGGGTGAGAGTTCGACTTGCAAAACTTGCCTCCGTGGAGAAGCAGACGGTCGTGATCAAGATCTGAACGCTGACGACCTTGCGCGAATGAGAGAGCCTCAAGAGCCACTGCCAGCGATGCGCGAGGCGGAGTTTGTTGAGGCTGGCTATTTTGCCACAATGCCGGGGAAATTGGGGGGATAGGGCAAGTGATTCGTTTCGATTGGGGGATGGGCAGGGGGGACTCAATCGCCGGACTGACATAGGCTGACATTGACGCTGGGCAGGCGAGGGTCAACAGTTCGGACTGTTCAGATAGAGCTCAATCTTGCCGGTAGTCCAGGTGGCGACGCCGCAACCGAAGAAATCGTTATCTTCGGTCCAGATGGGACAGTTGAAGGCGAGAGCCACGGCGAGCACCGGCCAGTCGTCCTCGTCCCGGGCGCCGATTCTGGCCCGGGCCGGGGATTCATAGACCTGCCATGTATCGCGATCCACAGATTGGACCAGCGCGGCGAGGTACGACAGCGTTTCGAGAGCCGGGCCGGGGGGAATTCCGCGCTTTTCCAGAATTGCAGGCAAGTGCTCTCGCGCCTCGTCGAAGACGGAGTCCGGCGCCAGGAAAAGAACCTTACCTGAGTATTCGGTCAGGAGGCGAAGCACTTTCGAGCCAAGGACCGCGCGAATCAGGATGTTCGCGTCGAGGACGAGCACAATCAGTTCTTTCGTTCCCGGCGGGTTCGGCGAGCCTGTTTGAAGTCGGCCACGATTTCTTCTTCCGAGGTTCCGGCAGCGGCAATCAGGTGGCGCACCTTTTCCGCGGCGCGTTGTAGAGAATCGAGATCGGCCTGACCGGGTGAGAGTCTGGTGGGGAGGTAAATGCCAATAGTGGCGCCGTGGCGGGTGATGGCGACGGGTGCGGTTGATTCCAGGTAGCTGGAGAGATTCTCACGAAATTCCCGGATTCCGACTTTGGAGGTTTGCATAGCTGGCCGCGATTGTGTACACCATGATAACACTATTACGGGCGGAAGGTAGGTTCGAAGGGCAAGCTACCGGGAGCCTGATTCATCAGGGGGGGCAGGGTTTCCAGGCTGGTGACAGGCACGGGAGACTGGGATACGACATTCCATGGCAGGAAAGAATCGTGGTGGAAGCCGGGTTCCGGAACCCGAATGGGTGATGGGGTATTATTTTGAGCTCTATGATTCCCGCTTTGTACACGATTCGCCGGAATCGGAACTCGACATTTACATTCGGTTAGTGTGACGGATCAAGCAGTTGATCGGCCTTGATATTGGCGAGTACCTGCCGTTTGCCATTTGGCCACTGTATTAGCACCTCTGACGCGAACTCCCACGGTCCCAGCCCGAAGCGCACAACTGCTTCGCTGGACGACGCATAGCCGACGCTGGTGGTTGTGTGGTTGCGTGGTTGTAAAGTTTCGCGCCGTTTGGCAGGGTGAGGCGGACGCGGATCAGATTGCCGCCAGCCACGTGGGCGCGTTCACCGCCCTGCCCTCGCTGGAACTGGCCACCATGCCGCAGACCTGGAAAGAGAACCAGGAAGGCCGGAACGAGGGCTATTACTCGCATTGCAGCTTCAGCTCCCCCACGCAGGCGGTGCCTGCGGAGGTCAATCCGCGCAACGTGCTCAATCGGCTCTTCAGTAAACAGGAGTCGAAAAACACTCCCGGTTCCACGCCCCTGAGCGAACTGGATCGCAGCCCTCTGGACATCGTGCTGGGCGGCGCTCGCGACCTCCGCAAAACCCTGCCCGTCTCAGACCAGCGCAAGCTGGATGAATACCTGGACAGCGTGCGCTTCCGTTTGTTTGGTCAGAGACGATGGAGCGGCGCATCGCCGCCATCGAGGCCCGGCAAAAGGAGGCCGCGATGGAGAAGGCCGGCGTCAGCCAGAGCAAACGTCACGCCTCCGATTCGCCACCGATCGAGATCCGGATTCCGGAGGGCGAAAAGCGGAGCGAGTACATGCAGGTGATGTGCGACCTGAACATCCTCGCGTTTCAGACCGATATGACGCGGGTCAGCACCTACATTGGATCCACGCCCAACGGGGCATCGTATCCGGAACTGGGTTTCAACGACCAGCATCACTCCATCACTCCACCACCCACCACCCACCACCCACCACAACAACGATCCGGTGAAGGTTCGCAAGATCGGCAGGATCACCGAATTTAACATCCGGCAATTTGCCTGGATGGTGACGAAGATGGCGAGCCTGCGGGAGGGCGGCGGCACGTTGCTCGACAACTGCATCATGATGTGGGGCTCGGGGCTGGAGGATGGGAACATTCACGCTCGTGAAAACCTCCCCTTTGTGATTGCCGGAAAGGTCGGCGGTTCGATCCGGACGGGACGATACTTCGCGGATACGAAAGGAAATCAGGGCGATTTGCTGACCACGCTGCTCGCCTGCGCCGGTGTTCCGAACGACCGGCCTGTTGGGATCGCGACGAAGCAGATCGAGGAACTCAAGGCTCAGGGGTGACAAAAAGAGTCGCGCGCAGGTAAGGTGTTCGATGCCAAAGGGGTGGCCGCCGGACTTCGGCCGGGTCGGACCGTTGATTGTCGGAAAGTGACATTCCGGGAAGTGAGTGGACTGCTACCCAATGGTCTGCGCCGCCGCATCACGAACGAAGCCAGTCCACCCGCCAGCAGCAGCCACGAGCCTGCTCCGGAGTGTCACTGATCGTCATCTCGCCCCCGTTCAAAGTCCCGACTGCAACCGGACTGCTGTTATTTCGCAAAGTTGGTGGCAGCGCCCGCTGCGCTCGTGGCCCGCGGCAAATTTCCCGGCGGTGCGCGATAATGGTCTTGCAATGATTGTCCCCGCCATCTTCGTGAATCCGGGCCAACTTCAGGCCAATGTGCAGAGCGCTGCGCAATCTCTCGGTGCCGATGTGGCGCACATCAACTTCGATGTTGGGTCTGATGTGATGGGATGCGATTCTATATTCTTCAAAATCGTGCTCACGGACGAAGCCAGTCACCCCGCCCGTCTACGTTTCGTGGCACAACACGTCTCCCTCACTCTAATGAACCAGCTCAGGACTGACGAAAACGGGGTGCACGCCTACTTCAATTTTCGCAGCCAGTCGGAAGTCGCCAGTACCACAGACCCCGGGTGGGCCTATGTCACTCGCCAGTGACCTCCTGGAACAGGCGTATCATCTTGCTCGCCGAGAGCCGAAACGACCGAGACAGGCGAGCCTGAGGCGCGCAGTTTCCACGAGTTACTATGCGTTGTTCCATCTGCTGATTTCGGAAGCTACCTTGAATTGGAGGCAGTCGAGCCAGCGCGCCACTCTCGGTCGATATTTCCAGCACGGCAGCATGGCGAAGGCATCAGACAGGCAAACGGCCGACTGCAGTCGATTTCTGAGGTCAAATCCACCTCCAGCGCCGGGCGTGGACACGGACTGCATGGCCGGCCTGCGAACAGTTTCATTGGCCTTCTATCAGGCGTATCAGCAACGCCAAACAGCCGACTACGACACGGCAGAACAATGGACTCGCACCGAAGCGCTGGCGGTCATTGATTCCGTCGATTCGGCATTCAAGGCGTGGTCTGATATTCGAAATCACAAACTCGCGCACAACTATTTGCTCTCTCTTCTCGGAGATCCCAGGGGAAGGTGATGGGCTTAAGGCTGCGGACTCTCGTTGCAGCTCAGCCTTCTACTGATGTTCCTGTCGCCTCGCTCACGTATCGGACTTTGACCCTTGACCGAGCGAGACGGCCAATGCCATTGCTTCTGGGGCAGGACTATACCCCACTAAGGGTACGGGCACAGTGGCAAACCTATTTGTTCATCGCACGGAGTCGCTCAGGGCAAGGCATTTAATGAGCGGTAGATGAGTACCTGGACAGCGTGCGCTCCGTTTGTTTGGTTAGAGACGATGGAGCGGCGCATCGCCGCCATCGAGGCACGGGAGAAGGAGGCCGCTACCGCGCCGACGGTGCGGGTCTGGATGCCGAAAATGGAGAAGGCCGGCGTCCGGGCGAGCAAGCGTCACGCCTCCGATTCGCCACCGATTGAGATCCGGATTCCAGAGGGCGAAAAGCGGAGCGAGTACATGCAGGTGATGTGCGACCTGAACATCCGCGCGTTTCAGACCGATATGACGCGGGTCAGCACCTACATTGGATCCACGCCCAACGGGGCTTCGTATCC
>CAIYVZ010000122.1 GCA_903929755.1 uncultured Acidobacteriia bacterium
GAGGGTGTCCTGAATTCTGTGTAAGTGTTCTCCGGGTAACAATAGGAGAAAGTTATGAAGAGGCAGGAACAGGAAAAGCCGTTCAGTGACAGAGTACTGAACGAATTAATGCTGGGAGTCCGCACTGCGGACGACGTAAAAGGACTGATGGCGGAACTGACCCGGGCAGTGGTTGAGCGGGCGATGCAGGGCGAGTTGACCGAGCATCTGGGCTATGTGCCCCACGACGCGACGGGGAGGAACAGCGGCAACAGCCGGAATGGCTCCACCCGGAAGACGCTGATTGGTGATTTCGGTGAGGTGGAGATTGCCACGCCGCGCGACCGAAATGGCGATTTTGAGCCTCAGATCGTTCGTAAGAACCAGACGCGCTGGACGGGCTTTGACGACAAGATCCTCTCCATGTACGCCCGTGGAATGACGACCAGGGAGATTCAGGGACACCTGGAAGAGATCTATCATGTCGGGGTCAGCCCGAGCCTGATCAGCGAGGTCACTGAGGGCGTGATGGAACTGGCGCGCACTTGGCAGAACCGCCCCCTCGACCCCTTCTATGGGGTGATTTTCCTTGATGCACTTTACGTAAAGATGCGGCATGAGGGGCGTGTGGAGAACCGCGCGGTCTACGTTGCGATCGGGATCAATCTGGAGGGAAAGAAGGATGTTCTCGGACTCTGGACCTCGCCAAATGAAGGCGCGAAGTTCTGGATGAATGTGCTGACGGAACTCCGGAATCGCGGGGTTCGTGACGCTTATCTGGTCTGTGTGGACGGCCTGAAGGGATTCCCGCAAGCGATCGAAGCGATCTATCCGAAAGCCCAGGTACAGCTTTGCATCGTGCATATGGTGCGGGCCAGCATGAAATACGTGACCTGGCAGGATCGCAAGAAAGTGGTGGCGGATCTGAAGCCGATCTACAAGGCGGTTACGGCGGACGAAGCAGAGCAGCACCTGGGGGAGTTCGAGTCGAAGTGGAAGAAATACCCGGCGATTGCGAGACTTTGGAGGGAACAGTGGGAACATGTGATTCCGTTTTTTGCCTTTCCAGATGAGGTGCGTAAGGTGGTTTACACGACCAATGCGGTGGAATCGCTGCACATGAGTTTGCGGAAGATTATCAAGACGCGGGGTTCGTTTCCGACCGAAGACGCGGCGATAAAGTTGCTGTATCTGGCGCTGTCGAAGGTGGTGGCGAAGTGGGAGACGGTGCAGCATTGGCGGCAGATGCTGAATCACCTGGATACGGTTTGCGCGGAGCGAATCCGGGAGGCCGGGGCCCGTCAGTAGTTTACGCCGGCAATTGGTAAACCCGCTCGGGGACCACACCAGTGGGATAAGCCGCTCATCCCGTCGGGCCGCCCGTCCAGGTGGCGGTGAATGCCAGATCGGTGCTCACGCGCAAGGGTTCGCTGCGCCGCGCAAAACCGGCGCGCCCTTGCGCGCTCCGCGCCGTTCTGGCAGGATGAATATCGCGACGGGCGGCTCCGGCGGGATGAGCTAACAGGCTTTCGTCTTCGCAGGAAAAGTCAGAAGCAATCAACCCGGAAGGCACTTACACAGATTCGCGGACACTACCGCATGAATTCCGGTCGCCATGTAGTAGTGCCGCCGGTACCGCAGCGTGCAGACAATCTCAGTCGCCAGCACTTCATTCAGGATCTTGATCACCGTCTCCCGATCGGCCTTATAGCCTTCGGTGACAGCCCCCATCTCCATATGCTTCCGAGCCCGCTTCCGCAGTTCTTCCACATCGGTCACAAATGGACGATGCGGTTCTTCAGTCTTCTTCTCTATTTTTACGCTCTTGTTCTTCATCGCAGTTCATACACTGCAACTCAGAGACCAGCAAATGGCAGCGAATGTGCGCCAAATCAACCACCCGCCTGACCACCCATGGTCACCTGACCAAATAGCAGCTGATCTCTTACGCTGAGTTTTCCAGATGCTCCGGCTCCTGACTGCAGCCCTCGTCTGCGCATCCTCAGGTGTTGCCCCGGCGTCCTCTCCTGTGCCCGCGGCAGCAACCGCTAAAACCCCGCCGCCCCCAAAAATAACTCGGCCACCGCCTCATTCGGAGCCACGATAAACGGCTGTTTCTTCACCAGCCACCGGGGTTCCTTCCGCTGTTCATTCCACACCGTAAACCCGGCCTCCAGCGCAATCACCTGTGGAGGAATCAAATCCAGATCTTCCCCCGCCCCAAAATTCCCATACACATGCTGCGCCCCAAACAGCACCATCATCACGTTCGCCGCAGCTCCTCCGGCACCCGTGTTTGAAGCAATAATCCCGCTCTCCTGTACCCGCCGCACCGCCTCGCGCTCATGCACCTCCATCTTGGTCCCGAACGGCACACAAGCCACGTACGCCTTCCCATCCGGCGCGGACCTCGGTCCCAGTTTCCGCGCAGCCCGGAACTCAAATCCTGACCCCGTATACTCACTCCGCCGCGTGAACGCTCCACCGCCGCGAACCCCCGTCACCAGCCGCCCGACGCACCGCTCCGTCTCATCCAGCGGCAGATAAGCCTCCGGTTGAAATATCACCCCCACCAGCGGAACCCCATCCTCCACATAATGCGCCTGAATGGCATACACATTGCTGCCGCACGCGAAGATATTCGTCCCGTCCACCGGATCGGCCCCCGCCACCTTCAGGCTTCCGACCGTCCCCCCCGAATTCCCCGACTCCTCCAGATGAAACCGAATCTCCGGATCTATCCTCGGGAACCGCCGCTCAAACACCGCCAAAATCGCGGCATCCGACCTTTTATCCGCCTCCGTCACCAGCTCCCGGCCATGCTTGATCGCCGCTCCCAGCGTCCCCCCGCGCTTCACCGCCAGCACTTCAAGTGTGCCGGCCGTAACCGCCTCCACCAGGACGTCGAGTATCTCCGCAATATCGTTCACACCGCTACTCTAGCGTCACTAAGCAAACGGGCGGGCGGCCGCTTTTTTCTTCGCCTGTTTTCGCAGAATCAGCCTGTGCGCCTCAATCAAATGCACGCCCAGCTCTTCATCGTCGATCCGATCCAGGTCAATCCCCACCCAACCAGCCACACCAACGTAGGGAGGCCGATAGTACATGGCCGGATCCGAAGCAATCAGCAACTCCTGCGCCCCCGCCTCCGCCGGAATCAGCACCGCAATGTGCCCGTCGTTGTGATGATTGTTCGAATACATCGCAAACGTCCGCTTCCCCGCAAAGAACGTCGGCTCCCCATGCGAAAGCTTCTCAAAAGTACGCGGTAGCGCCAGACAAAGCCGCCGCACCCGCTCCAAATGCCGGTCTTCCGGCTTCACTTCTTCAGTACCCGGATCACCACCACGCCACCCACCAGCATCCCGATGAACTGCATGAACCAATACGCCAGCGTGTAGCTCAAAGGGAACCCATACCAGTTCATATAGGACAGATTCGTCCAGATCGTCCCAAACACCGCCGCCGCCACCACAAACCCAAACTGAGGCCCAAACCCGCTAAGCGTCGTCTTCGACAGCAGGAACGCCAGCAGCAAAGCCTCCAGAATTTCCACCAGAATCTCAACAATCATCTGCCGCGTTTCCAGCATCTTCGCCCCGGCCGGAGCATATAGAAGAAGCCCCGATGGGCTCGTCTCCAATTTCCTGGCATGATCCGTCTGTGATTCCCCCTTTGGCAGTCCCGGGAAAAAATACAGCCCAGGCCGCCCCTTCATCACGATGTCCATCGCGGTCAAGAACGGCTTCTCATTAGCCGCCTCAATCTGGCTGATCCCCACCTCCGCCAGCGGCGACGCCATATGCGCGATCCCGCTCCAGACAAACATCGCAAGCCCACCCAGAACCCCAGCCAACAGAATTTTCTTCGTCATAGCCGAACATGATAACCCAAAATGAGAGTATAGAAACGAACCATGCGGACCCTCTCCAGGAAGACCCAGTACACGCTCCGAGCCCTCTACTCCCTCGCGCGATCCTACGGCACAGGCCCCACCCTCATCTCCAAAATCGCCAAAGACGAATCCATCCCGCAGGACTTCCTCGAAAATATCCTCCTCAACCTCAAACGCGAAGGCCTCGTCGAAAGCAAGAAGGGCAAAGGCGGCGGCTACTCCCTCTCCCAGCCTCCCGAAAACGTCACGCTCGGTGCCGTCATCCGCGTCATGGAAGGCCCCCTCGCCCCCCTCCCCTGCGCCAGCGAAACCGCCTTCCGCAAGTGCGACGAGTGCATCGACATCCGAACCTGCGGTACCCGCATGGTCATGCGCGAAGTCCGCGACGCCATCGCCGGAATCCTTGACCAAACCACCCTCTCCCAGGTCTGCCGCCGCGTCGATGACGCCCGCACCGAAATCGACACCGAAGCGCACAGCCAGGAAGCGCTCATGTATTACATCTGACCGGCGCGCACCCACATCACCAGCACCGCCGTCCCAGAACAAGAAGCGTTCCGCAGCCCACTCCAAAAAGGAGCATCGCCGAAGCGAACTCCCCCAGCGTTCCCATCACCGGAATCGCCACAATGCATGCAATACCTTGATACCGACCAAAACGCGAGCGCTTTTTGCCTGATCGTCCACACTGATATCTTGTAACAACCGCATGACCACCCGAAGTCTCGCATTCGTTGCCCTGCTAATTCCCACCAGCCTTGCCTCCGCGCAAACTGTAGCCGACGAATTCGCCCGCACCATCCGCCCCGTCCTCGCCCAAAACTGCACCGCCTGCCACAACCCCGCCAACCCCAAAAACCGCATCAACTTCCTGAAAGCCAACACCGCTAAGGATCTCGAAGCCGACCGCGGCCTCTGGCGCGATGTCGCCACGCAACTTCGCAACCGCACCATGCCGGCCGGTGAATCCAAACTCACCGAAGACGACCGCCTCCGCGTTGCCCATTACATCGACAACCGCCTCCGCCTAACCGCCTGTTCTGCCGGTGACTTCGCCGGAGCCGTCGCCCTCCGCCGCCTCAACCGCCGCGAATACCGCAACACCATCCGCGACCTCCTCGGCATCGATTTCAACGTTTCCGAAATCTTCCCCAACGACGGTACCGGCGGCTCCGGCTTCGACACCAACGGCGAAACTCTCTACGTCCCGCCCCTCCTCGCCGAACGCTACCTCGAAGCCGCCCAGCAGATCCTCGACCGCGCCATCATCACGCCCGATCTCCTGCGCACCCACACCCTGGAACCCGGAAAGGACCTCGCGATATTGCAATCCATCTACGTCGATACCGACTACGACATCCGAGTCGCCGCCTCCGCCCCGCAAATCTCCGGCAAGCTCTCCCTGCAGGTCGACGATGCCACCGCCGTCCCCCTCGTGAACACCCCGCCACGTGGCCGCGGCCCCGGCCTTCTCCCCACCTTCAACGTCCGTCTCCGCCTCGCCCGAGGTCTCCGCAAAATCGCCGTAGTCTACGAAGGCGCCGGCCCCGCGCCCGTCACCACCCTCACTCTCCAGCAGAAACCCAACCCGCCCGCCCCCGACAAACTCGCCCAGCACTACCGCCTCCTCGGAGCCGAACCCGGAGCTGACATCCTCCAGCCCCGCAAAGCCGCCGAACAGGTCCTCCAAACCTTCCTCCGCAAGGCATACCGCCGACCAGTCGAAACTACGGACATCGCCCCCTTCCTGACCCTCTACGACCGCGCCGCCGAACGCGGAGACCCGTACGAAGAGCGCCTCAAACTAGCCCTCAGAGCCGTTCTCGTCTCCCCCGACTTCCTCTTCAAAATGGAGCGCCGCAACGAGCGCCCCGGCATCTACCCGGTCGGCCAGTTCGAACTCGCCAGTCGCCTCTCCTACTTCCTCTGGTCCACCAGCCCCGACGACGAACTCTTGACCCTCGCCGCTCAGGGCCGCCTCCAGGACCCCAAAGTCCTCGCCGCCCAGGTCGACCGCATGCTCGACGACCCCAAATCCCGAACCTTCTCCGGCACCTTCATCGGCCAGTGGCTCGGCACCCAGGACCTCGGCGGCCGCGTGGCACCGATGTTGACAGAACTCAACACTTTCTATACCCCGCCCGTCGCCGCCGACCTGCGTGCCGAACCCATCCTCATCTTCGAGCGCATCCTCAGCGAAAACCGCAGCCTCCTCGAACTCCTCTCCGCCGACTACTCCTACCTAACCGACCGCCTGGTCAAGTTCTACCAGCTGGAAGACAAGCTCAAGGACTTTCACAGCGACACCCCAAAACTCACCCAGTGGCCCGACTCCCGCCGCGCCGGCATCATCACCACCGGAGCCGTCATGGCTCTCACCTCGCACTACCGCCAGACCAGCCCCGTCATCCGCGGAGCCTGGATCCTCGACACCATCCTCGGCACGCCCGTCCCGCCTCCGCCGCCCAACGTCCCCGCCCTCGAACCCGTCACCTGCAAGGACAACTGCGCCGTCGAAGGCAAAACCGCCGTTGGCATGCGCAACCGCATCCTCGCCCATCGCGTCAACCCCGTCTGCTCTGCCTGCCACAACCTGATGGACCCCATGGGTTTCGCCCTCGAACACTTCGACTGGACCGGCCGCTGGCGCGACAACGAATTCGACGGCACCCCTATCGATGGAACCGGAGCCCTCCCTTCCGGCGAAAAATTCAACGGTGCCACCGAACTCCGCAAAGTGCTGCTCGATAAAAAGGACGATTTCACCCGCCAGGTCACCAGCAAAATCCTTGGCTACGCCTTGGGACGCAGCCTGCAGGATGGAGACAGCTGCACCATCCAGCACCTGGCCGACACACTGCAAAAGGACAACTACCGGGCCCGTACCCTCATCCGCGAAATCGTCCTCAGCACCCCCTTCCGCAGCAGCCAGGGGGGCAAAGTCACCCTCACCACCGCCGCGCCACCCCCACCAAGAAGTCAGCGCCCAATGGTGGTCAAATAGATAGGAGTCCCATGCCAGCCAAACGAATCTCCCGCCGAACAATCCTCCGGGGCACCGGAGCCGCTCTCGCGCTGCCCTGGTTGGAATCCATGATGCCGGAGTCCATGGCGGCCGCGCCTGCCCCTGCCAGCCAGCTCGCCGCCCCGCCCCTCCGCTCTGTCTTCCTCTACATGCCCAACGGAGTCGTCCCCGAATTCTGGACCCCCGCCGGAGACGCCGAGCAATTCGAACTCACCCCCCACCTGAAGCCCCTCCACGACCTCCGCAACGATTTCTCGCTCCTCGAAAATCTCTGGAACGCCAAAACCGTCGGCCGCAACGGCCACTGGCCCAAAGTCCCCGCCTGGCTCTCCGGCGGCTACGTCGAACGAACCTCCGGTGACGACCTGGATGCCGGCGGCACCTCCGTCGATCAGCTCCTGGCCCAGAAGCTCGGCGACCGTACCGCACTCCCCAGCCTTGAACTCGGCGTCGAAGCTACACGCACCGGGATTGACACCGCTGGCGGCGGCTTCGCCCGCATGTACGGCTCCTTCATCTCCTGGCGCGACCCCCACACCCCCGTCGCCAAAGAGATCATCCCCCAGCTCGCCTTCGACCGCCTCTTCCGCTCCAATAAGTCACCCGTCATCTCCGGCCTCAACCCCGACGACCCCCGCCTGCTCACCTCCCTCCAGCGCGACGAAACCTCCATCCTCGACCTCGTCCGCGACCAGGCCAAAGCCCTCCGCAAACAAGGCAGCACCGGCGACCGCGTCCGCCTCGATGAGTACTTCGAATCCGTCCGCTCCGTAGAGCAGCGCCTCGAAGCGTCACTAAAACCCCAGAAACGCTGGATCAATCAAGGCAAATTCCCGCTGGAACGTCCTGGCCCAGGCATCCCGCAAACCCGCCCCGACCACCTCCGCCTGATGATGGACATCATGGTCCTGGCCCTCTGGAGCGACACCACCAGAATCGGCACCATCATGACCGCCGACGCCCAGACCAACGACGACCACACCTTCATCCCCGGCATGAGGGGCGGCATGCACTCCGTCTCCCACCACGCCGAGGAGCCCGTCCGCAAGAAGCAGTACGAAATGTGCGTCACCTGGTATGTCGAGCAGGTGGCCTATTTTCTGAAGCGTCTCAAGTCGCTGGACGAAGGAGGCACCACGCTGTTAGACAACGCCATGGTCATGTTCGGCTGCGGAATCAAGTGCGGAAACTTGCACCTGGAGCACGACCTGCCCATAGCCTTAGCCGGAGGAGGTAAAGGAACCATCAAACAAGGCCGCCGCCTCCGCTACCCCAAAGAAACCCCGCTCTGCAACCTCTACCTCTCCATGCTCCAAAGAATGGGAGTTGAAGAAAAGAGCTTCGGAGACAGCAACGGGATCCTGTCAAACCTGGGGTGAATCGGTAACCCACGCCAGGCGCAAACTGACTCCCGTGCAGACCCGCGCCGGGGAGCATCGGTCTGCCTGTAGAACCGGAATTTCCATCGCAGCTGAGAACGCTGCGAAATCACTGAACCCTCTGTGCATCGCGCTGAAGGAGTGCACCAGCATCATCGCGTGGAGGCAACGATACCGTTTCGCTTCATAGATCGCGGACGCTGTTCTATGGAGCAATTGATAACGCAGGTCACCCACTGCCGAAGGTTCCAACGCCAGTGTCTGGCAGAGTCCCGCTAACCGCCGTTGCTTCCCTGCGCTGTCATTCCAGTCCCTCACGAATTCCCCGAATGATTCATCAACTTTCCCCTCTACGGCAATCATCCCCAGTTCACTTCCGAGCCCCGCCACCACCATCAAATCTGTCTGGCTGTTTCTGCCAGCCGAACCCAGCTCCACTTCGCGCTCGAAAAAGCCATCGATCAGTTCGGCGTCGGCATACTCCGGAGCCGTCCGGAGCGCACCTCGTACTCTGACCGGAAAGTCGGTCGATGATTGAGCCCAGGCCACTGCGAGTTTCTGGGCCGAGTACCCCTTCTTCCAGTGCTGCGCTCCCTTGGCAAGGTGCGGAATAACGTCCTCGGCCCTTCTAAGCGGAACGTGCAGTCGTCGGATCATGAGTCAGTTTCCCGCGATTCCCCGCTCATGTCCATCACCGAATTCTACAGCCCGGCTAATTCATGGAAGAATGGGCCAAGCGCGGACATTTTAATGGCCCAAACACTCCTGACCAGTCCCGAAGAATACCTCGCCACTTCCTACGAAGATGGTGACCGGGAGTTCGTCGATGCCGAACTGATGAAAGTCAACGCGGGTGACATCGACCACGGAACGATTCAGTTGGCGATCAGTTCCTGGTTCTTCACCCGCTGCCGCCAACTCGCCTCTTCCCAGTCAGCGAAGTCCGAACCAGAGTCTCCCCAATCCGAGTCCGCCTTCCCGACGTCGCCGTTGTCAGGGCAGCGGCCACATCTACACAGCCCAGACCCGCATACCCGTGACCGACGGAATCTACCGTACCAACAACCCCGTCGTTGAGATGGACTTCAGCCACCTTTTCGGCCAGGCGGGATCACGCCAACCGGGAAACGTGCCGCCAAGAGTTAAACTAACAGCAGGACACATGAATCTGACCGTTCATATTCCGGACGAAGTCTTCGCCAGCCTGAGTGCCGGACCGGACCTCTCTCGCCGAATTCTCGAAGGCTTTGCCCTCGAAGAATACAAGTCAGACCGCATCTCGAAGGCGCAGTTGCGTCGATTGTTGGGCTTTGAGACACGTTTCGAAGTGGACGACTTCCTGAAGGCCCATCACGTTGGGCCTGCCATCACTATCGAAGATATCCGCCGCGATTTGCAGGATCTCAGAAGTCTCGGATTGTAATTTGATGCAGTTGGTCATAGCCGATACAGGCCCAATCAACTATTTGATCCTCATCGGACACATCGAAATCCTCCCGGCCTTGTTTCACGGAGTGATTCTTCCATCCGTCGTTCGGGATGAACTGAATCACCCGAAAGCGTCGGCCACGGTGCGGCAGTGGATCTGCAATCTCCCCGAATGGGCAGAGGTGCGGGCGACTTCTCATACTCACACCGCCATTGGCCGACTCGACGCAGGAGAAGCGGATGTGATCGCTCTCGCTCTGGAACTCCACGCTGACGTGATCCTGATGGATGATCGCGAAGGCGTTATTAACGCGCGCAGTAGAGGGTTTCGGGTTGCCGGCACGCTTGGCCTGCTCTCCATGGCGGCTGAGCATCGTCTTCTCAATCTCGCCGAAGCCTTTGACCGCATCAAACGCACCAGTTTCCACTATCAGCAGGAAGTAATGGACCAATTACTCGCTGAAATCTCAGGCTAACCCGCGAGATACGGAAATCCTCGGAACGCGTTCCGGTGCCGCCATGGCGATAGGCGAAAATACTCTACAATCAGAACCGTGGAACAGATAACCATCACGGTGAGCACCTGCCCCGAAACGGGCTTGCTGATAGCCGCCTGGAATGACTCAACGTGCCACGGTGGCCTGACTACTAAGGCTGCCACCCTGCGCAACCTCGAAGCAAATATCCGCGAAGCCATCGCAGCTCACTTCGATCCCGGCGAACTCCCCACGCTCATCCTCCTGACCGAATGGGATGAAACCACCGAGTTCATCTCCGCGATCGAACGCGGCCTAAGTGATCTCGATCACGGCTGCGTGTTCCCGGTGCGTGATGCTCTCGCGGCGGTGGGTGAAAAGTTCGCATTTTCGCGCTCCGCTCGCCCTCAGTCCCAGCTATTCCGCTCATCTTCGAGATAGTTCGGCGGATACGGCTGATGCCCACCAATCCCGCGCAACTCCTCGGTCCTGGACTTCACTCGCAAATTCTCCCGAATCTCCTCAACTCGCTCACGTAGTTCTTCCGCTTCTGGTGGCGCCAGCGAGCCCTTCATCGCCAGCGCCACTTCGACCACCTTTGCCTTACCGCTCATACCCCGCCCTCAAATCCCCTACTTCACCGGATACCCGGCCCAAACATACTCCAAAGCTTCCGGCAAGCTCTGTACCTTCACCGCCCGGTCCGTATGCCCGCAATTCTGCGAAAACACAAACTGGTAGTGATACCCCTTAGCCGCCAAAACTTTTGCCATATTTTCGTTTGCCAAAACCCAGTCATGATACGCATCCCGGGTCGTCAAATTATCCCGATCCCCCACCTGCATCCACAACCGAATCGGCTTCACCGGACTCTTCGGAATCACATTCTCATGGAACTCCCACGCGCCATGCGGCGACGCTGGGTCCAGAGGCCACTGCTGATTCACATACGTCCCCGAATACGTCAACACCCGATGATAAAGCTCCGGGTGATACCAGGCCATAATCAGCGCAGCCGACCCGCCTGAACTCCCGCCCATCGTGGCCCGGGCCTCCGGATCCTTCGTCAGCTTCACGCCCGCCTGCTTTTCCACCAGCGGCAAAACCTCCGCCTCCACGAACTCGGCATACTTTCCCGACATCGTGTCGTATTCCAGACCCCGTTCGCTGCCTTGGCCATCGCCGCTGCCATTGCCGATCGAAATCGCAATCATCGCAGGTACTCTCTTCTGTGCGATCAAATTATCCAGCACCGTAAACAGCATCTGGTCCGGACCATCCGCGCCCACAATAAACGGAGCCACCGTCCCCTTTACATACTGCTTCGGAACATACACTGCAACCTTGCGGGTATATGCCTTCGGGCTGCTCTTAATCAGCATCTTCGTCGGGTCAGTCGGATCCGGCGTCATCGGCCCCGGCTCCCGCGCAATCCCCGGATAGAACTTACTGTCCGCCGACTCCATCACGAAGTTAAAGATCTCCCCGTGCGGAACATCCTCCCGAACCGTCATTTCCGGAGCCGGAGCATGCGTCGGCCCCATGATGAAATTTCCGTCTTCTTTCGGTGACGGATTCGCTCCATCCGGCAACTCCTTAGCCGTTACATAACCCGGCGTATGCGGATCGCGAGCCGGCGCCTGAGGCCGAGGCCCGCGCCCCCCCGGACCCGCCTGGCCTCCAGGAGTCGCTGCGCCCGGTGCAGCAGGAGCAGGAATCGGAGCCTGCCCCATCATCAAACCACCAAACAATAAACCAATCGCAAAATAGCGCATCTTCATCTCAATTTCTCCTTCAAACCCTTATTTAATCGGATAACCCTGCCAAACATACTCCAGCGCTTCCGGCAAGGTCTGAGCCTTCACCGTGCGATCCGTATGTCCCGCATTCACCGCAAACACAAACTGGTAATGATATCCCTTAGTCGCCAGCACCCGGGCCATATTCTCATTCGCCAAAACCCAGTCATGCATGTTATCCCGCATGATATTCGGGTTATAGTTATCCCGGTCCCCTACTTCCATCCAGATCCGCAACGGCGCAACCGGGTTATTCGGAATCAGCGACTCATGGAACGCCCACGCGCCATGCGGAATCGCGTCATTCCACGGCCACTGCTGATTCACATAAGTTCCCGAGTAAGTCAGCACCCGGTGATACCACTCCGGGTGATACCACGCCATAATCAGCGCCGCCGACCCGCCCGAGCTCCCGCCCATCGTCGCGCGCCCCTCCGGATCCTTCGTCAGCTTCACATTCGCCTCTTTTTCCACCAGAGGCAGAACTTCCTTCTCCACGAATTCCGCATACAGCCCCGACATCGTGTCGTATTCCAGCCCTCGCTGGCTCCCCTGCGCATCCCCGCTGCCATTCCCGATCGAAATCCCGATCATCACCGGAAGCTTCTTCGCCGCAATCATATTATCCAGAGCCGTAAACAAAGCCTTGTCGATCCCGTCCGCGCCCACAATGAACGGAGCCGCCGTACCCGCCACATACTGCTTCGGGACATAAACCGCGACCTTACGCGTATAAGCCGCCGGATGGCTCGTCGTCACGATCAGCTTTGAAGGCTCATGCGCATCCGGCGTCCCAAATGTCCCCTGCTCGCGAGCAATCCCAGGATAAATCTTGCTGTCCTTCGATTCCATCGTGAAGTTGAAGACCGTCCCCTGCGGAACACTCTCCTGAACGCTCATCTCCGCAGCCGCAGTATGCGTGGGCCCGAGGATGAAGTTCCCGTCCGCCTTGACGGAAGGCAACGTGCCGTCCACCAACTCCTTAGCCGCAACATACCCAGGCGTATGCGGATCCCGCGTCGGAGGCGCAGGCCGTCCAGCCCTGGCCGGACCACCCGCAGCCGCCGCACCAGGCGCAGGAGCCGGAGTTTGTGCAAACGCACTCAACAACCCAATCGATAAAGTAATACAAAAGTTACGAAACATGCAGGACCCTTCAGACAAGTAGTAGGACAAGAAAATCCACCCTGATCTTATCGCAATCGGAGTGACGCCCACTCGCGCTCCCGCAGTTCGCCGAAGGGCTTACTTCCCCTTGGCCCTTTTCTTCTTCCGGTTTTCTTCCCGATTCGCATGACGCCCAGTGCCGTCACCCTCGTCTTGAATCCCGCCCGCGGGATTCAGCTTCTCAAGCGCTGCCTGCAGCCGCCTGCGTGCCGCCATCGCGGAAGCATCCTTCGTGTCGGCGGGCACCAGCGGCTCCCCGAACGGAGCCAGCCTCATATCGAACAGTTCGCCCGCTTCGTTCAGCTTCCAGTCTTTCTCACGCACGTACCAGTTCCGGGCCAGTTGAATGAAAATCCACTCCCGCGCCTGTCCCATCTGCCCATAAATCTGCGGCGCGAAGCTATGCCCGTCCAGGATCTTTCCTGCCGGCAGCTTCCCACCGGCAATCTCGGCAAATGTCGGCACAAAATCAGTTGAATCCACCAGATCGTCCAGCACTCGCCCCGCAGGCGTCTTCCCCGGCCAGTTTACGATCATCGGAACATTCGCCCCGCCCTCCAGCATCGAACCCTTCTGGCCCGTAATCTGCTTCCCGCCAATCGTCGATTGCTTCGCGTACCCGCCGCCGGTACCGTTATCGCCCACAAAAACGATCAGCGTATTCTCCCGCAGCTTCAGCCGCTCCAGTTCTGCCACCAGCTTCCCCACCAGCTTGTCCATGTACGCGATGTTGTCCGCATACTGATCCTGGCTGCCCGGTTTGCTGTCTGGTTTGCTCTCAGGCGTCGCCTGGATCTCCCCATGCACGTGCGACATCGAGTAATACACGTAAAACGGGTCGTTCCGATGCCGGGTGATGAAGTCGATCATGAAATCATGCATCACATCGGGCAGATACTCCCCGTCCCGAAGCCCCTTCGCCACGCCGTTTACCGTGTAAGTCTTCCCACCCGCCTGCGTATTCCAATAAACGCCGCTGCCCTTGAACTTCAGGTACTCATCAAACCCGAATTCCGCCGGTCCCAGCGGCAGTTGTCCCCACTTCCCCACCAGCGCGGTCTTGTAACCCGACGGCTTCAGATACGTGGGCATCATCGTTTCCACAGAAGGCTTCATTTGCCCCGTGGCATCCTGATTTGTCGCCCCCGTCCGGAACGCATACCGCCCCGTCATAATCAGCGCCCGCGACGGCCCGCACAGCGGCGCCGTATACGCCCGCGTGAATCGCGTCCCCTCCCGCGCCAGCTTGTCGATGTTCGGCGTTTGATATCGGTCCGCCCCATAGCACCCCAGCCCGTTGATCCCCAGATCGTCCGCCAGCACGAAAATAATATTCGGCTTCCGCGCAGCCGTCTGGCCCGGCATCCACGCTGGCCCAATAGCGCCCGCGCTGGCGACACACCCCATGCTCTGCAGTAGTTCTCGTCTGGTCATGATTCTCGCCTTACGCGGGACGTGCAGCCTGCCAGCCAGCCTTCCACTGCGCCATCAATTGCAAAACCAGTTCCGCATTCGCCGGCCTCCGCGCGATATTTGTATTCTCCTGCGGATCCGTCTGGTGATCGTACAACTCCACAAAATCCACCTGGCTCCGATTCCCCCTCTGCACCCACACCGTTAGCCGGTACCGGTCCGTCCTCATCGAATACCCCATTCTCTGTTTGCCCCTCGGGTACTGACTAAACGCGGCACTCTTCCACTTCCTCTCGGGCGCATCCAGCAAAGGTGCAAAACTCACCCCTTCCAGGTGCCCCGGCAGCGAAAGCCCGGCCAGGTCCGCCAGCGTGGGGAAAATGTCCACAAACTCCACCAGCGCCCGGCTGTGCTTCCCCGCCGCCTTCATCCCCGGAGCCGCCACCAGCAGCGGAGCATTCGTGTCGTTCTCCACATTACTGTGTTTAGCCCACTCACCGTGCTCGCCCAGCTTCCACCCGTGGTCGCCCCACAAGACGATGATCGTGTTCTTCGTCAGCCCCTGCCGTTCCAATTCATCCAGAACTTTCCCCACCTGCGCATCCGTGTAACTGACCGACGCATAATACCCATGCTTCAGTTGCCGGGCCAGCGCCTCCGGCATCGGTCCCTTTGCCGGTATCCCAAAGTAATTCCGAAGCTCGTTGCTGTTTGTCAGCGCATATTCCGGTGCGTCCTCCGCGTGGTACGGATTCGGTGCCAGCTCAATCTTCGCCGCGTCATACATGTCCCAGTACTTCTTCGGTGCTATAAACGGCAGATGCGGCTTGGCGAACCCCACTGCCAGGAAGAAGGGCTCCGGCTTCTTCGCCAGCGTCTTCAGCGTCGCCACAGCCAGGCCCGCCACCATCCCGTCTTTATAGAAGTCGTCGGCGACATCCCCGGCCTCGAACGCCGGCCCGCCCTTGCTCTTCTGCGCGTCGTCATCCGCTACCTCCGGAGTTGAAATCTTCGCATAAGTTGGCGCTTTCGGCGTCTGCCACGGTACCGACCATGACCGTGGATCGTCGTACCCCGGGTGATAAATCTTCCCCATCCCCTGCACGAAATAGCCGTTCTTCCGGAAGTGCTCCGGCAACGTCACAATGTTCGGTTCCGCCGCCCGGAAGTGCGTCACCAAATCCCACACTTTCGTCGAATCCGGCCGCGTGCCCGTCATCAGGCTCGACCGCGATGGCGAGCAGACAGCCTGCTGGCAATATGCCCTCTCGAAAACCATCCCCATCTTCGCGATCCGGTCAATATTCGGACTGTGGATATGGCTGGCTCCGAAGGAGTTTAGTTCCGGCCGCAAATCATCCACAGCGATGAACAGCACATTCGGCCGCGAACCCGTTCCAGTTGCGGCGGCCAGCGAACCCGCGGCACAAGTTGCCAGAAACTCTCGGCGCTTCATCTCACAAGTGTAGCCGTTCCTTCTCTCCCCGAATCGGCAGATCTCTTATCCAAAACGGCAGCCTGTCGAGCGCATTAATAGAGAGTGTGGATCCCCAAACGTGCCTCACCACCGGCCTCGATCTCCTGTGGAATGCCCGCTAAGATTACTCTCCCGGCTGGGTTCTGCACCTGCGGCGGGCGAGTCTTGTCTGATTCGGGCCGGTGACACCCACGGCCTCCGCGCTCACTCCCTCTTGCGCACCCTCGACGTTAAAGTTCGCGTCGGCGATAGCCCGCTCGAGTTCGTCCTCCACGCCGGCGTCCACCCGCCTTCCCGTAAGGACCCAACCCTCGCCTCGCGCCTGGAACGAAAAGAGGTTGCCCGAAATGTCCGCTTCCGGACCATCAATGATTTCGCACGCCACTTCACCGCCCTCGAAAAGCAAAGTCCCGCCGCCTGGCGTCACGAATATCTGGAAGGATCAGAAAAGATGTCTACATCAACCCCGGCTTCGAAAACCGAAGTCTCACGGTTACCCCCGACACGATACCCTCCGGAATGACTACCCGTTTCCCTCCTGGCACGAGGGAATGCACGTTCTTCCGGCAGCGATTCCCGTGGCCTGCCGCAACGCTTCCGAACGTGCAGGCATTGCCAAATGCGTGACACCGCACAGCCTGTGATTGCCGGAACCTCCAGCCCGATTGGACGGCTTGTACGGTTAGCCGGAACAGGCCAAAGAGCAGGCGAAGAAGTAGTCGCTGATGCCCCGGCCCACGATCGGGCTGGGTGACATGTTCCGGCAACATGGCAGCTGCTTGCGCGGCATGCGGGCTGTTGAAACCTGCCGAACATAGGTGCTCGGAGGCTGTCGAAAAATGCAGCCGATGCGATCACGTTCGTATCACCTACAGCTCCTGCTTGCAACAGCATTGTCCGAAATGCCAGGGCAGTGACTGGTTGAAGTGGCTCGACAACAGGCAGGAAGAGCTGTTGGGCTGTTCCCGGAAGCGCCGGAGAAGGGACATCAAAAAGAGAAACTCCGCTTCTCAGGAGAACTGGCGTCGCAGGAAACTACTGACATCTTCCAGCGTTATGTGTGCTCCGCTGAAAAGGCCGAATGGGTTGTGAGTAGTTCGCTGTTTAGAAATGCAGGTTCTCGACTGTCTGCCCTGCCACTATCCGAAGACATCTTGAAAGGTGCCGGTTCAGCTGAAAAAAAGTAGGGCGCTCTATAGGTTTGGGGATTCTGGCCGATAGATAAGCATGGACGAGACACTTGACGGAACAACGCCGACACTGGAGCGCAGAGGAAAAGGGGCAACTGGTGCGCCCGGTCGGCGAATGCTGGCTCTCTTTATGCCTCCCGATCGGATGCGCCATGGTAGTGAGCGCGTAATTCCATTTAAACAACTTACCTAACTCATCCCAGCCGGAGTGGAAAGCAACGGACTTAGGGCCGATATCTACAAGTGCGTACAAAATGCAACAACAAATGATATATGACAGTATCAATGGCGACCGAACCACGCCCGCCAGAGTTCGTTTGCTTCGATTCAGCTATGCAGTGCGTTCTGTCCGTGCCGCGCGTAGGCTACTGAAAGCGCTTGGCCGGTCTGAAGGTAACGCCTGGAACGCGCGGGCAAAAGCGGAGGTTCAAACCGCCTCCCCTTCCCCGCAGCCCCGCCGCTTAGTTTGCAGTTCTGAGAGCTTTCGGTCGGCCCGGAATCTCCTTTCCAGTGAGAGCGTTCCAGGTGCGGCGCTTGCCGACAGACTGACGAACAGCCAAATCGAATCGCTGGGCATCGTTCATCGGCTTTCCCGTATCGTCCTTCCGGTGGTTGTAGCGGAACATCTGTTCGTCCAGGTAGCGGAACTGGTGGAATGGTTTCGCGGAAACGTATGTTCGGTTCAAGCCGCGCCTGAGGACGCTCCAGGGGGTTTCGGGCTCTGCATCAATGGACTGAAGGCCGAGCCGGATTCCCTGAAGCATGAACCAGGCGGTCTTGTGAGTGACGCCCAGGTCGCGTGCGATCTCGTAGGAACGGAATCCGTTCTCGTGAGTAGAGGTCGGCCAAACTGCGGGAAGCAACCTGTCCAGACCGAGCGGAGAGTTTTCAAAAAAGGTGCCGCGTTTGACCGAGAACTGACGCTTCGGATGCGTGATAGTGAGCACCGCCATACCTTACGGTCGGTGAGTTAGCGGGGATTAGGCTGGCCGCATGTCGGGCAGGTAACGACATCCGGCCAACGCTGCACCACCAGGTAATTCAGGCAGTTATAGGGGCTCGAACAGTAGACGAGTGCGTCTTGTGATGTCGTCTTGTGATGTTTGGATGGCTAGGGTGCCACAAGCCAGTTTAGCGGAGTGTGTGGGATGATTCCAGTAAAGTATGCGCGTGTTTTTGCCTTGGTGGTACTCTGCACGTGTCACCAAGATTTGTCCGCACAGACTACCAGTCTGAGCCTGTCTTCGGCAACAGCCAGTTCGGGAGGCACGGTTGTTCTCAGCCTTTCTTTATCGGCCCCAGGGGCAGCGCCGGCTGGTTTGGGATGGACACTGCTTTATGCCCCCGGCCAAGTGTCGGCCATTGCAGAATTCGCCGGTCCGGTAGCAGCAGCTGCCGGCAAAACGATATCCTGCGCTTCGGTACCTGGCGCAATCAACTGTCTGCTCTCCGGACCAAACACCAATGCGATGGCATCAGGAGTTGTGGCGACGGTTCAACTGACCCTTGCGCCAACTGCGGGAACGACCTCGATCTCGATTGCGAACCCGATTGGCGTCAATACAACCGGCAGCGTAGTTACGGCGTCGGCCGGAACGACAGGGATCATCCTTGTTCCCACCATTTCGTCGGTAGCATGTACGCCGGCCAGCCTGAATTCCAGCGCGAGTTCGAGTTGCGTGTTAACGCTGAACACGGTCGCACCAACGGGAGGGGCAACCGTAACGCTTGCCAGCAACAACACCCTGCTTTCCGTTCCCGCTTCGCTCACCGTCGCGGCCGGCGCCACGACC
>CAIYVZ010000123.1 GCA_903929755.1 uncultured Acidobacteriia bacterium
TCCCGCTGCAAGCAGTCCGGCATGTTCTGGACCGTTCGCGGCGCAAACGCCATCCTCGCACTGCGCTGCTGTCACTTCAACGCCCGGTTTGAAAACTATTGGGAGGGTCGGCGGGCGGCCTGATCTCCACTTTCATGTCGGACACCCTCACGGTGCCCGCCAGTCGGCTGCCCCGTGGCAAACTTTTGATGAGGAGTTAACCGATGCAGAGTCAAGCGCTTCCCGTGAACTGGAGTTTTCTGAGAACTTTGCTGCTGGCGTGATTATTTGCCGCCGTGGCGCTGGCCAGGTTCGGTTTGCTGGGAAGAGACTTTCCGGTGGCGCAGGTGATTCTGGTGGTTACCGGGGGCCTGTTTGCCTGGGCGGCATTCCGTCTGGCGCCGGTACGGAACCCACTTTGGAACTGCGATATTCGCTGGCTGGTACTTCTTCACCTTAGCCGCTTCGTCGGGTTCTGGTTTCTGGTGCTGTATGCCCGAAAGCGGCTGCCCTATGATTTTGCAGTGAAGGGCGGCTGGGGAGATATCGTGGCGGCCGCGCTGGCGTGTCTGGTCCTGCTGATTCCGGCAGGGGTGAGCTTCCGTCCGCTGGCCATTCAGGTCTGGAATGCCTTCGGTTTAGTGGATATTCTGTTCGTGGTGGGTACGGCCGTACGTCTCACCCTTGCCGACAGGCATGTGATGGACGAACTCCGCCACATCCCCATGAGCCTGCTTCCCACGTTCCTGGTGCCGCTGATTATCGTGACCCATGTGGTGATCTGGGCGCGGGTGCGGCAGGGGAAGCTTTAGCGGGCGTTGCGGTTTTTGGTGTTTTGTCGCGTTCTTTCTGGACATCGCAGGGCCACATGACGCCGTTGCCCGCCTCGCGGCGGTCGTCGAGGGTGGTGTCCCAGCGCTGAAAACTTTGCCTTACAGGCAGGTGCGTGCTGTCATCGGGCGGCAGCTACCTTGTGTAGAAGCGGGCGATGGAGAGGCCGTTGATTTCCTCTTGATAGAGCGAATACGGTTCGGCGCGGTTGGTCCGGCCCCATACGCGGTGGCAGGCAGTACTGAATGGTTCTAGTACTCATAAATTGCAAATAATGCTAGCTGTGATACATAATGTCGGATTAATAAGCTATAAATATTACAGGTAGCACAAGTAGCGTAAAGATAAGTCGGTTGTGCAGCAGTGGGCCTGTCCAAGTGGACTCACCAAAAAATAGAAGGGACGGCCCTCACTGCCCCCTCTATAGACTCGCTGCATCAGTTACGCGACGGGTCGCTAATCAATTGCCAAGGAGCACCATGCATATCGTTGAACGTTGGACAAGACGCGAGATCCGTCGCATTCTATCGAGGGCGACGCTGCTGCTCGCCATCTGCGGCACCGCAGGGTCGGCCTTAGCCGTGACGATAACCATCTCGGGCAGCGACCTGGGCAACCTGAGCTTCTCCGCCCTCACTCCCGGCACCTCGGCCGGAATTTCTGGCTCTGGGCCCGGCACGTTTGTCGCTCTTTCCAGCGACAATTCCGCTAGCACCCTGAACAACAACGCCGGTTTTGTGGCCGCATTTCGAGACTACGGGGCTGTGATCATCAACAATGGACTGCATCTTGGTGGGGCTACCGTCTCTTTGGGGACCTTGAGCAGTATGCTCACACAAGGCGCAGCCCAAAAGATCAGTTACACTCAATCGATCATCGGTACTGATGGGTGGTCGGGCTGGCAGGTTCAGCTGGTGGACCCCAATAACAGCTCCAACACCATTTTTATCAATGAACAGTTGGCGAGCCCTCGGCCTGCCACGAATTATTTTGGGTACACCAGCACGAAATCGTTTGCCGCACTGGAAACCTTAAACGCCACGACCACATTCGACAGCCAATATTGCAAGACTACACCGGCGTGCGGTAGCAGCAGTCTGATCTGGCCGCAGGGCGCAGCTTCGCAACCGTGGACACAAGTGGCAACTGTTGTGGTGGACGGTACTGCCCTCGGGAACTGGCAGGTGTCAGCGCTGGCTATTGCCATGGGTGGGTTCGCCAACAACATTCCCTACTCTGCGGCTATCACGTCCATCACGCTGCCTGGGGACGCGGCAGTCCCCGAACCCTCGAGCTGGGCGCTGATCAGCACCGGCCTCGGCCTGGCCGGCGTGGCCCTTCGCCGCCGCCGCGCTGCCTCTGCAGCCTAACCTCTCTCGTCTAACTATCAAATGCCGCCGGCCGCAAGCCCGGCGGCATTTTGGCATATGGAGACCCCGGCACGGGCTCCCTGTATTCGTGGTGGGAACAGCCGTTCGGCGCACTATGGCCGACCGGCCTGTGACGGACGAACTGCGGCACACATGTTGCCATCCCGGCGCGGGCGGAAAACTTTAGCGGGAGGTGCGGTCTTTGCTGTTCTTCTCCAGAATCTTGATACCCGGCGGCAGTTCGAACATGCTGCTCTTCAGGTCCTCGCCAATCACGATTTTGTCCGCGTAGAGCTGGCTCAGGCGTTCTTTGTCGCGTTCCTTCTGGACATCGTAGGGCCACATGACGCCGTTGCCCGCCTCGCGGTATTTGGTGAAGCGGGTTACCTCTTCGCGGCGGTCGTTGAGGGTGGTGTCCCAGCGCTGAAAACTTTGCCTTACCGGCAGGTGCGTGCTGGTGTTGATGAAAACGGTGAGCTTGCGGTTTTCCGCGTCCACCACGTCCAGAATCTCCACGGCCTGGTTTTCCACCACGTCGCGGGCTCGGGATTCGAAGATAATGCCGGGTTCATCAATGCGAATCCTGAGGATGTAGAAGATATCTCGAAGGGTGGATTCGCGGTACTGCAGCATCCTCTCCGCAGGCAGCTTGCGAGCGCCGCGGAAGTTGACGTCCCAGCAGTCCTTGCCGGTCAACAACACCCAGTTTTCTTCCTTCTTGCCGAAGCTCTGGCGCTGGGCCTGGCGAAGCGCGCCGCTGTCATCAGGCGGCAGATACCTGGTGTAGAAGCGGGCGATGGACAGGCCGTTGATTTCCTCCCGATAGAAGGAGTACGCCCGGCCCGTCTCGCTGCGCGTGGTCATCTGGCGGAAGCCATCTCCACCCAGCGCGAGGATGGTATCGGCAACGATCTTGCGGCCGCGCTCCTGCGGCGTTTCGGCACGCAGCAGAGGGGCCAGGGCCGCACACCCGGCCATTGAGATGAAACCGCGACGAGTGCTCATGGTTTTTTAGCGAGTTGCTCTGCAGTGAGGCCGGAGTTCAGGGTGGTGGAGACCACGGTCACGTCGGCGAAGTGCTTGCCGGCCTGGGTGAGCGTAATCTTGCGGGGCAGGCGGAGCCCGCTGGTCTCCTGCCAGTCCGCGTAGACTTCTTCCACGGCACCGTTGGTGTTGCCTGGCGGGGCGTAGGTCTGGGAGGCGGGAAGGCCGGTTTTTAGGTCGATCACCAGGGTGACGACGTGGCCCGTTTTGTCAGAGATTTCCAGTTTGCCGTTGCCGAGGTCGTTCACGGTGCGGTCCGGGTTGGTATCGCTCCGCATCAGCGACCACCACATACGGAAGATCTCCTGGGTGATCTGCTTCAACTGCGCTTCCGGCGCCGGGATTAGACCCTGCGGAGTTGCCGACCAGCCGGTGGCACCATCGGAATAGCTGACCACTTTACCGAACGGCAGGAGATTTTCCTGGCGGAAGTGCGAGGGGGCCAGCCACTGCTCGGTCTGCGTGATTTTGAGGCCTCCGGCGGCGGCATCCAGCTGCATGGTGGAGGTTCTGGTCACGTCATGGACGCCCTGGAATTTTGCGGCGCCACCCATCGCTTCGGCTGCTTTCGCAAGCAAGGCTTTGCCGGTTGCCAGACTGGCCGCGCTTCCCGCCGCTTTCTGCTCTTTCGGCTCCGGGATCGTAAGGTCAATATCGCTGACGGGCTGATCGAGCGACGAGAGCGGTTTGCCGAAGTCCTTCGGATTCCCCACTGCGACCGTGACGAACTTCGCGGGGTCAATGTATTTGGCGGCAACGCGCTGGATATCCGCCCGCGTGACGGCGGCAATGGCCTTCTGGTAGGTGAAGATGAAGTCGTCCGGGTAACCGAAGTAGCGGTAGGTCACGATGCGGTTCAGCGTCTTGGCCGGCGTGTCGAAGTTAAACACGAAGCTGTTGGAGACGGTTTGCTTAGAGGACTCCAGTTCCTCGGGCGTAACCGGATTCTCGCGGATGCGCCGGACTTCCTGGTCAACGGCTTTCAGCGTATCCACCGTGCTGGCGGACTTGGTACTGCCGGTGATTTCGAACAGGCCGGGGTGGTCATAATTTGCTCCCCAGGCGGCGCTGATGCCATAGGCGTAACCGAGTTCCGTGCGGACGCGGCGGAAGAGGCGGCTCTTGAAACCACCGCCCAGGATATCGGACATGACTTCCAGCGCGGGGTAGTCGGCGTCTTTCAGGGTGCCGCCAAGCTGGCCGAGGGCGAAGTTGGTCTGGGTGACATCGGTTTTCGTGGCCAGGTAGATGCCCGGCTTGGGGGTGTTGGCCACCTGGGGGAATGCGGGAACGGGAGGCTGCTGCGCGGTCCAGGCGGCGAAGAGTTTTTCAATACGAGCCTTCATCTCGGCGGCGCTGAAATCGCCCTGGACGGCGAGGATCATGTTCTTCGGGAAGAAGTAGCGCTGGTAGAAGCTGGTCACGTCTTTGCGCTGGATGTTGTCGATGGTTGAGTATTCCAGCATCCAGCCGTAGGGGGTGTTGCGCCCGTAGACGATGTTGGCGAACTCGCGCCCGCCAATGCCGGAAGCTTCGTCGTTGCGGCGGGAGATGCCGCTGCGGGTCTGGCGTCTGTCGAGGTCGATCTTATCCTGGGAGAAGGCGGGGGACGTCAGGACGTCGCGGAAGATCTCCATCACCGTGTCGGTGTTCTCCTTCAGGGCGCTGAAGCTGACGGAACCGTAGCTTTCGCCGATCTGGCTTTCCACCGAGGCGGCGATGTTCTCCAGCAGTTCGTCGATCTGGTCGCCGGTCCGTGTGCCGGCTCCGCCTGCCCGGATGTTTTCACCGGTGAGGCCGGCCAGGCCGACTTTATCGGCCGGGTCAAAAAGGTTGCCGGTGCGGACGAGGGCCAGACCGCGAATGGTGGGCAGTTCATGGTTTTCGAGGAGATAGACCTTCATCCCGTTGGGGAGGGTGGTCTCCTCCACCTTCGGAATGGTGACGTCTCTGAGGGGCGGAAACTTGATGGCTTTCCACGAGGTAGCCGGTTGCCCGAACGCCGCGGCGGAGAGGACGAGCAGCAGAAAGGCCTTCTTCACTTCGCGCCTCCGTTGCCTTCGGCAGGCTGGACCGTTAGGGCGATGGTCCGGTTCTGGGGGGTGAAATACTGCTTCGCTACTCGTTGCACGTCGTCTGCCGTCACTTTATCGATGTCCTCTATAGAGGTGAAGAGCTTGCGCCAGTCACCATAATTGACGTGGTAGCTGGCCAGAAGTTGCGCCAAACCAGCGTTGCTGTCGAGTTGGTGGATCAGGCCGGCCCGGGTGCGGGTCTTGACGCGGGCCAGCGTGGCGGTGTCAACTTTGTCTTTCTTGAACTGATCGAGGACCGTGTCCAGTTCCTTTTCCAGTTCCGGCAGAGTGTGGCCCTGATTCGGCATCAGATAAAACATGAACAGGCCGGGGTACTTCCCGCCCGGCAGGGTAGCCTCGGCTTCCGCGGCGAGCGCAATTTGCTTATCGCGGACGAGGGTCTTATAGAGAATGCTGGTGCGGCCTGAGGAAAGGACTCCGTCGATCACGTCGAAGACGGCGTCGTCCTTATCGTTCTGGTCAGGGCGGTGGTAGGCGATGAGCTCCATGGGTTGGGCGGGGGACTCGATCTCCACCCGGCGGGTACCGGCCTGCTCGGGCTCTTCGGTGATGACTCGTTCGGGCAGGGACTTCTTCGGCAGGCGACCGAAGTAGGTCTCGGCAAGCTGTTTGATTTTCGCGGGCACCACGTCGCCGGCGATAGAGATGGTCATGTTGGCGGGCACGTAGTACTTTTCGTAGAATTCTTTGGCATCGGCCACACGGAGATTTTCAATGTCGCTGGCCCAGCCGACGCCGGGGATGCGATAGGGGTGGGCCATGATGGCGGTGCCGAGCAGGGCCTCCATGAGTTTTCCCTGCGGGTCAGATTCAGTCCGCATGCGGCGTTCTTCGCGGACCACGCTGCGTTCCTTATAGAACTCGCGGAACATGGGTTTCAGGAAGCGGGCGGATTCCAGGTAGAACCAGAGTTCGGTCCGGTTGGCCGGAAAATTGTAAAAGTAGTTGGTGGAGTCTTCGCTGGTACTGGCATTCATGCCCACGCCGCCGTTTTCTTCGATGATGCGCGGGTAGAGGTTGGGTTCCACGTACTCGCCGGCTTTTTCCATGGCTTTGTCGAGGGCCTCGCTGAGGGCTTTCACCTTCGCTTCGGTGGTCTTATCGCCCTTGCGTTTCTCGGCTTCCAGCGCGTCGTAGGCTTTTTCCACCGAGGCCAGGGCGAGTTTCTCGGCGGCCGGATTCGTACCGCCGATCTCCGGGGTGCCCTTGAAGGCCACGTGTTCGAACATGTGGGCGACTCCGGTACGGCCCTTGGGGTCGTCAACGGAGCCGGCATTCACATAGGTATGGAAGGAGACGACCGGGGCTGCGTGGCGTTCCAAAACGATGAAGTGAAGACCGTTACTGAGCGTAAACTCGGTAACGTTTTTTTCGAATTCTTTGAGGTTCTGCGCTGGCAGCAGGACGGGCAGCAGCGCAGCCGCCAGCGGTGCGATTAAACGTATGAATTTCACTCTTAGACCCTACTTGTTAATGTAGCGGATCGGGTCCGGCATACAGTATTGATCACCGGTCCCCTGCGCCGATGCGCCGACTGTTACGCGCCGACGTAATACTGGCTCACTACCGGCATGGGAGAACGCCACTATGGCTGAGCCCAACGGTGATGTGAGTTCTAAGGTACTCCGAAGATATATATTGCAGTCGTCCTGAAGACGATAGACTATGGGCGGGAGTTCTCGCTGCGTTACCGCAGCGCTTCACTGATCTCGATATCACGTCTGAGAACGTCGTTGAGCAGCTCTGAGACACCAACACCCTTCTTCGCTGCCTTCTCTCAGAAGTACTCCCAAATGCTTCGCTCAATGGACGCCGGGAGGCTGACTTGGGCCTCGACGGGGATGTGGTGCAGGCCCCGCGTTGCCTTGCGGAAATCAATCTCTTTTGGCATCTGGTCGCAAATTTGGGTCTACGGTCGTCATGTCAGGTCCAGGTAACAGCGAAGTTCGGTACTAGTTGCTTTGCGAGCGGTGATGAGTCGAATCCTGGTCACGCCGGGCTCTGCCTTATTCCACAAATACGCCACTGAGCGAATGACACCATTGCTCGCCAGCGGGATTGAGAACCAGCGCTCTTCGGTTTCGCTGTGCGCCAGATCTGCGGAACTGAGGATTCCTGGGTCGCTGAAAACGGACGATGCCAATTCAAATGACACTCCGTGCTTTCGGCGGTTACTGAGCGCCTTCTTCGTCCCATTCAAACTGAAACTGCACGTCATTCAATCCTCAGCGTCTTTTACAATCCTACATGGTTTTGAAATCGGTGCCAGTGTCCTTCGCATGTGGAGCCGTTACGAATAAGGGCTGTCCTGATACCTTGGGAAAGTGACCGCACAACAAATTCTGTCTGCCATTACCAGGATCGGCCTCGTTCCCGTCGTTCGGACCGCTTCCGCAGAAACTGCCCTCCTGTCCGTTGAGGCGATTTATAACGGCGGAGTTCGTGCCGCCGAGGTGACGATGACCGTCCCCGGCGCTTTGAAAGCGCTTGAGAAACTGGCCGATAAGTTCGGCGACAAGCTTGTCCTGGGGGCAGGCACAGTGCTTGACCCGGAAACGGCCCGCTCCTGCATGTTGGCCGGGGCTCAGTTCTTTGTAACCCCCAACCTGAAGCTGTCTACCATTGAGATGGCGAAGCGGTATTCCAAGGTGATCTGCGCCGGCGCGCTGACGCCCACCGAAGTCCTTACCGCCTGGGAAGCCGGCGCGGACGTAGTGAAAGTGTTCCCCGCCAATGCGGTGGGTGGCCCGAAGTACATCAAGGCGCTGAAGGGACCTCTTCCGCAGGTTGAAATGATTCCGACCGGCGGTGTGAATCTGGAAACGGCCGGTGAGTTCCTGAAGGCTGGTGCCTGTGCTGTGGCCGTCGGCGGCGAACTCATCGACGCGAGGCTGATCCGTGAGAATCGCTATGACGAAATGGAAGCCCGTGCCCGGCAGTATCTGGCCGTAATCGCGAAAGCTCGGGAGGAAATGGCTGCATGAGCGATCAGGCCCCCGAATCCACACAAAGAGAATTGAAAATCCGGCACAACCGGAGCGGTTGTCGGTTTGAGGCCGGGGCGTCGCGGAATCCGGCGCACCTCGACTATCTGCTGGCTGAAGGTCTGATGGAAATCTTCCACACGGAAGTTCCGAATGACTATGCAGGGCAGGGTCTGGCCGGCAAACTGGCCACGGCGGCACTGGCCTGGGCTCGCGAGAACAAGTACAAGGTTCTGGCCACGTGCTCGTACGTTCATGCGTTTATGGGCAAGCGGCCCGAATATTCTGATCTGCTGTAATTTCGGGTGACGTGATGCGGCCTTCGATCTGGTGCCTGGATGCTTGAAAACGTCAATCTGAAGCGTAAGCTCTCGACGGAAGATTTCTACCGGGTTCTGCCGGGGCTGCAGCGTCGCCTCTACGATCTGGAAAAGGCTTGTTGGGATAACAAGATCTCGTCAATTGTAGTGTTTGAGGGCTGGGACGCGGCGGGTAAGGGTACGTCCATTGCGACTCTGACCCAGCGGCTGGATCCTCGCGGCTTCAAACTCCATCCCATCAGTTTGCCTCGCCCTTTTGAAGGGACCCGGCCCTGGCTATGGCGTTTCTGGCTTTGTGTGCCGAATGCGGGCGAGATGGCAATTTTCGACCAGAGCTGGTACATTCGTTTGCTCCAGGAACGTGTGGAGGGCTTGGTTCCCGAGAAGCTGTGGCGGGCGGCGTTTCGCGACATCATCGATTTTGAGAGGATGCTGGCCGACAACGGCACAGAGATCATCAAGATCTTCCTGCACATTAGCCGCAAAGAACAGGAGAAGCGTTTCCTGAAGATTTCTTCCGATCCTCTTGAATCATGGAGGGTTACAAAGGAAGACTGGGCCCGGCACAAGAAGTACAACGAGTACCTGGCGGCGGCGGAGGACATCCTGGAAATCACGGAAGCAACAGAAGCTCCGTGGACCGTAATTGAGGCGACTTCGCGGCGCTGGGCTCTGGCGCAGATGCTGAAGACGATCATTATGGCGCTGGAAGAACGGCTGGGTCCGGCGGCCCCGCCACGGCAGGCGTCGGATGAAGCCGAAGCGGCGGACGCGGACCTTCGCCATGCCATGGCATGGCTGGATGACCGGGAGGAATCGAAAGATGCTTGAGTCTTTAGATCTCTCCTTGAATTTGCCCCGGGAAGAATACGTCACCGAACTGGCGCGCAGGCAACTACAACTGCGGGAACTCGGATTCCAGATCTATACGCAAAAACGCCCGGTGGTACTGGTGTTTGAGGGCTGGGATGCGGCGGGGAAGGGTGGTGCCATTAAGCGCATCACCGAGAAGATGGACCCTCGTGGCTACGTTGTGTATCCCATCAGCGCGCCGCAGGGCGAGGAGAAATCGCGCCATTATCTCTACCGTTTCTGGACGCGGGTTCCCGAACAGAGCCAGATCGCCATCTTTGACCGGAGCTGGTACGGCCGGGTTCTGGTGGAGCGGGTAGAGGGTTTCGCGAAATCGCACGAGTGGAAGCGGGCGTATAAAGAGATCAATTCGTTTGAGCGCCAACTGCAGGATTTCGGCACGATTGTGGTGAAGTTCTGGATCCACATCTCGCGCGAAGAGCAGCTCAGGCGCTTTGAGGAACGTCGCACAACTCATTACAAGAGCTGGAAGTTAACCGACGAGGACTGGCGCAACCGGGAGAAGTGGCCTCTCTACGAAGAAGCGGTGGAAGAGATGCTGCTGAAGACCAGCACAAAGAGCGCTGCCTGGAATCTGGTGGAAGGCAACGACAAGTACTGGGCCAGGGTGAAAACGCTGGGAAAACTTGTGGACGTCTTGAGTCAGGAACTGGGTTACAGGCCAGCCGACCCCTTGGGTAAAGTAAAACGCTAGGCCCCCGTTACAGGCTGCGGCGTTTGCGGCGACGGAGAACGGACGAGAGGGCGATCAGGACGAAGCCGGCTACTGCGAACACGGTACTGTCCTCCGCAGTGGCCGCGTGGCCGGAAGAGTAAGCTGCGGTACCACAGATTCCGGCGACCAGGGCAACCATGGCGATCGTCTTTGCAATCTTCATGAACTGAGAATAAACGTTCTGGAGAATGGAAGATAGAGCTCGCGTCCTGGTACCCTGTCTGGAGTGGGTTCAAAAGGTTTGAAACATTGTCGCCGTCCGGGACACACCCACGCAGCGTGATTCCGGTCCGGATCACAGGAAAGAGGGGAACGTGACGAAAACAATCGTGTTGGCTCTTACCGTGGCAGCGTTTGCCACAGCCGCTCCGTGCGGTGATTTGGGTTCGTTCTTGCCGAAAGGCAGTACTGTAACCACGGCTGAGGCCGTGGAAAACGGAGAATTGACTATTGCGGGGAAGACGGTAAAAGGCCTTCCAGCCTTTTGCCGCGTGTCGGGCTCTCTGCACCCAACTCCGGATTCCGATATTCGCTTTGAAGTCTGGCTTCCGGCTTCCGGCTGGAACGGGAAGTTCCACGGCGTGGGGAATGGTGGCTTTGCCGGTACCATCAATTACGCCGGGCTGATTGATGCGGTGAAGAATAAATACGCGACGGCGTCTACGGATACTGGCCATGCGGATGCCGTGAACACCAATGCTTCGTGGGCGCTGAATCACCCGGAGAAAATCATTGATTTCGGCTACCGGGGCATTCACGAAACGACGCTGGCGGCCAAGGCGACCATAAAAGGTTTCTACGGTGAGGCTCCAAAGAAGTCCTATTTCAATTCCTGCTCCAATGGCGGCAGGCAGGCTTTGATGGAAGCGCAGCGCTATCCCGCGGATTATGACGGCATTATCGCGGGGGCACCAGCGTACGCCTGGACCAATTTGCTGAGCTCCGGGGGCTTATCGCTGCGCCTGACGCTGGCGGAGGCTGGAGCGTATTTTGGCCCGAAGAAGCTGCCCGCGATTCAAGCTGCCGCGCTGGAGCAGTGCGATGCGGCGGATGGCGTGAAGGACGGCGTAATCGAAAATCCGATGGCCTGCCAGTTTCATCCCGCAGTGCTGCTTTGTAAGGGTGAAGAGACCGATGCCTGCCTGACGCCGGCCCAACTGAAGGCTGTCGCCAGCAATTACGAACCGCTGCACGATGCGAAGGGAAACGTCACGTTCCCTGGGATGGCGCCGGGAGGGGAAGCGGATCCGGGGGCCTGGGCGAACTGGATTACGGGGACCGAACCGGAGAAAGGTTCTGCCCGTTTTGGGTTTGTGACCAATTTCTTTAAGTACATTGTTTACAGCGATCCGCAGTGGAGCTACAAGACCTTCGATCTGAACCGCGATCTGGCAGCCGCGAACCAGAAGGCCGGGGCGGCACTGAACGCTGCCAGCCCGGACCTTTCGGCATTCCAGAAAAGGGGCGGCAAGTTGTTGATGTATCACGGCTGGTCGGATGCTGCGATCCCGGGCGCTTCCAGCGTAAAGTACTACGACGAAGTGGTGGCGAAGCTGGGCGCGTCCACGGCCAGCAGTTTTACTCGGCTGTACATGGTTCCCGGGATGGGGCATTGCGCCGGGGGCAGCGGCACCAGTTCCTTTGGTCAGGGGGGGACGCCGGCCGGTGACCGCTTTACCAATATCGATGCGGCGCTCGAAGCCTGGGTAGAACAATCCCTGGCTCCAGACTCGATTATCGCCGCCAAGCCGAAAAGTCCGGCGAATCCGTCGGCTGGTGTCGCCAGAACACACCCGCTCTGCCCCTGGCCCCAGATTGCCAAATACAAGGGTGCGGGGAATCCGGACGAGGCCTCCTCTTATTCATGCTCCAAACCGTAAAGCCGCTCTTCATCGGGATTGCCGGGCCTTCGGGCTCCGGCAAGACCGAACTGGCCGTACAGGTCTCTCAGTCGCTGCCGGGATCTGTGGTGCTCAATCTGGATTCGTATTACATTAGCCTCGATCACTTGTCCAGGGCGGAACGGGACGCCTGTAATTTCGATGTGCCGGACATGCTGGACTGGCCGTTGATTAATGAACATCTGGCGGATCTGAGCTGTGGGTTGGGGGTGGAAGTCCCCAGCTACTCGTTCACTACGCACTCCCGGGAACCGGTTACAGCGCGGCTGGAGCCGGTTCCGTTCGTGATTGTGGAAGGGATCTTCGCGCTGTACGACGCAGAGGTTAGAAGTCGTTTGGATCTAAGTATTTACGTGCATACACCTGATGCGGTTTGTTATGCCCGCAGAAGCTGCAGGGATGTGCTGGAGCGGGGCCGCACCGAGGAGTCGGTGCGGGAGCAATATGAGCAGACGGTGCGGCCGGGGGCGATGAAATACGTCTGGCCAACCCAGGAACACGCGCTGATGGTTGTCTCGGGCGTACAGCCAATCAGCCGCTCCGTGGCTGAGGTTCTGCTTCGGATTACCCAAAGAGCATGCTGACGGACGTCTCTTCGTGGATCGACTGAATCGCGCGGGCGAGCAGGCCAGCTACAGAGAGTTGACGGATTTTGCCACAGGCGGCGGCTTCCGCAGTAAGCGGAATGGAGTTGGAGACGATTACTTCTTTGATGGAGGACTCATGGATGCGCTGAACGGCGGGCCCGGAGAGCACGGCGTGGGTGGCGCAGGCAGTTACCGATGCGGCACCGTATTGCATGAGGGCGTCGGCACCTTTGACCAGAGTTCCGGCGGTATCGATTAAGTCGTCTACAATCAGGCAGTTTTTACCAACCACGTTACCGATCACGTTCATCACTTCCGCCACATTCGCTTCTTCGCGGCGTTTGTCGATGATGGAGAGCGGTGCGTTGAGGCGCTTGGCTACGGAGCGGGCGCGTTCCACGCCCCCGGCGTCGGGCGAAACCACCATCAGGTCGGGCATGCTGCGCTGCTTCAGGTAGTCGATCATCACGGGGCGGAAGAACAGGTGATCGACCGGAACATCGAAGAAACCCTGGATCTGCGCGGCGTGTAAGTCGAGTGCCATGATGCGGTTAGCGCCGGCTGTTTCAAGCAGGGAGGCTACCAGTTTGGCGGAAATGGGGACGCGTGGCTTGTCTTTGCGATCCTGCCTGCCGTAGCCGTAGTACGGCAGGACTGCGGTGATCCGTTTGGCCGAGGAGCGCTTCAGCGCGTCCATCAGGCAGAGAATTTCCATCAGGTGAAATTCAACGGGAGAACAGGTGGGCTGGACGACGAAACAATCCGCGCCCCGGACGTTCTCGAGGACCTGGCAGTTGATCTCGCCATCGGAGAACTTCCGCAGTTTCAGTTCACCGAGACCGATTCCGAGTTCTTTACAAACAGCTGTCGTCAGGGACGTATTCGCGCTGCCGGAGAAGACATTAATGCGGTCGTGGTTCAACGGGCGTACAGGCTTAGGGGGGGCCATTCGGCACCTTTCACGTGAGGTTGTAGCGCCCGCATCCACGAGGATTGATAGCGAGCACGGCTCAGAAACGAAACAGAAAACGACCGCTCGCGGGAAAGTGCTGCCTGCGCTTGAAGTATTGTCTCTGAGTTATTGAAAACACCGAAGATAGCTGAACCGCTCCCCGTCATGGCCGCATATCTTGCTCCCAGCCGAAGCAGATACTGCCGCAGCCGGGCCAACTCAGGGTGGCGAGCAAAAATCACACTCTCGAAGTCATTCTCGGGAGCCGAATCTCCACCCTGCCAAGCTTGTTGCTGGAAACTATTGAGTTTAAGTTGTAACGATTCCGAAGTCAATTGAGCAGATAGGTCGCGGTAGGCTTCGGCGGTGGAGGAATGTACCGCCGGGGCCACCACAAGCACTTTACTCTCCCTGATCTCAGGAAGGGGATAGAGTTCTTCGCCCCTCCCGAGCCCCAGGGCGGTCCCGCCATGGAGGAAGTAGGGCACATCACTCCCCAACTGCGCGGCGAGCGTCTGGAGGGTCTGCAGGGGCACGCGCTTGCCTGCCAGAACAGGTACGCTCAGCAGGACTGCAGCGGCATCGGACGAACCACCTCCGAGGCCAGCCCCGGTGGGAACGTTCTTCTGGAGCGAAAAGCGGATCTTTGCTGTTAACTTAATTTGATCCAGCAGGATACGGCATGCTTTCTCAACCAGATTGTCGGGAATATGGGGCGTGCCATCCACAATGATCTCGGTCTTGCGGGCGGCGGAATACTCCACGTCGAGGCGATCTGCCAGGGAAATTGTCTGGAAGACGGTCCGCAACTCATGGTAGTTATCCGGTCGCTTCGCGAGAATGCGAAGCCCGAGATTCAGTTTGGCAAAGGCCTTCAGGCTTGCCGTGCGCGTCATTTGTCGTATTTGAGCAGGGAGAAGATGTCGTAGCCGGCCAATTTGTCGCGTCCGCTCAGGAAGGTAAGCTCAACCAGGAAGCCGACGCCTGCCACCGTTCCGCCGAGTTGTTCCACCAACTTGGTAACGGCTCCGGCGGTGCCGCCAGTGGCCAGCAAATCGTCAACAATCAGCACGCGGGAGCCGGGGGCGATGGCATCCTTATGGATCTCCAGCGTGTCGCTGCCATATTCCAGATCGTAGGAGATCTTTGCGGTCTCGGAGGGAAGCTTTTTCGGCTTCCGGACGGGCACAAAACCCGCCCCGAGGGCATACGCCAGCGCCGGAGCAAAAATGAAGCCACGAGCTTCAATCCCAAGGACGACATCGACTCCAAGACTCTGATAGTGAGTGGAGAAGGCGTCGATAGTGGACTTGAGCCCGTTCGCATCTTTCAGAAGCGTCGTGATGTCGTAAAAAAGAATGCCGGGTTTGGGGAAGTCCGGCACTTCGCGGATCAGTGTTTTTAAGGTTTCCAAAGGGGGATTTTTATTGTGACACGCGACGTGAGTCACGTTCAAGCAGAGGATCCTTCCAGGTCCTGGAAGTAGCGGATCGTAGCCAGCAGCCCGGTAGTCAGATCGACTTTTGGTTCCCAGCCGAGAACCTGCCTGGCTTTCGTGATATCGGGCTGACGCTGTCTGGGATCGTCCTCCGGGAGCGGTTTGCAAACCACGCCGGTGGCGGTTTCGGTGAGCTTGGTAATCACTTCGGCAAATTCGCGAATGGTGATCTCGTTCGGGTTGCCGAGGTTGACAGGATAAACTTCCGTGGACAGAAGCAGCCGATACAGGCCATCAATCAGGTCACTGACATAGCAGAAACTTCGGGTTTGTGAGCCATCGCCGAAAAGCGTGAGCGGAATTCCCTGAAGAGCCTGGTCGACAAATGCCGGCACCACACGACCGTCATTCAGTTTCATTCTGGGCCCGAAGGTGTTGAAAATACGGGCAATGCTGGTGCGGACTCCGCGTGAGCGATGGTAGGCCATGGTGATGGCCTCCGAGAATCTTTTACTTTCGTCGTAGCAGGAACGCGGACCCACCGGATTCACATTGCCCCAATAGGATTCCACCTGAGGATGAACCTGGGGATCGCCGTAACATTCGGAAGTAGATGTGGTTAGAAACTTCGCGTTATAGCGAGCCGCAATTTCCAGCATGTTGCGGGTTCCGAAAGACCCGACGTCGAGAGTCTCAATCGGGAATTCGAGGTAGTCTTTGGGGCTGGCCGGAGACGCCATGTTGATGACGTAATCGACGGGGCCAACATCAATTGGCTTCGTTATGTCGTGTTCCACGAACCGGAAAGAGGGATTGCCCTGCAGGTGGGCAATGTTTCTTCGGTGCCCGGTAATGAAATTATCGAGCGCGACTACCTGAGCACCCTCTGCCAGCAGCCGATCACACATGTGCGAGCCGAGAAAACCTGCGGCTCCGGATACCAAAACAGTCTTACCGTACATTTTTGACGCGAGCGTATCTGACATTTAGACGTCGACGATTCCCATGGCTTTGTCGAGGGTCGCAATGGGGTCGTGACCCTGATCAGGCGAGTACTCGTGAGTTATATAACCGGTGTAGCCAAGGTCGGCAATGGCCTTCGCGATGAAGCGGTAGTTGAGCTCCTGGGAGTCGTCGATATCGTGTCGGCCGGGGTTGCCTCCGGTGTGGAAGTGGCCGATCCACTGATAGTGATCCCGAATATTGCGCACAATATCGCCGTCCATGATCTGGGCGTGATAGATGTCGAACAGGATCTTAACGCGCGGGGAATTCACCCGCTTCATCACGTCGACACCCCAGGCGATGTGGTCGAACATGTAGTCCTTGTGGTTCACCTTGCTGTTGAGGTACTCCATGCAGAGGGTGACGCCTTTGTCTTCAGCTTTCGCTTTCAGGCGGTTGAGGGCGGCGACGCAGTTGTCGGCACCTTCGCGGTCATCCATGCCTTTGCGGTTGCCGGAGAAGGTGATGATGTTGGGCACGCCGTTCGCGGCGGCTTCATCGATGGCAGCCATCATGGCGGTCACGATCTTGTCGTGGTTTTCTTTGCGGTTCAGGGACTCGGGGATATTCCCGCCGGGCCCTGGCGGATACATGGAAGGCGTAAGGCCATATTTCTTGAGCATCGGCCAGTCCGCCGGACCGATCAGATCGAAACCCTTGCAGCCCAGGCGGGCGGCCTCGCGGCACTGGTCCTCGAACGGCATATTACGTCCGAAGACGCCGCGGGTGACGCCTTGCTTCATCCGTCCCGTGCGTTTCACTGGTGTCTGAACCGGTGCCGGGACCGGGGTCTGGGCTTGGGCTGCAATGGTTGTCGCGGCAAGGCCGGACAGCAGGTCTCTTCTGGTCATGATGGTCACTTTCCGTTCATTACGAAGCCAAACAGCTGATCGCCGACGCCGACGACGACGTACTGCTTGCCGTCGAGTTCGTAGCTGATGGGGGCGTTGGCCATGGAGCCACCGACGTTGGCGTGCCAGAGGGGCTCGCCGGTGGTGGCATTGAGGGCGACGAAGTTGCCGGAGGTATCGCCGGCGAAGACGAGGTTGCCGGCCGTGCTCATCAGGCCGGAACGTCCGCCGGAGCCTTCCCATTTGTGGCTCCACTTGAGGGCGCCGGTCTTGTAATCGACGGCCTGGAGCATGGATTCGGACCAGCCGCCACGATCGGTGCCGCCCCAGCCTTCGGGCTTGTCTTCGGTGTCATACAGATACCAGACGCTGAAGGCGCGGGCCGCATTGATGTAGAACAGGCCTGTGTCGGGGCTGAAGGTGGGAGGCGGCCAGTTGGCCGCGCCGCCCTGGTTCGGGGAGACGAGGGCTCCGGCGAACTGGGGTTCCTTTTCGGGGTTCGGGACGGGCTGGCCACGACCATCGATGCCCTTGGCCCAATTGGTTTTTACGTATTCCTTCGAGACGATGGCCTTGCCTGTGACGCGATCCAGGGTGAAGAACCAGCCGTTGCGGCAGGCGACGGAGAGGAGTTTCCGCTTCTGGCCGTTGATGACGCCGTCATAAAGGACAGGAACCTGGTTGTTATCCCAGTCATGGGTGTCATGGGGAGAGGGCTGGAAATACCACTGTAGTTTGCCGGTGTCGGCATTCAGCGCAACGATGGAGGCGGTGTAGAGATTGTCGCCCTGCCGACCCTTGCCGGCGACAACCGGCTGCGGGTTTCCGGTGCCGAGGTAGATCAGGTTCAGTTCGGGGTCGTAGGTGCTGGTGCCCCAGGTCATGCCGCCGCCGTGGGCAGCCGCGTCTTCGTTGGGCCAGGTTTCGAAGCCGGGTTCGCCTTTTTTCGGAACCGCCGACCAATGCCACTGCAGGTCACCGGTTTCCGGGTCGCGAGCCTCGAAGTAGCCCGGGATGTCGAGATCGTCGCCCGAGACGCCGACCATGATGTGGTTCTTCACAACGAGGGGGGCGATGGACGCGTAGTACATCTGGTCGAGGTCGCAGATGGACTTGGCCCAACGTTCTTTGCCGTCTTTCAGGTTGAGCGAGACGAGCATACAGTCCGGCGTTTCGAAGTAGAGCCAGTTGCCGGAAATACCCACGCCCCGATTCCCGAGGTGGATACCACCCTTTGACTGGTGAGCGTGGTGCCAGATTTCGCGGCCCGTGCGGGCGTCGAGGGCCCAGACGTGGTCGGGAATGGTGATGTAGGCGACGCCGTTGACCACGAGGGGCGTTCCTTTGAAGGTTGTCGCGGTGGCACCGGTAAGGTTAATGCGGTACAGCCACGCCAGACTCAGATTCTGCACGTTGGCCGAATTGATCTTCTTCAGGGGGCTGAAACGCTGGCCGGTGTAGTCGCCCGAGTAGGTGGGCCAGCTGTCGGTGGGCTGCTTTGCGAGTTTGGCAGGGTCGAGCGCGCCCTGGGCGAGAAGCGCGGCCGCGCCGGCCAGGGAGGCGGCAATCATTTTCAGGCGCTTCATCATTTCAGTGTCTCCAGGTAAGCGGTAATGTCGTGCATGTTCTTGTCGGTGATACGGTCCAGCAGTTCGATGTGGGCGGCGTACGGGTCATCCACTTTGACTTTCAGGCCGGCAACACGGGCAAAAGAGCGGTATTCGCCGTCGGCATCGCGGAGGGAGACGTTAAAATCGTCCATCTGAACAAGGTTGCCAGTGACGGCGGGGGCGGTAGCGGGAGTCACGGTGACGACGGTGGGTTTACCGCCACGACCGAAGTTCGGTTTTGGGAACAGGAAGCGCTGTTGCAGATCAATGGCTTCGTATTTTCCGCCGACGCCTTTCAGGTTCCCTGCAGGGGAGTGGCACTGGCTACATTTGCCTTCGCCGTTAAACCAGGCCTGGCCTGCTTTGGCGTCGCCGATGAGGACGTTTTGCGAGCGGAAGAGCGGGGAAGTGCGGAGGGTGTCGCCGACTTTGAGGTGCAGGAAGTCAGCCAGATCTTCAATTTTGTCCTGGCTGAACCGGGCGGCGGGGGAACCCTGGGTCTGGTGGCCTTTCTTGAGAAAGGGGCCGATTTCACTGCCATAACGGTCATGCAGGACGACGAGGGAACGAACCAGATCGGAGCCTCCCTGGCCCCCGCGCGCTGTGGGGCCGTGGCAGGTGATGCACTCCTGGATGTAGGTCTTCTTGCCCCGCTCCGCGGCGTCGGCATCCACAATGTGTTTGTCGGCGGATCCGGCCTGGGCGAGCAGGCCGCCGCCCGTGGGTGCCTTGCGGGGCGGTTTCCCGGTTGGGCTGGCTACCGGCGCCTGGGCCAGGCTCAGGGTGGCGGTCAGGGCCAGCATGCCGGTGGCTAAGGCGCAATTCTTTCCAAACTTACGCATCCGTTTTTGATCTCCAGTAAACTTCGGTGGCTGTAAAAAGGTACAGGGACCACCAGGCACTATTGTATAGCCGCGGCGGAAGTATCCGGCGCCGCTTTGCGCTACTATGTATGGCGAAACGCCTGCCTGCGGGCCAAAGATCGTGCTATGAAAATTACTCCCGTTTTGATTGTTGAAGAAGTTGAGGCTTGCCTCGCATTTTGGGTGGGCCGTTTAGGGTTCACCCAGGTGGCCGTGGTTCCGGAGGGCGACAAGATCGGTTTCGCCATTCTGGTGAATGACGGCACCGAACTAATGCTGCAGTCGGTGGAGAGTGTTCGGAAGGATCACGCAGCCTTCGCACCGGATTCGACGCCCTCCGGCGTGACCCTGTTTATTGAGGTTGCCGATTTTGGAGATGTTTTGCGGCGCCTGGAGGGGTACCCGGTGGCGATGGCGGAGCGGACTACGTTTTATGGCATGCGCGAGATCGGGGTTCGCAGTCCGGCGGGAAATGTGGTGATTTTGGCCTGTCCGCAAGCACAATAAAGGCTGGCTGTTCCGCTGGTGGTGAGGGCTATCGGACGCGACCGATTTTATCCAGGGGCCAGTAGACGAAGACCGCTTTGCCATAGATGGCGGGCCGATCGACCAGGCCCCACATGCGGCTGTCGCTTGAGGAGCTGCGGTGGTCTCCCAGTACGAAGTAGTGCTCCGGAGCTACTTTCTGGCGAGTGGTGGAGATGTGATCGCGGTAATCCTCGGGGACGTAGGGTTCCTCCACCGGAACGCTGTTCACGATCACTTTGCCGTCGGCCACTTCGACGGTGTCGCCGGGAACCCCGATGATTCTCTTGATGTAGGACTGCCGACGGTCGAGTGGGAAATGGAAAACGACCAGGTCGCCCCGTTCAATGGAGTCGTTGCCCAGTTTGTACTGGTATTTATTGACGAAGATCCGCTCCTGGTCTTCGAGGCCGGGCATCATGCTGGTGCCTTCCACTTTCACCGGCTGGTAGATGAAGACGATGAGGACAATGGCCAGGGCGATGGAGATGGCGAGGTCGCGCAGGAGCGAGACGGGATTGATACCGGCAAAAGGGGCGCTCTGGCGTGGGCGGCGTGGGGGCGGGGGCGCAAGAGGTGTGGCCGCGGGGCCCGGCGCTGATGTTCCCTGCGTTTCGTCCATAAAGGTCAGGATATCCCGGTAGACGCGCCAGCGCGAGTTTCGTTAGGGGGAGGTATAGAATCTCAGCTATGTCGATCACCCGCCGAGATTTACCTTTTCTGCTGCCGGCTTTGGCTGCGGCCCTCCCCGTGGAAGCTGCTGCGTCGGGGCTGGGGGCCACCGTGTTTCAGTATGAAGAGCTGCCGGTGAAGCCGAACGGGCAGAATAAGGGCCGGGCGGTGTTTGACACGACGACCCATTCGGGATTTCCGATAGAGCTTCACATGACAGAACTGGGGCCCGGGCAGTCGCCACATGCTCCTCACCGCCATGTAAATGAAGAGGTTCTGATGCTGCGCCGGGGGATTTTGGATGCCACGTTTGGTGGCCGGACTACGCGGCTGACGGCGGGGTCCATCATCTATATGGAATCAAACATGGAGCATGGGTGGCGGAATCCGGGGACGGAACCGGCGGAATATTTTGTTATTGCGCTGGGGAAGGGTAAGGCGTAAGGCGCGGCGGGACCCGATCTGGTTCCAGCAGCCAGACGTTTCGTTGTGGATAGTAACTGCGGAGTCGCACGGTTTCTTCGGGGGCGAGGTCAAGGGCGGTCACAACGCGGGAGGAATCGATATCGGCCTCGTTGTGGATCCATTCCCGGAGGGTGTGGCTGGGGCTGTAGCGCACCACGACCAGCTGTTGACCTGGAGCGTTGGCGAGTTGGCGGTCAATTGTAAAGCGACCTTCGAAGTCTCCGAAATTGATGTAATCCCAGCTTTGCCAGGGGCCGGTTGCGATGTACAGGTTCGCGTCTCCAAAGAGATGGATCCCGTACCACGCGGTGAAGCGGGCCAGGCAGAGGATGCAGAGGATGGCCGCGGTCGCGCGCGGCATTCGGGAGAGGCCTGTCACGGCGAGGAGCAGCAACAGGCAGGCGGCTGCGGCTACGTAGTGGGGATAAAAGTAAGGGTAGAAATTGGTGCCGAGGGCCAGGATGATGAGGCAAGCCAGCGCCCATTGATATCGCTTCTGGCGCAGGGCGGGGAAGCAGAACAGCAGGGCGAGGTAGAGCGGGGCGTACAGGAAGAACCGCAGGAACTTGAAGCGACCGGCGAGGCGAAGCCAATAACCTCCGGCGGTGGCATGGGCGTCGCGTTGCGCGTCGTAGTCCATGGTTTGTTCGCGCACCAGGGGCCGGCTCGGTTCTGGCATGGATTGGAAGGTGAAGGCGGCGGGAACGCCGTATTGGAGCCGGCTTTCCATGTAGGGTAGGCGGGTCCAGTGGCCGGTGACGGCGTGGTTGTGCGCGAGGGTCAGCAGGATTGCGGGTACGAGGGTCAGGGCTGCGGTCCGCAGGGTTTTCAAGGGCAGCCGGAAAACGACCGGGAGCAGGCAAACTCCGATGAGGGCCGCTTCGAACGGGCGTGTCAGGCCCTGCAGGCTTAGGCCGACGCCCAGCAGGATGGCATCCCTGGTTCTTGGGGATTTTTTGAGCCTGGGGATTGCGCCGAAGATGAGGCATCCAGCGGTTGCGGAAACAGCGCCACCCCAGTAGTTATTCGTCCACTGATTGAGCGGGCCGAACAGCATAATGGCAAACAGGCCTCCGAGCAGGGCCCAGGTGGGCCGGACCCAGCCACGAAGCATCCAAAATATTGCGGCACAGAAGGCCCCGACCGAGAGGAGGACTCCGACCCAGGGCTGATGAAAGAGCAGTTGGCCGAAAGCGAGGACGAGGCCCTGCCCGGGGGGATAAATGGAGGCGTACGAGGGTTCCTGCAGGACGAATACAGTTTCGAAGAACCGGTGCAGGGGGTGAACCGGGTTCGCGAGGCGAAAATGCGCGAAGGTGTCGCCCAGCAGGAGGTAGGCGAAATCGTCAGAGACGGCGGGAGCGGGGACCGGGTGATGCGGGAGCAAGGCGAGGCGGAGTGCGATGGGCAGGGTTGCGAGCAGGCTGGCTGCCAGGGCGGGGTGCGCGGCGAGCGCGGTGAGGCCGCGTTCCAGATGGGTGCGGAGCAGGATCGCCGTGATGGCGAGGAGCGCCACGCAGAACAGAACGGTATCGACAAGAGAAAAACCCACCGGATTTTGCAGTGGCAGGAAAAAGCGGAGGAGTCGGAAGGTGTTCGACATGCTTGGGGGTAGGGGGAAGTCTTATTATTCCCCGTCGGGTTCGCCTGGTGTTATCCTCAAGGCCAGTGGCGTCCAAATTCCACCTTGGGTTGATTGCGGGATTCCTTGCCTGTCTCGGTACCGTCATGGCCTTTCAGAAGCCATTTCGGCAGTATCCGGGCGTGGAGTATTACAAGTTTGAAACGCCGCCGGATTACAAAGAAGAGGGCGAGTTTGCGTTTGCACGGATGATGTTTCCGGGCGGGCGGAATGACGGCTATTATCCGCGTTTCCAGGGTGACTGGCGGCAGGGCTTATCTTTGTGGACCCAGGATTACCCGAGAGCGGACCGCCATTTTGCGCTCGCCCTTCGGCGCTTGACGCGGGTGCACACCCGCTCGGTTGAGCAGCCGGTAAATCTGGACGAGGATGAGGAGTTCGACCTTCCGTGGCTCTATGCAGTGCAGGTTGGCGAATGGGGGCCTACGCAGAAGCAGTGTGAACGCCTGCGGGAGTACTTGCTTCGTGGCGGTTTTTTCGTAGCGGACGATTTCCACGGGACAGTGGAACGGCAGGTCTTTTTGGAAAGCATGAAGATGGTGTTTCCGGATCGGCCCGTGGTGGAGATTCCGGAGGGGGATCCGATTCTGCATACGGTGTATGACATGCGGGAACGGATTCAGATTCCTGGTCAGGCACACTTGCGGGCCGGGTGTAAGAACTGTGAGATGGGGGGGCGCGGGGCGCGGTGGGAGGGGATCTATGACGATAAGGGTCGGGTCATGATTGCCATCTCCTACAACTCAGATCTGGGCGATGCCTGGGAGTACGCCGATGACCCTTACTATCCGGAGAAGCCTTCTTCGGTCGCGATCCGACTGGGCGTGAACTATGTGGTTTACGCAATGACTCATTAGGTCTGGCGTGAGGCTTGGCGAACTTCCGGCGACGGTACGGCGTAGTATCGATTGTGAAATATCTGATTCCTTGCGTTTTGGCGGCGGTTTCCCCCGTGTTTTCACAGGCGGGAGATTGCAGGAAGCCGTTTGTTGCGGATCTGGCGGCGGGCGGCAATGTTTCCCTCACATTACGGGCGGGACAGATTGAAGTGGTTGGGATGCGTCGCGACGGGATTCGAGTCACCTGCGCCATTGCGAATCGTACGGACGCCAGCCGGGTGAAAATTAGTTTTGCCGCCGGTCGGATTCGCGTGCAGGGCGGGCCGGATAACGGCGTGAACTACAAAATCGAAGTTCCTGAGGCGACTGGAGTTGTGATTCGCGCGACGGCGGGTGACATGCAGGTGAGGGGTCTGGTGGGCGATAAAGATATAGAGCTCAAAGCAGGGAATCTTACCGTCGATGTTGGCGACCCGGCGCTGTATCGTGTTGCCGAAGGGCACGTGATGGCGGGGAACATTTCGGCAAGCCCATTCGGGTCGCAGAAGGACGGTTTATTCCGTAGTTTTCGGAAAGATAACAGTTCGGGGCAGTACAGATTGCGGGCGGAGTTGCTGGCCGGGAATTTGACGCTGAAATAGAAAAATGACCGGAGCGCCTGAATTCTCAACAAAGAGAAGGCGCGCCGGTCATCTTAAATTACTTTGTGCTGAGAACGAAAACTAGATTACGTCAACGCCCATGGAACGCGCGGTGCCCCTGACGGAGCGGATCGCGGCATCCACATCGAAGCAGTTGAGGTCAGGCATCTTGATCTTCGCGATTTCTTCAACCTGCAGCGCGGTGATCTTGCCAACCTTGGCCTTGTGCGGCTCCGCGGAACCCTTCTGGATACCCACGGCGCGCTTGATGAGCACTGGCACAGGCGGCGTCTTCGTGATGAACGTGAAGGAGCGGTCCGAGAAGATGGTGATAACAACGGGGATGATCAGACCTTCCTGATCCTTTGCCGACGTCTTGGCATTGAACGCCTTGCAGAATTCCATGATGTTGACGCCCTGCGGACCGAGCGCCGTACCAACTGGAGGAGCGGGAGTCGCCTTGCCCGCTGGAATTTGAAGCTTTACCTGACCTGTTACTTTCTTCGCCATACTAAACCTTTCTCAAATCTTCTCGTCTTGTAGACCGGGCCATTGAGGCTAACCGGCCAGGGGTGGGGACTTGTCAGGCGATCTTTTCGACCTGCAGGAAGTCCAGTTCCACAGGAGTCGCTCGACCAAAAATGGTGACCAGCACCTTGAGGACATTACGCTCCGGATTGATTTCGTCCACCTTGCCCTGGAAGCTGGCGAACGGACCGTCTACGATGCGTACCGTTTCGTTCTTTTCGAACGAAACCTTGGCACGGGGACGCTCAGCAGCGCTCGTCTGACGATACAACATCTTGTTGATTTCATCCGCACTCAGCGGAATGGGGACCTGACCGCCACCGACGAAGCCGGTGACGCGGGGGGTATCTTTTACGCGATGCCAGAGTTGGTCGTTCGAAGAACCATCGGGATTACGCATCGCCATCTGCACGACAAGGTAACCGGGGTAAAGAAGGCGCTTGCTGGTAACCTTCTTGCCGTTGCGGAGTTCCACAACTTCTTCTTCCGGGATCAGAATCTGGCCAATCTCTTCACCGAAACCAAATGCGTCGGCCCGGGTACGCAAAGATTCCACAACTTTCCGTTCAAAGCCGGAATAGGTGTGGATGATGTACCACTGCATGTTGTCGGGAACGGGTTCCGCAACAGCTTCTTCGCCAGCCTCTTCGGTGGCAAGTTCGTCCGTGGCTTCTTCGCCGTCGCCTTCAACGTACTCGTCGTCGGCTTCCATGGAAGCTTCGGCTTCGGCTGTTTCTTCAACAGGCTCTTCGGGGGAGTGGTCGGTGGCTTCGTGGTCTTGAGGGAGGGGTTCGAATTCCTGCATGGGCTTCCTGCTCTTACTTCACAAGGCTGGTGTAGCCGCGGGTAACAGTCTGTTCGATGACTTTATCGACGATCTTAAAATAGGCAGCGAAGACGAAAACACTGAGGATGACGACGAGCGTGGTCGATTCCACCTGTTGACGGCTGGGCCACGTTACCCGGCGCATTTCCGAGCGGATATCGTTGAGGTATTCGCGGGTGGAATCCACCCAGTTGGTTTTCGTAACTTCTACTTCAGTGGCCATAGCGACGCTGTCTACTCTCGTGGAAACGACTTCGTATTACGTTGGATTCTGGCAGGGGCAGAGGGATTCGAACCCCCAAAGGCGGTTTTGGAGACCGCAGGTTTACCATTAGCCTATGCCCCTGAATTCCGTGGTCCTGAACTTACAGGAACCGTTTGGATTTTTAGGTCCCCGACCAAATCAGGATGACCTTCAATCCTCAGTCTAACACTCTTGTACCAATAAGTTCATCCGGCACTGACCAGAGGGCTGACCAGTGCCGGATATGTTTCCAGCGAAAACTACTTAGTTTCGCGGTGAGGCTTATGGGAGCGGCAGAAAGGGCAGAACTTCTTGAACTCAAGACGACCGGTAGTGGTCTTTTTGTTCTTGGTGTTCGTGTAGTTCCGATTCTTGCATTCCGTACACTGGAATGTGATGATTTCTCTTGACATTATTTAATCCAAACCCTGTTTATTTCAAACTCAACTATCGCTGGATGAACGCGCCGGGCGCGTTAATCTAAAATTTCGCTGACGGTGCCGGCGCCGACGGTACGGCCACCTTCGCGGATCGCGAAGCGCAGGCCTTTATCCATGGCGACGGGGGTGATAAGGTCCACAGTGAGCTGGACGCTGTCGCCCGGCATCACCATTTCGGTCCCTTCGGGCATCTCGGCCACACCAGTCACGTCCGTGGTCCGGAAGTAGAACTGGGGGCGGTAACCCTTGAAGAA
>CAIYVZ010000124.1 GCA_903929755.1 uncultured Acidobacteriia bacterium
GGCCGTTCGAAGCACCCAACTATCCAGCTTGCCAGGTCTTGTTCCAAAGCGCCAGGTCTAAAGTGAAGATTCTTAAAGATTTCTTCGAGTACCCTTTCGACGTGCCGGAAACCTTCAAGTAGGGGGCTGAACTGTTACCATGGGGCTTCCTGCTGCAGCGCGAGACAGTGTCCGAATCGCGCCCGCCACGTGATCCGCGTCCGGGCGACGAACAACGCCTCCGGCAGTTGCGTGCGCTGGACGATCTCGTGTCCAGAGCCGGACGTGCGTAGCGACGGACCTTTCGCAGCATAAGCGAACATTCTTCTCGCCCCCCGTTTGACACCGCCCGTGCATCAGCGATATGCTCCACTGGGACGATGTCTCAAATAATTCAAAACTTCCGTCGCTTTTCGATGTTTCAGGTCGGTGTTCTGCTGCTCGTTGCTGGCTTCGGAAGGCCCCCTTTGCAGGCCCAGACGACCCTGCCGGAAGGTCGTGGCAGAAATGAATTCCAGCGCATCTGCGGCCAGTGCCACGGTGTAGAGATGGCCGTAAAGCTACGCATGAGCGAAGATCGCTGGGCTGGCGTGGTGGACGACATGGTCAGCCGTGGCGCGCAGGGCACGCAGGACGACTTCGACCGCGTATCCCGCTACCTGGGTAAATACTTCGGCCCTGAAGCGGCAACTGCGGGCAAGGTAAGTGTCAATAAAGCGTCGGCAAAGGACCTGGTGGCGGCGGGCGTACCTGAAGATGCGGCTGCGCTCATTATTTCTTTCCGGGAGAAGAACGGGTCTCTGAAGAGTTGGGCAGAGCTGGAAAAGATCCCCGGTTTGGATCTCAGCAAGCTCGGGGCGAAGAAAGATCAGCTCGATTTCACAGCACAGTAGATTCACAGCACAGTAGAGAGGCAGGTAAACGCAATGAAATTGAAAGCAATATTCGCGATGTGCGCGCTCACCACGGTAGTTGCCGGCGGCATGGCACTGGCCCAGGGGGGCGGTGATCCGGCTAAGGGCAAGACCCTTTTTGAGTCATCTGGCTGTATGAACTGCCACCGCATTAACGACAAGGGCTCTCACACAGGCCCGGATCTCTCGGATATTGGAGACCGGCGCACGCCCGAACGCTTGAAAGCCTCAATCCTGACTCCGGATGAGGAGGTTCTGCCCGAGAACCGATACGTCCGTGTGGTGCTGAAGGACGGTACGCAGGTCCGGGGCCGGATCCTGAATCAGGATGCTTTCAGCATCCAGCTAATCGACACCAAAGAGAATCTCCGGTCGCTGCTGCGCTCGAATATGAAGGAGAGCGAGATTCTGGATAAGGGCATTATGCCGTCGTTCCAGACCAGGCTGAAAGCTCAGGATGTTACCGACATCGTGGCCTACCTGGGTTCGCTGAAGGGCATGGAATAGTGCGCGCCTGGGTCCTGAACGTTGCTTTGGCTGGCGCGTTGGCTCTCTCGCTTGCCGGACCGTCGGCGGCTCAGGTAACGTATGATCGCATTCTGCACGCTGAAAAAGAACCGCAGAACTGGTTAACCTATGGGGGGAACTACGGGAGCCTTCGTCACAGCCTGCTGACGCAGATCACGCCGGCGAATGCGAAACAACTGGAACTGAAGTGGGTGTATCGCCCGAAATATCTGGAAAAGATGGAAGCCACGCCGTTGGTGGTGGATGGCATCCTCTATACGGTTCAGAACAGTGAAGTTGTCGCGCTCGACGCCGCGACGGGCCGCAATTTCTGGACCTTCCACTACACTATCCCGCCGGAGTCCAACGGCTACCTGCTGGTGGTTAAGGGCCTCGCGATCTCCGGCAATACTCTCTACTGGGCCACCTACGATGGCCACCTAATCGCCATTGACGCGAAGAGCGGCAAAGCCGTCTGGAACAAAATCCTTGTCGCTTGGCGCAAAGGCTACCAGCTCAATGTGGCACCCCTCATTGTGAAGGACAAGATTATTCTTGGTCCCGCGACGAATGAACGTGGCGCGAATTGCTGGGTTGCCGCCTATGACACGAAGACGGGAAATGAAATATGGCGGTTCTACACGGCTCCCATTGAAGCCAGCGATCCGATAACGATGACCTGGTCGGGCGACTCCTGGAAGCACGGGGGCAGCCCGATTTGGGTGACCGGCTCCTATGATCCGGAAACGAATCTGACCTTCTGGGGGACGGGCAATCCGAATCCCGGCTGGAACGGCGATACCCGCCCGGGAGACAACCTGTACTCCGATTCGGTGGTGGCGATTGATGCCGACACCGGCAAGCTGCAGTGGCACTTCCAGTTCACGCCCAATGACGAATTTGACTGGGACGCGGTGCAGGTGCCTGTTCTGGCCAATATAGATTTCAAGGGCAAGCCCACGAAAGCTATGCTCTGGGCTAATCGGAACGGCTTCTTCTACGTGCTGGACCGCACCACCGGTAAATTTCTGATGGCGAAAGCCTTCGTGAAGCAGAACTGGAATATTGGCTTCGATGAAGCGGGTCGGCCCATGAAGAATCCGGCGCTGGTTCCCAAGCCCATGGGAACTCCCTACGTGGAGCCGGGGACGCAAGGTGGAACCAACTGGTATTCGCCGTCCTTCAGTCCCCAAACGGGTCTGTTTTACGTTTCGAGTTGGGACAATTACGGTGGCCCGTCCACCAAGTTCGAAGTGGCTCCATGGAAAGAAAACCACGGTTACTCCGGGGCTTCTCCCGTTGGTGGTTATGGCCGCGGCGGGCGCGGTCCGAACCGTGGAACTCCCGTCGCTTACCGCCGGGAATCGGAAGGCTACGGTGCCATAAAGGCGCTTGATCCGAAGACGGGCGAGAAGATCTGGGAGTTCAAGATGGTGGACTGGACCGAAAGCGGGGTTTTGACCACCGCGGCCGACGTCCTGTTTGCCGGCGGCAAGGAGGGTACCTTCGTCGCGCTAAATGCGAAGACCGGCGCCTTGCTCTGGCACACAAATCTGGGCGGTACAGTCGCGAATGGCCCCATTACCTATTCGGTGGAGGGGAAACAGTACATCGCCGCCGCCGGCGACAATGCGCTTTACGTATTTGGCCTGATGGAATCAGGGGAGAAGCAATGACGCCTCGCAGGTTGCTGCCGCTGCTGCTCGCGGCTGGTTCAATGTTCGGTCAGGTGACGCCGGACCGGCTCCTCAATGCCAATAAGGAGCCGCAGAACTGGCTCACATATGGCGGCGGCTATGGCAGCCAGCGCTACAGTTCTCTGGCGAATCTGACGCCGCAGAATGTGAAAGGCCTGACGCTCAAGTGGGTCTACCACCCGCACTATATGGACAAAATGGAGGCGACGCCGATCGTGGTAGATGGCGTCCTTTACACCGTGCAGAACAGCGAAGTTGTCGCGCTGGACGCCGCAAGTGGGCGTAACTTCTGGACTTTCCACTACACGGTGCCGCCCGAATCGAATCAGTATCTGATGGTGGTGAAGGGCCTGGCCATTGCGGGCAATACGCTGTTCTGGGCAACCTATGACGGGCACCTGATCGCGATTGATGCCACGACCGGGCGGCAAATCTGGAACAAGACCCTGGTGGACTGGAAGAAGGGATATCAGCTGAACGTTGCACCCCTCGTCGTGAAGGACAAGGTGATTCTTGGTCCAGCCACGAACGAAGAAGGGGCGAATTGCTGGGTTGCCGCCTACGACGTGAAGACCGGCAACGAAATCTGGCGTTTTTACACGGCGCCCACCTCTGCCGATCAACCGGAAGCCAAGACCTGGGCGGGAGAATCATGGAAACACGGTGGCAGCCCGATTTGGGTTACAGGCTCTTATGACCCCGAGACGAATCTAACGTATTGGGGGACCGGGAATCCGAATCCCGGTTGGAATGGCGATCCGCGCCCTGGCGACAACCTCTATTCCGATTCCGTGGTTGCTCTTGATGCCGATACGGGCAAGCTGAAGTGGTATTACCAGTTCACGCCGCATGACGAATTCGACTGGGACTCGGTACAGGTGCCAATTCTGGCTAATATCGAGTTCAACGGTAAGCCAACCAAAGCGATGCTGTGGGCGAATCGCAACGGCTTCTTCTACGTTCTGGACCGAACTTCGGGTAAGTTTCTGCTGGGCAAGGCCTTTGTGAAGCAAAACTGGAACGTCGGCTTCGATGAGGCCGGCCGGCCGATCAAGGCTTCGCCCTTTGTTTCCAGCACCGAGGGGACGTATATCGAACCCGGTATCCAGGGCGGCACAAACTGGTACTCGCCCTCGTTTAGCCCTCGCACCGGTCTGTTCTACGTCTCGGCCTGGGAAAACTACTCGGCCACTTCGGCAAAGAAGGACCCCGGACCCTGGAAAGAAGGGGGCAAGTACACGGGGAACGGACCTCGCCGTCCCGCCCCGAATGCTGGAGGCCGAGGAGCCGCAGCAGCTGCCGGACGCGGCGGTGCTCTTACGTTTCGGAAGGAATCTGAGGGTTATGGGTCCGTTCGTGCCATTGATCCCCGGACTGGTGAGCGAAAATGGGACTTCAAGATGGTCTCGTGGACCGAAAGTGGCGTCCTGACTACCGGGTCCGATCTGCTCTTCGGTGGCGGCATGGAGGGGAACTTCTTCGCTCTGGATGCCCGGACCGGAGCCCCCCTTTGGACTGTTGGCCTCGGCGGTACTGTGTCGAGTGGCCCGATTACCTGGGCGGTTAACGGGAAACAGTTTGTCGGTGTCTGTGCAGGGTCTGCCTTCTATGCGTTTGGTTTACCGGATTAGGTGGGTGTAAATGGAGTAAACGCAAAACAGCCCCTGCAGAACAGGGGCTGTTTTGTTGATCGGTGTTGACGCCTCGCGTTAGCGAATCTCCATGATCTCTTTTTCTTTAGCTTTCGAGAGTTGATCGAGCTTTAGCATCGTCGAGTCAGTCAGCTTCTGAGTTTCGTCGTGACCACGGCGGTCTTCGTCTTCCGCGATCTTCTTTTCCTTTGCCAGTTTTTTGATGTGTTCGTTGGCATCGCGACGAATATTACGAACAGCAACGCGGTGATCCTCGGCTACTCCGTGGAGTTTCTTGGCCAGTTCCTTGCGGCGTTCCTCGTTCAGAGGTGGAATCGGAATGCGGATCATCTTGCCGTCATTGGAAGGGTTCACTCCCAAGTCGGCGTTTCGGATCGCTCTTTCGATGGGCGCGATCTGCGACGTGTCCCACGGCTGCAGGGTGAGCATGCCGGGCTCGGGAACATGCAAGTTCGCCAGTTGATTGACCGGGGTCGGGGTGCCGTAGTAGTCTACGCGAACATTGTCGAGCAGATTGACACTGGCGCGTCCGGTCCGAATGGTGGACATTGCGTGCTGCAAGTCCGCCAGTGCCTTTTCCATGCGCTGTTTTGCGTTTACTTCGATTTCCTTGACTGTGTTCATATTGTCGTGCCGGTCTCTCTGGTTGTACGTCAGCCGATGATAGTGCCAACTGGTTCACCAGTCGCCATTCGCATTATATTGCCCGGAGTGTTCAGATTGAAAACCTGGATGGGAAGTTTGTTGTCCCGGCACATTGCGATGGAGGTCGCATCCATCACGCCGAGAGATTTTGTAAGGATTTCGGTGTAGCCAATCCGGTCGTACATAACCGCGTCGTCAAACTTATTGGGGTCTTTGTCGTAGACGCCATTAACCTTGGTAGCTTTGGCAACCACCTGCGATTTAATTTCCAGTGCTCGCAGCGTTGCGGCGGTGTCCGTGGAGAAATAGGGGTTCGAAGTGCCGGCGGCAAAGATAACCACGCGGCCTTTTTCGAGATGGCGCATGGCACGGCGCCGGATGTAGGGCTCCGCCACCTGATGCATCTCGATGGCGCTCATCACGCGGGTGTGTTGCCCAATCTGTTCCAGCGCATCCTGAAACGCGATGGAATTGATTACCGTTGCCAGCATTCCCATGTGATCGGCAGCCACACGGTCCATACTTTTGGCCGCCAGCGCGACGCCGCGGAAAATATTGCCGCCGCCTACCACCACTCCAACCTGTATGCCCTTACTGGCAACAGCTGCCACTTCCAGCGCCAGGCTTTTCACGCGTTCTGCGTCAAGGCCAAACGACTGGGGTCCGGCGAGAGCTTCGCCGCTGAGTTTGAGAAGTATTCTTTGGTATGCGGACATAAAAAAAGGGGGTAAGCGTCTTTGCTTATTCAAGCACAAGCGCTTACCCCGGTTCATTTAGCTATTGTTCATTCAGTTATTCTGCTCCACCAGCCGAGCCACCCACCTTGAAACGGGCGAAACGGGCGATGGTGATGTTTTCACCGAGCTTGGCGATCTTCTGCTTCACCAACTGATCGATGGACAGCGAGTTTTCTTTCACGAAGGGCTGCTCCATGAGGCAAACTTCCTCATAGAACTTTGCCATCCGGCCTTCCACGATCTTCTCGGCTACCTTCTCAGGCTTGCCTTCGTTGATCGCGCGGGCCTTCTGGATGTCCTTTTCCTTCTCCAGAACGTCAGCGGTCACATCTTCGCGGCGAACAAACTGCGGATCCGCTGCGGCAATGTGCATCGCGATGTCGCGAACGAGTTCCTGGAAGTCATCGGTGCGGGCCACAAAGTCTGACTCGCAGTTCACTTCCACCATCACGCCGAGCTGTGCGCCCGCGTGGATATAGGTGCCAATGGTGCCCTGCTTGGTGCTGCGGGTCGCCTTTTTGCCAGCTGACGCGATGCCCCACTTGCGAAGTACGGTTTCCGCTTCGCTGACATCCCCCTTCGCTTCCACAAGGGCCTTTTTGCATTCCATCATGCCGGCGCCGGTACGGTCCCGGAGCTGTTTCACTAAAGCTGCGCTGATTTCCGCCATATTACAATTCTCCGATAATTCTTGAGGTCTGGCAGACTCCCGCCCCACCCCTGACTGTTGAGCAGGATGAGCGATTAGCCCTTTGTAAAAGCAGGGCGGGAGGTCGTACCTGGTTAAGTTCGGCCTGGTTAGTTCTGTGAGGCTTCGGCGGCCGGAACTTCAGCCGTTTCCGACGCGGGACCCTTGCGGGAAGTGGTGTCGTCCATCATCAGGCTTTCCTGCATGATCTGTTCGGCGTACTTCGGGTCCATGAACTGTGAATCTTCGCTCAGATCTTCCACCGAGGTTTCGTCGGTGATGAGCTTTTCGGCTGCGAAGTCGTGTTCGGTGGCAAGGGCGCGACCTTCAATCACAGCGTCGGCGATCTTGCTGGTGAACAGGCGGATGGCGCGAAGAGCGTCATCGTTGCCCGGGATCACCCAATCCACTTCATCGGGATCGCAATTGGTGTCGACAATGGCGACAACCGGGATACCCAAACGACGGGCTTCCTTCACGGCGATGCCTTCTTTGTTCGAATCGATAATGAAGATCACGTCGGGCAGGCCCGGCATGTCTTTGATACCGGCCAGGTTGGAGTCGAGGTGCTTGCGCTCGCGTTCCATCCGGACGATTTCTTTCTTGAGACGGCCACCCCAGGAGCCTTCGGCAGCCATCTGCTCGAGTTCCTTCAGGCGCTTGATCGACTTCTGCACTGTGACCATGTTGGTCAGCAGGCCACCGAGCCAGCGGTTGTTGACATAGTACATCTGGCAACGGGTTGCTTCTTCGGCGACAGCTTCCTGCGCCTGACGCTTGGTGCCGACGAACAGGACGTTCTTGCCCTGTGCGGCCATTTCCACAACATAACGAGCTGCATCTTTGAAGAGCTTCAGCGTCTTCTGCAGGTCGATGATGTAGATCCCGTTACGTTCGCCAAAGATGTATTCTTTCATCTTTGGATTCCAGCGCTTGGTCTGGTGCCCGAAGTGAACGCCGGCTTCGAGCAATTCTTTCATGGAAATCTGAGGCAAACTTTACTCCTGATTAACTAACCGCAAAACCAAGCCGGTCCTGTGCACACCCAGAAAGAGGGTCCCGAAGTACAAGGGAAGTGTTCCGCATTTAAGTACAACCCATTTGGCGATCCTAAGCGAGATTTGCCGGGGTCGAATGCAGGAGGAGCCGTACGAGATTCCAGACGAACGGAAACGGGGCCTGGTTTCCTCTCCCGAAGGAGTGGCACCCAGACCCCGACCACAAACAACAAACTTTTGTTTAGCGCTTCGAGAACTGGAAGCGCTTACGTGCGCCTTTTTGTCCGTACTTCTTGCGCTCGTGCTGCCGGGGGTCACGCGTCAACAGGCCAGCCTTTTTCAGGATCGGGCGGAGTTCAGCGTTGTAGGCGATCAGAGCCCGGGCAATGCCAAGGCGCATGGCGCCGGCCTGCCCCGAAACTCCGCCACCGTTGGCGAGCACCAGGACGTCAAAACGATCACCCTGCTCAGTCGTAACCAGCGGGAGCTTTGCAGGAATGCGATTCGTCTCAGTCGGGAAGTAGTTCTCGAACGTACGGCCATTGACCGTGATCTTGCCCGAACCGGGCCGCAGGAAAACGCGGGCGACGCTTCTTTTGCGTCGACCGGTCCCCAGATACTGCTCAATTTTCTTTATTGGCAACTTCTGATACCTTTCCTTCAGACTGGACGCGCAACGCGGCCCAAGTCAATTAGATGCTGAGTGCCGAGGGCTGCTGCGCGGTGTGCGGATGCTTGTCGCCAGCGTAGACCTTGAGCTTCCGATACATCTGCTTCCCAAGTTTCGTCTTGGGCAGCATACCGGAAATAGCGTCTTCGATCATACGCGCGGGACGCGTCGCGCGAACCTTCTGCGCGGTGGTCTCCACCAAACCACCGGGGTATCCGGTGAAGTGGCGGTAAACCTTCTGAGCATCCTTTCTGCCCGTCAGTTTAACCTTCGCAGCGTTAACGACGATCACATGATCGCCCGTATCGATAAATGGTGTCCAGGTGGCCTTATGCTTACCCATCAAAAGGTTAGCGGCTTTACTGGCGAGTTTGCCGAGGACTATATCGTTGGCATCGATAATATGCCACTGTCTTTCGATGCCCGGCTTAGAGGGGAATACCGTACTCATGAACACACGACTCCGTTGGATTACTGCTCAACTTACCTAGGCTACCGGATCTGGGGGGGAGATGTCAAACAACTTGGCTGTTTCTGTCCGATTTACCGTCATCCGAAACATAATCACAAGGATATGTTTTGGTCTTCGCGCCTATTGGGGACCTTCCGGGAACAGGTCGGCGATGGGCAGGTCGATCTTTCCGTCCCTGGTCCGCAGAACTCCAGCCAGGGCTTCAAAACGCCCATCTCTGGAAACCGCCCCCCCCCCGGCGGCTCCCCGGATCCAGAACCCAGACGTTTTCCGTTCCCTTCGCGATGTAGTCATCCAGCCGGTTTTGCAGTCGGGGGAAGGAATCGTCCGGAGAGAGAATTTCAATGCAGATGTATGTCGGAGCTGAAAAGACCTGCTCGTCTGGCTCGGGCAGCGTAACCACGCAAATATCGGGAACCCGGAATCGGCCCGGCCCAACATTTACTCTTTGTTCAACAAATGCGCTGAGGCGCAGCATGCGACGGCGCGTCCGGAACCAGGCGAAAACTTCGCCCTGGAGCTTGCTGTGGTCCTTTTGTCCCACGTTGCGTTCAATCAGAACTCCGTCCACCAGATCGCAATCCGGCCGGTACAGAGTTGAGAGATACTCTTCCACGGAAATGAGCGGCAACACACTCATGGGCGGAGCATAGCATGTCCTTCCGGTGGCTGCTAGCCTGATCAATGACCTATGAATCCTGCTCCGAATTCGCTTGGTCTCACCTCCCTTGGTCTCACCTCCCTTGGTCTCACCCCACGCGGACGCCTGGTGATGTGCCGCGACGATTCCGCCGCACAGGCCGATCCCGAACTTACCCCACGGCTCGCCGCTGCCATTGAACGCGGTTCGGGGCATGGAATATTGCTGCTGGGCGCGGGCGGGACCGCAGGGTTCCAGTCTCCGCTGCTCTCCTGGTGGCATGAATTCGGGGCTCTCTACATCGCCGGACTATGCCATCAGGCGGGAGGCGACGTGCCGCCCCCGGGCCTGCGCGTTCCTTGCCCTCCGGACGAACAACTGGAGCGGCTCACGTTCTCCGCTCCTCCCATGCAGGGGAGCGAGTACCTCACGGTGGCCGCGCTCAGCCACCTCTGGCACCAGCTGGACGCTGCCTTCGATACCGAGCTGGGTGAAGCGAACTGTGATGTGCAGGAGTTCCTGAAGCGTCACAATCCGGCCTGGAATCTGGTCGGCCGGGTGCATTTCAATCTGGCTGAAAATAAGAAAGACCCAGAATCCCCCTTCGCGTTTCTGGCTACCTACACGACCAGGCTCTCGGCGCAGGCCCAGGCCAAGCCACAGCACGTGCCCCTGGGCCAGGCCCTCCGCGAGTACGCCGGAGCGGCCAGTAAAGCTCGGCTGCTTTCCCTGCTGCTCCCCGTGCAGCGCGCCGCTGAAGCTTGTCCCTGGCTGAAGGCCATGGTTGACGGCGGTGAAATCTTCCATCCCCTGCGCTGGAGTCCCCGGGAGGCCCTCGGTCTTCTGAGGGACGTCCCCGTCCTCGAAGCTGCCGGTGTGGTGGTCCGAATGCCCGCCGCGTGGTCCGGTAACCGGCCTCCCCGTCCGCGAGTAAAGGCTACCGTGGGCGGCGGGCCACCCGCCACGGTTTCCGTTGGCCTCGATGCCATGCTCGACTTCCGCACCGAGGTCACGGTGGATGGAGAACCTCTAACCGCAGCGGAAATCCGCGAACTTCTGGCCCAGTCCGATGGGCTGGCGCTGGTTCGGGGCCGCTGGATCGAACTCGACCGCGAGCAACTGCAGAAAACGATGGACCGCTTCGGGCAGATTGAGCGCTCGGCTGCTGAGGGTGGCGTCAGCTTTGCAGAAGCGATGCGGCTGCTGGCCAGCGCGAATATTGCGGGCGACGATGGCGACCCGGCCGAAACCGCGCAATGGTCGCAGGTCTCGGCGGGGCCCTGGCTGGCGGCCACATTGAAGGGCATGCGCGGGCCGGAGGGTCTGGCGGCTGTCGATCCGGGGGACGGTTTGCGCGGCGGCCTGCGTCCCTATCAGCAGGCCGGCGTGCGCTGGCTTTACCTGCTGTCGCAACTCCGGCTCGGGGCCTGCCTGGCAGACGACATGGGGCTTGGCAAAACCCTCCAGGTGCTTTCCCTGCTGGTGGTCCTGAAACGCCAGGCGGGCAAGGAACACCGGCCCGGGTTGCTGGTGGCACCCGCCTCTCTGCTGGACAACTGGGCGAGCGAGATCGAGCGCTTTACCCCCGGCCTGCGGGCGCTGGTGGCGCACCCTTCGGCGCTGCCGGCCGCGGAACTCAAAGCCATGCCCCAGACGCGGCTTGCCGAAGTGGACCTGGTGATTACCAGCTACGGAACGGTGCTTCGGCTGCCCTGGCTCACCGACTTCTCCTGGCGTGTGGTCGTACTTGACGAAGCCCAGGCGATCAAAAATCCCGACTCCAAGCAGACCCGGGCCGTAAAGAAACTGCGGGCGGGTTCGCGAATTGCGCTCACCGGCACACCGGTGGAGAACCGCGTGTCGGATTTATGGTCGATCTTCGATTTCGTGAATCCCGGCCTCCTCGGCTCCGCGAAGGAATTTACCGGTTTCATGAAGCGAATTGCCACGCAGCCGGATGGCTTTCGCCCCCTGCGTGAACTTGTCCGGCCTTACATTCTGCGGCGCCTGAAGACGGACAAGACCGTCATCGCCGACCTGCCGGACAAGACCGAACTCAAGGTCTGGTGCCCGCTCAGCCGCCCGCAGGCCGCACTTTACGAGCAGTCGGTGAAGGATCTGGCGGGGCAACTCCGGGTCGCCGACGGGATCAAACGTCGTGGCCTGGTGCTTTCCTTCCTGATGCGCTTCAAGCAGATCTGCAACCACCCGTCGCAATGGCTGGGGGATGGTGTTTGGAACGAGAACGACAGCGGCAAGCTGGCAAGGTTGAGGGACATCGCCGAGGTGATCGCGGCCCGGCAGGAAAAAATGCTGGTGTTCACTCAGTTCCGGGAGATTATTGAGCCTCTTGCCGCGTTCCTGGGGTCGATCTTTCAGCGCCCCGGCCTGGTGCTTCACGGCGGAACCGAGGTGAAGGAGCGCAAGAATCTGGTCCGCCGCTTTCAGGACGACGAGTCGATTGGCTTCTTCATTCTGTCGCTCAAGGCGGGTGGCTCCGGGTTGAATCTTACGGCTGCATCTCACGTCGTCCATTTCGACCGCTGGTGGAATCCGGCTGTTGAAAATCAGGCCACTGATCGCGCGTTCCGCATCGGCCAAACGAAGAACGTGCTGGTTCACAAATTCGTTTGCCGCGGCACGCTGGAAGATAAAATTGACTTGCTCATCGAGTCAAAACGTAATCTGTCGCAGAATATTTTGGGAGGCGGCGCTGAACTGCTGCTGACCGAGATGAAGGATGATGAATTGCTTGGCCTGGTCGCGCTGGATATCAACAAAGCACTGAAGGAGACGTAGGTAGCTATGGCTTACTGGGGATACAGTCCTTATGTTTCGGTCGCCGCTCGGCGCAGGAAGGCGGAGCGTGAAGTCGCCAAGCGCAGGAAGGCGGGCCAGGTGATCACGCCGGTCACCGTGGAGGGCCGCACCATCGCGAAGACCTTCTGGGGCAAAGCCTGGTGCGAAAACCTGGAAAGCTACAGCGACTATGAGAACCGGCTGCCCCGCGGGCGGACCTACGTGCGCAACGGTTCCGTGGTGGATCTGCAGATCTCATCGGGCTCGATTCTGGCTCTCGTCAGTGGCTCGGAACTGTACGAAGTTTCGCTGACCATCACGCCGCTGCCTAAGACGATCTGGAAGTCTGTTTGCGAGGATTGCGCGGGAGCCATTGATTCACTGGTGGAACTGCTGCAGGGCCGGTTTTCCAAGGGGACGATGGAGCGTCTCTGCCGGCAGAAGGCTGGCCTGTTCCCCTCTCCCGGCGAAATTCGCCTCCGCTGTAGCTGCCCCGACTCCGCAGGCATGTGCAAGCACATCGCGGCAGTGCTCTACGGGGTTGGAGCGAGGCTTGACCACAAACCTGAGTTGCTCTTCGTGCTGCGGGGCGTGGATCAAAAGGACCTGATCGCCCAGGCCGGACGCGGGGTTCCGCTGGCTGCCGCCAGCGCCACCTCGTCCAGAGTTATGGCACAGGACGACCTTTCGGATATTTTCGGCCTGGATATGGCACCGGGCGACGCGGCGATTGGCGCGGGTACGGGGACAAGTCCTGCCAGCCCAGCAAAGAAGAAGGCGCGGGTTTTGGCGAAGGCTGCCTCGCAGCCGGAAGCCATGTCGGCGCCAAAAGTTACGAAGAAGGCCGCGCCGGAAAAGGCGACTGTAAAGAAGCCCGTTCGGCTGCCGGGGATCGTGAAGAAGGCTGTGACGCCGGCGAAGAAGGCTCTTGCGAAGAAGGCAACGGTGAGGAAGGCCGCAGTGAAAGAAGCTCCGGCGAAGAAAGCGGCGAAGCGGGCTACGGTCAAAGAAGCTGTGGTTAAGAAAGCAGCCAACGTCAAAGCCGGAGGCGCAAAGGGCTCGCTGGTTCCCGTTACGCCCAGGAATAAACCGTTGCGATAGAGCTTGTTCGGTTTCCCGTGAACTCAGGCCGGATGACTGCGAAGTTCAAGAAGACGGCTCTACCCCAAACGCGATAGGATCTAAATAGCGAGGGCGTTCATACGATGATTGTCGAGGTCAATGAATCTGGTCAGATCCTGATTCCAGCGGAACTCATTCTTGCGGCGCCTCACACTCGTCTCACGGCGGACCGCGATGGCGACACAGTAATTCTGCGCCCGGTAACCGGACGAAACAATCCGCCGAATGGCGGGGTTGCTTCTCTGTTGACACTGGAAGGCCAATTCTCTGATCCCGGGATGACTTTCCGCCGGGAAGAGATTTATGGTGCCGACTCAAGGTAGTGCTGTCTTCGTCGATACAAACCTTCTGATTTACGCCACTTTCCCGTCGTCACCATTTCACCCGGCGGCAAGAATTCGACTGACCGATCTTGAGCGTCAGGGGACCGTCCTGTGGACGAGTCGACAGGTTCTGCGCGAATTTCTCTCGGCGACAACAAGGCCCGGTGCGATCATGCCAGCCCCGACGCCTTCTTCTCTGGTACAGGTGGTTCAGCAGTTCGAAGCGAAATTTCAGGTTGCGAACGAAGATTCGTCCGTTACGGCGCGTCTACTCAAGCTTGTGCAGTCGAAAACTATTCAGGGTAAGCAAATCCACGATGCCAATATCGTGGCAACTATGGAACACTTCGGAATCTCGTGGCTTCTGACCCACAACACATCCGATTTTGTTCGGTACAGCCAAATAAAGTTACTGCCGCTACTGCCCTGACTGGGGATGCCCGGAACCCCACAGAGCCTCGTGGCTGGTTATGGTACAGGCGCGAACTGGGCAACGCCCATGCATGAATTCAAGATCATTGGCCGTCAGGTCGCCGATACGTTTTCCTTTCAATTCCGCGCGAAAAATGTTCTGGACGAGGCCCTAATCCGGATCTCCCCGGAAAAGGTCAGTGCCAAGCATCTCGACCCTGCCATCAACTGTCCGAAGGATCCCGTCCAACGCCTCCAGGGCACCTCCCTTGTGAGCACCCATCCCCGCCGACTCTCCGGGTCCAAAACCCAGACGTTCTCCGTTCCCTTGTTCTGGTAATCGTCTAGCCGTGTCTGGAGTCGGGGGAAAACGTCGTCCTGAGAGAGTATTTCAATGCATATGTATGTCGGCGACGAAAACCAGGCGAGAACTTCCGCCTGGAGGTTGCTGTGGTCTTTTTGTCCTCAAGCCTGCCAGAGATTTATGGGGCCCAGCCGGGCATGACGTAAGCGTAGAACATCACAACCAGGCCGATCATACTGGCCAGGAAGATGCTGTGCTTCAGCGTGAACCGGAACAACTTCGTCTCGTCCTGGCTGCTCATGGCCGTCGCGGCCGAGGCGACGGCGATACTGTGCAGGCTGATCATCTTGCCCATTACGCCACCACTGGAGTTGGCCGATGCCATCAGGACCGCGTTCATGTTGAGCTGATGGGCTGTCACCACCTGAAGGTTGCCGAACAAGGCATTAGCTGAAGTATCGCTGCCCGTCAGGAAGACGCCCAGCCATCCCAGCAGCGCGCTAAAGAAGGGGAAGATGACGCCGGTGCCGGCAAATGCCAGGCCCAGCGTGCCGGTCGCGCCCGAGTAGTTCATCAGGATCGCGAGACCCAGCATGGTGGCGATGGTCAGCTCGGCGAAGATCAACTGGCGTACCGTGCTGCTCAAAACCTCCCAAAGAGTACCGAGCGAAACCTTTAGCACCAGCGCCGACAGAACCACGGAAATCAGGCAGGCTGTGCCCGCCGCCGACAACCAGTCGAAGGGGTATTTCGCCGCATACGGAGCTGCTTTCGCGCTCACCGGGGGCATTGTTTGCACCAGGTTGTGCAAGCCGGGCCATTCGAACACAATGCTCTGTTTGTTCAGTGTCGGCTTGAGCATCCCCCACACCAGAACGCAGACCACCAGCAGGATGAAGGGCGACCAGGCGAGCAGCGTGTCGCCCGTGGAGACCTTCGGACGAGGTGCAATGGGACCGTCACCTTCCATGTGGAAGGTATCTTTCGGTTTCCAGAACTTCAGAAAAATGACCAGACCGCCCAGCGCCGAGAGCGACGACAGGATATCCACCAGATCCGGGCCCATGAAGTTCGAAACCAGGAACTGTACGCCACCAAACGCCACCCCGCAGAAAATCGCGGCGGGCAGGACACCCCGGAGTGCTTTCCAGCCTCCCATCACCAGCATCAGATAGGACGGAACGATGATCGAAATGGGAGCGCAAATTCGCCCCACGCCGGCGCTCAGGCTGGCCAGAGGCAGACCAGTGACGCGCCACAGCGTCAAAATCGGGATGCCAATGGAGCCAAACGCGACGGGGGCAGTGTTCGCCAGCAGGCAAATGCCGCCGGCGTAGAACGGCGCGAAACCGAGTCCGGTCAGCATGGCCGAGGCCACCGCGACGGGCGTTCCGAAACCTGCGGCACCTTCTATGAACGCACCAAACGCGAAGGCAATCAGTAGCGCCTGGAGGCGTCGATCGTCGGTCAGGTTGCCGATAGAGTTCTTCACTATTTCAAATTTTCCTGTCTTTACCGTCAGGTTGTAGAGCAGAACGGCTGTAAATACCACCCAGCCGATGGGGAACAGGCCCTGCGCCGCTCCGTAGAAGACGGTGGTCACCAGCAGAGGCGCGGGCATGCCGTAGACGAACAACGCGACAAGCGAGGCGGTCGCCAAGCCAGTCAGCGCGGATATCCAGGGCGCTTTTTTAACCACGGCCAGCATAAGCAGGATCGTGAAGATGGGAATGGCGGCCACAAGCGAAGAAAGCGCCAGGCTGTTGCCAACGGGAAGGTAATTATGTTGCCACATGAGCGAAACGCATGATATCAGTTCGCCTGCGTTGCCGCCAGCTAGAATCGAAAGAGCCATTATGCTGAGCGACTATGATGTTTTCGGGCGTTGACTATCTTCTACTCGATTCGCAGTTCTCCGAACAGGAACTGCTGGTGCGCCGTACCGCGCGCCGCTTTGCCGACGAGCGCGCCGCGCCGCTGATTCGCGACTGTTTCCGCGACGGCCGTTTCCCCAGGGAACTGGTTTCGGAAATGGCCGACCTCGGCTTCCTGGGCGCAAATCTGGAAGGCTACGGCTGCGCCGGGATGAGCAACGTGGAATACGGTCTCGTCATGCAGGAACTGGAACGCATCGATTCCGGGCTGCGCAGCTTCGTCTCCGTGCAGGGCGCGCTGGTGATGTACCCGATTCTGACCTACGGTTCGGAGGATCAGAAAAGCCGCTGGCTGCCCCAATTGCAGTCGGGTAAAGCGCTGGGGTGCTTCGGCCTCACGGAGCCTGATTTTGGTTCGAACCCCGCCGGCATGCGGACCACGGCTGTTCGCGACGGTGTCAATTGGGTCCTGAACGGCGAAAAAACCTGGATTACGAACGGTTCTGTTGCCGATATCGCGATCGTCTGGGCACGAGCGCCCGAAGGTATTCGTGGTTTCCTTGTGGAGAGAGGCACGCCCGGCTTCACCACCTCCGATATTCACGGCAAATTATCGATGCGCGCTTCGGTGACCTCCAGCCTCGCTTTGGGCGACTGCAGGGTTCCGGATTCGGCGATGCTGCCCGGCGCTGCGGGCCTGAAGGGGCCGCTTGGTTGCTTATCCCAGGCGCGGTTCGGCATCGGCTGGGGCGTTATCGGCGCCGCCATGGACTGCTATGAAACGGCGCGCTCCTATACCGTGCTGCGCAAACAGTTCGACGGCAAGCCCATCGCCAGCCACCAGCTGGTTCAGGAAAAACTGGCGCAGATGATCACCGAGATCACCAAAGCCCAGCTCCTGGCCCTGCATTGCGGCCGGTTAAAAGACCTGGGCAAACTGGAAGCCGCCCACATCTCCATGCTGAAGCGGAACAATGTTGCCATCGCGCTCGATTGTGCCCGCCTCAGCCGCGATCTCCTGGGTGCCAATGGCATCACAGATGAGTATCCTGTAATGCGTCACCTGTGTAACCTCGAAACCGTGAAAACGTACGAGGGGACCGATCACATCCATGCCCTGGTCATCGGCGAAAGAGTAACTGGCATTGCAGCCTACAAATAACACTGGGGCCAGGCCCCGAGTTCCGGCGATTTTCTTCGCCCTCACCATTCTTCTGAGCGCCTTCCTGCTCTTTCAGATTCAGCCTCTCATTGCCAAGCTCATCCTGCCCTGGTTCGGCGGCTCTGCAGCCGTTTGGACCAGTTGCATGCTCTTCTTTCAGATGGCGCTGCTCGGCGGTTACGCCTACGCCCACTGGCTGAACGGCATGAAAGGCAGCCGCCAGGTGATGATTCACGCTGGGCTGCTCGCCCTCAGTTTCCTCTCGCTGCCTATCCTGCCCAGCGAATTCTGGAAGCCGAGCACTCCCGGAGACCCACTGCTCCGCATTCTCGGTCTGCTGACAGCCACGGTCGGCCTGCCTTATTTCCTGCTCTCTTCCACTAGTCCTCTTTTGCAGACCTGGTACTCGCGCGCCAATGGTGGCGCGATGCCGTACCGTTTCTTCGCGCTCTCCAACGCGGGTTCCATGCTCGGGCTGCTCGCTTACCCGGTCTTCGTGGAGCCCTGGCTCACGAATCACCACCAGGCCTGGATGTGGTCCGGCGCGTACGCAACATTCGCCATCCTTTGCACCATCGTGGCTTTCCGCGCTCGTTCCGGCACCAGTTCCGCGTCCGACACCATGCCGGAAACCACGGGACCGGCTCCCACTATGGGTGACCGGGTGCTTTGGATGACGCTGGCGGCGTGCGCCTCCGCGCTGCTGCTGGCCGTCACGAATCACTTGACGCAGAACGTTGCCGCCATCCCGTTCCTGTGGGTCCTGCCGCTCAGTCTCTACCTGCTTAGCTTCATCCTCTGCTTCGACAGCGATCGCTGGTACAAGCGGTGGCTCTTCGCTCGCCTGGGCGCCATCGCCGTCCCGTCCATCGCCTACGCTATTTCCGACAATGGCCAGATTTCAGATTTGCGGATGGCGGTTTCCTTCTTCTGCGTCAGCCTCTTCATCCTGTTCATGGTGTGCCACGGTGAACTCGCTGTTCGGCGTCCTTCTCCCGCCTATCTGACCTCGTTCTACCTGATGGTTTCGGTCGGAGGGGCGATCGGTGGCTTGCTGATCGGCTTTGCGGCGCCTTACCTCCTGAACGCCCTCTACGATCTGCCGGTCGTGATCGTCCTGACGGGCTTCCTGCTCCTCTACCTGCTCATTTCCAGCCGGAAACCGAAGACGGCGGAAGTTGTGGCGTCCAACAATTTTCTGGACACTCTCTATGACAAGGTAGTTGTTTGTGTTCTGATTGCCGGCCTGGCTGGTTATGCAGTTTTTCGGATCGCGCAGTGGAAGTTTTTCTCAGGTCTGGCCTTCCTCAACGGGCCTCACGATACGGTTGTCCTGCTCTCCGGCACCATGGCTCTGGCGCTCTATCTTCTTTGGCGAACCAGAGGTTCCCTGGATGACAGCCTGGTGATTACCGCAGTCGCCGCAGGTCTCGCCCTCGGTATCACCGGCTTTCTGGCCCGGGACACCTGGAAGAGCTTCAGCGAATCACGTGTTTTGGCCCGCAATTTCTACGGCGCGCTGGTGGTTCACGATCAATCCACCGACGGCAACATGGGGCCGGCGCGCGTTCTGCGCCACGGGATTATCGACCACGGCGAGCAGTTCCTCTGGCCGCAGAATCAACGGTTCCCCACCACGTACTACGCCCGCAAATCCGGCGTGGGCCTGGCGATTCAGACCCTGCAGAACGAAGGCCCCATGGCGGTCGGCGTCATTGGCCTGGGCGCGGGCACGCTGGCCACCTACGCGCGGCCTGTCGATAACTACACGATCTACGAGATCAACCCCAATGTTCTTCGCATAGCTCAGACGCAGTTCACCTTCCTGAAGTTCTGCATGGCTCCCCACGAGGTTGTGATGGGAGACGCGCGTCTCTCGCTGGAACGGGAGCCGTCAAGGAAATTCGATGTCCTCGCAGTGGACGCGTTCTCCGGGGATGCGATTCCGGTCCACCTGCTCACCCGCGAGGCTTATGCCCTTTACTGGCGTCATCTGAAGCCGGACGGAGTTCTTGCTGTCCACGTTTCCAACCGCTACCTTTCGCTCGCGCCCGTGGTTGACATGGCCGCGAAGGAATTCGGCAAGATCGCGAAGAATATCGCGTTCGAGCCCGAGGAGCGCGACAATACCGAAGAGACCACTTCGGACTGGGTTCTTGTCACTTCACGCCAGGGTTTCTTTGATCATTCCGAGTACAAAGACGCCGAAACTATTAAGCCCGTTCAGGGGCTGAAGATGTGGACCGACGACTACAGCAACCTCTACCGGATCCTGCGTTGAAGCTGCGCTGGGTGGCGGTTGCGGTCTTTGCTCTCGCCTCCACCTGGAACTATCTCGACAGGTTGCTGCTCGCCGCGGCGGCTCCCGCTATTCGCGCAGAGTTCCATCTCAGCAACGAAGGTTACGGCTGGCTCCTGTCGGCGTTCGCGCTGTCTTACGCGCTTGCCTCACCCGCTATTGGCTGGTTTCTTGACCGGCTGGGTCTGGAAACCGGCATCGTCTTAGCCGTTGGCCTCTGGTCTGTAGCCGCCGCTCTCGCGGGGTGGAGCAGAACGTTTCTGCAACTCCTCGGAGCTCGTTCGTTTTTGGGGATCTGGGAGTCTGCCGGAGTGCCCGCCGCAGGCAAGCTCAACGCCATCTATCTGGAGCCGAAGAATCGAGCTTTGGGAGCGGCGATGACGCAGGTAGGGCTGAGCATTGGAGGCGTTGCGGCACCGTTGCTCGTCGCTCACTTCGCCGACTGGCGAACGCCCTTCTTTCTCTGCGCCGCCTTCGGCCTTCTCTGGATTCCGCTCTGGATCTTCGTCCGCCGCAAAATTCCGGCATACGAGGACATTCCGCAGCAGAAAAATCGAACCCAATCTCTGGCGATCCTCCGCGATTCGCGCTTGCTGCGCCTCGCCGTGGCCAACCTTCTCTGGATGGGGATCTACACGCTTTGGTCCAACTGGACCACCATCTTCTTGAAGCAGACTTTCGGGATGACGGCGGCGGAGGCCAACCACTTCGCCTGGTTTCCGCCCGTGGCTTCCACGCTGGGAGCCTTCGCGGGAGGCTGGCTGTCCATGCGGCTGATGTCTCGGGGTGGTCACGCTGTACGTGCCCGCGTGACCTGCACTCTGGTGAGCGCGGTGGGGTGCCTGGTAACGATTGCCGCGCCGCATGCCCCGTCGCCGCTCTGGGCAACCCTCATCATCGCCATGAGCTATTTCTGGGTGACGGCGGGCTCTGTGAATCTGTACACGATTCCGGTCGATATCTGGGGCGGTGCCAACGCCGGCACCGCGATTTCGGCGCTGGTATTTGCGTACGGGCTCCTGCAGATGGTGATTTCACCGCGCATCGGCGCCCTGGTGGATCACTTTGGCGGTTTTCAGCAGGTCTGCTGGCTGGTCGCCCTGCCTCCGCTGGCTGGCTGGCTGCTGTTGAGAACGCTGGTCCCCAGGCCAGAGCGGGCTACCGCAGCGGCATAGCGTTCTCTTTGCCTGGTTGCGGCGGCCGCAACGCTCCGAACGTACTCAAGTTGCCGTTTCGCCTCGAAATCGAAGGCAACTGCTTGAACGGGTAGAAGATATCGTCCGATCCGCACGGACTTCACTGAGCGTCTGCAAAGGCCAGTGGTGACGTCGGAATCGCTGTCAGTGGTGTTGTCGCTGGTACCGGCCCGATCCGGTAAAGGGCAGCTCGGCTTATCCCCTATGCGAACCCGGATGCGAAGCGGTTTGGGTGGCTGCTTGTGATCCGTGGGAATGTGGAGGTGAACCGGGCTGGGTTGACGACGGGCGGCACCGGGATCCCGATGCTACAGGTATGTGATTTAAGGTCCCACCTGTGGTAAATTCGGAGGTGTGGCGAAAGCACCGCCAACGGGTTCTTCCGGGCAGAAAGTCATTGACGAGCGGATTGCCCTGAAGCGCCCCCGACGCGGAGCGAGCCTGCGAGAGGAAGTTTGGCAGACAAGCCGTGGCGAAGTCACCAGATATAACCTGGCGTACATTAACCCTCTTGTTTGCGTGGCGGATAACGGCAGGGTGCTCGGCTATGACAATAATCACGGGTACCATCACCGGCACTTTATGGGTGAAGTCGAGGCGATTCCATTCGGCGATTACGAATCGTTAGCGGCTCGGTTCTATCAGGAAGTACAGGACCTGTGGAGAAGAGAAGATGAAGAAACCAGCTAGTAACTTCAGCGTAGCCACCGGAACAACGGAAGCCTTCTTCGAACGGTCTTTGGCCCGAGCCCGAAAGCTCGACAAGGGGGAAACTCTCCCCGTTGAAATGCGCTTGACGTTCGAAGACCCGGCTGACCTGCTTCAGTTGCTGACGGCCCAAAGAGTGGGGATCTTGCAGGCTGTGCGCCAACAACCGGCCCCTGTCTCGGATCTGGCCCGCCTGCTGAAAAGAGATCCGTCGGCAATCAAACGCGATGTCAAATTGCTGGCGGCGTTTGGCCTCGTCAAGACTTACGAAGAGATCAATCCGGGCCACGGACGAAGAAGGATTGTCCAGCCGCTGGCGGCGAAGTACGAGTTGCTGGCGACGATCTAAGAGGAAGCGGTTGTCTGGTTGCGGAGGGATGCAACACTCCGAAAGTACTTAGGTTGCCATTCCGGTTGTCCCTGGCAGCAACCGCTTGAAAATATCGAACGGTGGCACAAATTGGTCAAAAGGGGAGGGCGTCCGGCCTGGAACGCCACTGTCGCTGGAAGCTGCCAGCGATTCCGCAACCAAAGTTCTTGAGGCGCGAAAACATTTGATTTCATTGCTGTTTTAGCCAGTGGTGTGACGGGGCGAGTTCCTGGGCATATTCTGATTGGCATTTGAGGCTTGCGTTCTCTCTTAATTCTTGTATA
>CAIYVZ010000125.1 GCA_903929755.1 uncultured Acidobacteriia bacterium
AGCTTGTTTGCTCTCAGCGGCACATGCAAAGGCACACCGCATTACCTCAAAACCCAAACGGAAAGGACTTCCCCGCTCCACGCCTCGTCAGCCCCCGCTCAGGCTCATCCTTCGATGAGAATATGCTATAAGCCTGAGGAAAAGTGGCTGGAGGCCGGGGCTTGCTGATGCGCATGAACGGCACGGAAGGGCGTAAGAAAGCCGGAGTCAGCTCGAGGCGTTTCCGACAGGGAGGAAGGCGATGGAATTGCCGGCTGATTCCGTTCACTACACGGTAACTCGGCTATTTGCTCTCCACTGGCACCAGCCTCTTCAGCCCTCCGCAGGCTCATCCTTCGATGAGAATATGCTGGCTTTCGGTGGGGGCGCGGGCTGCATGGCCGCGATGATGACTCCCAGGATGATTACCACCAGGGTGCCGATGACGTTGTACCAAAGGAAGGCGATTTTGGTAAAAAGCGCCAGCGCAATAATCGCCACCTCGGCGGCCAGCATGGCCCAGAACGCTGAGCCGCCCCGAACTTTCGGGAAGAGGAATGCGAGGGCGAAAACGCCCAGCAGGACAGGGTAAAAGAACGAACCCACCTGATTAACGGCCTCCACCAGGGAGCCCAGGTGCTTGGCGTATTGAGCGAAGATGACGGCCCACAGGCCCCAGCCGGCCGTGGACCAGCGCGAGACCGTAAGGTAGTGGAGGTCCGTGGCCTCCGGCCGAACGTGACGGCGGTAGATATCCATCACGCTGACGGTGGCGAGCGAATTGAGCTCGCCGGAACTGGAAGACATGGCGGCGGTCAGAATCACGGCGATGACGAGACCGATAAAGCCTGCCGGGAAGTACTTCGTGACGAAAGACAGGAAGATATAGTTGGTGTCGTTGAAGGTGCCGTGGCCGGTTTTTTCGAGGAGTTTGATGCCGGAGTTGCGGGCGGCGGTTACGTCTTTGTGGGCGGCGCGGTAGTCGGCAACGGCCTTGTCCAGCACGGCAGGGTCGGTGGCTTTCCGGGCAGTGGCGACGGCCTCGGCGGCGCGCTGGCGGTGGTGCCAGGCTTCGTCGAATTGCTGGTGAATCTGGCCATAGCCGGGGGCCTTTTCCAGTGCTGCCTGGGCGGTCTTTTCAAACAGCATCGGGGGCTGGATGAAGAGATAAAACACGAAGACCATGGTTCCGACGAAGAGGATGAAGAACTGCATCGGGACCTTCGCCACGGCGTTGAAGAGGAGACTGAGCCGGCTCTGCGCGATGGATTTGCCCGTCAGGTAGCGCTGGACCTGGGACTGGTCTCCGCCGAAGTAGCCGAGCGCCAGGAATGACCCGCCGATCAGGCCGCTCCAGATGTTATAGCGGTTATTGGGGTCGAAGTGAAGGTCAACGGCATTGAGCTTGCCGATGGCTCCGGCGAGGTAAACAGCATCGGGAAAACTGATGCCGTGCGGGAGCAGCGAGATGACGGTGGTCAGGCCCAGAATCAGGCCGGAGAAGATGATGGACATCTGCAGAACGTCGGTCCACGTGACGGCTTTGATGCCGCCTTTGGTGGTGTAGATGACGCAGAGGGCACCGATGAAGAAGGTGGTGATGCGGTCTTCCCAGCCAAAGATGACGCTGAGGACGATGGCGGGCGCGTAGAGGGAGACGCCAACGGCCATGCCGCGCTGGATGAGAAAGACGACGGCGGCGAGGGCGCGGGTTTTGGCGTCGAAGCGTTTTTCCAGGTACTCGTAGGCGGTGTAGACGCCGGATTTGTGGAAGATGGGGACGGCGGTGGCCGAGAGGATGACCATGGCGACGGGGAGTCCAAAGTAGAACTGGACGAAGCGCATACCGTCCACGTAAGCCTGGCCAGTGGTGGCGATGAAGGTGATGGCAGAGGCCTGGGTGGCCATGATGGAGAGGCCCATCGCGTACCAGGGCATGGTCTTACCCGCGAGGAGGTACTGATTGACGGTTTGAGACGCGCGTGCGCGCCACAGGCCAAAGGCCGGGATACCAATGATGGTGAGGACCATCACGACCCAGTCGAGTGTGCTCATGAGAAGTACTCGGTGAAGCGGTAGAACAGGAAGATCAGAAAGGTAAGCCAGGCGAGGATAACGATATAGAGGTTCCGCCAGCGCCCGAGAAAGGGCGGGGGTTCCTGCTCGCCCTGGCTGGCCTCTTCCTGTCCTGCGTGACTCTCTGCATCCGGTGGCATTCTGTCCATTGTGGCAGGCGCTTGCTTCTCTTTCGCAATTGGCAGCCGTAACATAAAGCTATGCAGCCTACAGGCTTAATGAAAGCGTTAGTGAAGAGCAGACCCGAACCTGGGCTCTGGCTTGAAGACGTATCAATCCCGCAACTCGGGATCAATGATGTCCTGATTCGTGTCCGCAAGGCGGCAATTTGCGGAACCGATATCCACATCATGAACTGGGACGCGTGGGCCGCGAAGACCATTAAGACTCCGATGGCGATTGGCCACGAGTTTATGGGCGAGATTGTGGCGGTGGGCGGGAATGTGATGGATTTTTTTCCGGGCCAGATGGTTTCAGGCGAAGGCCATGTGGTTTGCGGACGATGCCGGAATTGCCTGGCGGGGCGGCGGCATTTGTGCGCGCATACCAGCGGCGTGGGGGTGAACCGGGCCGGGGCTTTTGCCGAGTACATTTCGCTGCCGATGACGAACGTTTGGGTGCATAAGCCGGATGTGGACCCTGAAATTGCCGGTATCTTTGACCCGTTTGGGAATGCGGTCCACACCGCGCTGGCGTTCCCGGTTCTGGGTGAAGATGTACTGGTGACGGGTGCGGGGCCGATCGGCATTATGGCGGCGGCGGTAGCGAAACACGCCGGCGCACGGCATGTCGTGATCACAGACCTGAATCCTTACCGGCTGGAACTGGCGCGGAAGGTGGGGGTCAGCCTGGCGGTCGATCCTCGCGAGCAGAGTCTGGCGGATGTGCAGAAACAGTTGGGGATGGCCGAAGGGTTCGACGTTGGGCTGGAGATGTCCGGCAACGGAGCTGCCTTCCGTGACATGTTGACCAATATGTCGCACGGTGGCAGGATCGCCATGCTGGGGATTCCCCCAAACGAGATCTCCATCGATTGGAACCTGGTGATCTTCAATATGCTGACAATCCAGGGGATCTACGGCCGGGAGATGTACGAAACCTGGTACAAGATGACGGTGATGCTGGAATCGGGGCTGAATATTGCGCCGGTGATCACGCACCGCTTCGGCTACCGGGATTTCCAGGAAGCTTTCGACCTGATGAAGTTGGGCAACTCCGGGAAGATCGTCCTTGACTGGGAAAAAATTTAAGAAAATCCGCGAGAGGTATATTTTGTGAGGGTCTGACCTTCCCCTACTGTACTGACGCCAGTTCTGTAAGTTCTGGTGTCGGTCGATTCGAGGAGGAACGAGTGACTCTGACACTCAATGTAAACGGACAAGCGCGTACAGTCACGGTAAGTGACGGTAGTATGCCTCTTTTGTGGGTCTTACGGGACCTGCTGGGTCTAACCGGGACCAAGTATGGGTGCGGCATTGAAATTTGCGGCGCCTGTACGGTACTGGTGGACGGCCAGCCGGAAAAGTCTTGTGATCTTGATGTTTCCTCCGCTGTGGGGCGCAAGATTGTGACGATTGAGGGCCTGTCGCCGAATGCCAGTCATCCGGCGCAGAAGGCGTGGATCGCGAATCAGGTGCCGCAGTGCGGCTATTGCCAGTCGGGCATGCTGATGGCGGTAGCCGGCGCCATGCAGGCCGGCCACCACGGGACAAGTATTTCCAATGAGGTGCAGAACCTCTGCGTTTGTGGCACTTACGGGCGGATCAAGAACGCCTGCAGCAAACTGTAACCCGGAGAACACGATGCAGACACTCACAAAAGAAACGATGGATCGCCGCTCATTCCTGGGCGGCGCGGTCTCCGGGCTGACGCTTGCTTTCTTCCTGCCGGAGTTCAACCGGATGGGCGAACTCGACGCGGCCACGGGCGGTACTGCGGTGAACAGCTGGCTGCAGATTGGGGCCGATGAGAGCATTACGCTGACAATTGGGTCTTCGGAGATGGGGCAGGGGTCCTTCTCTGGTTTGGCGCAGGTTCTGGCCGAAGATTTGATGGTGGATTATGCCCGGGTGACGACGGTTCAGGGTGGTCCCACGCTGGTGTCACCCGCGCCCGTGGGGACGTCAATCAATACGGTGGGCAGCGGCGTCATCCGGGGGAATTTCTGGAAGATGCGGGATGCGGCCGCCGCCGCTCGTGAAATGCTGGTGCAGGCAGCCATGACGTCTGCGGGGGACACCGCGCGGACAAACTTCACGGTAGCGAACGGCATCATCACGCACACTCCGGACGGGAAAACGTGGACTTATGGGAGTGTCGCGCTGGCGGCTTCCGCGCTGCCGTTGCCAACCGTGGTGCCGCTGGTCCCGGATGCGCAGTTCCGCCTGATCGGCAAGACCATGCCGCGCTTTGATATCCCCCACAAGGTGGACGGGAGCGCAATTTACGGGCTGGATATTCGCGTCCCTAATATGGTCTACGCGGTGATTAAGCACTGCCCGTCGTTTGGCGGCACGCTGGCGAAGACGCCCGTGGCTCCGGCCGGATACCAGGTTGTGCCAACGAAAGTAATGGCGGGCACCAACCGGGGCCTGGAAGCGGTAGGCAACGTGAACGCCGTTGCCGTTGTGGGCCCGAATACCTGGGACACGTGGCAAAAGGCGAAGCAGCTTAGCGTTAGCTGGACGCTGCCCGCCAATGCGGCGCAGCTAAATGATGCTCAGTTTCTGGCCGATGCCAAAGCTCTGGCAGCCAATGCGACGCCATACGCAGTCGGCGCCGCCAACGGCCCCGGCACTTTATATACGGTGGAAGGCAACGCGGCCACCGCGAACGCAGCGATCGCCGGTGCCTCCAAAGTGGTGGACGCTACCTACACGCTGCCTTACGTTTCGCATGCCTGTATGGAAGTTCTCAATTGTACGGTAGATTATGTTCCTGGCGTGAAATGCGAAGTCTGGGCGCCCACGCAATCCGCCAAATCTGTGATGAGCCTGGCGGTGGCGCTGACGAGTCTGCCTTCGGATAAGATCCTCGTCCATACCACTTATCTCGGCGGTGGGCTGGGGCGCAAGGCAGAAGTGGATTTCGTCAGCCAGGCGATTCAGGTGGCCATGGTGGTGGGGAAACCCGTGAAGCTTATGTGGCCGCGTGAGGAAGATTTTTCGCGTGATCAGTACCGCCCGATGGCGCTGGTTCATGCCAAAGCCGGACTTACCGCGAGCGGACAAGTGCTGGGTTGGTCTTACCGCAACATCTCGCCTTCGATTCTGGGGCAACGGGGAGCGGTGTTGGGGCCAACGGGGGACAGCCAGGGGTCTGAAGGTTCGCAGGCGCTGCCGTACAATTTCGGCACGCGTCTCACTGAATACGTGACGCATCCCTCGCAGATCCCGGTTGGTTTTTGGCGTTCCGTAGGCGCTTCCATTAATACGTTTGCGGTGGAATCGATGGTGGACGAACTGGCGGTTGCCGCCGGCCAGGACGGGTATACATTCCGCCGGGGCCTGTTGACGGATCCGCGCTGGATTGCGGTACTGGATGCTGCGGCGAAGATGGGGTGGAATACGCCGCTGGCTGCGGGGCACTATCGGGGAATCGCCATCGGCACGGCTTTCAACAGCATTGTGGCTGAAGTGGTGGAGATCTCGTCGGTGACTGCGACCGGACTAAAGGTGAATTCTGTCTCGATCGCCATGGACTGCTATCTGGCGGTGAACCCTGGCCAGATTGACGCGCAGTTGACAGGCGGCATGGTGCATGGTTTGAATGCGGCGCTCTATGGCCGCCAGAGCTTTGTGAACGGTGCGGCGCAGAGCAAGAACTTCAACAAGAGCCGGATGATTCGGCCGTCGGAAATGCCGCAGGTTTCGGTGACACTGATCCCGAATCCGGGGGCTTCCGATCGCAAAAAAGTGATCGGCGGGGTGGGTGAACTCGGGGTGCCGACATTTGCTCCGGCGCTGGCCAACGCTTACTACGCTGCCACCAAGACGCGGGTTCGCGCGTTGCCGTTCTTCCCGAACGCGACAATGAGCGACTAGGTGCACCGGGGGACAAATCAAGGGAGACAAACCAGGTGAATGAACTCCATAGCATTCTTGAAGCCTGGCGTGGTCTGCAGGGCGAGCACAGGTCAGCTGTGCTCGCCTCCGTGGTCCACGTCAGCGGGTCCGCTTACCGGCGGCCCGGTGCGCGCATGCTGCTGCTGCCCGACGGTAAACGGATCGGATCGGTAAGCGGCGGCTGTCTGGAAGGGGAGCTGGCGAAGAAGGCCTGGTGGCTGACGGAGTCCGGCGAGCCTTCGGTGCGGGTTTATGACACAACTTCCGATGACGACGCGGTTTGGGAGTTTGGGCTGGGCTGCAACGGCGTGGTGCAAGTGATGCTGGAGAGAGTGGAAACGCCGGCGATTCACGAAGCTCTTACGTATCTGGATGCGCGCCGGGATTCGCCGGTGGTGATGGCGACTTTGGTGCGGGTAACCTCGGCGGCGGAGACGCACTATGCGGCCGGCAGCCGGGTATTTTTCGATGGGGAGCGTTGTGGCCAGTCGGGTCTGGCGCTTTTGCTTTGGGAGGATCTGCGGCTTGCCTGGCTGGAGCGCCGGAGCCGCTACGTGCATGTGGCGGGGCTTGAGGTTTTTGTCGAGTGGCTTGGGCCGCCGCAGAAGTTGGTGATCTTTGGCGCAGGCCACGATGCCCGGCCCCTGGTGTCGATTTCGAAGCAACTGGGCTGGCACGTGACTATAGCCGATGGTCGGCCCGCCTATGCCTGTGCGGCGAACTTTCCGGATGCCGACAGGGTGGTGTTGTTCCGCGCCGAGGCTCCTTTGCGGGGACTTTCGATTGATGAGGACACGGCGGTTGTTTTGATGACGCACAACTATCCTCTGGATCTGCGCCTGCTGCCTGCGGTGCTGGCACACAACCCCCGCTATGTGGGCGTTCTGGGACCAAAAAACAGGGCGGAGCGACTCCTGGACGAGTGCGGTCTGGCTGCGCCGGAAAACCTGCATGCGCCGGCGGGGCTGGATGTGGGGGGGGAGGCGCCGGCAGCTGTGGCCTTGTCGATCACGGCGGAGATTCAGGCGGTGCTGATGTCGCGCAAGGGCGGGGAATTGCGGCTTCGTGAAGGTTCGTTGCATGCGCCGGTTCTGGAAGTGGGACGCGCGGAGTTTCGACCGTTAGCGGCGCAGCCGGCGTACTGTGAATTGAATGGCTGATTGTGCGTTGATTTTGCTGGCGGCGGGGAGTTCCTCTCGCATGGGCGAGGCGAAACAGTTGCTGCAGTTTCGCGGCAAGCCTCTGGTTCGCTACGTTGCGGAGACGGCTCTGGCCGCGGGGTGTTCACCGGTGGTGGTGGTGCTGGGCGCGAATCACGAAGCCGTGGAGGGCGCGCTGGCCGGGCTGCCTGTGGTGACCGCGGTCAATCACAACTGGGCTGCCGGGATGGGCGGGTCGATCCAGACCGGGCTTCGCGCGGTTGAAGCCAGTTCGGCGGAGGCGGCGATTCTGGCGCTGGCCGATCAGCCCTTTGTGGGCGAGGCGTTTTTTCGGACTCTCATTTCAGAGCAGGCCAGAACGGGCGTCGCGATTGTGGCGGCGACGTATTCGGGGACTGTGGGGGTGCCGGTCCTCTTCGCCCGCGAAGCCTGGCCGAAGTTGCACGCTTTGCCGCCGGAGCAGGGCTGCAAGGGCGTCATCTTAAAGAACCAGCAGGCGAGCCTGTTGATGGATTGTCCTGACGCGGCTAAGGATATCGATACTCCCGACGACTACGCGCGCGCTGTCGCCGGCGACTAGAATTTCCGTCGCAGGACTGCGATCAGCGCGACCAGGGCCGCTCCGAAACACATGCCCGAGCCCAGGAGCGTGGTGATATCCACCGCGCGGACATTCGCCATGCTGGGCCGGTTCAGGGTTCGCAGCAGGGCGGTCGAGCCCATGAGCAGCGGGAAGAAGACGCCCAGGAGGAGTGCCTTTTTGTTCATATCGGCTTTAGGTTACCGCATCCGGAACCGCTTCGGCGTACTCTGTAAGGTGTGATGACCAAACTCGCCCTTGCCCTTACCTGTGTCCTGATGCCCCTTTATGCCGCGAACATCCACGATTTTGAACTAAATACGATTGATGGCCAGAAGATGCCTCTCTCGGACTACAAGGGGAAGGTGGTCTTGGTTGTCAACACCGCAAGCCAGTGCGGTTACACCCCTCAATACGAAGGTCTGGAGCTTTTGTACAAGAAGTACAGGGCTCAGGGGCTTGTGCTGGTGGGCGTACCGGCGAATAACTTCGGCGGGCAGGAACCTGGCACCAACGACGAAATTAAGACCTTCTGCAGCCGTACGTACCATGTAACATTTCCCATGGCGTCGAAGGTCTCCGTGACGGGCGGTGATCAGATTCCGCTCTACAAGTATCTGTCCGGAGCGGCTGGCGCGCCCGAGTGGAATTTCACGAAGTATCTGGTGGGCAAAGATGGCCAGGTGATTCGGAAGTTTGATTCAGCGGTGGAGCCGGACGCTAAAGAACTCACGGCCGCTATTGAAGCTGCGCTGAAATAGCCGAGGCATGTTTGCTGGTACCTGGATAAAGATCTTCCCGTGAAAGCGGATCCCGGGCAGGGCTTTTAGCGGACGCCGGAGCGGCTGGAGCGCGTGAAGAAGGTCTGTGACGCCTGGCACCCGATGCAGTATTCATCCAGCGATTCCGCAACCAAAGTTCTTGAGGCGCGAAAACATTTGATTTCATTGCTGTTTTAGCCAGTGGTGTGACGGGGCGAGTTCCTGGGCATATTCTGATTGGCATTTGAGGCTTGCGTTCTCTCTTAATTCTTGTATA
>CAIYVZ010000126.1 GCA_903929755.1 uncultured Acidobacteriia bacterium
ACAGAATGGCACTGCGCTGCTGTTCGAGCGCAACAAGAGACTCTGGCAAATGGCACCTCCATTCCTAACGTATCAGTACGTTAGGAATATAGCCACAAAAAAGAGCACCGCTGATCCATCTACTTTCATGTCGCACACCCCGCGGGCGCGGCTGGAACCGCAGTGCAGCGGAGAGAGAGAGAAAGACGCGCTCTGGCGGGTAACCACACTGAGGTCGTCGCTACCGCCGAGATTCAGGGAGCAGTTGATTATAGGGAAGGGCCCGCGGAAGGGTTTCTCCGGGTCTTCAGCAGCCCGGAGGCTGTTGAGCAGGATGTCATCATTCGGATCGAAGCCGGTAAAAGAGTTGGGGGTTCGGGTGCGGGGCCAGAAAACGGACGCACCAAGGTAACAGCGGACGAGGCGATTTCGGTAAAAGTGATTGAGGCTGAAAATGTTGAGTTCCACTCGCCAGGAGAAGAGAAGGCCGAGCGCCAGTGTGACGGCGGCGGTTCCAGTGACCCACCATCGACCCTGGCTAATTTCCCGCATCGCAGACCAGTAGTCTGCGGGAAGCATGGTGGCGCTGGTAGCGACATTGAGCAGGAACGAGTACAACAGCGTTGCGACTCCGAACAGTGCGACCACGAGAAAGACTACTGCGCCGACCGGAGCCAAAAGCTCGATTTTGGCATCGGAGCCTTGAGACGCCCCGTTGGTCTTTGAACTATTCCCGGCGACCAGGCCACTGGCGACGGTACCGACAATGCTGACTATTGTGCCTGCCGTAATACCCCAGTCAATATTGACGAACTGCAGCACCCACCAGGGCCCGAAAATGGCGGCTACGGCGAGGATGAGCCAAGCCAGACCGAACATCCCCAGCCAGGAGCCGAGACGCGTCCACCACTCACGGGTACTTTCAGAACTGGTGCGACCACAGAGGCCCATCAAGATGACGACGGCGACGGTGACCGCAGCCAGACACAGCGTGGGTCCCAGGACAAGGGCATACCAGGGGTAGCGAGGGTCGGGCGGGAGAGCCCAGCCGGGGACAGCCCAGTCGTAGTGAGATACGCGGGTGTTGACCCAGCCGAGGAACAGATACATGACACCGCAGAATTCCAGGAAGAGAACCAGCGTGGAAAAGGCTGCGCACGCGATACTGGCGACCAGGCTGCGCAGCCACGCGAGGATGGCGGGGAGCACCGTTTTCCACGAGCCAACGTGAAACTCGCGGGGCCGCATACAAACCATTGCGAGGGCGGTCAACAGGGCAAACATCAGGCCGAGGAGCGATTTCCAGGGAGAGTTGGAAACCATCCCGAGAGAACTGATCAGTTGGTCCCAAGTGCCGCTGCCTTGCGGAGCCTGGAGGCCGAGCGCCGCCGCCAGGATCTCTGAAAACTGCGTGCGCCCGGCGAAGAGGGGGGACAGAGTGGAGTTACCGGAGGCGTCAGCCCAGAGCAGCGCGGCGGTAAGAAACGCTGCAGCCCAGGCGGGAACCACGATGCACCAGAGGACGCCGCTTTCGCCGCGCCACCAGCGAGATGGCCTGGCCGGTTCCGGAGTATCTGCCCGATAAAGCCTGTAGCCCGAGGCCACAGCGGCAATAAGCAGCAGGAGACCAGTAACCCAGCGGGCCGGGCTCTCGGTCTGGCTGGATACGCTGATGCCAACGAACAGAGGCTCCAGCAGGAAGCAGAAGCAGAGAGCAAACAAGAGCCAGGCAAGGCCCGTAAGTTGGATCAGCACGGCATTTCGCAGCCAGATGCCTGCAACTGTCCAGGTGTCGGCGCTGAATAAGCCACTGTGTGGCGCCAGATAACGGGCATATTTTCGAAGATGGGCGATGGACTGCTCCCAATTGGTCAATCTGCCAAGCCAGTGGGAGGAACGTGTTACGTTGCCCACAAGCCAGGCACCGATATAGCCACCACCGGAGACCGTGGAGAGATAATCGACATCCCGAAGAAGATCAAATTCCTGAAGCCCCTCAAGAACGCCCAGCCCAAAGGTAGCGCTGCGAATCCCCCCTCCGGAGAACGCGAGACCAATTACATCCTCGTGAGGGTATTCGCCGCTAATAATACGGCGGGCCCAGCCAGGATGGTGAGGCAAAACAGTTGTCTCGGGGGGACGTGACAGCGACGTGCGCTGGAGACGCTGGTGGCCGATCTCAATCAGTTCTTCATCGAAGACCGCTCGCCAATGAACCGTAGGTGACGATGCTTTGTTGGTCTGCTCAGAGGGGCGAGCCTCCTCGGTCAGCTCGACGGAGTTTTGGATTGTGTCACAGGCGTAATCGAAAACGGCGCGGAGAAGTCGCTCATATTCGCGGAGCTTCTGGGCACGAGCGGGGTCCCCGTCGAACTCAGCATGGATTGCGAGTTGCGCGAGGAGCGATTTTTTGGGGAAATAGCTTACTTGCCCGAGGCTGGAAACATCGCAATGGAGGATACGTGACAGCCAATAGAGATCGTTGATGGCAAAACGGGCCGAGAGCGGATTTCTGGCCATCCACGCGGGGCGAAGAGCTTCATCCGGCTGCAAGCCCTCCACGCTCCGATAAAAGCCTACGCGAGCTTCAACCCACCGCACCAACTGGTCGGCTTTGGCGTGAAATTTAGCCTCCGCCTCGGGATACAAGCCGCGGAGCCACAATTCCCATGCGACGTGTTGGCTGAGTGCTTTTGGTTGACCAACCTTCGGGGTGTCCGGTTGAATCGCAGTCAACGAGTCGAGGAACTGTAGTGCCGGATTACCGGCATCTCCCTGTTGTAGTCCCAGGTATTTGGTGAGCAGCTTGTCCGTGGTCGGGGAGCCAGGCCGATCCGGTGGGAGTGCAACGGGAGGGAAAGCAAGAGCGAAAGTGCTGCCCGACTCCTGGGTTTTCGCTTCGATGCGGCCAGCAAGAAAACGAACCCCAAAAAACAGGTAGTAATCGACAAAGCGGGCAAGGGCGGGAGAAGTGAGCAAAGCCTGGGGGATCAGATTCTTCCAGCGAGCGGTGTCGAGATCCGACGGCTTCAGGCAGCCGATGCTGAGCGCCAATTCCAGCAAAGAGAGCGTCTCCAGACTGGATTCAGTCCATTTTTGGACCCTGGCAGTAGTTTGCCGATCCCGTGACTCGGGCTCACTGTCGAGATGGGGCCGGAGACGGATCAAGCGCTTCGGCTCATTGAGGCCACTGAAATACTCCCAGACACGAACCTGAATACCTCCGAGGATTCTGTCGCCGACAGTCGTCATTTACCCGCTCCTGAAAAACGATCACAAATCAAGTTCACTGCGTTGTGGCCGCTCCAGATTTAGCCGGAGCGGCCTGTGCCGGGTTGGGTTACTGGAGCTTCAACGTCTCGAACAGCTTTCCGGCGTCGAATTTTGCTCCGAAGAAGAAGCGCAGATCGTCGCGGGCGTTATCGACGGTCTTTGAGTTGCCAAGGCCGAAGTTCTGGTGAACGTTGGCGCTGAAACCCATGTAGAAGGGCGTCGATGGAAGCCGCAGCAGACCTTCGACATTGAAGCGCCACGGACGGCTGTAGCGGTACGTGAAATCCAGTGGGTACGGGTTGTTGTCGAAATTGCTGTAGCGGCCAGTGAGCACATCGATGTAGGAGAGGGTTTCGGGCGAAGTATCGCTGGTGGGGGTCAGTTTGTGGAAGCCCATGCGGGTACCAAAGCCGTAGTTCGTGTAGAAAGAGTGGTTGCTCGTCGGCTGCGTTGTGCCCGTCGTCTGCGAACCGACAGGGGTGATGAAGCCGACCTTGGCGATCGGCCCGAGGGAGAAACCGTAAGGCCTGGAGCCAAACTGCCAGGTTGTGAGCACGAATGGGATGCTGGCGCCCCCGATCCACTCACCGGCTTTTGGCGAGGCAAGGACCGACTGGACGTTGGTGGTGACGACACCAGACTTCGGGCAGGGGTCAGACGGAGCAGCGGGTGCAGGTGCGCCAGAGGCGTCTGTTCCAACGGCTTTGGCCACAGGTGCCGGAGCGGGGGTAGCGGTAGCAGCGGGCGTGGCAGCCGGGCAGGACGCCACCGGGATGGTGGTGAGACGAGCCTCAAAGAAGGTGTCAAACATGATGCGCCGCGCAGGCGTCATGTGGGACGCGCCCTGCCTCAAACTCATGCCCTTCCAATACCAGTTGCGGTTCGCCTTTAGCCCGAGGAAGACACTGGGCTGAGAGAAGTTCCCGCCGTCAAAACTAAACAGCGTCCCCGCAGCGAGTTCGGTGTGAATTCGACCGAAATCAAAGAAAGCGTCCGTATTTGCGGCTTTCGAGCGGGAGAACGTCGGGCCTATCAAATCCTCTGTAGCGGCACAGGCTTTATCTTTGACCGCGAGATTATCGGAAGAAGGCGGTTGTTTGCCTGTCTCGAATTCCAGAACCTGCACACAATCACCGGCCTCCAGCGGAGTCTTTAACTGGAGTGTGGTCGCCCCGGCAACGCTGGTGGGAGTTTCGAAGGCATCCAGACCTCCTACAATGAGCGGAACTCTCTGGCCGTTCACATAGGCACTGAGTGAGTAGTTGACGAGGCCGGATTTCGAGGCGGAAACATTGAGAGCGTTCTGGCCTTCGTGGGGCGTGGAAGTCAGCTCAATTTTGGTAAACATAACGGGTGCCACGTCAACGGAGGTCTTAATCCGGGACTTTAGATCTTTCGATGTAACCAAAAAATCAATAGTCTGATTTTCTTTTACTCCCGCGGTCAGGGTGAGGGTGAATTTCCCGTCTTTGTCGGCCGTGACACCGGTGGCGGGAGCAAGGGGCGCGCCCTTGAAGCAGGCCACGACGTTGCCCTCGGGGAACGGCACAGTACCGGTGACTTTCGTCACGGCATTTTGAAGGGGCGGATCGAACAGAATGGGTGACCCACTGCCGGCGGATGCGACGCAGGGTTTGTTGGGATCGGGTCTGGTTGAGGCGGCGACCGTGGCGGTATTCGTGAGGCGTTGCTTCTTGTCGGGCGAGGTGACCACCACGGTGACCTTTTCCGAACCTGCAACATCGAGCGGGTCGAGAATGACAGAGTAGGTTCCACCCTTGAAATCGACCGAGTCCGACGAGGTATCCGTATCGGCAACCTTAATTTTATGGAGCTTACCTGCCACACAGACCGAGATTGTACCGGCCAGGAACACGGGATTGCCCGTCACCTTGCCATCATCTGCGCTGAGGGGACTAATGCTGGGTGCGGCAAGAACCGCATTGGCCGTGGCCGGAGCGCAGGGGTCGGGGGGAGCAGGAGCGGCCACAACCGGGGGCGCAGGAGTGGGCGTGACGGTAGCAGTAGTATTTGAAGGCGCAACAGGCGGCGCGCCGGGACCGGCAGCCTTGACAGCTATGGGCACCGAGGGCAGCGACTCGACTCCATTGTCGCTCAGAAGAAAAGCCTGAATAATTTGCCCGGCCGACAGGGGAACTCTGACAATGACGGTGAAGGAATCGTCCGAGGCCTCGACGAGAGCGTCGCGACTCACGATGGGGCCGCTTTCGCTGTACACTTTGACGCGCACCTTGTGCCGCCAACCCTTCGCTTCGCCATCGATAATTCTCTCGCCGGCTTTCCAGCCCGTGATGGTCGGCTGGATCCGCGTTTGGGTAATTTTCGCTGGTGGGACTGCGGGCGCCGGTGCCGCGGATAACGTCGTCTGAAGATTAGAGGTCATTAACAGTAAAACGATAAGACATATTTTCACAGGTGTAGGCTCCTAGGAGCCTGTCGGGATGAAAAAAGGCGACATGCATTCGGAATCATGTAAACCGGATCGGCGAAGCGGTTACCGGGCATTTTTCGACTGGCGGTGCGAGGAGACCGGCGGGACCGAGGCTGATGAGTACCTGATGGGCAG
>CAIYVZ010000127.1 GCA_903929755.1 uncultured Acidobacteriia bacterium
GACCTTCACTCGGATGCTTCGGCCAGCGAGGACGCCGAATGGCGCGCCATGGGCATGCACCGGGTGGAGGCGGCTTACGCGGCGGAAGATGCCGTGTACGAGAAATTGATGGAATGCGACTGAACGTTCCCTGAGCAGGCGATACCCGTACCATTTGCTATCCTCTCAGCAAGATTCGTCAGCAAGACTGGCCTGTCCCATGTCGAACTGAGTGGCGTGATAGACGAAAACCATAGCCTCAGAGCCGAAGGATATCCCCTCCGGATCTGCGCGTGGATTCCGGACGATCCTGAGCGCACAACTTCGACCAGTGATGACGTTGAACCCACTCTCTGGATGAAGGGCGTTGCCGCCGAATGGAACGATGGACTGGCCGATATCCTGGAGGACATCTATACCATGGGGGACGGTCAGCCAGCGGATGAGGCCCGGTGACATACTCCTCGCCAGGTTTCCGTTTCGCGCATTTTGAACCTGACATTTGACACGAGTCAAGTACGCGATTGGCGCGGGTTCCGTGAACGTGTCAGGACCTACCCTTTGAAGGACGGAAGATTAGCGAGGACTGACGGCGTCATAGCCGTTATGCGCGAGAATACATGCGTTCGTGGAAGAACGGGATCCCGATCTGGGGAGATGGCCGGTCGCTCGTATGGCGCTCGGAACAGACGGTGTTCCTGGCGATGACTCCTCCGAACTCCGCATCCGCACGATTTACTAATCTCGATATACTACTGCGCCCCCGAATCCCTTGACAGATCGGACCGCCTGCTGTTAAATCTTGATCCATGACTACTGGGCGTCGTGCATTTCTCGGACTAACAGGGTGGACGGCCGGCATCAGCGGTCTGCATGCGCTGCTCAACGTCAACTTCAGTGGACTCCGCGACAGCATGCGCTCTCGCGACCGGCTCCAGACACTTGTCGTAGCAGGGTTGCCCGTCACTTGTAACCTGACGCTCCCGATCGCCTGCGCCGCGCGCAATATGGAACGCAGCTTCCGGGCGAACTTCGAATACAAGCGGTTCAACGGCTGGCCGGAAGTGAAAGAAGCCCTCATTTCTGGCCAGATCAACGCCGCCTACATGCTGGCGCCGCTGGTGATGGATCTGGTGACGAAGGACGTCCCGGTTAAGATCGTGTCCATCGGTCACCGGTCGGGTGCGGTCATCATGGTCCACAAGGAATCCAGCTACCGGAAGTTCCAGGATCTGGCCGGCAAGCGAATCGCCATCCCCAGCCGGTTCGCCGTCGATTTTCTCTTCCTCCGCAAAATGCTGGCGCGGGAAGGCATGTCGGACAAGGACGTCAAGATCGTCGAGATGCCGCCTCCCGACATGCCCGCCGCGCTTTACGCCAAGGCCGTGGATGCTTACTGCACCGGCGAACCGTACGGCGCCGCGGCCCAGCGCGCCGGATACGCCGTTCCCCTGCGCATGACGCGCGACGAATGGCCCAACTACATCTGCTGCGTCCTCACCGTCCGCCAGGAGCTTATTGATCAGAACCCCGACCTGGTGCAGGATCTCGTCAACCACGTGCAGGGAGCCGGTCGCTGGCTTGATTCTGACCGGGCACACCGGAGCAAGGCGGCCGAGATCGCTGCCGACATCAAGTACTTCAATCAGGACAAGGCCGTGATCCAGTACGTGATGGATAATCCGACCGACCGCGTTACTTATGGAGATCTGCAGATGGTGAAAGAGGAATTTGACGACATGATGCAGCTTTCCATTCAAGCCGGAACGCTCAAGCGTCACGTTCCCTTCGAGAGCTACACGGACAGCCGTTTCATGAAGGCCGCGGTGCCGGCGCACATCGCGCTTTAGTGGCTCAATGAAGAAAGCGATCTTCTTCGGCATACTGATTCTTTCCCTGGCCGCGTTGGCAACCCGCTACGGACTTCGTCGCCCCGCGGAAGTCGAGCAAGGTCTTCGTTCCGGCACTTTCGACCCACCCCGCGAGGCTCCCGACTTCAGCCTGGACAGCTCCAATGGCAAGAAGGTGAGCCTGCGCGACCATCTGGGCAAGGTGGTCATCATCGAGTTCGGCTACACGTTCTGTGAAGATGTTTGCCCCGTCACGCTGGCTCACCTGACGGAGGCATATAAGAAGCTGGGGAGCGCGGCCCGCGACGTCCAGCTGATCTACGTGACGGTTGACCCGGCGCGTGACAATCCGGAACGCCTGCGCGAGCACCTGACTGCCTTCTATCCGACCTTCCTTGGCGCTACAGGTATTCCCGATGAGCTGCGGAGCGTTCAAAAAGCCTACGGCGTGGTCGCCAAGCAAGTGGTTTCCAAAAATCAGGCGCTGCCGTACGCGATGGATCATTCTTCGTCCTTGTTTCTGGTCGACCGGCAGGGAAAACTGCGCGGTCTGGTACCTTTCGGGACGCCCGCCAATGACATCGCCCATGATCTGGATTTCCTGTTGAAGAACGGATCATGAGCGAGGCTCCACTCCGAACCGTTGGCCACTGGCTCGTCCGAGCCGTCCTCGGCGCGATCTTAACCGCAGTCCTGGCTGCCGCCTTCTGGCCAGTTACCTTCAGTTCGAAGGAAGAACTCTTCGAGATTCCCCAGGGCACCTGGGCTCGCCGGATGGCCGGCGATAAGCACGAGTATCTGCCGTCCGATATTTATCTGATGGTCGGCATTCATCACGTATTGAAGCTAAAAAACTCGGACGACGTGCCGCAGTTCTTCGGGCCGACCTTGCTGATGCCGAAACAGACCCTGAGCATACCTTTCACCAGACCATCGGAGAACTTCTTTTCCTGTACCGCACACGCGGACGGGCGGCTCCTGGTGGTAGTGGAAGCAACGCCGGTTTGGCCGTGGGAACGGCTCATCTGGCGAGTACGGCATATGGTACGCTCGTTTTCCAAACCATGAGCGTGGTCCCGCTGAGCAACCGCTGGTGGCGCTCGCTCCTCCTGGGAGCCGTGGCCGTCTTTGCGTTCACCTCCTGTGATTCCCTTCCGTGGGAGCGGCGTGTCACCTACGCCGAAGCGCGGGAGGTGGTGGATCGGCGCTGCGTGGAATGCCACTCCGAGCAGAACACGAACCGAGCTTTCCCGATCGCCCCGCAGAGCGTCAAGCTCGACACCGCCGCGCAGATGAAACAGTACGCCAGGCGGATCCAGGTGCGTGTGGTGGAGGAAAGCACGATGCCGATTGTGAACATGAGCGGCATGACCGACGAGGAACGTGCCCTTCTTGGCCGTTGGGTGAAGACGGGCGCTAAAATCCCGTAGCGTGTAGGATCACTTTATGGACGCCAGCAATCTCAAACGTCAGGCAATCTACGTCGTCATCGGCGCTCTCGGCTGTATTCTGGTTTGGAAAGCCGCACCGCTCTTAGACATATTTCGTCCCGCGCAACAGTCGGCCCCCGCTGTTGCGAAGGTGACCCCAGGGCCCAACGCGCCTCCCGGGTCGGTGCTGGTAAACATCACGATGGTGGGGTTCGATCCTGAGGTGATCGAGGCAAAAGTCGGCCAGCCGCTGAAACTGGCGTTCTATCGGCCCAACGAGGCAAACTGTGCGCGTGAAGTGGTATTCCCCGATCTTGGAATACAGAAAGAGCTTCCGCCAGGCGAAACGGTGGTTGTGGATATTACGCCTACAAAGACCGGCCCTCTCGTTTTTGAATGCGGTATGAAGATGCTCAAGGGACAACTGATCGTTCGATGACTGGGCGGTATTAAAAACGATGATCAGCCGCTACATCAACGAGGCCATGAAGAGGGCTCGCTACAAGCTGCTCCCGGATCAGACGTGCTTTGGGGAGATCCCGGGGGGCCTGGCGTGTGGGCGAATGAAGCTACGCTCGACTGTTGCCGACAGGTACTACAGGAAGTGCTCGAGGAGTGGCTGCTCCTGAAGCTTCGTGACCGCGACCCGATTCCCAGCCTTGGTCGCGTCCGTTTGCCAGTAAAGGCAGCCTGATCCGAAAATGGAACCCGTTCCCCGCCGTGAACTGGTGAGAAAGTTTCGTGGGTTGGGATTTGCCGGTCCGGTTTCGGGCGGCAAATCCGTCGCCAATAATCCGCGTCAGCAAGCGTTCAAGTGCGCCAGCAAATAAGCGTTCACTTCATTCGCCCGCACCATCGGGGCTCCGTGTGAAGCTCCCCGGATTTCTACATACTTCGCACCCGGAATCCCCTCTGCCAGCGCGCGCCCGAACTTCGCCGGAGCAATCTGATCGAGCTCCGCGGACACCACCAGGGTCGGAATTCCGGCCAACTCCTTCAATCGCGGCGTCGTATCATGCGCCGACAGGGCATTTAACTGCCGAATCGCCTTCGGCGGATGGTTCGCCAAATCATGCCCGAACCACACCGCCAGCTTTTCCGCCAGCGCCGCCCGTGCCACCGGATCCGCCGGTACTTCATTCGGAGGCAGCACCATCTGCAAGAACGCCTTTCGCCGCCCCGCCGCAGTCCCCACCCAGGTCCGAATCCCTGTAAAGAACCGAAACGGCGTCAGGCTCGTGGCATCCTTGCCCTTTGACACGGTACACAGCAGCGTCAGGCTCTTCACCCGGTTTCGCGCCCGCAGCGCCACTTCCTGCGCAATCACGCCGCCCATGGAATGCCCCACCACATGCGCCGAGTCCCAGCCCTGCGCGTCCAGCAGCGCGAGCGCATCCTCTGCCAGTTGGGGAATGGTAATCTTCGCCCCCACGGGCTGGCTCTTGCCCAGGCCGCGGTTATCATACGTGAGGCAAGTGAACCCGGGGGCGAGGGCAGGCAACTGGGGGAGCCAGCCTGAGCCGAGCACCCCCACTCCCTGAATCATCAGCACCGGAGGGCCACTACCCTCCAGCACGTACGACAGATTACAGCCTTTGTGCGGTAAAACGGCCATTTGTTACGCCATCAGGATATTGCGGCAATACTCCAGGCACTTGGCCACTTCGATCACCGAATCGGTACCCTGATACTCGTACTCAATGTCGGCGGGGAAGTTGTACTTCTCCTGACGCATCAGCAGCAGGACGTCCTTGATTTTGGTCTGGCCTTCGCCCCAGCGCACGTTGGCGCCGCGCCCGCCTGCCGGGTTCTTAAACCGGTCTTTCAGGTGGATATTGGTGATCCGGTCGTGGTGCTCCTTGATGTATGCGATCGGGTCGTAACCGGCAGCCGTAAAGTGGCCGATATCCAGATTTACGCCGATGTACTTGCTGTAGGACATGATCTTGGCGAAGCTCTCGGGCGTAGCGAACTGTTCTGCATCTTCCACCGCGTCATGCCCGTGGCCGCCCCACATGATCTTGTACTTATCGGCGAACGGGGCAACGCGTTTCGCGACGGCAACCGTGGAACTGGACGTGATGGACTGTACGCCGAGCGCCTGAGCCATGCGGAAGGAGTAGTCAATTTCGGCGTCGGTCGCGCTGACGGGCAGGTTGTAGCACAGAATGCGCAGGTCGATGCCGGCGTCGTCGAACTGCTTGCGGACGCCTTTGTAGGTGTCCATGCTGACACTGGCGCGGAACTTTTCGAGGGCCTCAGTAGCCACCTTGCGGGCTTCCGCTGCGGCAGCCTGTTGTTCGGGCGTCATCTGGCTGCGGCCACGTCCACCGCCACCAAAAGCGGGACCGGCGGGGGCTCCAGCCAGAGCTTCGGCGTGGTTCGACATCAGCTCGCAGCAGGTAATACCGAGCTTCTTCATAGTCGGGATAAGATCCTGCGCGGTCACACCCTGGCGAAAGCTATAGGTGATGACGCCGATCTGGACGCCATTGAAGGTCGACTTCAGAGGGGGTGGGGGAGCGCCGCGTCCGGGTCCGCCGGGCCCACCGGCAGGGGCCTGCGCCAGGGCCATGGCTGCAGAGGCTGCGCTCAGGGCGACCTTGCCAAAATCTCTTCGTGAATGCATGGTGGTACTCCTTCAGTTGAAAGCGAGAATGTCTGGCTTCAGGCTACCAGACCAAACGCCAGAGAGCCTGGTTACGCGAAACGGGAATTGTCGTAAAGTCGTAGTACATCTTAATGGGGCTATTTTTGGCAAAACGGGCGCTGCCCACACTTCTGATGCTGATCGTTTCAGCACCGCTATTTGCGCAACGGCGCACGGGCCTGCGGGACTATGACCGCCGGGACGTCCCGGCCACAGCTGCCGGGCGACCCTCTTCCCTACCGCTTCGCGCGCAGGCGGCCCTTGCCACCCGGACCGCTGCCCTGCAGGCCTTCGTCGCCGCCACCCCAGGCGTTCGGATCGCCGCAAATCGCTACGGTCTGCCCAAGATGATGCTGCGCGACGGGGCTGCGCTCTCTGACCCCGCCGCGGGCGACACGGAAGTTCTTGCCCGGAATTTCCTCCGGCAGCATGCGGCAATATTTGCTCTTTCCGGCAGCGAAGTGGCGAACCTGCGGGTGACGCTCCTCGATAAAGGCCCTGGTGCCTCGTACATTGGTTTCTCGCAAACCATCGATGGTCTGGACGTCTTTGAAGCGAGCCTGAAAGTGACCCTGAACGCGACCGGCCAGGTGGTTCAGGTGAGCGGAGGCGAACTGGTCCCCGGGATCAGCGTGGTAACCACGCCACGCCTCACCCCGGACGAAGCGCAACTCCGAGCCCGCGCCGGTAACAAAACCGGTAGTTTCCTCAGTAACCCCGAGCTGATCATCTTCCCCTTTGATGCTACTTCCGCGCGCCTCGCCTGGCGCCTTTTCTACGACGCGGACGCGACCCATAGCTACGAAATCCTTGTGGATGCTCTCGACGGCAGTATTCTCTACCGGCACAACAATGTCGCTTACGCGGCCGCGCAGGGTCGCGTCTGGAAGCAATCCCCCCTCACCGGCACCCGCGACCTGGTGGATTTCCCTGCGTCGTGGCTCCCGGACACCGTCACCGTAACCACGGGCAACAATGCAGACGCTTTTCTCGATGCCAACGGCGACGACAAACCGGATACAACACCCGCTGAGGGCATGCAAGACGGACGCGCCCTGGCAACCGCCGGAGTCTTCGATTTCCCCTTCGGAGATGGCACCACGGCGGCTGATCCCCGTGGTTTCAAAGCCGCCAGCGTTCTGAATCTCTTCTATTTGGTAAATTCCGCCCACGACTACTACTACAGCCTGGGTTTTAACGAAGCTGCGGGCAATTTCCAAACCGATAATTTCGGCAAAGGTGGCAAGGGCGGCGACGGTGTTATCGCCCTGGCGCAGCATGGGGACGAGGTGAACAATGCCAGCTTCACGCCCACCGCGGAGGGCACGCCCGGCAGGGTCCGCGTGGGCCTCTTCAACCGCAACACCACCACCAGAATCGATGATTTTGATGCCGATTACGATGGCCAGGTCCTCCTCCATGAGTATGCCCACGGCGTCTCCAACCGCCTGGTCGGAACCCTCACCAGCACCAGTTGCCTGCAGCGCACCCAGTCCGGGGCGATGGGGGAGGGCTGGTCCGACTATTTCGCCATCAGCTATTACAACAATCCCGTGATCGGCGCCTACGTCACGGCCCGGCCCACGCGCGGAATCCGCCGTCAGGGATACGACGCCTACACCTTTACCTATGAGGACGTAGGGAATCAGGGCTACGAAGTCCATAGAGACGGTGAAATCTGGGCCGCGACGCTCTGGGATCTGCGCAAGTCGCTTGGGCAGGCCGTAACCGACCGCCTGGTGATGGATGGCCTGAAGGGCACGCCCTGCAACCCCAGCATGACCGATGCGCGCGACGCCATTCTGAGCGCCGATCAGGCCGCTAATAACGGAGCGAACCGCGCCATCATCTGGCGCATTTTCGCCAAACACGGCATGGGCTTTTCCGCCCGTGGCATTGAAGGCAGCCCATACTCGGGCACCATCTACGATGCGGCGTTCGACAGCCCCGCCGATCTGCAGCCCGTGGGCGCCCCCGCCATCACCAGCGCGCCTCTGGGTGTGCAGGCCGGGCTGGGCGATCCCTATAACTACACGGTGGCGGCCACCAATCCCGCGGGAGGAACCCTCAGCTATACCCTCGGTGCCGGGCCCGACGGCATGTCTGTCAACCTGGGCACGGGAGACGTTTCCTGGACGGGATCTTTTTCTTCTCCCCGAGTGAAAATTGTCGTCGCCGACGGACGCGGCGGGCGTACCGTTCACGGCTACATGGCACCTATGCTTACGCGCCTGACAGCCGGAACACCGCTTAGCGTCTCCGGCCCCATTGACAGCGTGGGCTTCGCTTATGTGGAGCCGCCCCCGGGAACGCCGGTGCTCCAAATTGCCCTGCGCGGTGGCTCCGGTGACCCCGACCTGTTTGTCACCGACCCGACTGGCGGCGAATACCTGTCCGGCCGGGACGGTTCGAACGAAACGCTCAGCTTCGCCATGCCCGACACCGGTCGCTGGCTGATCGAAGTAGATGGCTACACCGCCTATTCCACCGTCTCGCTGGCGGCAACCGCCATTACACCGCTGCCGCTCTCGCCCAACGCGGTACTGCGCGGCCTGGGGGAAATTGCCGGGGTGGAGCGCTTTTTCCGCATTCCTGTTCCCGCTCAGAGTTCCGTCCTCCGTGTCACCACATCCGGAACCACGGGCGACGTGGACCTCTACATGAATCAGGGCAGTCCCGCCGTTTGCCAGCAGTCTGACTTTGTCCAGGAAAGCTGCACCTACAGCGTCAGTTCCACCAACGATGGCGATACCGATGCGATCACTATTTTCACGCCCAAAGCCGGTGACTGGTACCTGGACCTCACCAGCGCCCTCGACTATTCCGACGTCACGCTCACCACGTCGCTGACCGTTCTGCGGCCCGATCTCACCGTCCTGGCCCGCCATACCGGCAACTTCGCCCAGGGCCAGAAAGGCGCTGCTTTCTCCATCCTGGTCTCCAACGCCGGCGCTACCCCTACTATCGGGGCAGTCAGCGTGGCCGACGTGCTGCCCGACGGCCTTTCCGCCACCGCCCTCTCCGGCACCGACTGGACCTGCACTCTGGCCATACTCACCTGTTCCCGAGCCGATGCCCTCGAGCCCGGAGCCAGTTACCCCGTGATTACCCTGACCGCCGACATCTCCCGAACTGCACCCGCCAGCGTCACCAACGCAGTAACGGTGGCAGGCGGAGGCCAGATAGCCGGCGACAACGACACTGGGCTGGACATCGCGCTGGTCGGCAACGGAGGCCCCGCGCCGACCGTTCTCACGGGCGGTGTTGCTCCGGTATACAGTACTTCCACCACCATCCAGCCCGGCTCCTGGGTTTCCATCTACGGAACCGGTTTTGCGTCCGGAATCTCGGTCTGGAATGGCGATTTCCCTACAACGCTGGGTGGAGTGACAGTCACTATCAACGGCAAGCCCGCGTACCTCTGGTTCGTCAGCCCCACCCAGATCAACCTGCAGGCCCCCGATGATTCTGTAACCGGTTCCGTGGATGTCGTCATCACCAACGGCAACGGCAGTGTTACGGCTAAAGTCACGCTCGGCTTGGCCAGCCCGTCGTTCAGCCTGTTCCCGGACGGAAAGCACCTGGCGGGCGTCATCTCCAGATCGGGCGGCGCGTACGAGTTCGCGGGCCCCACCAACGCTTTTGCTTTCGCCACCAGACCCGTCAAAGCGGGCGAAGTCCTGATTCTGTACGGGGTCGGCTTCGGCCCCACCGTGCAGCCCGTGCCCGCCGGAGCGGTCTTCAGCGGCGCGGCAGCCATGCAAAGCGAGGTCGTTATTACCATCGGTGGGGTGAAGGCGCAGGTCCTCTTCGCCGGACTCACCGGAGCGGGCCTCTACCAGTTCAACATCATCGTCCCCGCCGGCCTCACACCGGGAGACAAATCTGTTCAGGCCGTGATCCTCAGCGGGGGTCTAACCCCGGTGGGCCCCCTGTTGACGGTCCAGTAGACGTCACTTGCCGGTTTTCAAGACTTCCAGAGCTCTCTCAATCTGGCGGTCATGCCCGGTGAGGAAGTCGCCCGGCGTGTTGTCGATCAGCACATCCGGAGGCACACCGTAGTTCTCCATGTTCTCGCCCGTTGAGGTAAACACCCCTGACCCCGGGGTACGAATTGACGATCCGTCCAGCAACGTAAACGCCCCGGTGCCAATCACGGCACCATAAGTCGGCATACCCACAATCTTGCCCAGCCCTAAACGCCGGAACCCGTCGGGAAACATCTCCGCGTCGCTCGCCGAGCGCTCATTCTGCAGTACCACCATCTGCCCCAGGTAAGTCCGGCCCGGCCGCACCAGGTCCACCGAATCCCGCCCCCGGGTCTTCTGGTAAACCACCCTCTGGTTCAGCAGTTCCAGCAGTTCCTGGTCAATCCCGCCGCCGCCGTTGAACCGTTCGTCGATAATCAGGCCCTTCTTGTCCTGATTTGCCAGCAGATCCGTCTCAAACTTGCGCAGCGAAGGCTCATCCATGGCGCGGATATGCAAATAACCATACTCCCCGTTGCTGAGTTTCTCCACCATCTTCGTCTTGTCCGCCACCCACTGCGCGTACTGCAGATCGCCAAACGTTGCGGTGTTGATCGGCTCAATCGCCACATTCCACGCCCCGTCGCGCGACGGCTTCGAATTCACCACGAAATCGAACTTGCCCCCCGGCAGGATATTGAAAAGCTTCCAGTAGTTATCGCCCGGGCTCAGCTCATGGTCATTCACGCCCAGAACATAATTCCCCACCGCCACCTTCAGGTATTCATGGTCCGCCGGACCCTTCTTATAAATCCGCGTAATTTTATAGAATCCCGAAGCATCCGGAGCCAGATCGAAGCCCGGGTACCGGGTTTGGACTTTCTCCGTTACATTCGCGCCCGGAATCCGGGTGCCGCCCGTAATGCCCGTATGCGAGGCATTCAGTTCCCCAATCATCTCCATAATCAGGTTGTGCAGTTCTTCCAGATCTGCCACATGCGGCAGCAACGACTCGTACTTATCCTTCGCCACCGCCCAATTCACGCCATGCATTTTCGGATCATAGAAGCGGTTCTTCATCACCCGCCACGCTTCCTCAAACACCTGCCGCTGTTCGGCCACGGTGTCGATCTCCATCCGCAGCGTGAAGTTCACCCTGCGTGGCGGGGCACCGCCCGCAGCGCCCGTATCAACCGTCACCGGGCCACCCCGGCCCCCAGCGCCGCCACGTCCGCCTCGGCTGGCAGCAGCACTGGGACTCGCTGAATCGGAGGGAGGAGGGGTCACCGCCACCGTGTACAGTCCACCGCCCGAGAGATAGTAGATTCCCCGGCCATCGCGGGTCCACTGCGGTTCCCCGCCGCCCCCACCGAACCCACCCCGGCCTCCGCCGCGCCCCCCGCCAGCGTCCGCCGCCGCCGTATTCAGGCGCGTAATACCGGAGCCGTCCTCGTTCATCACGAAATATCCGCCGCCCGTCCCGCCGGCTCCTGAAATCAGGTACGTCCGGCTGTCAGGGGAGGGAATTACCATGGTGACGGAATCCGTCATGTGCGTCAGCTGTGTAATGCGCCGCGGCAGGCCGTCCCAGTCAATCTTTACCTGCACCGGAGGCGTTACCGCCTGGGCCCCGCCGCGTCCCCCGCGACCCGGGCCGGGAGTTGGAGTTTCCGGCACCTCCGCCTGTGCTTCCGTGTTTACATCGCGTGCCGACGGGTCTTTCTCCACCGCCTGAAACGCCGCCGAGAACAACTGCATCGCATTTCCCCGGCCCAACTGCGCGATCCCGGCTACGGAAACCCCACCCAGGAACAGCAACTTTTTCCCGTCCGGAGTCCATCTTGCGCCGGTCGAAGTCTGGAATTCGTCGCTCGTGATCCTGTGCTCCTGGCCGCTGGCCAATTCCTTCACATACACATGCGCCCGAAGCCGCTGGTCCTGCTTCGCGTACGACAGCCACTTGCCATCCGGAGAAAGCTGGGCTCCGAGAATATTCCCCGCATCGTTAGCCGCCAGAATCTCCTCATTACCCGATTCCAGCTCCACCCGCCGCAGCTTATGGTCCGACCCCGACCACAGCAGCGACTTCGAATCCGACGCCCAAACAATTCCCTGCTTATCGCAATCCACTGAACTCAGCTTCTTCGGATGCTTCCCCAGTTCATCGGAAATGAAGATCTCTTCCCGCCCCGTCCGGTCTGAAATGAACGCGATCCACTTGCCATCCGGTGACCAGTGCGGTTCCTGTTCCTTCCACGCCGTATCGGTAACCCTCTGCGGCTCTCCCCGGTCGGTCGCTACCGTGAAAATCTCGCCATGCGCCACCACCGCGGCACGCCGGTTCGAAGGCGACAAACTGAACCCCTGCGCCACGCCGTTCAGCGTAATCACTTCCACCTCGTTCTCTTTCGGGTCGGTGGTAATCTCAAGCCGGATCTCGGTGGATTTCCCGCTTGCCACATCCAGCTTCCAAAGCCCGAAATTGTCCTCGTAGACAATCACCTTGCCATCGGCGGAAATACTGGGGAAGAACAGGTTTCCGTCCTCATGGTGGGTCACCTGGGTGGCGCGCCCGCCCTTGTCCGAAACCTTCCAGATGTTGTTGGTGCTCTTCATCACCTCGGGGCTGCCATACTTCACGCCCTTTTCGGCGGGCATCTCATTCGACACAAAGAAAATCTCGCCATTCGCCCCGTACATGGGCCACAGCATATTGCCCTTATAGTCCGGATTCCCCAGCTTCGTGAAGGCTTTGGTCGCTAAGTCCTCCACCCAAAGATCCGCCGCATAACTGCCGCGATAATGCTTCCGGCTCCATGGTTGCGGATGCCGGGTGAACGCCATCTTCTTGCCATCGGCCGAGTAACTCGACCAAATTCCCCAGTCCGTCTCCAGGGCTACTTCAATACCGCCGTCGGCAGGGACCTCCCAAAGCGTGGCCACTGTCGGGAAAACGCCATTCCCGCGAGTGGAACTGAAGATCACCTTCTTGCTGTCCGGAGTCCAGCCCACCACGTTGTCGTCCGCCGAGTTCCAGGTCAACTGCTTCGGCTTCCCGCCCGCTGCGGGGATCAAATAGACCCCATAATTTCCCTCGCGGTTGGATGAAAACGCGATCCACTTCCCGTCCGGCGAAAAACGGGGATAAACTTCGCGCGCCGTGTTATCGGTCAACCGGCTCACGCCGGTCCCGTTCTCACTCGCCACCCAAATATCGCCGAGGTAGCTAAACGCTACCTTGCCCTTCGAGTACGACGGGTGCCGCAGTAGTTTTACCTGAGCGTTCAAAGTGGCGGCAAGCCCCACCGCGAGGATAAGAATGGACAGTTTCGTGCGCATAATCTTTCATCCAGTATTGCCTGGAAACTGGGGAAACGGGTTTCCGCAGCACGAGGCTGATAAAATTTGGCCATTGTGAGAAGTTACGGTCCAGTTCTATTCCTCTGCTTTGCCTCGGCTCTGGCCGCGGCTCCAAAAACTGTCTGGGATGGTGTTTTCACCCCTGCCCAGGCTGATCGCGGCCTCGCCGCCTACTCCGCCCAGTGCTCCCGATGCCATGGGGAGGATCTGCACGGTTCCGGCAACGTTTTGATCGGCGCGAAATTCATGCAGCAGTGGCGCGAGGATAACCTCCGCAGCATGTACACCATCCTGCGCGACACCATGCCCCGCAACGCCCCCAGAAGCCTGTCCGACGCCATGTACCTCGACATCATCGCCTATCTGCTGAAGGTGAATGAATTCCCCACGGGCACGGCGGACCTGGCGCTGCCGGATACAGCGAATATACTCGTCGTCGGCAAAGAAGGCCCGGCGGCAGTGCCCGATTTCGCGCTCATTACCGTTTCCGGTTGCCTCGGCCCCATGAAGGACGACAACGGAAGCATCACCGCCGCCACCGAACCCGTCCGCACCCGCCAGCCTGACAAATCCAAAGGCGACGAATTCACCATTGCGATGGCGAAATCCGGTGGCACGCGCACGCTGGCCCTGATGGGGGTGCAGTACAACAACGAAGGCGTTGTGCCCCTGCACCGGGCCGAAGTAAAGGGTTTCCTGATTCGTCTGCCTGCGGGCAATAAGATTAACGTCACCTCCATGCAGACCAGCGCGGAAGCGTGTACGCCCTAGGTGATCCTGGGTTTCGACATAGGCGGCACAAACCTGAAGGCGGGTGTTCTGGACGCCTCTGGCCAGATCCTGCGCCGGGAGACCGTGCCCACGCCCGCCACGCTCGCGGGTTTTCGCGACGCGGCTGAAGGCCTGATCTCTCGTCTCGCCGGCGAAATTCGCCTCTCGGGGGCGGGTTTCGGCTGCCCCGGCATCGTGAGGCCGCTTGACACCCTTGTCGAATGTCTTCCGGGCCGCATGGACTACCTGGAAGGCGTTCGCCTGAGTGATTTTGTGGCCCCCTGGCTGCGGGCCGGAGCGGTGGTAGCCGCCGACAATGATGCCCGGGCCGCCCTTGCCGGCGAACTGGCGTTCGGAGCGGCGCGTGGCCACCGTAACGCGCTGATGCTGACCCTTGGTTCGGGGGTGGGTGGGGCGATCGTTTCGGGGGGCGTTCTGCTGCGAGGCCATGCCGGAGTCGCCGGGCACATTGGGCATCTGACCACGGACCCCGACGGCCCTATCTGCCTGTGTGGCAATCGCGGGTGTCTGGAAACCTACTTCTCTGCCCGAGCCATTGAGGTGGAGGCGCTCTCCGCTATCCAGCGAGGCTGCGAGTCGTCGCTGCGAACCCGCTTCGCGGCCCAACCGCTCTCAGTCACGTGCGCCGATGTGTTTGATTGCGCTGCCAGCGGAGACCCGGTCGCGGTAGCCATCATCGAACGAGCTGTCCGGTATCTGGGAGGCGCGATCGCTGGTCTGCTCCATGTCCTCGATTCTGAAGTCGTCATCCTGGGAGGCCAAATCGCGCAAGCTGGCCCCGTCCTGTTCGACGCTCTGCGCCTCGACGTGAACCTGCGCACCCGGCGTTTACTGAAACGCAGCGTGCCGATCATTCCGGCACAGGTTGGGGAACACGCAGGCATTGTGGGAGCGGCGTCGCTCGCTTTTAGCGGTTAAGGATTCGGGCTGCCTGTCTTATCGTACTGGGATCGCACAGGATTCCGCGGGAGCGTCCGCCAGCAGGACGGCCATAATTTCGTTGGCTATGCTGAACTCAATCGCCAGTTTGAGGTAGCGGCGTAGTATCAGCAGCGGAGGAAAGCCAGCTTGTTTCGCGAGCCATTCGAGTGCATCGGAAGCGCCCTTCGAGCTTGACTTCGCTTCGGCCATTACCGGTTGAAGCCGCGAATCCGCCACAGCGGTTTTGCAACCTCATCCGGCTCCATCTCAAACTTCTCCTCGGTCTTCGCCGCGTCGTAGCCTCGCCAAACCCACCGCAGTTCGGCAGGCGCCTCCACCTGTCCCCCCAGCCGCGTATGCGTCCCGTTCCCAAAGCTGAAGTGGAAATCATACCCCTGCCGTTTCAGCGAATTCGCCATCTGAATGTTTTGCAGAGGCCAGCTTCCATGCTCATTCTCCAGATCCTCTGACCCATCCTGCAGCCACACCCGAATATTTCGCTTCGCTTCCTTGCGGATCTTGTTCGGATACGATTGGCCGCCATCCAACGTGTTCGGCTTCCACTGAATACTGGTAAAACTCCCAATCCTGGAGACCACGCGGGCAAACTGCTCCGGCTGGAACCAGGCCGCATTGAAGGCGCAAATCGCCCCCGAAGACTCCCCAATAATTGCCCGGCTGTACCCGTCCTTCCGGATGCTGTACTTAGCGGAAACCTCGGCCAGAATCTCATCGCGCAGGAACCGGGGATAGGTGTCGTTCACCGTGTCATACTCCACGCTGCGCATGGCTTTCCCATCCACCATGCCGGGCGAAATAAACACATGCACAATGACTGGAATCTGCTTCTTCGCGGTCAGATTATCGATGACATTCAGCGTGTGCGAGGCCGCCGCGCGGTCCACATTCACCTCGCCATCCTGCCAGACCATCAAAGCCGCCGGAGAGGCCGCACTATACCCCGCCGCCGTATAAACCCAGTAATTCGAAGCCATGCCGGGATAGATCCTGCTCTGGTGGACCAGCTTCGCGGTTAGCTGCCCCTCGGGCACGCCAGCGCGTTGCAGCGCATCTTCCGGCCACGCAGGCACGTCCGTCTTGCCACCGAAAGGCTTCCCGTCCACTGCGTAAGCAAAGTTATGCGTCCGGCCAGTTTCCACGGTCGCGAGCGCGTAATAAACATCGCCAGCCTTCACCATGGCCGGACCGGCTTTCTCATTGATCAAGAGCTTCGGCGCGCCCGACGCCTTCGTCGCAAACAAAAGCTTGCCGCCGTCGGTAATTACCGCCGAGCCTTTCGCCAGATCCGCCTCTTTCACCTCCGCTAAAATCGCAGCGCGAATCGCGTCGGGACTTCCATGACTTTCAATGAGGCGAATCGCCTCGGAAGCCTGGGCAGACAGGCAAACAGCAAGCAGTAGCAGGATGCGCATATATCGCCGCTAGTTTACTGTATCGGGATGCGCAAGGCCTGTTTCGAGAAACAGTGGCATGCGGGCGCTGGGGTGTGCGCGAACAATCCGGGCAGTAAGGGCGGGTTACTGTATCGAGATACTCGACGCTTTACTGGTTACGCCGCCAATTGTCACGCTGACCGGTTTCGTGCCCGCGCCCACGTTGGGTACCGTCACATTGATCTGATAAAGCCCCACCACCGTCGGCGTCAAACCACTAAACAGCACGGGCGCATTCTGGCCGCCGATAGTCACCACCGCAGTCGCCGTGGTTTCGGCCAGTGGCCCGGAAGGCGAAGGTTCACCCGTCGCCGGCTGATTCGTCACCGGCCCCAGGCCGTTGCAGTAAATCTGGATATTGCGACCCTGCTTTGCCGGGTTCCCCGGGCCAATCAAAGCAAACGCCTCATCCCGGGCCGCTACAAAACTCGTGCCGCCTGTCTGGTACTCAAACAACCCCGGCGCATAGGGCGTCAGAGGCACTGAATAAAGCGGCGTGGAACTGCTCTGCACCGAAACCTTCATCCGCGCCGACCCAGAAACGGGCATCTCCCACGGAACCTGCACATTCACCTGACCCGGCGTCACAAAATGCAGTCTCCCTGGGAAACTGAGCGCTCCGGTATCGAAGCTGACACTCACGCCGGTCATCGACACCGGGAGGACCGCCGTATTCACAACCTGAACTGCGGGAGCCAAATCGCTGCCGTAAATCGCGATGTAAGACCCCGGTGCCACCGCCGCGCCTGACGTAAAGCTGGCCGCCTCCACCACGCCGCCCGGCAGAATTACCGGAGCCTTGCGCCCTGTTATGCTGAACGCCGTAGAGAGCCCGGCGGAGGTCGCGATAAATGTATTGATTCCCGGGTCCGGCCCCAGCGCCACCCCAGCTCCCGCTAAACCGTAGACATCCGTGGTGGTGTCCACGTTCCGCAGTGCCCCGCCACCGGCCACCGCTAAAAATCGAATGGGCGCATTGGCCACCGCGATGCCATAGCGGTCCAGCACTTCCGCTACAACCACTCCGATTGACGAACTCTGCCCCGCATTGCCATCGTCCCCGTCGCCCAGCAGCGGGATCATGTTCCACGGAATGCCGTCGCCCGCGACATAAATGTAGGGAATCCGGAACGGAGTCGCCGAGCCCTGCACTGTTATGGCGCCTTCATAAACGCCAGGCGCCGGAAGACTGCCCGTCATGGTCAGATTCACCGTCAAAGCTTGCCCGGGGGCCAGACTCGCAGCGGCGCGATCCAGCGCCACCTTTGCCAGCGCATCGGTCTGGTTTTGCCGCACCCCGAACGTCAGATTCAGCGTGCTCTTACCTGTATTCGTCAGTTGAACAGCCTGCCCCAGGGGCAACGTGGTAACCGCGCTGAGGCTGCCGAAAGAAACACTCGCCGGAACCGCCGTCAGGTTCGCCGCCAGCGCGTTCGCCGCATTGGCCCGGCCCGCCCCGGCGGACAGCAGTGAGGCTGCCGTACCGTTCGATTCCGAAACATCCCCTGTAGCCGTATTTACGATTGCCGATCTGATTTGCGCCGAACTCAGAGCAGGATTCGCCTGCTTCACCAGCGCAGCGATCCCTGCCACCAGCGGCGCGGCAAAGCTTGTTCCCTGCGCCACGGTGTAACCGAACGACGCAAACAGAGACCCGTTCGGATCATACGTCTGCGCCCCCAGATAGATGTCGGTACCGGGTGCCACGACATCCGGCTTCAGGCCCCCGCTATTCAGGGTCGGCCCCCGTGAACTGAAACTCGCCATCTGGTTCCCGGTGGAGACATCAAAGGGCTGCAAGCCCGAACTCATCGCGGCCGTGGCACTGGTCTGACCCTGTAAATACGCCCGGATCGCCTGGCCATCGTCATAGCCGACAAACGCGGCGGGCACCGTAGTGGCACCGTTCAACCCGCCCGGTGTCAACACCGAGTTATCCCCCGGAACGTTGATGATAATTGCCCCGGTTGCACCCGCTGCTGTCAGGTTCTGCACCTTCACCACAAACGTACAGGTTCCCCGGTCCACCAGGGCGTAGGTTCCTGCCAGGGACCCGGCGGGCAGGGGATTGCAGGCCTGCGAATCCCCTTGCGCGGAGGCATCGCCCAGAGGTACGGCCGTCGCCCCGGGTGTGGGACCGGACCCCAAAAGCGAATGAAAACTTCCCAGGCCGGGCACGTTCAGGCCATTCGACCAGTTATGCGAATTGGTGATCGCGCCCACCGCGATAGCCCAAGGAGAATCCGCCGGGGTCGTCATGGAACCCCACGTGGGTTGTACGGACGTGCCACTCAAGCCCTCGTTGCCCGCCGCCACCACCACGACCATGCCGCCGGTAACGGCGTTTTTCACCGCGGACGCAAAGGGATCGCACGGTTTGCCTGCTGTGTAGTTACAAATCGCCCCGGAATCTTCCGGGCCTGAAAACGCCGGAGCTCCCAGCGACAGTACGGCAACGTCCATGCCGTCGGCGAAAGCATCCTCGAGCGCTGCCACCACGGCGTCGGCGGACGTAGAATCATTCACGCCTGGTGACCCAAATACCTTGTAACTACCGAGCCACGCTTTTGGGGCCACACCGGTAATCGTGGCCGCAGGCCCCGTATTCCGCACGCCCGCTGCCGCCATTGCCACAGCCGTCCCATGGCCCACTCTGTCGCGCGGTGAGTAGTCATCGGGACGAGAGTTCAGGGCCGGAATCGCACCCGTCCCCGCTGCCACATAGGGCACATAACTCCGAGCCACAATCACCTTGCTGTTCGTGAACTGTTTGCAATCCAGCGGAACCAGGGGCAGCTTCGCAATGCTGCAAGCCGGGTAATTCGCGGGAGCTTTCATGGCCGGGTCCTGAAACGCCGCATGGGTTACTTCAATCCCCGAATCGATTACGGCTATTCGAGTCCCTGTACCGGCATTCGTCTGGCCCCCGAACGCATTCCATGCCGCCGGGACATTCAACAACTCCACCGCCCGGTCCAGCATCATGTGGAGCGCGGGCATGCGGGCCACATAGCGGACCCCGGGAATACTCTCCAGGAGGAGAGGCGAGATGCCGTCGGTCTCCACAAAGATTGCGTTCAGCAGCGTGTGGGATTCCCCGGTGACGCGAGCGCCGCGGGCCTGCAGACTATTCCGGACCGGCAGATGCGCAGCCAAAACGGCGGCGCGATTGCCCGCGCGCCCCGCCGGAGCGTCGTTCAGGATGACGGCATAACGACTCAGGTCCCGCCCGTAGCAGGTTACGACCAGGAGTAACGGGAGCAGAGGACGGTGACTCACTGGAAAAATACCCGATAGAGCGTGGCGCCCAGCGCATGAGTCACCATGCTCGTCGGCACACTGCGTTTTTCACGCCAGGCCAGACCGCAAAATACCCCGAAGATAGTCGCCACAATCACAAACCTCCAGTTGGGAAACGCCCCATGAAACCACAAATGCGCACTGCCGAACAGGCCTGATGTGACGAGCAGCCCCGCGATTCGGTTCCCCATTCCAGCCTCCAGCCAGTTCTGCAGCATGCCCCGAAAGAAGAACTCCTCGGACAGGGCCACTACCCAAAGAATGCCGAGGAACTGAGGGATCATAGTCCAGTAGTTCGGGTGCGCGCGCGGCAGCCACAATCCGGTAGCCCAGAGCGCGGGCAGCACGGCGGGCAGCATCAGCAGGAACCACTTCCCACCGGCGATCCACTCCGAGACGGCGGGAACGAAGACGTACTGGGCACGGGTGCCGCCGCGCATCCCGATAACGGCTACAGCCGCCGTCCGAATCATCATTAAGTGGCCCAGAATTCCCAGAGGAGTTTTCGGGATGGCGGACAGATAGATGTGATCGAAAACCTTCGAAAGCAGCACCGCGGCCAGCAAGACTACATACAGAACGTCCAGCCAGGTCTTCTTCGGCAGTATCTGGTACCAGAACGAAAGCAGCGCCGCTACCACCAGCAACATGCCAAACCCGGCAAGGGTGAACAAGCCGGAGGGAATGCTGTAGAGCAGGTAGGGTGCCAGGCAGGTGGCAAACAGAATTGTCGGCCGCCGAAGCCACGCAGGTGGTGCCCCGGCCATCACGTAAAACGGCAGTTCGGCCGCAAAAGCCAGGGCCACGGGCAAGGCCAGCAGCAGGGGGATGTGCTTCAGCTGTGCGTATACGCCCGCCGCGATAATCATGAGAGCCCAGCCAATGCCGAAAGCTCGCCAGGGAAGCCCCTGTTCAACAACCCGATCTTCAGCGGCCATCGCACCCCTCACGCAAAACGGCGGCCAGCATCACGCTGACCGCCATCACAAAAGTTCATCGCTACTAAAATTTCGGAGCTGGAGGAGGCAGTTCGCGCGCCACTACCGCATCCGAAAACCCGGCTGCGCGGTGTGCGCCGTCGCAGAACGGCTTGTTCTGGGACATGCCACAGCGGCACAGGCCGATCGCCGCCCGTCCACCGAGACCGAACACGGCACCCGTGGGATCGCAGATTTCGAAATCTCCCTCAACCTTGATGGACCCATTGCTGTTAACTGTTAATTTTGTCGATGCCATTACTTGAGGATACCGCGTCTGCCGGGTTCCCCATTTATGAGGGATGCTGCCAAGGCACCCCAGCCGTTACGTCGGAAGTTTACTCCCAACCCTACGGCGTTACCGAAAGCCCGAACGCTCCTGTTTCCACTCGTCCACCGCGCCGCATCTGAACGAAGATCCGATATCGTCCGGGTGTCGGCACGCCATACGGGAAGCTCACCTCCGGCCCCACTTCCGCCTGGTGCATCGCCATCATCGCTTCCGGTGAAGCCACCGCCACAGACGCCATCGATACCGACCCCGTCGGGTGAACATGGGCGAATACTGACCCGTCTTCCTTTACAAACTCCGCATGTCCGCCCATCCCCATGTAGGGTTCCAGCGCGGCTTCTTTTCCGTCCGGCCCGAGGATCGCGAAGGCGAAATTGTTCACCAGGCGAGCTTTTACTGGCCCGGGTACCCGCATCACCATCCGGTAGCCACTGGCAAGCGCGAAGCTGTCGGTAGCGGTGGGAGTCGCCCCGCCTGCATCGTCGCCTTCGAGCGGCGTGCCGGTCGTAACGGGCAGCGCAATTTCACCCACCGCCGTCTCCGCCAAACCGGTTTCGTGAACAATATCGCCATATAACCGGTACGTTCCGGCAGGCAGCGAGGGCAGGGAAGTATCAAAAACGCCCGTTGCGCGCTGTTCCGGATGCAGATGGAACACGTAGTCCAGCTGCGGCCAGCGAATCAGGAACAGATGCATCAGGTGGCCATGGTCCGGCACCAAGTCATCCAGCTTCCGAAGCTCCATCCAGCCCGGATCCTTCAACTGCACTTCCAGCCCGGCGCTGCTCAAACTCCCGGTGAGCGACAGGGGTTTGTAGAGGTTCCGCGAATAGCTCTTCGCATCATCCGCCCACCAGCTTTTTCCAAACCAAAGCGCGCCAACGATTATCGCCGCAGCTACCGCCATCTTCACCACGGTTTTCGCCGGCCAACCGCGAACCACAACGCCGGGTTCTACCTTGGCCTCGCGCATGGAGGCTCCCACAATCGACACCAGCCCCACCGCCAGGAAGACCATCATGCCCAGCAGGAAGTAACTCATGCCCTGCTGCATCGGCTGCGTCTTCAGCGCCAGCGCGGGCACCGGAACGCGAAGCTCTCCCTCGCCCGCCGCGCCGGAAACGTGGATTCGGACTTCCCATGCCCCATAGCGCATCAGCCAAAGCGCGCCCTGGTAGTATTTTGGATCGGAAGCGGATGGTTCCGCCAAATCGGCCACCGGAGGGTGTTTCGCCCCTTCGCCGGTCATCGGCGTCGGCGTCAGTTCCACCTTCGAAACCTCACCACCCAACACCCGCACTTCAATTCGGGCCACCCCTGGAATCACATCCGGAGGCCGGATCGCGACCAGCAGAGGATACGGTCCCGCCTTGCCCTGAAAGAAAACGTCCGGGCTCCCCACGTGCGCACACGCCAGCCCTGCGAGCAAAAGCAGCGCGAAGCCGCACTGTTTAACGGCGGACATGGCTCATCCACTCACCCCGAACCAGCCCCAGCCAGCTACCCGCGAACCCACACGCCAGCGCACCCGCCATCCCCGTCACAAATTCAGCCGTAGTCTTCTCATAACGGATGAAACGGTAGGTAGCCGCGTAACCCTTCGGCCCCGCAAAGTATTCCAGGTAATGGCTCCCGAAGACCCAGTTCCGGGCCCCTTCTGACTGCAGAAACGTAGCGAAAGGCCACTCCACCACCAGCAAAGCAGCCAGAAAACACGACCCCATAACCAGAGCCTGCCGCCAGTTCGGCCATCTCGTAATCCTTGGTCGCAGCCAATCCATCGCCAGCGCCGGAACAATCAGCAGCAACGGAAAACCGTTCGGGATAAACTGCGTCACCTCATGCAGCACCGGCCCCAGCTTCGGCTGCGCGGGAAACAAAGGCAGAATCCACTCCATCGCGAGGACGAAAACGGTATACATGCCGGCCACCGCTGTACTCCCCCACTTCATCCGCGTGGCCCGGGGAGCCATCGCCAGCGTTACCGGAGCCAGCAGCGCAATAATCCGGTAGGCAATCGCCGAATGCAGGAAAATGCGCCCCGTAAACTCCAGCACCAACACCATCGCGGCAATCAGCACCATGGACGCCACATAGGCAAACATCATCCGCAGCCGCGCCTTCACCTTCGGTTCCGTTTCGCGATTCATCTGCGAAGCCACCAGCACCATCGTGCCCAGCTCCACACCAAAAATTCCAATCGCCAGCACCGCATGCGGAGGACTCAGAATCCGCACATCCAGCCCGTACGCCGAATGCCACCAGTCATCAAACGGCGCGGAAGTGATCATCGTGAAACCACCCCACGCCGTGATAAAGGCGCCCAGCGGGCCACGAAAACCCAGAACCTGCACCGACGCAGCCCGGGCCACCACCGCCCGCGCCGATTTCCGCGCAAACGTGGTCCAAAGAATCAGGTACCCGCAGGTAATCCCGGCAATCACGCCACAGAGCTGAATAGCCAAATGGGCGGGAGTCCAGAAGGTATCCCGCCCAATTGATTTATGCCACGAAATGTCCCAGTGGATCCCGATCATCGCCGACGTTACGCCCGCTACCGCGAGCCAGACGAACCACGGGATCCCCAGCATGTTTGCGCTATTCCTCGTCCGTCACGCAGCCCAGGCTGGCCGACTTCACCAGCCGGATGTATTTCGCCAGGGTGCCTCGTGTAGCTTTCAGAGGAGGTGCCGTCCACGCCGCGCGCCGCGCCGCAATCTCTTCATCCGACACCGCGAACGAAATCTCATTCGTCTCCGCGTCAATCGTAATGATGTCGCCGCTCTTCACCAGCGCAATCGGACCGCCCACCTGAGCTTCCGGCGTCACGTGGCCCACAATAAACCCGTGCGAACCGCCCGAGAACCGGCCATCGGTCATCAGCGCGACGTCTTTACCCAGGCCCGCGCCCATGATGGCCGAAGTCGGGGTCAGCATTTCCGGCATCCCCGGTCCACCCTTCGGACCTTCATACCGAATCACCACCACATCGCCCTTGCCGATTTCCTTGCGTTCCAGCGCGTGCAGAATGTCCTCTTCGCAGTCGTAAACGCGTGCCGGACCGGAGAACCGCAGGCCTTCCTTGCCCGTAATCTTGGCCACCGCGCCTTCCGGAGCCAAATTGCCGCGCAGAATCTGGATATGCCCGCTCGCCTTGATCGGATCGCTCAGCGGACGCACAATCTGCTGACCTTCCGGCAGACCCGGCAGATCTGCCAGATTCTCCGCAATCGTCTTGCCCGTCACCGTCATGCAACTGCCGTCAATCATGCCCTCAGCCAGCAGCATCTTCATTACGGCCGGAACGCCACCAATGGCGTGCAGATCTTCCATCACGTACTTGCCGCTCGGCTTGAAATCGGCCAGCAGCGGAGTGCGGTCGCTGACTTTCTGGAAGTCGTCAATCGTCAGATCCACGCCCGCCGCGCGCGCAATCGCCACCAGGTGAAGCACCGCGTTGGTTGACCCGCCGAGTACCGTCACCACCACCATCGCGTTCTCAAACGCCTGGCGCGTCATAATGTCGCGGGGCTTCAGATCCAGCTCCAGCAGACGGTGCATTGCCTGGCCCGCGCGAATGCACTCCTCTTCCTTCTGGCCATTCACCGCAGGCGTGGAGGAGGAGTAGGGCAGGGAGAGGCCCATCACTTCAATGGCCGACGCCATCGTGTTGGCGGTATACATGCCGCCGCAAGCGCCCGCGCCGGGGCAGGAATGCTGCACAATGCACTCGCGTTCGGCGTCGTCAATCCGACCCGCGATGAACTCGCCATAGCTTTGGAATGCGTTTACGATGTCGAGCTTGTCGTGCTTCGCGTCATGTCCCGCACGAATCGTCCCGCCGTAGACCATAATGGCCGGGCGATTCAGCCGCGCCATCGCCATCACGCAACCCGGCATGTTCTTGTCGCAGCCCGGAATCGTGATCAGCCCGTCATACCACTGGCCGCACATGATGGTTTCAATGGAATCGGCGATCAGATCGCGCGACTGCAGCGAAAAGCTCATCCCTTCCGTGCCCATCGAAATGCCGTCGGAAACGCCCACGGTATTGAACCGCATCGGGACCATCCCGGCCGCCTGCACGCCCTCGCGAACCTTCGCCGAGAGATCCAGCAGGTGCATATTGCAGGGATTCCCTTCGTACCAGACGCTCCCAATGCCAACCTGGGGCTTGGGCATATCGGCCGGAGTGAGGCCTGTGGCGTAAAGCATCGCCTGAGAAGCCCCCTGCGCGGGAGGCAGCGTGATGCGCGAACTGTAACGATTCAGTGGGTTGGACATGTCTGTTTAAGGTGATGAAAGGGTAAAGCTTGAGTATATTCCCTGGGACTGCGGGGCTTCAGTCTCCCGAAAAGCCTGAGAGGCGACGATAGAAATCGAGCAGTTCGCGCTCTGTCATTCCCGAAACGCAGTCGGCGACAATCCGTATTCGCAGTTCGTCAGAAGCGGCGTCCTTCAAATCCTGCGTGTAAGCTCCCGGTAGCAGATGAAATTTGCGCTGCTTAACGGCTCCCATGAGTTCGCCAAAAACGGTCCGGATGGCGGTACGCTGACCGTTTTGCGTTACGGCCAATTCTGGATTTTCGATGACGTACTCCCAGATGAACTGTTTAAGTACCTCTACCTCTCGCCGTGCCGACGATTCAATGGAAACAATTGGTTCAGCGCGTTCAAACTGCAGAGAAAAGGCATTGACAAAATATCCGATCAGTCCACTCGAGAATGCGTGCAGATTCGCACGGTCCGTCGGCGAGTCCGCATACCGTTCGTCGGCTTCAAATGGAAAAATGCTAACAATATCTCGCAGCGCGTCGTCGTACAGACTTTTCTCTTGCAGCCAGTCTTGCCTCCGGTTAAACATTCCGTCCGCCAAACGCTGCAGTTCCTTGCTGGCCTCGTTCTTACATCTGTCAATGGGAATTCGGCCAGCGCAGTAGAAATCGTTGAGATCATGAATGGCAAACGTGATGTCATCGGCCCAGTCCATGATCTCAGCGATGAGACTCCGCTGGTGGTCCTTTCTCTGTCTGCGGACCCAGTGGAACATCTCGCTCTCTGTCCTGTAGTAGCCCCATTTTTTCGGCTTGCCAGGATTTGCGCCGTGAGGCCACGGGTACTTGAGAATCCCGTCAAGCGTGCGCCTCGTCAGGTTTAGTCCGCGAACTGGAAGGGCCTCCGCGTCTCTCGCGTCGCTCGCTGCCAGACGCGTGGCAATCCGGAAGGATTGAGCGTTTCCCTCGTACCCATCGTCGAGGCCCTCCTTGCGGACCAAAGTATCCAATTCATCTTCGGCAACGTGCCCGAAAGGCGGGTGCCCCAAGTCGTGAGCCAGGCCAGCGGCCTCTGCCGCGTCAGGATCTGGCAGCGCATCTCCCCATACCGTAGCCGGGTACTCCCGTATACACTTCTCAGCGATTCGCCGCGCGATTTGCCCAACCTTCAGTGAATGGGTGAGCCGATTGTGGTAAACATAGCCGCGCTCAGGCGAGACCACCTGCGTAATCTCCGCAAGCCGGGAAAAATGTGACGCATACAATATACGATCACGATCTCGTTGACTGGGAGTCCGACCGTCAGGGGCACTCTCAGTGATAAACCGCGAGTCAGGCACCGAGGCTCTGTTGTGTCTTAGCGAGCTGAATCTTAAGGCCAGGCGCGTAGCTGAGGGTTCCGGTCGCAATCATAGGCTGGACAACGTGGCGAAAATCGGCGTTCCGCAAGTCCTTCAAATCGTTGTTTTGACTTCTCAACGCATTGGCCATATCGGCCATCTGTACGGGGGTCTGGTGTGCAGCGAAGTACTTGAGAATTTCAACTCGTACATTATTCCAGACGTTGATAGGCATCGCTCTTTCAATATAACCTAACGAACCTAACGTTCTACGGCTGAATCCCCGCCGGATTCAGGACCCCGGTCCCCAGTTTTACAATTTTCCGCGCCTTCATGTCGTAAACATCGCCCACCGATAACACGTAGTAAGGCTTCTCCCACGGCTGGTACCCCCGCGTATTGTCGTGGATCGTCACCTTCCACCTTCCAATCACCTCAAACGTATCCCCCGTCACCACGATGGCGGTCCCCTCCGAGATGCCAATCCCCAGCAAATTCGGAAACTTCTGGATCACCGGAATCATGTCATCCCACCGGTTTCGTGTATTAATGTGCTGGTCAATCGCTGAACGCCGCAGGAACGCAAATCCATGCTGATGCTCTGGCTCCGGAGCCATCACAATATTCGGTCCCGCCACAGCCCCGCGCACCAGGTAATCCCCCTGAATCGTCGCGCCTGCGGAACTCCCGCCAATTACGCCGCCGCGTTCCAGTACACCCCGAAACTCCCGCAGTGTCAGCGTCCCCGCATACGAATCCACGCAGTTCCACTGCCGCCCTCCGTTAAACCAAACACCTTGGGCATCCCGCAGCGTCGCGGCAAACGCCTCCGTATCTGCCCGCTTCGGGTCCGCCGTGTGCAGCATGTGGACATTCGTCAGCCCCAGCTTTTTCCACGGCGCCAAAATCTCGGCCTCTTGGTAGACGATCAGCTTCCCGTCCGCCGCCCGATTCCCGCCCGCCGTCGGAATGATAATGATCTTCTTATCCCGCCCGCCGGCCAGGTTCACGAAGGTCTCCATAATCCCCGTACCCTCCGCCGGACCTCCGCCCTGAATCACCAGATGCCCCTTCTGCGGGCCATATTCGGGAGGCTGCGCACCAGCGGTCGCTGCCAGCATAACCATTAGGATCAAGCCATAAATTCGCATAGGAATTACCGGAGTATACCGCGCCAAAACGCGCCACAATCTCCATTACACGGGACTTTCAGAACTGCATCCCCGGCTGGTTCCCTCGTTCTCCTCTCCTCGTTCTCCTCTGTGGCAGGCGCGGCTGCGAAACCAGATCCGATAGAATGCGAGTGCCATGAATCGACGAAGTTTCCTTCACCTTTCCGCCTCGGCTGCTGGCTTCCTGTTCACCGGTGAACACTGGAAAGCTGCCGCCGCACTGAAAGGCAAAGTCAAAATCACTGACGTAAAAGTCATGATCATCCGTGGCACCTGGGACTGGAACCTCATCAAGATTGAGACCGACCAGCCCGGCCTCTACGGCATCGGTGAGGCGTACTGGGGCCCGGGTGTGAAGGACCTTGTCCTCAACCAACTCAAACAGCACATTATTGGGGAAGATCCCCTCAACGTGGATAAGCTTTACACCAAAATGCTGATGAAGTCGGCCGGAGCCGGAGCCATCGGGGGTGTCACCGTCACTGCTGCCTCGGGGATTGAAATCGCCCTTTGGGACCTTGCCGGGCGCATTCTGGAAACCCCGGTCTGTAACCTGCTCGGCGGGCGTTTCCGCGACAAAGTCCGCTTCTACCGGACGATGCAGAGTCCCGAGGGCAACCTGGAAGACATGCAGAGGTATAAGGATTTTGTCGCCGAAGCCCGCGCCGAAAAATGGAACTGGACTGCCTTCAAGTTCCAGGGTGACGGCATTCCCCCGCGCGTTGACCCCAACTTCACCGAACCCGGCCACGACCCCTACGCCCGCAACCTCACCACCAAAGATATTCGCCGCATTGTTCGCGCCATGGAAACCGTCCGCGGTGAACTGGGGCCAGACATCGACTTCGCTATTGAAGCCCACTGGCGTTACGACGTCCACGACGTGATTGAACTTGGTCGTGCGCTGGAACCAGTGAAGCCAATGTGGCTGGAAGATCCGGTTCCGCCAGACAACATAGAAGCCATGGCCCGTGTCACCCACGCGCTCAATATCCCGGTTTGCACTGGCGAAAACATCTACACACGCCAGGGCTTCCGCCAGCTCTGCACCATGCAGGCCACCAGCGGTGTCCACATCGACATTCCGAAATCCGGCGGTCTGCTGGAATCCAAGAGGATCTCCGACCTGGCTGACCTGTATTACATCTGGACCGCTGCCCACAACCCGGCCAGTCCTCTCGGCACCATCGCCAGTGCGCACGCTGCCGCCTCCATGCGCGAATTTCGTGTCCACGAGCTTGCCAAGTGGGTGGATTGGTGGCCCACGCTCATCGTTAAGGACGGTCCTATGTGGGAAAACGGCTACTTCACGATTCAGGACAAGCCGGGTTACGGCGTGGAGATCAACCCCGATGTCGCCAAAGCTCACCTCGCCCCTGGCGAAGTTTGGTGGGGCTAGGCTGACAAGCTTTACGCCCGGAACCGGCGACGTGTTCTCTAATCGCTGACAGGGTCCTGTCCGGGTGCGCCGTTTGGGGTCTCAGGCACCGGGGTCTGAGGCACCGGGGTCTGAGGCACAGCAGAAAAGCGCCCGAGCAGTTCGAGAAACTCTTCGGGGGTTAACTGCTCTGCCCGCCGCTCCATGCCGGGAATTGCGTCGACCTCTTCGAGGGGGGCCCAGGCAGACAGGTTATTGCGCAGAGTCTTGCGCTTGTGCTGGAAACAGGCGCTGACAAATTTGATGAAACGAACCTGATCCACGGCGGGGATTTCCGCTTTTGGGGTTACCCGGATTACCGCGGAGTCCACTTTGGGCGGTGGATTGAACGCTCCTGGCGGCACGGAGAAGAGCATTTTTACGTCGGCGAAGAACTGGCAAACCACAGAAAGGTACCCATATTCGCGGCCTCCAGGCGCGGCAGCAATTCTCTCGGCGACTTCTTTTTGAATCAGAAAGACTCCGTGGCGGAGCCTGCCGGGAGCAAGTACGTAGCTGGTGATGAGGGCAGAAGCCACGTAATAAGGCAGATTGCCGGCGAGAACACCTTCGCCCCAGGAACTCCAGTCCGTTTCGAGCGCATTGCCGTCAACAATTTGCAGTTTCGGCTCTTGCGCCCACTTTTGGCGCAAGAACGAAGCCAGTTCGGCGTCCAGTTCAATGGCTGCCAGGCGTTTTGTCTTCGGAAGGAGACGTTCGGTGAGCGCACCTCTTCCCGGGCCGATTTCGAGCACAAAATCTGTACTCTCCCCGCAGGCTGCTGTCGCGATTCGCTCCAGGATCTTGCCGCTGGTAAGGAAATGTTGTCCGAGTTTTTGTCTTGCCACTGTTTTTTGTTTTCGCCGCGAAGGTACCGGGGTATCCGGCCGCGCCTAGCCCTTCACGCTGATGTGCCGGATGGCGAAGAGCATCTTGCTGGAAACTCTTTGGCCAAATCTGGTGGCGGGGGTGAACGTACTGAACATAACGAGGTTGCCGATGTCCCGGACTTCCTCCAGAGATGCGCCCTCAGCCTGCATTACCTCGAAATCGGTGACCTTTCCGAGCGTATCCACGGTCAACTGCAGCATGACATCGTGGCCATGGAAGCCGAACGGAGTGAGTTCATCGATCATGACCTCTGTATAGAGGCCGACCGGAACATCTTTTTCAACTCGGAGACTCCGGTTCACCTGCAGGGTATCGACAATGATGCCGAAGCACAAAAAAGAAGCCAACAGACCGCCCGCGGCCGGAACGGCGAAGGGTTTCAGGAGGTGATCGAACAATTGAATCAGCCCCCAGCCGGATTCGCGGAACCATCCCTTCCAGTCGCGCCGCAGTTCGGCTCGCTGGCATTCGCGGGAGGCAAGAACGAGGAGGCGGGTGTTGAGCAGGTCTGGAACCTGGCGTACAGGCAGATGCCTGAGCCCGGTTCGCAGAGACTTAGCTTCCGTTTGGTGCAGCGAGCAATCGCCGCAGGTATCCAGGTGGCTGAGCAGGGCTTGCCGTTCTTCGTCAGGCAATTTGCCGGCGAGCAGTTCCCACATGGATTTACTCGCAGTTTTGCAGTCTAAGTTCACTTAACGGTCCTCGGTACCAACTGCATACGCGGCGCAACTTCCAGCCGGTTAGCCAGATAGCGTCCAAGAGCTTCGCGTCCCCTAAGAATGCGGGACTTTACTGTTCCGATGGAGACGTCGAGAACTTGTGCGATCTCGTCGTAACTCAGATCTTCCATCTCACGCAAAACCAGAGCAGCGCCAAAAACGGGATTAATCGCGCTCAAGCCCTCTTCGAGGAGCAGTTGAGCCTCCCGGTTCATGGTGAAATCAAAAGGTGTTTGGCCAGAATCCATCAAGCACTTTTCGCGCCCCTCGTCATCAAAGGTCTCTTCGATAGCGGTTTCTCCGCGCCGATGCCGGAAGTGCCAGCGCCTGCGGTTATGCGATTCGTTAATGGCGATCCGATAGATCCAGGTCCGAAGCGCACTCTCTCCGCGGAAGGTGCCAACGCTGCGGAAGACCTTCAGGAAAACTTCCTGGACGACATCGCTTGCGTCGGAGGGATCGTTGAGCAATCGCCACGCCAAATTGTAGACAGGCGTCTGGAAACGTTGGATCAGGCGTTCATAGGCCTGGCCGTCGCCCATCTGGAGCCCGGCGAGCAAACGCTCGTCTTCGAGGGCAGCTTCCTGCTCGGGTGTTGCCGGTGCGGTGAGATGGAGATAGGATCCGCTGGTCACGTTTGTCGCCTGCACAATTATAGACTCCGGTTTGTGATACTCTGTTCCGATCTGTTTGCAGATTCTACAACCGGGGCCCTCGCTCGCCTCCGCCACGTCCACGGTGGGCACAAAAATGACCAGTTTCTGTTAGTATCGACCTGTTAAGATCGGCCAAACGTGAACAAACTGAATCCAGCCACTCGCCGCCTCGCCCTCGCAGCCCTGGCCCTTACGCTCCTGGCCGGTTGCAGGCAAGACTCCAATCCCTTACCCTCCTGGAACCCTACCAGTTCCCGCCAGGCTGTTATCGACTTCGTGAAGAAAGTAACCGACCACGGGAGCCCCCACTACGTCGCCCCCGCCGATCGGCTCGCCGTCTTCGACAATGACGGTACCCTTTGGCCCGAACAGCCCCTCTATGTGGAAGTCCTCTTCGCGGCCGACCAAATGAAGGCGGTGGCCTCGCAACATCCCGAGTGGAAGGACACCCCCGCTTTCCAGCAGGTCATCACCGGCTCGCCCGACGCCATCCTCGGGCTGGAAGGCAAAGATCAATTCGCCGTCGCCTTCGCGGTTCACTCCGGCATGACGACAGAAGCTTACGCCAACGCGGTGGATGTGTGGCTCGCCACCCACAAATACCCGCGTTTCAGTAAGTCTTACCTCGACGTCGCCTACCAGCCCATGCTCGAAGTGATCGCCTACCTGCGCGCCAACGAATTTCAGGTCTACAGTGTCACTGGAGCCGAAGTGGGCTTCGCCCGCATCGCCAATGCGAAGTCTTTCGGAATTCCCTCCGATCACGTCATCGGAACCCTGCTGAAGACCACCTTCGACCCCACCGTGAACCCCGCCCAGCTCGTCGCCCAGCCCGATGTGCTTCTTGTGGATGATGGCCCGGGCAAGCCTGCCAGTATCAGTAACGTTTTGGGGCGTCGCCCCCTCGCGGCTTTCGGCAATTCCGATGGCGATCTCCCCATGCTCCAGTGGACCGCCTCCGGTACCGGCCTCCGCTTCGCCGCCCTCGTCCACCACGACGATGCCGACCGCGAATTTGCCTACGACCGGAGCGCCACCGTGGGCCATCTCGACAAAGCCCTCGACGCCGCGAAAGAAAAGAACTGGACCGTCATCAGCATGAAGGGCGACTGGAAACAGATCTTTAAGTAGCCCGCCGGGCAAATGCGGCCTTGAGCATAGGCGGCGTCACCAGGGTGGTTAGCAGCACCATCATCACCAGGGCCGAAAATACCTGGCCCGAAACCACGGGCAGGCCTCCCACCAACACCGTGGTGCCCAGCGAGGCAAATATTAACCCCACCTCGCCCCTCGGAATCATCCCGATCCCCACCACCAGACGGTCTACGTCTTTTTCCAGCACCCCCAAACCGCAAACCTGCTTGCCGATTACGGCCACCAAAGTTACCAAACCAGCCAGCGCCAGCACTTTGGGTTCTGCAAACCCCCGCAAATCCACGCGTAGTCCCATCAGGACAAAGAACACAGGCACCACCAGAGCCGTAATCGGTTGCAGTAACTCCTCCACCTTGCGCTCCCCCCGGTCCACGAACGGTTTGTAGTGCACTTCGTCCAGCACCACACCCGCGCAAAACGCCCCCACAATCGGAGCCAGGCCCGCCAGCGAAGCCAGCGTTGCCATCGCAAAGCAAAAGCAAATACACGACGCGATCAGGGCCCCGGGCACCTGCATTCTGGCCGCCCAGCCAAACGCCCGCTGTGACCAAAAGCGCCCCGCCAGCAACGCGAACGCGAGAAATCCCACGGCCTTCGCCACAATCAGGCCAGCCCCTTCCCCATCCGGAGTTCCGTGTCCGGTGCCTGCCGCCGCAGCCAGGCCGGACACGACCGCCATCACTACCAGGCCCATCACGTCATCCGCGACAGCCGCTCCCAGGACAATCCGGGCTTCCCGCGTGGTCGATTTCCCCAAATCCTTCAGTACGCGGGCTGTAATCCCTACGCTCGTTGCCGTCAGGGTCCCGCCCACGAACAGATGCGTCATCCAGCTCGCGTCGGGCATCATCCATGCCGACGCCCAGTACCCCAGCCCCATCGGAGCCACCACGCCCAGCGTTGCCACCAGGAGAGAAGACCAACCCACCGCCAGCAACTGGAACAGGTCCGACTCTACCCCCACCTCAAACAGCAGCAGCACCGCGCCAATCTCCGCCAGCACCGCCAGCGGCTCACTGTGCTTCAGCGGTTCCACCGCCGTAATTCCAAACAGGCCCAGGTTTCCCAGCAGCACGCCCGCCAGCAGTTCGCCCAATACCGGGGGCTGCCGCAACCGCACGGCAAGTTCGCCGCCCAACTTCGCCACCGCCAACACCAGCGCGATAACCACCATAGCCTGAGTCACTGTTTCCAATTGGTTAGCCCAGCTTCCAGCATAGGCATGTGCCCCATCAAATGTCCCGATTTGCCGAATCAGATTTTTTAACCCCGGCCATGCCACAGGACTGGATATCATTTATCACTAGCCTACTGATGTCTCCTTCGCCCCGTTCCTCCACCACGTCACGTGTAGTAGTCGCCTCTACTGTGGCCCTGTCCTTCATTTCTTTTTGGCGCGGCGCCGCCATCGTCCTCAGCGACCTTGCCTCCTCCGCGTTCTACGCGGGCGGCATCGCGGAACAGGCTATCGGCGCCAGCGCCCCCTGGTTCATCCTCGGCGTCATGCTCTTTAGCTTCGCGGTCCGTTCCGTTTACATGGAAGGGTGCAGCATGTTTGTCCGCGGCGGCGTCTACGTAGTGGTTCGCGACGCCATGGGCCCCTTTATGGCCCGTCTCTCCGTCTCCGCCCTCATTTTCGACTACATTCTCACCGGCCCGATCAGTAGTGTCACCGCCGGCCAGTATCTGGGCCGCCTGCTCAACGAAATAGCAGAAATGATGCACTGGCAAGGCCGCGTACCACCAAATCTGTTCTCCGCAGCCTTCGGCTTGGTTGTCACCGCCTACTTCTGGTGGGAAAACATCAAGGGTGTTCACGAATCCAGTGGCAAAGCTCTGCGGATCATGCAAATCACCACCGTGATGGTTGTGATCTTCCTCATCTGGTGCCCGCTGACCATCCTCTTACACGGCCCCGCCCAGATTCCGCCGATTCCGACATTAGAGACCATCAAATTCAGTGATGAGGGCCTGGGCTGGTTCAAGGGTACCCCCTGGCCCAACATGCTGATTTCAGCCATCATCATCGCTTTTGGCCACTCACTTTTGTCTATGTCCGGTTTCGAAACTCTCGCTCAGGTCTACCGCGAAATCGCCTACCCGAAGCTTCGCAACCTCAAGCTGACCGCCAATACTGTCTGCATCTACGCCGTGGCCTGTACCGGCGTCATTACACTGCTGGCCGGCATCGTTATCCCTGATAAGGTCCGCGGCCAGTACTCGGAAAACCTCCTCGGCGGGCTCGCCATGAATCTCGCCGGCCCCGAACCTCTCAAGCTCGCTTTCCACATCTTCGTCGTCGCCGTCGGTGTCCTCATCCTGTCCGGCGCCGTCAATACCTCCATCCTCGGCGCCAACGGCGTTCTCAACCGTGTAGCCGAAGATCGCGTGCTGGTCGATTGGTTCCGCAAGCCGCATGCCCGCTTCGGCACCACCTACCGCCTCATCGACGCCATCACCATCCTGCAGGTGATCACCATCATCTTCAGCAAGGGTGATATGTACATCCTCGGTGAAGCCTATGCCTTCGGTGTTGTCTGGAGCTTCTTCCTCAAGTCCCTCGGTGTTCTTGTCCTCCGCTTCAAGCGCAAGGATCAGGAATACAAGCACCCCGGTACTTTCACTATCAAGGGAATTGAAATCCCCTACGGCCTCTTTGGTACAACTTCGGTTCTGTTCCTCGTCGCCATCGCCAACCTCTTCTCCAAGCGGATCGCGACCATCTACGGCATCGCTTTCACGCTCCTGCTCTTTGCTGTCTTCACCATCTCCGAGCGGATCAATCGCAAACACCACAAAGCGGGCGAAAAAGGTCTGGAAGCCTTCAATCTGGACGTCCAGGCTGAAATCGGCGCTGACAGCGTCCAGGCCCGCCCCGGCTGCATCCTCGTCGCCATCCGCGATTACAACCATATGACCCACCTCCGCAGCGTCCTGCGGAAGACCAACATGCGACGGCATGACATTGTGGTGGTCACCGTCCGCCTGCTGACGACCGGGGTTGGTGGCTTTAATCTCAAGGATGAACAACTCTTCGCCGACTACGAACGTGAACTCTTTACGCGCGTCGTAACCCTGGCGGAAAAAGAAGGTAAGACGGTCGACCTGCTCGTCGTCCCTGGCACGGATCCCTACGACGCGCTGGTCCACACTGCCTCGAAGCTCAAAGCCTCGCGCCTCGTCACCGGCGTCTCCACGCACATGGACCCCGCCGAACTCGCGCACCGCATCGGCAAGGCCTGGGAACGCTCCGCCGAGCCGCGCCACGCCTTCTCGCTCGAAACCCTGAGCCCCGGGCGTCCCAGCACTTACGTCAACCTCGGACCTCACCCGCCCCGCCTCTGGCCGGAAGACGTGGAGCAACTCCACGACATCTGGCTGACGGTCGCCGAGAAAATGGGCAGCGAAATCCACCACCGGGACATTGTTGGAGTCGCCCTGCATCGCCTGCGGCGTGATATCGAAGGTCAGGCGAATCCCGAGATCTACCAGGATTTCCGGGAGGAAATGGCTATAACCGCCCTGCACCATCCCACGGGCCAGGCCGACGCTTTAGATGAGGCGCCGAACCCCGAATAAGGAACGAAAAAAAAGGCCCGATCTCTTATAAAGATCGGGCCTTTTCATTTTCTAACCTTACTTGTCACGGCTTACTTGTCACGGCTTGGGAGGGAACTTCACTGGATCGGCGGGAGGTTTTGCCGCGTCTGCGGCAGCCGGCCGGAACCTCTGCGGAGGCACCACTTTTGCCGTAGCCAACTCCACATAAGCCGCCAGGACCTTGTCCCTTTGCGCCGGATCCACACTCAACTGCGTATGCTTCCCTGACGCCGAGGCCACAAACGAAACCTTCCCGTCAGCGCCAACCAAAACCGTTCCGGTCTCCGCCTTGAAGTATGTTTCCTTCTGCCGGGTGGCGTACAAAGCGGCAGCCAAAGCCGTGGTGGGAGCGGCATAAGGCATCGCCTGCCACGCCGCATAAGCTGCGGCCACCGGATGGTCCGGAGTATTCGCCGGAAAGTCCTTCTCAACAGCCGAGGCAGGAAAGGGAATTGCCTTACCTACCTCACCAGGCACGAAAGTTACCGGTGTGGGCCATTCCGCCAACACTTTCCGCGCCGCTGCCGGATCCGCCGAAAAGCTCTCCACTCCCGCAATTACCAGGTGCGAAGAACGCTCTTTCAGCAAATCCTTCACGCCTTTGAAATCCAAAGCCGCCGCCAGATTCGTTGCCCGCCCCGCCAGCACGAAATAACTGCTTTTTTCGTACTGCGCCTGCAGGTAATTGCGAATCAAAGTACTCGGGTCGCCCGTGTCCAAAACCCGCGCTACGCGATTCACAAATAACGGCGACCCATCGGCCTTCTTTTTCGCAAACGGCTCCGTCAAACCCGGCGAAACAACCCCACCGTCCCCCGTCGTAATCATCCCCGGAGGAGGAACCTGCGCAAATACTGCCGCCGGACCCCGGTAAAACCGCTCCACCATGTCCACGTAACCAGCAACTTTCAAACTATTGCGGCTCACGGTCACAATGGCGACGCGGCACTCACTCTTCCCCTGCAAACCATGCAGCAGCGCCACGGCCAGCAGGCTGTCCACTGTCTGAAAATCGCTGTCGAAAAATGCCCCGGCAGCGGGCTTCCCTCTTCCAAACTGCATACGCGCTTACGCCAGTTCCAGACCCGGCAGATCCATACCTGCCAGCCTGCCATTCGCATCACCGAAGTCGTCCACCGGTGCGCCCATCCGGTCCATCATCGTCAGGAACAGATTGCACATCGGCGTCTCCCGGCGAGCCATCACGCGCCGCCCCGTCTTGAAGTAGTTACCGCCCTTGCCAACCATGATGGTCGGCAGATCTTCATGCAGGTGAGCGTTCGGGTCCGACAAGCCAGCGCCATAGATCAGCATGCAGTTGTCCAGCAGGCTGCCATCGCCTTCCTGCGTCGTCTTCATCTTCTCCACAAAGCCCGCGAACTGCTGAATATGATAGGTATTGATCAGCCGGACCTTCTCCATCAAATCAGCCTGATTCCTGTGGTGCGTCAGAGGGTGGTGTCCATCCGGAATTCCCAGTTCGCGATACGGCCGCGAGGAGCCCTCGCGCGTCATCAGGAAAGTAATGATGCGCGTCTGGTCCGCCTGGAACGCAATCGCCATCATGTTTGACATCATCTTGAAATGCTCGGCGAAATCCGCGGGCACGCCATACGGCTTGTCCATCTTCGGATCGATCTGCGCGTTATCCTTCTCGGCCCGCTCAATCTGCCGCTCTACTTCACGGATCGACGAAAGGTATTCATCCAGCTTCCGCCTGTCTGTCGGTCCCAGAGTCGCCTGCAGCTTATGGGTGTCGTCGGTAACGAAGTCCAGAATGCTCCGGCGATACTTCGACTGCCGCGATTTCTCTTCCGGCGTCATCGGCTGCCCCGAACCAAACATACGCTCAAAAAGTGCGCGCGGATCCAGTACCGGAGGCAGTGGTTGGGTCTCGCTGCGCCACGCCAGGTTATTCGTGTATGCGCATGAGTAGCCCGAGTCGCAATCGCCGGCCTGCCGGGCGTCTTCCATGCCCAGTTCCATGGACGGGAACCGCGTGTCTTTGCCAATCTTGTTCGCCACAATCTGGTCGAACGAAACGCCGTTCTTAATCTCGACGAGTGACTTTTTTACCTGGACGCCAGTCAGGTACGACCCTGAACATCGCCCGTGATCGCCCGCGCCATCCAGCAGCGCCCGCCCCGTATTGTGTGTCAGGTTGCCGATGTGGAGAATATCGTCTTTGAACGGTTCCAGCGGCTTCAGAATTCGGGGCATCTCCGTGAGCTTGCCCTCATAAGTCGGATTCCAGCTGTCCATCATCATGCCGTTGGGCACATAGAAGAACGCCATCCGAACCGGGGCCTTCGCGGCCGGCGTCATGGCCGGAGCCATAGCTTCCAGGAACGGTAAGCCGATAGCCGCGGTGCCAACCCCGCGCAGGAATGCCCTTCTCGGCAGAGCTTTTTTCATGATCATTTTCCGGCGATCTCCTTCGGTTTAACGCTGTTAGTTTTTTTGGAAGTAACCATTTCACCACGCCGCGCCTGGAACGGCAGCGAGCGCACTACTTCATAAATCAAGGTCTGGAACTTGTAACCATCCGCCTGCACCCGCCGGTTGATCTCGTCAATCGTGCGGTTGTCATACACCTGCATGCCGCGCCCCAGCGAGTACGTCATTATCTTTTCCACCAGGCAGCGCGACACCAGCGGCAGACTTTCCATCAGCACGGTCCGCATCTCTGCGGCGGTGGTGAACGATTTCCCGTTCGGCATCGTCCCGCCCACGTCAATCGGGAACTTCCCGTCCAGCGTGCGCCACTTGCCGATCGCGTCGTAATTCTCCAGCCCAAACCCCAGCACGTCCATGCGGTTATGGCACGACGCGCAAACCGGATTCGACCGGTGTGCCTCCAGTTGCTTCCGCAACGAGACATCGCTGCCCACCTTCGAATCATCCAGCGCCGGAACATCGGGCGGAGGAGGAGGAGGCGGCGTGCCCAGAATGTTATTCAGGACATACTTCCCGCGGATCGTTGGCGACGTCCGGCTCGGGTAGCTTGAAACCGCCAGAACACTTGCCTGGCTCAGAACTCCGCCGCGCTGCTCCGTCGTCAAATCTACGCGCCGGAAGTCCGGGCCCTTCACGCCTTCAATGCCGTAGAACTTGGCCAGCGGCTCATTCAGGAACGTGTACCTGGCATTCAGGAAATCCGAAATCGGCTTGTTTTCGGACAAAACATGCTGAAAGAAGAGGCTCGTCTCACTGCGCATCGCATCTTTCAGTTCCGGAGTCCACAAGGGGAACTTCTGCGGGTCCGGCTTAATGGAATCCAGGTTCCGAACCTCCAGCCACTGCCCGGCAAAGTTATCGGCGAAGGCCCCGGCGCGTTTGTCTGTCATCATGCGCTTCACCTGCGCATCCAGAGTCGCCGGAACACTCAACTTGCCCGTCTCCGCCAGTTGCAACAGTTCATCGTCCGGCGTCGAACTCCACAGGAAATAGCTCAGCCGTGACGCCAGCTCAATATCAGATACCTTATGGACTTTCTCGGGGTCCGTGGGATTCGGGTCGCGCTCCACCCGGAACAGAAACTCCGGCGAAACCAGCATCGCTTCTAAAGCCAGCTGAATTCCTTGTTCCGTGGACTGCCCCTGCCCCTTTGCCATCGCCACAAACTTCATCAGCGCCGCAACTTCGGCTGGTTTCACGGGACGGCGGTACGCATGCCGCGCCAAATTCGTTACAATCTGGGTTACACAAGCCTGGCCCGTCTTTACATCGCAAATCAGGACCTTCTTGCGGCTGGCCTTCTCCACCTTCGACGGATACGGCCCCACAAAAGTGATGGACCCAATGAACTTGTTCTTCTTGTCGCTGTAAGCATCCTTCGCATCCAGCGTCTTCACAAACTCATCGTTCAAAAACGCGGCGCGGAACACATGGTCGCCTTCCGGCAGATAAGCCCGGAACTCGGCATCGGAAAACGGATTGAAGTACACCAGCCCCGAAGGCTTCGTCGCCACCTCAATAGTCTTGAGCAGGACGCCATCCATATAGAAGGCCATCTGCACCGGCTTCGCATCCGCTGTCCGCTCCCCGGGGAACCCAAACCGAATGGTATATTCGCCATCGAAATCCACCCGATGCGAAGCTTCCACGGTGGAAAAATCCAGCCGCCGAATATTCCGGGTTTTCAGCTCATAGGTGATCTCGATCGGCTTCTTCGGCAGAGGATCCGCCCCTAAAGCCCGCGAAGCGATCGCCTCGGCCGCATTCAGGTACTTTTCCATCAACACCGGTGAGACCGTCAGGATATCGCCAATGTTGTCGAATCCATAGCCCGAATCATCGGTGGGGAAGTCCTTGTCCGCCCGGAAGTCTACCGCCAGCAGATCCCGCACCGTATTCCGGTACTCATTCCGATTCAGCCGCCGAGCCGTCACTCGCCCCGGATCCGGCTTCACCGAAGCGTCCGCCTTCGTGAATTCGCCCTTGGCAAAGCTGACCAGCGCATTCATTACTGGCTGAGCCGGGCGTGGCACACCCTTCGGAGGCATCTCCCCTGACTCAATCTTCCGCACAATCGCGGTCCACGCCTCGCGGTCAGTCTGCAAACTAGCCGCATCCAAATAAGGCAGCAGATTCACGCCCCCCGACATCATGGAAGCGTTATGGCACCCCGTGCAGGTGTTTTTAATCACCGGAGCCACATCGCGAGCAAACCCCGCAGCGTCCACCGGCACCAATTTTGTCGGCGCAGTTTTCGCGGGAGGCGCTGCCACGCTCAAAAACGTTGCAGCCAACATCGCACACGGGGCCATGGCCCATTTCTTCCAGTTCATTGATTTTCCATATGGATGCAGGGTGGACATGATTAGCTTGCTGTTGCCATTGATTATATCTGTCGGCAGCCCTCCGTACACCCCGTCTAAAGGAGGGTCTGCGCCGCCACCGGGAGTATCGCCAGGGCAGCGGCCCCGGCGAGGCTCCATACGATGGTGTTTTTCGTACTAGGCGAGCGCCTTTTTACAGAAATCGACGCACTTCTTCACTTCTGCTACTGAAGTGGAACCCTCGGGGATCTGGTATTCCAGCTCAATGCTCGCCGGGAACGTCCACTTGTTCTTCCGCATGGTCTTCAGAATCTCGCCGATCGGAGTATCGCCCTTGCCCCATGCCAGATTCAAAGCGCAATGCGCCGGCGTGGTGCGGTCCTTCAGGTGAAGGCTGCCGATGCGGCCCATCTTGCCGTACTTCTCAAGCACCGGAATCGGACTCAGGCCCGTACCCGCAAGGTAATGTCCGCAATCGAGGTTTACGGCGTTGCCTTTCGATAACGCCAGAGCTTCGTCCCATGCGGTAAGCGTCGCCAGCGTGTGGTAGTGGTAGGCCGCTACCATGTTGTGTTTCAGCGCGAAGTCGCCGAGGCGCTTCAGGAACTTCAGGTCACTATTTAGTTCCAGGCTCACCTGGTTCGCGCCCAGCGCCGCCCCGACATTGAACATGTACTCATATTCTTCGTCCGACATGTTGGCGCCCGGCGTCAGTTTGTGGCAGTAGATGCTCACTCCTGCGTCGTTGTACATCTTGCGAAGGGCTTTAAACTTATCCATCGAGACGGACAGGCGCCACTTCTTCAGGTCTTCGTTATAAGCCAGTTGTTCCGGAGACGGCGCACCGGGACCACGTCCGCCACCCGCACGGCCCACTTCGGGGCCAGCCGGACGTGCCGGGGGGACCGGGCAACTCACCGAGCCGTCCGCTGCGACCACCATTCCGGCCGGGGCGGGCGGACCACCCGGACCAGGCCCACCAGGACCACGCCCACCGGGACCGCCGGGACCGCGACCAGCACGGGCCGGGGCTGCCGGGGCACCGGCGAAGTTCTCTGCCACCGGCGGCATCAGTTCAATGGCGCTGATGTTGCTGTCGATCAGAAGTTTCAGCAGCGCCTGGGCATCGTTCGCCAGTTCCGGGCGATCCCGGTAACTGTAGGTGATTGCGCCAATCTGCACGCCGTCGAACTTCGAGTTGGGCGTGGCGCCAAACATGGATCTCGCCGGTGAGGCGGCGGCTGCCAGTGCCAGTTTTCCAAAGTCGCGTCTGTTCAGGTTCATCGTATTCTCCTCGTTAAGCTGCGGGCGAGCCCAATCCAAGGTATCGGAGCCAGCGGCAGAATGCAACGGGATTTACGCAAAATCAAACTCCCGCCGAAGTTTCAGTAACTTCTGTTCTCTCTGTACTTTGGGGGTGTCGCGGCCGCAAAAAGTCAGGTGAAATACACGAGTCATGCATGGTTTATCTGGCGGAGATGCGTTATTTAGCGCATCGAAATCCATCCCGCTCGCTTGTTTTGAGCTTTTCAGGTGGTTATAGCGTTTTCGCACGTTGGCTATCCACTTGCATGCAGGGTTAGGGAAGTTTAAGAGCAATCGAGGCGGAATCCATGCAGCAGAAAGAAGTGATGGCGACGGCACCGCCCGGGGAACCGGAACATGGGGCTCTGGCAATGGTCGCAGGTGCAGGCACTGAGCGGTTGCACGAGAGACCTGCTCTGGCAAAAGCTGAAGCCGGGGGCGGCTCCGATAGTTGTCCTCCAGCGGTTCCTGACTCGGATTACTACTACGGATGAGCGCTGTCTCGTCTAATCAGAAAGATCAGGGTATTTATTATGTTGCCGTTCCGCAGAATTCTGTTTCCGGTGGATTTTTCCCGCGCCTGCCACGCAGTTGTTCCCTGGGTGCGTGATGCAGTTACGCATTCAAACGGGGAATTGACGTTACTGCACGCCACCGGCGCGACCGTGTACGACATCAGCGGCATGATGTTGGTTGATCCATCGTGGGCGGGAGAGTTGCAGACTCTGGGGGAAAAGCGGTTGCGTGAATTCGCGGCCAGTGAGTTCCCCGGGCTGAATCCCGGGCTTCAGGTAAGAGGCGGAGAACCGGCCGCCATGATTCATGAAGCAGTGAAACACGGCGGGTTTGACCTGGTAATGATGCCGACGACGGGCCTCGGTCCGGTGCGTCGCTTGCTGATGGGGTCCATCACGACCAAGGTCCTTCACGACGTTAGCGCCGCCGTTTGGACCGGAACCGGCCTCGTTCTCATGGACCATCACCCCAAAGTGCCGTATCGGTCCATCCTCTGCGCCATCGAAGACGGCGAGGAGGCGGAAAGTGTGGTGAAGGCTGCAGACACGCTGGCGAAATCGTACGGCGCTTCGCTCTCGCTCTGCCACGTAATGGAATTACCCACGCCGGTTCAGATTTCGTCCGATTCCTGGTACGAGCCCTACAGGGCCCAGCGCCTCAATCTCGCGGAGAATCGCATCCGGGAACTGAAGTCGCGTCTGAATGTGGAGGCTCCACATTCGTTGCTGGAAGGCGATATCGCTGATGCCATTCGTGCCGAGGCCGCCGAGAAAAGTGCGGATCTGATCATCGTGGGTCGCGGTTGGGCCCAGGGCGCGGTTAGCAGATTATGGTCGCGCCTTTATCCGATCGTGTGCCAGGCCCCGTGCCCTGTCCTGAGTATTTAGGCGCGGCGCGTTTCTGTGCCTGGCTCTGTTTAGACGGAAGCCTGGCTGCCAGGTGTTTCATGGCGCTCTTCGCGTTGCCGTATGACGCCAGTTCCGACAGTTGCGTGGCCATAGACGGATTGGTGAAAGGGAGCGACCCCCCTATCACTTTTCCCAACCGCTCACTCATTCTGAGACGCGTCACCACCCTGTGCCAGACTTCCCGCGCGCAACTCCGGCAGAAACTTACTCCGTACCACCGTCTTCGGCCCCGGACCAGACACCATTGCCCTGCGGTCGAACCACAGCAGCGCAAACAGTGCGATGAGATTTACCACCGTGAACCATCTCTGATTCGCAATCCGGCACATGCGGCCTGGTGGCGGTTTCACGTGGTTGGAGGCTCTATTTCCACAAGTGCCAGCCCAGTGCTGTAGCGGCAATCAGGAGCAGTAGAACCAGCATCAGAACCCGACTCAAACCACGACTTAGAGGTTGAGACATAGCACCTGAGTGGCTGCAATCGCTTCGCCAAAGCAACGTCTCCATCCCGTGGCACACTGCGTGCACTAACTCCGATTGAGGTACGGAGGTGATTACAAATGACCAAAAGTTGCGAGTCTGCCAAATGCGGGCACGTTGCAGAAGACCTGCTTGTGCTGTCGGTCGGGATTTGCGCCGGAGCCAGCTTGTGGTATCTTTACGCGCCGCGGAGTGGCCGCGTCCGGCGGCGCTGGCTGGTTCGACAAGTGGAACACCTGTTCCGGCGAGATGAAAGCGGGCTTGTAGATCAGGTAAGAAACCTGTTTAACCGGGTCGCAGGGTTTGCCACCGACGAGGTGTGCGCTGAACAGCCCGATTCTGCAGTAACTTACGAGACCCTGGCCGAGAATCATCTGATCACAAGTGAAATCCGGGAGCTCCCCGGTGTGAAAGGTCCGCTGGACGTACCTGTCAGATCAAAGCTGGCCGTCGCGTCCGCCATCGTCTTCGGCCTGACGGCTGGCCTGGCAGCCTTCGGCAGAAGCCTCCATTCGCCTTCTCACCCAGGTGAGCCAGAGGGCGCAGTTTAATTTGCCCGGCATGCTCCCCAACGAGCAAATCGCTCAACGTTTCGATGAAGTGGCCAGAATTCTGAATGCGCGAAACGAGAATTCTTACCGTGTAGAGGCGTGGAGGTACGCGGCCACGAGTCTGCGCCGATTGCCCGTCCCGGTGTCGGAACTCTATGCCCGGGAGGGCGAGGCGGGCCTGGGAAAACTTCCCGGAGTTGGTGACCATATCGTGTCTGCTTTGCGGGATATTCTTCTCACGGGCCGGCTCGCTGTGCTGGACCACCTTCGGGAGGAAACGGAACCAGCGGTCATCCTCCAGTCAGTTCCCGGTATTGGTCCCGTGCAGGCCGCTCGTCTGCACCACGATCTGGGCATCAGCAGCCTGGAAGATCTGGAGTCGGCGGCCCAAAGCGGTCTGCTTCGCAGTTTTGCCGGGTTTGGCGAGAAACGCATTGCGGGGATTGTGGATTCGCTCGCTTCCCGCCTCGGTCGCCTGCGACCCCAATACAATTTCGATGTCCCCGTCGATGTTCCCGTCCACGTCCTGCTCGATATTGACCGTGAGTATCGTCAGAGCGCTGCGTCCGGCAGGTTGCGCAGGATTGCCCCACGCCGGTTCAACCCGAAGCACGAGGTCTGGTTGCCGGTTCTGCACACTTTCCGCAACAAGCGTCGCTATACCGCTCTCTATTCAAACACTGCCCGGGCGCACCAGTTGGGCAAGACGAACGACTGGGTAGTGATCTGCGGAGACGGCCAGCCAGGCGCGAACCAGTGGACCATCGTGACCGCCCGTCGAGGCCCGCTTCGGGGGCAGCGGATCGTGCGTGGCCGCGAAGCCGAGTGTGCCCGCGCGGCGCCATCTCCTGGCAGTCAAAATGCTCCGGCTTAGGGCCAGGGAGAACACAAAATGAACGTCGTGAAGACAATATTGGCGACATCCCTGGCCTGCATCGCTTTCCCGGCTGGAACCCTCTCGCAGACCAGCCTGATCGACAGGGGAAAGCAACTGACAGAGCAGGTGGCGAAATGCCAGGACTGCCACACACCCCGCACCGCCGCGGGTGAACTGGACAAAACGGCGTGGCTCCGGGGCGTACGAGTCGATCCGGTCGCCGATCCAGTCAGAAGCGCGTCCGGTAAACCTCACGTTCACATTCCGGACATAACCGCCGAAGGGACGCTGTGGATGCTTTGGGGCGAAAAAGGCATGTTGCGGTTCCTGGAGAAAGGCTCCAGCCCGTCAGGCGCAACACCTTCTAGTCATATGCCGACCTACAAGATGCGGCATGACGATGCGGAAGCGGTTGTCGCTTATCTCAAGTCGCTCAGGCGCTCCGTGCCGCCCGCAACTCCCGGGCCAGGTCCGCGGCGGTAGGTTCTGGCAAGAATACTCTGCACTTCGCCGTCGGTAAGCTGCTCAAACTCCTGATACCACTTGCCCACCGCGACAAAAGGAGAAGGGGTCGCCAGGCAGACCACCCTGTCAGCCTCAAGCCGCATCAGCGCGCAGGCCTCCGCCGAACCCACCGGAACCGCCACAATTACTTTGGCTGGCTTCAAGGTATGAACGTGACGCAGTGCGGCCAGCATCGTACTGCCCGTTGCAAGACCGTCGTCAACCAGGATGGCTGTGAGATTCGTCGCTGTCGTCGCCGCCCTGCCGCTGCGATAAAGCGTCTCACGCCGCCGCAATTCAGCCTGTTCGCGTACAACCTCTTCATCCACTTCCTCCCTGGAGATCCCCAACTGACGGATCATGTTGGTATCCAGCACCTGCACCGAGCCAGCGATTGCTCCCATTGCCAGTTCCTGATGCCACGGCACCCCCAACTTTCTGACCACGATCACATCCAGCGGGAGTTCCAGTTCCTTCGCCACCTCAAATCCCACAGGTAAACCACCCCGCGGCAGCGCCAGCACCACCGATTCGGCCGGAATGTTGTGGCGAGGCAATTCTTTTGCCAGCAATCGACCTGCTTCCGCCCGATCTAAAAACGGCAGCTTAACCCCCAGGGTAATCATGAGATCTCCTCCGGCTTGACCTGCGCACTTTTGCCGCCATTCTCAAATTAATCGCGCCGCCGTAGTGAATGGCAAGCCGGGTGCAGTTATCCAGGGCGAGGTCTTTATGCCCGCCCCTACACTCACCCTCGAACAATTCACAGTCTGCCTGAAAGCCGGCGACGTGCATCTCCAGGCAGATGTATCCGTGCCCTCCCACGCCACGGGTTTGGTGCTGTTCGCACACGGTAGCGGAAGCGGCCGGTTTAGCTCCAGAAACCGACACGTCGCTCACATCTTCCATGAGGGCGGTATCGGCACGGTGCTGGCGGACTTGCTGACCGAGCGCGAAGAAGCCGTTGACGCTCAAACTGCGAGGCTCCGTTTTGATATTCGCCTGTTGGGTGACCGCGTGGTCGCCATTACCGACTGGATTGCCGGCCAGCAACAGCTTGCATACCTGCCACTCGGCTACTACGGCGCCAGCACCGGAGCGGCGGCGGCGCTGAAGGCGGCGGCAGTTCGAGCCTCAAGCGTGGGTGCCATTGTGTCCCGGGGCGGTCGGCCCGACCTTGCCGGCCCTGCCCTTAGCCGCGTGATCGCACCCTGCCTCTTCATAGTCGGGGGCCTCGATCTGGAGGTACTCCGGCTGAATCGCGAAGCCATGGAAGAATTGCCCGTGGATACAAGACGGAGACTGGAGCTTGTTCCGGGCGCGACTCACCTGTTTGAGGAGCCAGGCGCGCTCGACACGGTTGCCCGGCTTGCGCGCGACTGGTTTCAGCGGCACCTGCATTCGCGGTCTGAGACGCTGAACTAATCAGGTTGCCCTCATTTCTGTACGCTTTGGATGTATGCTGTGAAAATGAACCGCCGTAAGTTTGTCAGCCTCTCCGCCCTCGGGCTTTCCGCAACGGCAACCCTAAGCCGCAATTCCTTCGGGTCGCCCTTGCCAGCGAACAAACGGGAGCGCATGCTCAGCTGGCTCGCTGGCCAGAGCAGCCCAAACTACACGCCCGCCGCGTTCTTCCTCCATTTCGGTAACGACTACAAAACGGGCTCGGCCGCCGCCAAACGGCACCTCGAATTCTTCCGGCACACCGACATGGATTTCCTGAAGATCCAGTTCGAGCAAACCTACACCCGCCAGGCGTTCCTGCAGAAGCCTGCCGACTGGCAAAAGCTGAAGCTCGCTAAGCTTGACTTCTATGAAGCCCAGCTCCAGACCGTTCGCGAACTCGTCAAGGCGGAGAAGAAAAATTCACTTATCCTGATGACCCTCTACTCGCCCTTCATGTGTGCCGGGCACTGCGCCACCGCGCCCCTGCTCATCCAGCATATGGAAGAGAATCCCGAGGCAGTGAAGAAGGGTCTGGAGATCCTCACCGAGAGCCAAATGCTCTTCGTCCGAGCCTGTATAAAGGAGGGCGTGGATGGCTTCTATGCCTCGTCGCAGGGCGGGGAAGCGAAGCGTTTTACCAGCCCGGCCCTGTTCACCAAATATGTGAAGCCCTATGACCTGGTCTCGATGAACGAGATCAATAAAGCCTGCCAGTTCAACATCCTTCACGTCTGCGATTACGTGGCACCCTACTCGGGCTACGAGGCTCACTACGATTACCCGGGCCACGTGGTCAACGCGAACACCCGGCTCATTGACCGCCAGATCACGGGCCAGGAAATTACCACGGCCTTCAAGCGTCCCTTCATGGGCGGCATCGACCGCCACGGCATCATCGGCAACGGTACGCCCGCCCAGCTCGAGGCCGAAGTTCGCCAGGCAGTCAGGAACGCTCCCAAACGCTTCATCCTCGGTGCCGACTGTACCGTCGAGGCCGACACAAATTGGGATCGTCTGAAGCAGGCGATCGCCGTAGCTCATCAGGTGGGGACATAAACCACTCCGTTACTCATTTGAAACTCCGTTGTAATTTCTGGTTGCTATCCTCCGGCATGGCTGGTTTCAGCCCCCGGAGATTCCCGTGTCCAAAAGCCGCCGTGTGTTATACCCCAGAGTTTTGCTGATTGCCACCCTGACTCTGGCGACTGTGAGCGGTGCCTGGGCCAGCTCATTCACGGTCACCAGCGGGACCAACACTACTGCGCAAACCCTGGGCACCAGCCAAACGGGTTCGGTAAGCTTGGGCGCCACGCTCACCAACAGCGGGACCACCGCCATTCCGGTGACAATGAACGGCACCGGCGCAGCCCTGACGAATCTGGGCACAATCTCTCAAACCGCCACAGGGGGAACTGCGGGACGCGCCGTTTTTGTTAGCGGAACCGTTGCCGGCGTCATCATCACCAACGGCAGCGCCACCAATTCCACCGCGAAAATCCAGACCGCAGATTCCGACGTGGTCCGGGGTAGCACCAACACGGCTGTAACGCTCAACAACTACGGTGTTCTGACCTCTTTGAATGGATCGAAGGGCGGTTCGCAGGCGGTCGACTTCAATCCCGTCACGGTAGCCAACGTCATCAACAACTTCTCAACGGGCCAATTGTTGGCGTCCGATGCTGATGTAGTTCGCCCCGGAGTAAACGGGACCGTCAACAATAACGGCCTCATCAGCATCAACCAGAACAGTTCAACGGGCAATGACGGGATTGATGTTCAGCAAAATACGGGCGTCACAATCAACAACACAGGCAGTTCCTCCGTCACGGCCAGCATAGTGGGTGGGCGCCACGGTATCGCCGGGGGGATTACGGCCGCCGGCAGCGCCTCAACCGCTTTCACCACCACGGTCAACAACAACGCCTATGGCGTTATCCAGGGGAACAATGGATCCGGGATCAACCTTGATGGCCTCACAAAGTTTCAGGGCGCGACCATTATTAATAACGGCACCATCACCGGATTCGGTGTCACCGGCGATGGCGACGGCATTGATGTGGATGGTCTTGTCAACATCGTCAACACAGGTACCGTCCTTTCGTACAACGCGATCGGCACGGCGCTTGCAACTGCGCACAGCGAGGGTATCACCGTTGGTGGCGGAACCATTGAGAACTCCGGCACCATCAAGGGTCTGGTTTCCTCAGGCAACGCGTTTGCAGTCGGCTATGGAATAACGCTTCTCGGCAATGACGTCGCCACTGGCCCCCTCGCCGGAACCCGCGAAGCTATTTACGGCAATGCCACGGTCATCAACCATTCAGGTGGTCTGATCCAGGGTCAAAGTGAATCTGCAATCTTTGTGGACGGGCCAGTAAGCGGCTTTGTCGTGTCCATTATCAATGAAGCCGGCGCGACCCTGACCGGTGGCGGCAGCAGTTCCGCCGCCGTTCTTACGGGCGCGGACAATGACACGCTGAGTAACGCCGGCATCATCAACGGCGGCAGCAGCGGCGTCGCCATCAATATGGGCGCGGGGAACAACACCGTAAGCATCTCGGGCGGCAGCGCGACGGTGAACGGAGACATCAACGGCGGCTCCGGCGGTACGAATACTCTGAATATGCTGCTCGGCGCCGGTAACTCTTTCTCCTTCGGCAACGGCCTCATCAATTTCAGTCTCGTTGAAGTCTACAGCGGTCTGGTCACCCTTTCCGGAAGCAGCACCTACACCGGAACCACCCAAATCGACGGAGGCATCCTGCAATTGAATGGCAGTAACCGGCTCTCGTCCTCCAGCAGCCTGAAGCTCAACGGCGGGACGCTGGAAATAGAGAATGCGGGCGGAGCCAACGGCCAAACCTTCGGCTGCCTGCAGCTCAGTGACAATTCCACCCTCGCTCTCGACTCCTCTTCGCTCAGTTTCGGGTGCCTGGGCGCGCTCGGCGCAGGTAAGACACTCTCCATCCAGGGCTACTCGGAAGGTGTTTCACCCGCCTATGCAATCCGCTTCGCGGGCGACCTTTCAGCCAACTCCAGTTTCCTCGCCCTCATCGGCAACACTACGGTCAACGGAAACGCGGCGGTTTTCAACTTCGACGGTTTCTTCACCGACGTTGTGGCCGCTCCGGAGCCTTCCACTCTGGGTCTCGGTTGTCTTTGTCTCCTTCTGGTACCGGTCCTGCGCCGCCGCGGCCTGGGGCGCAAATAAGCTCCGTGCAAAAGCTGATCGCGGCTCTGCTTATCGTCCTCGTCGCCATTCTGGGCGCGATGGCCTTCCAAAACTTTCGCTCTCTGGCGGAACCGAAGTTCCCGACGCCGTATCAGGCGGTGGTCCTCAACGGAGGCCAGGTCTACTACGGCAAGCTGGAGAACCTGGCAGCACTCTACCCCGTGCTCCGTGATGTTTTCTACGTAGTCAGAAAAGAGAACCTGGAAACCAAACAGGTCACTAATGTCCTTGTCCGCCGGGGCAAGGAACTCCATGGCCCCGAATTCATGGTTCTGAACCGCCAGAGCATCCTGTTCATTGAACCCGTGCGGTCGGATTCCGATATCGGGCGTTCCATCACTGAGCAAAACATCAGCGAGCAAAAGAAGAACGAATAACCGGCGCTGTGGGGTTTCATATAGAATCCTGCTATGCGCTTATTGCTCTTCGCAAGCCTGTTAGCAGCTTCGGCCTCCGCTCAGTCCAGTCCCGCCGCGCTCGGCCTCTTCACCAGTTCCGATGACATCGGCGCTTCTCCCCTCAAGGGCTCCTCTGAGTTCGACGCCGCCACCGGCCAGTACAAGATCACAGGCTCCGGCACCGACATCTGGGGCCGTGCCGACCAGTTCCACCTCCTCTGGCGCGAAGTCTCCGGCAACTTCGTCGTCACCGCCACCGCCAGGTTTCTCACCGAAGGCATCGCCCACCGCAAGGCCGTCATCATGCTTCGGAAGTCTGTCGATCCCGACGCCGCTTACGTCGATCTCGCCCTGCACGGCGATGGCACCCCGGTAATCCAGTTCCGCAACGCAAAGGGCGATACCACGAATACGGTGGACCTGGTGACGGAAGGCCCCGGCGTCTGGAATCTGAAACTGGTCCGACAGGGAGGTACCGTCACCTTCTGGGCGGCCAAAGACGGTGCGCCCCTTCGCGAACTTGGCCATACCCTCAACAACCTCGGCAGTCCGGTCCTGCTGGGCCTCGGCGTGTCTTCCCACTCTCAGACAGCCGTGAATACGGTACTGTTCTCCAACGTAACCTTTGAAAAGCTGCCCACCCCGGCTCGCAAATAGGACACCGACATGACCCTCCGCTCTCTGCTCCCCCTCCGACCTCTCCTGCCCCTCCTGCTCGCCGCGTCAGCCTTCGCCCAAAGCGGAAACCTCGGGCTCTTTACGAACGCCGCCGACGTTGGCAGCCCCGCCCGTACCGGCGAAACCCAGTTCGACCCCAACACCAGCCAGTACCGCATCACCGGTTCCGGAACCAACATCTGGGCAAAACAGGACCAGTTCCAATACGCCTGGCGCGAAATGACCGGCAACTTCACCGTCACCGCAACCATGCGCTTCCTTGGGAAAGGCAACGAGCATCGCAAGGCGGGCATTATGGTCCGGCAGTCTCTGGAATCCGATGCAACGTACGCTGACGCGATCGTCCACGGCAACGGCATGCCCGCGTTGCAGTGGAGAACCCGGCAAGGGGAAGACACCAACGCCTTCGATTTTCCGCTCCAGGAACCCGGAACATTTCGCATCAGACTGGTCCGCACCGGTGCCAAAATCTACTTGTATCTCGCCAGAGAAAGCGCGGAACTGGCGAAGGTCGGCAACACGGAGGTCACTTTCAGCGGCCCGGTTCTGGTCGGCCTGGCCGTCTGCTCCCACCAACCGGACGCCTCAGACACGGTAGTCTTTTCCGACGTTTCCATAGAGCCCCAGGCTGCACCCGTTCCCCGTCCACAATAGTCACCTTCTGCTTTAATAAGAGGACTCGACCATGACCCGCAGAGACCTTCTCAGCTCCGTCGCCGCCGCAGCCGCCCTTCCCGGCGCCGCTCAGGCCCAGCGTCCCAAACATCGCAACGTCATTTTTATCCTTGCCGATGACCATCGTTACGACGCGCTGGGTTTCCTGAAAGCCCAGCCCTGGCTGCAGACCCCCCACCTCGACCGTCTCGCAGCGGAGGGCGCGCATTTTAAGAATGCGTTCGTCACCACAGCCCTCTGCAGTCCAAGCCGGGCGTCCATTCTGACCGGAGTCTACGCCCACCGTCATCGCATCGTCGATAACAATACCCCGATACCTGCCGGCACCACCTATTTCCCCGCGCATCTGCAAAAAGTCGGCTACAAGACTGCGTTTATCGGCAAGTGGCACATGGGTGCGGAAACAGACGAACCGAAGGCAGGCTTCGACCAGTGGGTCAGTTTCAAAGGGCAGGGAACTTACCTTCCCACGCCCAACGGCCTGAACGTTAACGGTAAGAAAGTCCCGCAAAAAGGCTACATCACTGACGAACTGACTGACTACGCGCTGGACTGGCTGCGCACCCTCCCCCAAGAGCAGCCCTACTTCCTGTACCTTTCCCACAAGGCGGTTCACGCGGAATTCCAGCCAGCCAAACGGCATGAGGGTATGTATAAGGACGCGAAGTTCCTCTACCCTCCCACCATGGCGGCTGAAGGCGAGATGGCCCAGCATCGCCCGGCGTGGGTCCAGAACCAGCGCAATTCCTGGCACGGTGTCGATTACCCGTATCACTCCACGCTCGACATCGCCGATTACTACAAACGCTACGCCGAAACCCTGATGGCCGTGGATGAGAGCGTGGGGCGGGTCCTTGACGAACTGAAAAAACGAGGGGAACTGGAGTCGACCCTGGTCATTTATATGGGCGATAACGGTTTCGCGTTTGGCGAACATGGGCTCATCGACAAGCGCACCGCCTACGAAGAATCCATGCGTGTGCCGCTTCTCGCCCGCTGTCCCGAACTCTTCTCCGGTGGCCGTACGGTGCAGGAAGTTGTGGCGGGGCTCGACATTATGCCCACGGTGCTCTCCACCGCTGGAGCCCCCATCCCGAAAGGTCTGGACGGCCTGAGCTGGCTGCCACTGGTTCAAAACAAGCCTGTCCAGTGGCGCAAAGAACTGCTCTACGAATACTACTGGGAGCGCAACTTTCCCATGACGCCCACCATGCACGCTTTACGTGGCGACCGTTTCAAGTTCATTCGCTACCAGGGCATCTGGGATACCGATGAACTGTACGACATGCAGGAAGATCCTCTCGAAAGCCGCAATCTGATCACGGACCCACGGTATGCGGCGCAGGTGAAGGAAATGCGCGAGCATCTGTTCGACGTTCTGGAAGAGAACGGCGGCATGAACATTCCGCTGCAGCGCGACCGTGGAGCCGTCATGAACCGGCGCAATCCCGACAAGAAGCGTGCCGCTGATTTCCCCACCGAGATGTACGGCAAGGGCGCCGGCGCGCCGTAGCCGGGGCAGCGGAGCGCGGATAATGAAGAAGTGAATTATCGCGCTCTCGGCAGTACGGGTTATAAGGTTTCTGAGATCAGTTTTGGTGCCTGGGCCATTGGCGGTTCCTGGGGCACGGTGGACGATTCCGAGTCCATGGCGGCGCTCCATCAGGCCATCGATTCCGGCGTCAATTTCATCGACACTGCCGACGTTTACGGCATGGGGCGCAGTGAGCGCCTGATTGCCCAGCTAAAGCGCGAGCGTAAAGAAGAAATCGTGGTGGCGACCAAAGCCGGGCGCCGCCTTTCCCCTCACACCGCCGAAGGCTATAACGAAGCCAACCTCACCGGCTTCATCGAAGACAGCCTCCGCAACCTGGAAGTCGATTGTCTCGACCTCGTCCAGCTACACTGCCCGCCGACTGCCGTTTACTACAGCCCCGAGGTCTTCGGCAGCCTCGACCGCCTGGTGGAAGCCGGCAAGATCCGCAACTACGGTGTCAGCGTGGAAAAAGTGGAGGAAGCCCTCAAAGCCATCGAATTCCCCAACGTCAAAACCATCCAGATTATCTTTAACGCCTTCCGGCTGCGCCCCTCGCAGCTATTCTTCGAACAAGCGGCAAAGAAGAACATCGGAATCCTGGCCCGCGTGCCCCTCGCCAGCGGCCTGCTCACCGGGAAAATTACCGCAAATTCCCAGTTTGAGGACAGCGATCACCGGAAGTTCAATCGTCACGGCGAGCGTTTCGATCAGGGTGAAACCTTCTCTGGCGTAGACTTCGAAACCGCCCTTCAAGCGGTGGACGAAATGCGCGCGCTGGTTCCCGAAGGTGTTTCCATGGCCCAGTTCGCCTTGCGCTGGATTCTGATGCACCCCGCCATCTCCTGTGCCATTCCCGGAGGGAAGAATCCCGCGCAGGTGAAAGACAACTGTGCCGCCTCCGGCCTGCCGCCTCTCACCGAAGCCGCCATGGCCGCTGTCGCCCGCATCTACGATCAGCGGATTTCGCCGCTCGTGCATCACCGCTGGTAGCTGTTACCATCAGGGGCGATGCTCTTCCGGACCTTACTCGCCACCAGCCTGCTGGCCGCCATTCTCTCTGCCCAGCAGGCTCCGGCTCCCTGGCCACCCGAAATGAAGGGTGCTTCGGTGGAAACCTACAAGACAATCGGCGATACCTCGCTGAAGCTCTATATCTACCGTCCCGAAGGCAAACAGGATGTCCGGAGCCCGGCCATCGTGTTCTTCTTCGGCGGTGGCTGGACCGGCGGCACGCCCGGCCAGTTCGAACAACAATGCCGCTACCTGGCCTCCCGCGGCATGGTCGCCATCGCGGCAGACTACCGCGTCAAGAGCCGGAATCAATCCACTGTTACCGACGCCGTTCGCGACGCGAAGTCGGCCATCCGCTACGTCCGCCAGAACGCCGCCCGTCTGGGGGTTGACCCCGCCCGCATCGCCGCTGCGGGAGGCTCCGCCGGAGGCCATCTCGCCGCCTCTGCCGGTATCATTACCGGCCTTGACGAGCCTGCGGAAGACCCGAAAATCAGCTCTCGACCTGACGCGCTCGTTCTCTTCAATCCGGTCGTGATTCTGGCCCCTGTTCCCGGCGACGAAGCGCTCACCAAAGGCTCGGGAGCCATCGCCGCCCGAGGGCAGCAGGAGCCCCCTGCAGCCGCCGTCTCACCCTGGCATCATGTCGCAACCGGCCAGCCGCCCACCATCATTTTCCACGGGAAGGCCGACACAACCGTCCCTTATCTCACCGTCGAATCCTTCACGCGGCAAATGAAAGCCGCCGGGAACCGCTGCGAACTGGTCGGCTTCGAAGGCGAAAGCCACGGCTTCTTCAACTTCCGCCCCGCTGGCAACAAATACTACGACGCCACCCTGCAGGCCACTGACAAATTCCTCGTGTCGCTCGGCTTCCTGAAGTAGACCCTAACTACCGCGCTTCGTGCTGACGCTTGAGCTCCCGGGGATCGTCCATTTTTGTGGCGGGCTTTGGATCCAGGGGTTCACGGGCATTGGCGGGGTCGAAAATCGCCTTGTCCACGGGCAGCAGATCGTAGGGGCGGAAATCTGGTGTGGACGTAAAGCTATCGCTCAGGTCCGCTGCCGCCGCGTCATAGAGATTCAGCGCAGGCATTCCGAGCGTCCGGAACACCGTCTTCAGCATGCCGGGGAAGCTGGTGTTGGTGTGCGCCACGTAGCCCTGCTTCACATACGGGCCAGCCATCATCATCACGGTTCGGTGCGAATCCACGTGGTCCACACCGCCCTGTGAGTCATCTTCGGTAACGAACACAGCCATGTCCTTCCACCAGGGGGAATGCGACAGGTATTCCATAATGCGCCCGAGCGCGTAGTCGTTATCGGCCACGTAGGAGGCCTGCACCGGGTAGCCATCCTCCGGCCTCGGCTTCGTCATGTGGTCGTTTGGCAAATGGATGAATATAAACCGGGGCAGATCCTCGCCCGGCTTCTTATAGAGTGCGTCGATCTCGTTGATGAACTGGCTGGCACGGAACTGATCCGGGATGTTCATATTGAAGTTCGGGTACTTCCGGGAGCTGTTCCGATAGAGGGCATCCGGCATCGGCATATTCGTCAGGTAGCGCCCTCCGGTCGGCTTCAGGCCCGTGCCTTCACTCACTCCGGCCAGTTCGAAACCCTCGCCAAAGTTTCGGAAGGTAATCTTGTTCCGCTCCAGATGATCCCAGATCGTCCCGGCCTCCAGCATCTCTTCGGGGTGTACCGACGAGTTCGATTCGGCAAACAACAGTCGCCCCGGAGCCTCCGGATTCAACTGGAACTTCTTGGCGCCCCCATACGCCGCCATGAGCGTACTTTCCGTCCATTCGTTCGGGTAGGACCCGACCAGCCAGTGGTGACCGTCCACGCTCACTTCCGAATCCGCGTAGAAGTTGTCGCTTATTGCCCACCGTTCCGCCAGGGAATGATGATTCGGCGAGACGGCGCGCCCGAACCGAGCCAGTTTCGGAGCCCCGGAGATGTCGCCAAAAACCTCGTCGAACGTGCGGTTCTCTTTCACGATCACCACCACGTGCCGGATCTCTTTGGGGATACGTCCCTCAGCGGCATCCGAAACAACGAACCCATTGTTCGCCATCGCGGTCTGAGTCAGCGCTGGCACGGCTGCAGCAGATGGCATTGCGTACCTCGACACAGAGCCCTTCCGCCGCTCCGCCTGGAAACTCCTGGCCAACGGAGCGTCCAGCGTGGCATTCGGCCCAACGCCATGCCCCTTCGCGTTCGCGACATAGATGTTGTCGCCATCGGCCATCACTCGCGTTGGAAACCACCCGGCCGGGATGTGCCCTTGTACCGTCATCGTGCCGAGATCTATCACGCCCACGGCGTTGATTCCCGCCTCCGCCACCAGCAGACGGTTGGAAGCCGGATGGAGCGCCATCCCGATCGGCAGCACGCCGCGGAGCTTTTCCAGACCCGGAAGGCGCAGCGGAATCTCCTTTTCGAGGGCCAGGGTATTCGCGTTGATGACCGAGATGGTGTCGTTCGTCCCGTTCGTAACGAACACTTTCCCCGCTACCGCCAGAACCCCTGCCGGACTGCTGCCCCCCTTAATCTCACGCCCAAAAGGCAGCCCGGTACGAATGAATCTGACCACTCTGGGGGCTGCGGGGGCACTCACGTCCACCACGCAGAGGCTGTTGGCCTCCGGAGTATTCGGGTCGCCCAGGCCGGGAACCTTCACTGCCTGGCCGCTCCCGTTCTTGCGTGTCACGCCCTTCCTGGCATCCTTGGAAGGGAATCCAAACGGGGGGAATTCCAGACCCGTCTCCCGCGCCTTGCTGGTGATCGCGCCTGGAACCGGTTTATACGAGAACATGCCGACATTGGTCACGTAGAGCCGTTTTCGGTCCGGGGAAAGGGCCGCGGCGAAGGGCAGACGCCCCACTGCAACGTTGCCAATTGCTTTCCGGGTCTTCGTATCAAAGATTGCCACCCGGAAATTCGCCTGATCCACCACATACAGCAGGCCGCGTTCGGTGTCCAGGGCCAAATCGCCCGAATAGCTGTCCTGATACTTATCAACGTTCAGTTTAAAAACATGCAGCGTCCGCCCCGAAGCCGGATCCAGCACCCGGACCTGCCCCGACTCGCCCTCTGATGCGTACAAAGTGCTCTCGTCGCCAAACGCCAGGCCCATAAAAGTACTGGTCCAGTCGTCGTCATCGCCGCGTGGGCCCTTGTCATCCGCATCGCGCTTCTTCGCAAGTTGCTTGCGGCGGATCGCCCAGTCGCTTGTCCCTTTTTCGAGGAACGAGAGGGAAAACCGGTCCGGGCCGCCGTCGGCTGTAACGATGCGGTTGCCTGAGGGACTGATTGCCAGCCCAAACGGTCCGGGCCCGGTCGTGTATTCCGTGCCATAGGGAGAGAGTAACCGGCCTCCGGGTAACACCGTTCCGGGCCCCGCCTCGGTTCGCCGGGCAGGTAAGTTGCCAGCCGGGGTATGGAACTCCGCAGCGGTCAGCGAAAGCGTCAACAGCAGGAAAACTGGCATCCGAAACATAAGTATCAGTATGCCCCGGACTTCGTTTCAGCCCGATAACATTCCTTTACTTGTACTCCCGCCAAATTCCGCCGATGATGGTCAGGTGCCTAAACTCCGTCTGTTCATCGCCGTGCTCGCCGTGGGGCTTCTGCAAGCCCAGACTCCCGCCCCGATTGTTGCCAGTGCCACCAGTTTTCTGGCTTCCCTGGATGAAGCCCAAAGAGCCAAGGTCCTGTTTGACTTCAACGATGCCGCCCAGCGTGTGAAATGGTCGAACCTGCCCACCACCATGGTGCCCCGCGCAGGTTTGAAGATGGGCGATCTGAACCCGGCGCAGAAGAAAGCCGCCATGGGCTTGCTGGCCGCCGCCCTCAGCAAAAAGGGTTTTGAGAAGGTGATGAACATTGTGGAAGGCGATGAGCAGTTGAAGTTGTCGAGCCCCCCGCGTGCCGGAGCCCCCATGTTCGGCCACGATTTGTACTACATCTCTATCCTCGGCAAGCCATCTGCAAAGGACCCGTGGATGCTCCAGTTTGGCGGGCACCATCTGGCTCTGAACATTACAATTGTCGGACGTGAAGGCATTCTCACGCCCAGCCACACCGCCGCCCAGCCCGCGAAGTACACCGTGGAGGGCCGCATGGTCCGGCCTCTCGGTGCCGAATCCGACAAGGGCTACGCTCTGATCAATGCCCTGGATGAGGGTCAGCGCAAACAGGCGATTCTGAACTACAAGGTTGCCGACATGGTGCTTGGACCGGGGCAGGACGGCAAAACCATCCAGCCGGAAGGCATCCAGGGTTCCGCGCTCAGTGCCAGTCAGCAGGCGATGCTGCTGGATGTCGCGGGCGAATGGTCCGGGATCGTAAACGAGACAGCGGCAGCAGCCAGAATGGCCGAACTCAAAGCCTCCATCGCGGACACATACTTTGCCTGGAGCGGTCCCACCGACCCCACCAAGCCCGCTTACTACCGGATCCAGGGTCCGACTGTCGTTATTGAATACGCGCCGCAGCCGCTGGGCGGTGATCCCCTGATGCACATCCACACCATTTACCGCGACCCGACGAACGATTACGGGAAGAAGTCCATCGCGAAGTGAGACGTGTTGCCGCCGGCGTCTTGCTTGCTGCCTGGCTGGTGGCTCCGGTCTCGGCGCACCGGCTCGATGAGTACCTGCAGGCCACTTTGCTGGGGGTGACTCGGCAGGGTGTCGAGGTCGAGCTTCAGCTCACACCTGGCGTTGCCGTGCTTCCCTCGGTGGGGGCCGTAATCGACCGGAATCTGGACGGACAGATTTCGCCGGACGAGGAACGCGCCTACTCAGCCTGGGTTCTGAAGGATCTGGACCTGACGGTAGATGGCAGATCTGCCCCTCTCCGGATCGTTGAAAGTCAATATCCGTCACTGCAGGATATGCATGAAGGTTTAGGCTCTATCCGATTGAAAATGAAGGCAGATCGTGCTGGTCATGAACTTCGGTTTGAAAACCGTCACCTGCCGGAGCTCAGCGTCTACCTGGTGAACTGCCTGGCGGATTCCGGGGCTGGCCTCACCGTCGGCAAGCAGGAACGGGACGAAGCCCAGAAATCCATTCGGTTCGTTTATTCCTTTGTCGGTGACACGGCGGTGGCTTCCACCTGGCTGGCCTGGCTCGGTGGCGTCGTCGTTCTTGCAGCTGGGGGCATGGTTCTGTACCGATATCGGCGTTCTCCCCTGCCGAAACTGTGATAATGTTGCTGCCATGCGGCTTGTCCTCGCACTTCTTGTCACCCCATTACTCGCCCAGCAGGCTGTGGCTCCGCCCGCCCTCGATTACGCCTTCTTCCGTGATCAGGTCCAGCCGATCTTCCTCAAGAAACGCCCAGGGCACGCGAGGTGCGTCGCCTGCCATGAACACGGTGTGCCCCCGCTGGCACCCCTAGCCGCTGGTGCGGACAGCTGGACCGAAGCGCAATCGAAGAAGAATTTCGACATGTGGAAGCAGTTCGTCCGACCGGGTAAACCCGATGCCAGCCCGCTTTTGATTCATCCGCTGGCTGCAAAGGCCGGTGGCGACCATTTCCACGCGGGCGGGAAACATTGGGCATCGAAGGAAGACCCGGAATGGCAGAGCCTCGCTCAATGGGTCAACGGAAACGTCGGCACTTCGCTCGCGGCCGGCACCGAATCCCGCGTCTTGCAGAGCAATTCGGCGGGCGACAACATCCACGTCATCAGTTCGGCCACCAATAAAATAGTCGGCACCATTGAAGGGATTGAGGTGCCACACGGCGTCGTCGTCTCTCCGGATGGCGCCCGGATCTATATCACCGATGAGCCCAGGCGCACGCTTGATATCGTGGATGCCGTCAGCCTGAAAATCATCAAACAGGTGCCTCTCAGCGGGCGCCCGAACAACCTGGCAGTTTCAAAGGACGGCAAGACCGTCTACGTGGCCATTGTGGACGCGCCCGGCGCGGTGGACGTGATTGACCCCGACGCGGGTAAGAACGTGAAGTCCATTGCCGTAAAGGGTGGCATCCACAACGTTTATGTCACACCCGACGGGAAGTTTGCCGCCGCAGGCTCCATCCCCGGCAAGCTGCTGAATATCATTGACACGTCCACAAATAACGTCGCCTGGACCCTGCCGACGGACGCCGGAGTCCGCCCGATGGCGTTCGTCACGAACCCGGATGGCTCCACGAAACAGATCATCATCCAACTTTCCGACTATCACGGAATCGTGGTTATTGATTTCGCCTCCCGCAAGGAAGTGAGGCGAGTGGATCTCCCGGTGCCGAACGGCACGGAAAAGGAACTCCAGGGGATTCAGGGGTCACCTTCGCACGGTCTCGCGATCACGCCCGACGGGAAGACGTTATGGGCAACCAGCAAGTGGTACGGCTACGTGGCGGCCTACTCGCTGCCGGATCTAAAGCTGCTCAAGGTGGTCCCGGTCGGTTCCCACCCCGAATGGCTCACCATTCCGCCTGATGGCAAAAATCTCTACGTGGCGTGTGCCGGAGACGACGCGACCGTCGTTGTGGACAACAAAACGATGCGCGTCGTGGGCAAGATTCCAGTGGGAGCGGTCCCGAAGCGTAATGCCAGCGGGATGCTTCGGACGAATTAGCGGCGTTTCCAGCGATCCGCCAGAGCCGCCAGCTTATCGTTCATGTTCGGTTCCTGCTTAACCGACTGCTTCTGGGGCACGGGCTTGGCGTGCTTCTGCGCAGGCGCTTCTTTTGACTTCATCGATAGCGCAATTCGCTTCGTTTTTGCGTCGGCGCTCATCACCCGAACCTGCACGATCTGGCCCACTTTCACCACGTCGCTGGGCTCTTTGATGTACCGGTTCGACAGTTCGCTGATGTGCACCAGCCCGTCCTGATGGACCCCAATATCCACGAAGGCGCCGAATTTGGTCACGTTGGTCACAATGCCCTCAAGCATCATGCCTTCTTCAAGATCCGACATTTCCTTCACGTTATCGTTGAAGGCAGGGGCGACGAATTTGTCACGTGGATCGCGGCCCGGTTTCTTCAATTCTTCCAGAATGTCATTCAGCGTGAACACCCCGGCCGCCAGCCCGGTCTTGTCCACCTTATCCAGTAGCGCGGGTTGCTCGATCAGTTGACTAACCGGCACATTCAGCTTCCGGGCGATCTGCTCCACCACCGGGTACGATTCGGGGTGGACGGCGCTCATGTCGAGCGGATTATCCCCGTTGCGAATGCGCAGGAAGCCTGCCGCCTGTTCGAAAGTCTTCGGCCCGATGCCGGGAACCGCGGTCAACTGAACGCGCGACTTGAACCGCCCGTGCTCATTGCGGAACTCGACGATCTTCAGTGCCGTCCGTTCGTTGATACCGGCGACGTAGCGCAGCAGCGCCCACGAAGCGGTGTTCAGATCCACGCCAACCCGGTTCACGCAGCTTTCAATCACGGTTTCGAGCGATTTGTGGAGGTGGCTCTGGTCCACGTCATGCTGATACTGGCCGACGCCGATGGATTTCGGGTCGAGCTTAACCAGTTCAGCGAGCGGATCCTGCAGGCGGCGGGCGATGGAAATCGCGCCCCGAACCGTAAGATCCAGATCCGGGAATTCCTGCCGGGCGATGTCGGAGGCAGAGTAGATGGAGGCGCCTGATTCACTTACAGTCACGCAGAAGATGGAACCCAGGCCTTCTTTCGTCAGGAACTCGCGAACCAGCGCCTCGGTCTCGCGCGATGCAGTCCCGTTCCCGATTGCAATCGCCCGCACGCCGAACTTCGTGATCAGGGCCTTCAGCGTTTTCTCAGACCCGGAGATGTCGTTCTTCGGCTGGAACGGGTAAATCACGTCATGGCCCAGGAACTTGCCGGTGTCATCGACGACGGCGATCTTGCAGCCAGTGCGAATGCCAGGGTCAAGGCCCAACACGGCCAATTGCCCGGCGGGAGGAGAAAGCAATAGGTTTTGCAGGTTTTCCCGAAACACCGCGATAGCATCGGAATCGGCCTTTTGCTTCAGTTCCAGCCGGATCTCCGACGTAATCGAGTTGTTGAGCAGACGCTTCCAGGCATCTTCGGAGGCAAGATCCAGTTGCGGCGTCCAGTCACCCTGCTGTTTGTGAACACGGCTCTTGACCAGAAAAACGGGGCGCTCCGGCTCCAGTTCGATCACGAAATACAGCACGCCCTCGGTCTCGCCCCGCCGAATGGCCAGCATGCGGTGGGACGGAATCGCCTTCACCGGCTCGCGATAGTCGTAGTACATCTTGAACTTCAGTTGCTCGTCCTGGCCGTCCCCGCTTGATGTAATGACGGTTTTTTTGCTGACGATGACGCCTTCTTCCGACATAGCCCGGCGCAGCATCTTGCGGATGTCGGCGTCGTCGCTGATGGTTTCCGAGACGATGTGCCGCGCCCCTTCCAGCGCCTCATCCATGTCGGCAACACCTTTTTCAGCGTCTACGAACGTCGCCGCGAAGGCCGTGAGAGGCAATTCGGCAGGCTCCTGATTCCACAGGTAGTTGGCCAGCGGCTCCAGACCCTTCTCGCGAGCGATCATCGCCTTGGTGCGGCGCTTCGGCTTGTACGGCAGGTACAGATCTTCCAGTTCGCTCTTGTCGAGGGTGGCTTCGATGCGGGCTTTCAGCTCGTCAGTGAGTTTGCCCTGTTCCTGAATCGAGGTGAGGATGGTTTCCTTACGCGAAACCAGGTCCCGGAAGTAAAGCAGTTTCTCTTCGATGTCGCGAATCTGGACTTCGTCGAGGTTGCCGGTTGTTTCCTTACGGTATCGGGCGATAAACGGTACGGTGGAGCCCTCATCGAGCAGTTCGACGGTGGCAATCAGGCTCTTGAGCGAGACCTGGAGCAGCTGGGCGATATGGAGGAAGAGTTCGGGTGACAAGGATTGAAGTGCGGCCATGGGAAAGACCCCCAGTTTAGCGTGGCTGTTGCGCCAGCCGGATCAGAATGTGGACGTGAAGCCGCCGTCTACGTAGATCACCTGGCCTGTGATAAAGGAGGCTGCGGGGGAGGCGAGGAACACGGCGGGGGCGGCGATATCGATGGCATCACCCCAGCGGGCGAGCGGCGTCCGGGTCTTCACCCAGGCGTCGAATTCGGGGTTGTTTTTCAATGCGACGTTCATTTCCGTGTCGATGAAACCGGGCGCAATCGCGTTCACCAGGATGCCTTTGTCGGCCCAATCGACCGCCATCGCCTTGGTCAACTGGCCGATGGCGCCTTTCGAAGCCGTATAGGCGGCTGTGGTGCGGCGTGCCGCGAAGGTCATCAACGAAGCGATGTTGATGATGTGGCCTGGCGCTTTGGCTGCAATCAGGTGACGCGCGAACATCTGCGAAACGGCGAAGACGGCGGTCTGGTTCAGCGCGATCACGTCATTCCAGTCCTGCAGGGAAAGTTCATGGGCCGGAGCGCGGCGGGTGATTCCGGCGGAATTGACCAGAATATCCGGGCGTCCGTGCTTCGCCACAAGAGCCTCAAACCAGGCCGGGATGGCGGGGGTATCGAGGAGGTCAATCGGCGCTGTGGCCGCGCCCAGGTCCGCAGCCACGCGGGTTAGCTCGTCCGAAGCACGAGCGGACAGGATCACCTTTGCCCCAGCCTGCGCCATCGCTTGAGCGATGCCTAACCCGAGGCCTTTACTGCCACCGGTGATCAGGGCCAGACGGCCATCCAGACGGAAATTCAGTTGTGTGTTCATCTTGGGAACTTCCAGAGTATCGGCCCCGATATCATGGTTAGGTCAATGCTCGATACAGTCGCCAGTCGGACGGCGCATCGCGTCGCGGTCCGGCGAGCGGAGCACCAGGTTCTGGATTCCCCCCGCCTCTTTGAAGATCCCCTTTCGCTGCGCATCATCGAACCGGAAAGTCTGGCAAAGATCCGCCCCGGGCAGGTGAACCGCAAACAGCGCCTGACGAAGTCGTTCCGGGCTTTCATGGCGCTCCGCAGCCGCTGGGCGGAGGACGAACTTGTCAAAGCCGTGGGGCAGGGAATTGGCCAGGGAATCCGGCAGTACGTGATTCTGGGCGCGGGCCTCGACACCTTCGCTTACCGGAACCCTGATCCGGAACTACAGGTATTTGAAGTGGATCATCCGGCGACGCAGGCCTGGAAACAGGAGCGTCTGGCAGGTGCCGGGATTCCGATTCCCGCCAGTATGGAGTTCGTCGCCGCCCACTTTGAGCGCGAATCGGTGGCGGAAGCGCTGGCCAGAACGTCATTTCGTCCCGATGCGCCCGCTTTTTTCGCCTGGCTCGGCGTAATTCCCTATCTGACAGACGCTGCGTTTGAAGAAACGCTCCGGTTCGTGGCCACGCGTCCGGAAGGTTCGGGCATTGTGTTTGACTACGCGATTCCCCGCACCATGCTGAATCCGGTGGAATCGATGGCGCTCGACGCACTCTCGCTCCATGTGGCCAACGCCGGAGAACCCTTCCGTTTGTTCTTTGAGCCGGAAGCCCTTATGGCGCGGCTCCTCGACATGGGCTTCCACTCCATCGAAGACCTGGGGCGAGACCAGATGAATGCCCGCTATTATGCCGGGCGGGCCGATGGTCTGCGGGTGAAGGGCAATCTGGCGCGACTGGTGCGCGCGGGAGTTTAGCGTCCCGCGGTGCCATGGGAAGCTCCTACGGTACGGCGTCCGAGGAGCTTCTGGGATTCGACCAAAGCCGCGACCGTGATGTCCTGAAAGACAGCCGCCTCGAACAGGGACTTGCCACCGGAATTTCGCCGCAGTTCCGGAAGCTTTCGCTTGACGGCGCGATAGCTGGCAAGCATTTCCGGAACCGTGGTGACATCACCCGGCTGACGGAAGATGTTCCGCAACCCAGCCATCAGCCCCCTTGCCGTTCCGCCGTGGATTTGTGGATCGATACCGTTGACGTCACTCGTGGATCGTTGAGCCCTATAGCGCCGGCTTTCAAAAATGAAGACACCATGCTTGCCGCCCGCAATACGCGATCGGTAAAGAGCGAGGCCCAGCTCGACTGGCATGTTGAATCGCGGGATGCCGCGGGACGACTCTATCCGGGACAAGTCGTGGATGGAAAACTCTGAGCGCTCAATCAGATCGATTATTGTGTTGAGCCTTCCCTGGTTTGGCACCGCCAGGGTGACATTGATGCGAAGTCCGAGTTGGGTGAGTCCGACAATATAAGCGAGGTAGAGGTTCTCAAATGCCTCGTCGTACGGGATATTGAGAAAGACGGACTCGATTCGTCCCGGTCGGGGCACGCTACCTCTTTGTCACAGCTCGGGCGGAGGTCCGGGTTCGGGAGGGTTTCTTCCATGCGGCTGCCCTGAATGGAGTACTGAGTTGGCCCGAAGTCTTCTGTCGGTTCGGCGTGTTCATTATCCTGCGTACAGCTGCCACCCGATCAGAGCTGAGGCCAAGAATCGCCCCCATTTCCTCGGGGGTTGGGACTGGGTTGCCGATGACGTGGGCGCTCATGCGTCCATTGTACGATTCGTACTGGACCGACGCAAGGCCGGCGATGGTCTGTGGGTCGAGGCAACCTGGCGCGGTCGGACTTCTGCAATCTGCTCTCCCGTCAGCCCGATTGTTGCACTGTCAGCGCAACACGACCGCAAGTATTCCTCCGGCGACTGCGCACCAACAGAATCCTTTAAATATCGTTAAATCCGTCCGCCACACCAAATCCCATTCCGTCCAAATCGGCTCGCCCTCATTGTGCCTAAGCAAGTGTTCCAGTACCCTCGCCCTCTTGCCGACGCAAAATCCATTTCAAGGAGCCACGGAAACAGTCCGGCGATAATAATGACCAACAATCCCACCATGGTCTGTGGCTCGCCGTGATTCCCTATCAGGGCAACTGCGCTCAGTCCGGTTACGCACAAGCCGAAGCCAGCTGCCCGCGCGTAACTCTTATACCGCTCGGACGTGCCTACAAACGGTCCAGGTTGCGGCCGTGGTTTTACATCCGCCATTCTTAACTCGTACGTCGCCTTGTCCCAGTCCTCCACATACCCTCCAACAGTGTCTTGCTGTTCAAGAGTAAGATTCGGATTCGTCCACAGGCCCAAAACTGCCGACTGATCGGACTTCTTCAGCGTGTTAATTCTTTTCGTGATCAACAGCGGGGGCACCTTAGAGAATGCAAGTTTACGGCAGTCGGCGTCAGGGTCGTCGATTCCGAGTTCCAGCGTCATTTCGTCGCTCTCCCTGCATCCCTCGATAATCGCCTTCCTCAAATAGGGCTCCTGACAGGCCCGGTATATCGCAGCTTTTTTTAGAGCCGGGGCATGTATTCGGCGGCAAAATTCCACGGGCGCTCCGGGATACTCTAAAGGCCAACGGCTCACAATGTCCCACAGGTGCTCGTAGTTCGTTTCCCATCCGCCTCGGCTCGATTCGACGAATTTCACATTCGTCAGCGCGGCCAGAATAATCTCCTGCCGCTCGCTCAGGGGGATCGTCTCGTTCTCAGCGAGCTTAATCACGTCGAGCAAGAAGACGTTGGAATTTCTGACATATGCCAAGCGGTCGAGATGTGACATAGATGAAAGATCCTGCGGGACAAAGTGGTAGATGCAAGAATTCTCGAAAACCGCCGCACGAATGACTGGTTGAGGGTCAGCACGAAGCCGGGCTTTAAGATCGCGCTCAGGATGCGTTTCATCTCCGCGAGCTTGACGCCCGTTCCGAAGATAGTCCCTATAGTCTAAGTTCTTTGCGTTTCTGGCCATCCAGTAACGTACCCCATCATCGGGATCTTCAACAGCCAACCTGGCTATTTCGAAGGGCATCCAGTACGCGGCATGTCCGTTCCAGTCGGCCAGTAATTCGATTCTCCGCTGCGTGTTTGCCGATCGATACAGTAAAGCCATTTCCTGAATAGCATATTCGTCAGAAAAAGCGTACCTGTCTGCGCACTCAGTGGATTTCGTCATTTGGGGTGCTTTCTGGTTAGCAATGTACAGACTGCCGCACAAGCGGAAACGACAAATTCGGCATCTTCTCTGGTAGGTGCGGTGCCCTCTTTCCCGTGACGAGCACCTTCGTCTGACGCATAACCATAAATTCCACGGAGTCCCTTCGCGAGGGCCGGATGAAAAAGGCTGGCGTTCTTTTTCAGGTAGTCCCCAAGCGTCATCGTTTGCCCGGTTATTTCGCCCAGCACGCATTCAACCGCATTGGTCGCTTGGGCAACCGCGCCGCTGGTATTAGCCGTTGGTCTTGCGGACAGAGCGCCGATTGCGAACTGCAGATGTCCGGCGGCCGTTGGCTTCCTGTCTTGTTGCAGTAAAGCAATTGCCGTTGTTACTGTGACCTCAAATACCTGACCCCCGCGCGTGACGATCTCGCCGTTGACCAACTGCCAGCCGATACCGTGCCCGACGAAGAGTTCGTTGAGTTGATTGGTGAACTCAGTTGCCGCCCGTGGAGTCGTACTCTTGAAGTAAGCCTCGATTGATTCCACAATGTCGTACACCCGGAACCACTCGCAGCCATATACAGCGCCTTCGACCTGTTGCCATGCTTCGTTGTAGTGCCAGACTCCAGGGTCGAGCCACATTTGGAGCGTCTTCGCAACAACGTCTCGGATGTCAACCTCCGGATAATCTCCCTGGTATTGGCGCGCAACAACGCGCGTGGCGTGAAGAAAGGCAAAGCGAAAATCCTTTGGCGCGTCTTCGCGGATACTAATCTCTTTGGGCCGGCCGACATAGCCTTGGCGCTTTGAGAAAGGCTGCCGGGGTTGCTGCATTCTCCGACCTTACCATGCCACGGTTTACAGCACAATACAACGTCTTTTGCGTCCAGGGATTGCCGCAAGTGACTCATTTACATGGGAAATCTGCATGGCTTTCGATCGAGATGAAAGCTCTCCCCAAGCAGCGATTCCGCAACCAAAGTTCTTGAGGCGCGAAAACATTTGATTTCATTGCTGTTTTAGCCAGTGGTGTGACGGGGCGAGTTCCTGGGCATATTCTGATTGGCATTTGAGGCTTGCGTTCTCTCTTAATTCTTGTATA
>CAIYVZ010000128.1 GCA_903929755.1 uncultured Acidobacteriia bacterium
GGCCGTTCGAAGCACCCAACTATCCAGCTTGCCAGGTCTTGTTCCAAAGCGCCAGGTCTAAAGTGAAGATTCTTAAAGATTTCTTCGAGTACCCTTTCGACGTGCCGGAAACCTTCAAGTAGGGGGCTGAACTGTTACCAAGAATCAGAGCACAGAACCAACAGTACTTGTGCTAAAATCCATATGTTGGTTTGTGACTGCCAGCCCACGTTTTTGCATGTCCGTAAGGCGGTGCGAAGCAGCGACTGCGGCTGGAGAGAGGTGAGCGAGTGCCCATATTCGTCGACCCGGAGGTTGATTCAGGGGTGGACCAGAAAGACAATCTGAGCTACCCGTATACCGATACAAAGCCCCCGACTGCTGAGCCTGGAGTTCCGACACAACCGAAGCGCTGGCTCCGGGGGCAGTTTGTTTCGTCCGTCCGGGAAAACCTTCGCTATTTCTACCTGATAGTAGCGGTCATGACGTTGCTTCTCATTTTGTTCGCGCCGCGCACATTTGTCATCATCAATTCGGGCGAGGTAGGCGTGCAATACCGGCTGCTTATGGGGGGGACGCGCACGGAGTATGTATATCCGGAAGGTTTGCGTGTAATACTACCCTGGAACGAGATGTTCATTTATTCCATCCGGGTGCAGGAAGCCAAGGACGAGGTCAGCGTTCTAACCAAAGAAGGTCTGGTGGTTAAGTTGAAGATCTCCGTCCGATTTCACCCGGATGAGTCGCTCGTAGGTTTGTTGCATAAAGAGATTGGGCCGAATTACAAGGACCGCCTGGTACTGCCTGAGGTTGAGTCTGCCTTGCGTGAGAATGTGGCGCAGACGAACCTGGAAGACTTCTACGAGTCCGAATCTGGATTCATGCAGCGAATCATCAACCAGTCATCCGAAAGGGTGTCGGCAAAGTATGTGACGTTGGACAGCGTCATTCTGCGAGAAGTGGAATTACCCCCGAGGGTCCAGTCTGCGGTAGAGGAAAAGATGACGCAGCAGCAGCAGTTGCGCGCCTACGAGTTCCGGATTAAGCGCGAGTTGCAGGAAGCGGACCGGAGGAAGATAGAAGCGACCTCACTGGCAGAATACAACGGAATTTTAGGACGTTCGCTAAACAACCCGGCGCTGCTGAAGTACAAGGGCCTCGAAGTGACAAGGGAACTGGCAAATTCACCAAATACGAAGACTGTGATTGTGGGTACCAGCGGGGCCAGCCTGCCGATTTTGTTCGGCAGTGAGAAGTAGAGGGACCTATGCTTGCACGCATCCTGACGTTGCTTGTGGGCGGTGCGATCTCAGCGCTGCTGTTGGTGTACTTCGCTGGACGAATTGCCGAAAGCCCCGATAATCCAGTAGCAGCAAGATCCGCAGCAGGGCGAGATTGGAAGAAAGCGGACATTCATGTGGCAGTCGTGTGGACCAAGAGCGACGATGCGTTCCTTAGGGGTGTTCGGCTGAAGATTGAGGAATTAAGGAATAGGGCAGGATTTGATCGGCAGAAAGACGATCAGAACTGTGTGGGCCACGTGTGCATTGTAGTGTTCGACGAGCCAGAAGACGGCGATGCCGAAGAGAGTTGGGCCCTGGCGGAGGAAATTGCCCGTGACAGAACAATTGTGGCGGTGTTGGGGCATCGTTTCTCTTCCACTGCGATTCCCGCTTCCGTTGTGTATGAGCGCAACGGCATTCTGTTTATTACAACGACAGCCTCGAATCCGGTAGTGACCCATCACGGATTTCAAGGGGTCTTTCGGCTCGGGCCCGGTGACGATGCCATCGCAAGAGAGATGGTAACCTTCGCCCGTAATTTCAAAAAACGCGACACGCCCGTTGTCAGTGCAGCGCAAGACACTAGTAAAGAGCCTGGGGCTTCCAAACCGTCCGATGTCATTGACCACGAGACCCACCATCTTAATTTGGCGCTATTCTACTCGTTAAATCCCGATATTGTTTCGCTCGTGCCGCAGGTTCAAGCGAGTGCGACCCTGGGAACAAATGGACAAATTCATCTGGTATCTCGCTTCTACCGGGGTACGGAACCGCTGGAAGCTACTTTCCGACGTTCCATAGCCAGGATCCCGGCCGAAGATATGGATGCAATTTTAGTTGGAGATGAGATGCCCCGCGCGGTTGAACTCATTAGGCAGATCAGAGAGCTTGGTATTGTTGCTCCAATCATCGGGAACGACAATTTGGACAGGAGCATGAGTTGGACCCAGCAAGCGGCATCGGGCGTGCCCAACGACGTTTACGTTGCGAGCGGCAACGACCCCGAACCGCAAGGCTCCGCCAGTGACTATAACAAGTTCAGGCAGGCTTTGGCCGAGCAAAACAGGCGAAGGAAAGCAGATAAAACTTACGTACCTCTTGTACCCGGTTACAATGTTGCACTCGGGTACGACGCGGTTAACCTGCTGACTGGTGCCGTGGCACAGGCGAAGTCTTTTGATCCGCTTGCGGTTGCTACCGCTTTGCATCTGAAAACATTCCCGGGCCTATTCGGCGCGTATCGTTTTTCCGATACCGGTGACGTCCAAAATATGCCTGTGCTGATCAAACATCTGAAACAGGATGGAAGTTTCGAGACATGCCGGAAGCCGGCGGGGAAAAACTGGGGAGACCCGGAATTCCTCGGTCTCGGAAACGCCTGCAAAACTGATGTGGCGGTAACCGACGCGCCCACGAATGAATTAAAAAGGGAGATAGTTCAATGAAGGGTATTCTGCTGACAATGGGGTTGGTAGCTTTGTTTTTTTTTGGGGGCCCGATGGTGGCGGTGGCGTTTCTCAGCCTTCCCATTCTGTTCGTGGCTGCCGTAGCGGCCCTCGCTGTTTGGAAAGTCGCTGAGACATTCAAAGGCGGGAAGCAGAAGGTTTGAGCATAGCCGGAACAGCGGTGATGCCTTCAGCTTGTTTCTCTGAGAAAAAGCGCTTAATCACGGCATTGTCGGAGCTGAGGAAAGTGCCCCCGTTTTCGAAGTGCTTCTGAAAGATTTTCCCCACGGCATAGACCGAAATCCCGCCCGAAAGGGACAGGGATCCCACGTAGACTGCATGGCCGACGAGCGGAAGGGCTTTTACGAGAGAATGGAATTTGACCGACAGATAGGCAGGGCCAATGCCGCCAGCCAGAGCAACGAAGACCTTGTAAGCGACCAGATCGCGCGGTACCGGAAACTCATATGCTTTGGCGAGTTTGGCGATCATACTCACTTCAATCGCGGCGACCGCAAGCATGTCGACAACCGGAGAAGGAATCAGACCGGCTGTCATCGCCATGATGATGTGGTTCTTGATGATACTGTCAGCTTTCAGGGAAGCAATTTCCACTTGTGTATGCTCAATAGCCATGCAGGTCCTCTCGGCGGTGGGGTGGGGTCCGACCGTCGCCACACTTTGATGGTATAACGGCCGATGGAACGAGACAATATAGTGCTGATCCGGCCTGCGCCGCAGAAGACACCCAAGGTCCGAATGTTCTGTTTCGCTCATGCGGGCGGGGGGGCGTCGTCATTCTCGCCGTGGGCACGAGCGTTGCCACCGCAGATCGAGGTTTGCGCGGTACAACTGCCCGGGCGGGAAACGCGCTTCCGGGAAGTATCGGAGCGAACCATGAAGGCTCTGGTGAATCGATTGGCTCAGGAATTAAGCCCGTGGCTGGACGTCCGATTTGTATTTTTTGGACATAGCATGGGGTCGCTGGTCGCGTTCGAACTGGCGCGGCAACTACGCCGTCGCGGAATGCCACAACCTGCTGGTCTGTTCGTTTCAGCATACCGGTCGCCGAAAGTGCCACATGCTTTTGCCTCATACCACGATTTATCGGACAACGAATTCATTGTAAAAGTGGGTGCGCGCTATGGAGGGATTCCGGCGGCACTGGCCGAAGACAAGGAGTTGCTGCAACACTACTTACCGGGACTGCGGGCGGATTTTGCGCTGTTGTCCCAATATGAGTTTGCTCCGGAGGAACCACTTGACTGCCCGTTTTTCGTGTATAACGGGCTTTCTGACTCGCTGATTACCCCGGCCGACGTCGAGGTCTGGCGAACTCTGACATCGACCTCATCCGTAGAACGATGGTTTCCCGGCGGCCACTTCTATATTCGAAGCCACCGGGCCGCAGTTCTACAAAGTCTGGCTAATGATCTGGGGAGCTTCCAATAGCTCCTTCAAGTGGACTCCCAACATACGGACATGGGGCTCAGTCATCATTCCGATATGGTCCCCGGAGACAAAGTGTAAACCGACCGGCATCGTGGAGCAGGCACCCCAGCCCCATGCGGGATCGGCACGAAGTTCCGGCTTAACGCCGCTGTCTCCTGATTCGGTGCCGCGGAACAAAGTGATTGGCACAGCGAGCTGAAGCGGGGCCGGAGGCTGGTAATCGGTTTGGTTGTTGGCCTGAAAAACGCGGAATAATCCGCGCAGGATGCCGACACCCGCACCAGGTGGAATGGCGTTTACCAGGTGCAATTTCGCGGCTACGAGTTCAATTTGGGACTCAACACCGAGATTGGCCAGCGTTGCATGCTCCACGCCAAGTTGAATACCCAGGAACTGCTCAATAGTATCGATCAATTCCAGCATCCACCGGGCGTCGTCCCAATCGGCACCGATCGGCGCAGCCTTGCCCCCGGGCGCAAAGGTATCCATCACGACCAGATGCGCCACTTCCTGGCCGACCTGCGTCAATTGCCGGGCCATTTCATATGCGATTTGGCCTCCGAGAGAGTGTCCGCCAAGGCCATAGGGGCCCTCGGGTTGAACACGCCGTATTTGTTCGATGTAGCGGGCGGCCATCGACTCAATGGAGCGGAGAGGTTCACATTCCCCATCGAGGCCGATTGACTGGAGGGCATAGAACGGCTGTTCGCGGCCAAGAGCCTTCGAAAGCGCGTAGTAGTGCAACACGTTCCCCCCACCTCCGTGGATGCAGAAGAAAGGCCTGGCAGCACCGAGAGGCTGGATGGGAACGAGCGGAGACCATTGGCTGCGGTCACCGCCATTTGAGCGCAAGCGGGCTGCTATGCCAGCGACGGTCGGGGCTTCGAAGAAGGTAGCCAGTGGCAGTTGAAAACCGATCGCCTGTTCCATACGGGCCACCAGACGGAGGGCCAGCAGGGAGTGGCCACCGAGGTCGAAGAAGTCGTCGTGAATCCCGACGGGGTGGCTCAGGACCTCGGTCCAGATGGATACCATTTGCTGTTCCAAGGGGTCGCGGGGTGGTGCCGACGGACGGGTCAGGCTTATTGATTCAGGGTCGGGCAGAGCGTGGCGGTCAATCTTGCCGGATGGATTCACTGGCATTGAATCGAGCCAGACATAGGCCGCTGGAATCATGTATTCAGGAAGATGCTCGGCAAGGAAACTGGACAAGGCATGGTCCGGGACCGGCTGGCCGAGAGGGCAGACATAGGCGACCAGCCCTGCGGCATTTTGAATGGTCCGGGTGGCGACGACAGCAATGCGGACATCGGGATGCTGATTCAGCAGCGCCTCGATCTCGCCGGGTTCGATCCGGAATCCCCGAATCTTTACCTGTTGATCGATGCGCCCAAGAAACTCCAGACTGCCGTCTTGCAAGCAGCGCACGTGATCACCGGTCTTGTAGAGTCGCCCAGCGCCAAAGGGGTTATCGATGAAGCGTTCTGCTGTGAGCTGGGGCCGGTCTTTATAACCCCGGCCGACGCGAGTGCCGCCTATGTACAACTCGCCGGGGATACCAGTCGGCAGGGGGCGAAACTTCGTATCCAGTACGTAAGTGAGAGAGTTGGCAAGCGTCCGGCCAATCGGGACTGATTTCGCAGACGGGTCCAGGGCATCCCAGGAGTGGTACATGTGCGATGTAACGGTAGTCTCCGTGGGGCCGTAACCATTCGCGAAGGCGACGTGTGCGGGAGCTTTGGATTTCCAGACGCGATAAGCTTCCAGCGGCGCAACCTCGCCGCCGACCTTCACTTTCGTGAGACATGGGGGCGGTGGAAAATGCTCCAGAACGGCGGTCCACTCATGCCAGTAGGCGGTGGGCATGTGCAGCATGGTGACGCCTTCGGCTTCGATAAGCGCGAGAAGTTCGCTGATTGAAGGAGGCGCGCCTGGACGGGGAAGGATCAGCCGCGCGCCACTGAGAAGTGTCGGGAAGATGTCTTCGACCGACTGATCGAAGCTGAGAGGCACAAAGAGCAGGACCCGGGAATCCGGGCCGTGCTGATGTAAATCGATGACGGTGCAGCAATGGTCCACGCAGGACTGGTGTTCGATCAATACCCCCTTCGGTTTACCCGTCGAACCGGACGTGTAAAGCAGATAGGCAAGATTTCCAGGCTGAACATTAGTGATGGGCGCTTCACCGCTTTCGCCGGCGAAGACGCTCCAATTGTCCACGCATATGGTGGGTACGGCAGCAGGCAGAGACACTGTCCATTTAGCCTGTGTCAGAAGGATGTGCGCGTGAGAATCCTCAATCATGAACTCGAGGCGTTCTTTGGGATACGTGGGGTCCAGTGGCACATAGGCAGCTCCAGCCTTCCAGACACCAAGAACCGCTACGATCATGTCGATGGAACGTTCGACGACGACACCGACGATACACTCCGGGCCTGCACCGTGGCGGACGAGATAGTGTGCCAGTTGGTTGGCACGCCGGTCAAGTTCGGCATAGGTTATGGCCTGGCCGCGGAAGACGATGGCAATGGAATCAGGCGTGCGAACTGTTTGTTCTTCGAAGAGGTGATGAGCGCATTTGCCATGGGCCTGGGGATAATTGACGACTGGTCCATGCAAGGTAGCCATTAAGTGACTGGATTCGGCGATAGTCAGCAGGGGCAACTTTTCGAGCGTATTGCCTGGGGAAAACTTGGCCATCGCTTCCAGCAGTGTTTGCAGGTGTCCGCCCATGTGGCGCATCGCGACCGGGTCGAAACGCGCGGTGTCGTACTCAATCTCCAGATGGAGCGATTCGCCAGAGGCGGCGATGAGTACAAGCGGATAGTTGGTTTGCTCGAAGGCTTCCGCTTGCGATACGGTGAGACCAGCTGCGGAAATTTCGAGGTCCGCAGCAGGGTAATTTTCGAAAACAACGATGCTTTCAAACAGCGGCAGGCCGCGCGGCACGTCGCTCCAAGTGTGGAGGTCGACGAGCGGGCAATAGGCAAATTCAACTGACTCCATTTGCTGTTGCTGCAAGGTTGCGAGCCAGGGGAGAAGCGGGCCGGTCTCATCAATCGAAACACGCACAGGGATGGTATTAATGAAGAGGCCGATCATCTCTTCCACTCCGGAGAGTTCCGGTGGACGACCAGAAACCGTGGCACCGAAAACAATGTCATTCAGTCCGCTGTAGCGGCTTAGCAGCAAGGCCCACGCACCTTGAACGAAGGTGTTCAAGGTGAGGCGACCAGCGCGCGCAGTCTGTTGGAGGCGGGCGGTGGCCGGTTCGCTGAGAGAGCACTGGACGCGGGCAGGTATACCCACCGCAGAAGTTTTGGCACCGCTGTCGAGGGTTAATGGAGTTGACGCGGAGAAACCCTGCAAAACCTTACGCCAGAAGCTTTCCGCGCGGTAACGGTCCTGACGGAGCAGCCATTCCACATACAGGCGATAAGGCAGAGGCTGCGGAACTGCGGTATTTCCGGCGTAGGCGTCAACCACCGCTTTCACAACGCGGTGGCGGCTCCAGCCGTCAAGCAAAAGATGATGGTAGGTCCATACGAACTGCCAGACGTTGCCGCCAAGCTGGATCAAGGCGAACCGCATGAGGGGTGCCGTGTTGAGGTCGAAGCCGCGATGTCGTTCGGAATGAATCCAGGTATCCAGTTGGGATTTTCGGGTGGCCGAGGGCAGATTGCGCCAGTCCTCACGGCTCCAAAACGGATCGACAGAGGAGCGGACAATCTGGACGGGTTCGTTGCGGTTCTGCCAGCGGAATTCGGCGCGAAGGGCACCATTGGCGGCAATTACTTTGTTCCAGGCGGCTTCGAAGCGGCTGGTTTCGAGGTTGCCTTCGAGCCGGATGGACATTTGCTCCACGTAGACGCCGGACTGAGGGGCGAGCAGGGTCTCGAAGAGCATCCCCTGCTGCATTGGTGAAAGGGCGTACTGATCTTCGATCTCACCCGGGGCAGACGTGCAGTGCGTGATGACGGTTCGTAAAGCATCCACATATCGCATGGCCAGTAATTCCACGTCTTCGTGCCGGTGGAGGTTTCGACTGAATTCCCAGGCGATTTGGAGTTTGCCATCAAGTATGACGGCGGTGACTTCGAAGGGATGGCTGCGCAGGTTGAGGGGGCTTTGATCATCATCGCTCGATTCGGGAGCGAGTCCGGCTATCAGCGCATTGGCGGCGAAGAGTTCGTCCGCACGGCCGAGGTAGTTGAACTTGATGCGGCTATTGGTTTTCAGCTCGGGGTGATTGCCGGGGTGGCGCAGGATGAGGTAGCCGATTCCGCCGTTTGGAACACGACGGAGTTGGTTCTTGATTGACAGAATGGTCTCGGCAAGATCGGCGGACGGAGTGGCCAGCCGAACGGGGTAAATTGCGGTGAACCAGCCAACGGTGCGGGAAAGATCGAGCGAATCGAAGAGGGGTTCGCGACCGTGCGATTCGAGGTCAATGGTCTGAGGTCCGCTGGCGACGGCAAGGGCGGTAAGCAGAAGGTCATTGATCTGTGTGTGATAGGCGGCGGGGGCATCGCGCAGAAGAGCGGACGTTTCTTCCGGCGTCAGAGCGAGGGAGACACGAGCCGTGGAGGCTACCGTATTTTTCGCGGCAGGTGGAAGCGCAGGGGTGGATGCACAGATTTGAGTCCAGTACGGCAGTTCGGACTCGAATTGGGACCGGGAATTGACCAAGGCGCCGGCCCAGGACTGGAAGGAACTGGTCTTCGCCGGCAGGCGGACTGCATCGTTCCCGTGTAATTGCCCGTAAGCGGTGGCGAGATCCTCCAGAAGAACACGCCAGGAGAAGCCGTCAATGACAAGATGTTGCACCGCGATGAGAAGACGGTGGGGGCTGAGGCGATTCAGGCAGATCAATGGGCCGGTTTCGAGATTCAGACTGGATTGCGATGAAGCGGTTAGCGGTACAGCAGGTGGGGTATGAAATTGACGGCCGTTGGCGAAGCGAAGGCGTAAAGCGTCGTGATGGAGGACCACGCGTTGGAGGGCCAATTCGACAAGCTGCTGTGACGTTTCGGGCGCGACCTTCAGAATCAGCGACTGATTGTAGTGGTGGGGCTCGGGCTGATTCTGGGCGAAGAACCACTGCTGGATCGGGGTGAACGGAACATCGCCTTCCACCAAACCCTGATCAACGGTTGTGGAAACCGTATCCGTTGTGGATGCGGCGGCGAGAGCGGATATCGTTTGGTGCTGAAAGATGTGGCGGGGAGTCAGGTGCAGGCCCGCCTGACGGGCACGGCTGATCACCTGAATACTCATGATGGAATCGCCGCCGAGCTCGAAGAAATTATCGTGAACGCCGAGTTCCGCCACATGTAGCACATCACGCCAAATCAGAGCGAGGATTTGCTCGGCGGCGGTTTCGGGCGCTGTTTGAGAAGTGCCTGACGCAGGGCCAGGTGCAGGCAACGCGCGCCGATCGACCTTGCCATTCGGAGTCAGTGGCATTTCTTCGAGTGGCACGAAGACCGCAGGGATCATGTAGTCCGGCAGCGAAACCGTGATGAAAGCCCGTAAGTCCGCCGTGGAGGGGACCTGGCCGTGGGGAACGATGTAGGCCACAAGGCGCTTGTGGCCATGCTGTTCGTCCACCACAACAACGGCGTCGCGGATGGCGGCGTGTTGAGTGAGGCATGCCTCAATTTCCCCCAGTTCCACGCGGAACCCGCGAATTTTTACCTGGTCGTCGAGGCGCCCCAGGTAGACGAGGTTGCCGTCGGGCAGGTACCTGACGAGGTCACCAGTACGATAGAGCCGACCTGGGCCGAACGGATTGGCGATGAATTTTGCCGCAGTCAAATCGGGACGGTTACGATACCCTCGCGCGACGCCGGCGCCACCGATAAACAGTTCACCTGGGACGCCGAGGGGAACCGGCTGCAGGCAATTGTCGAGCACGTAGAGCGTGGTATTTGCGATAGGGCGACCGATAGGGATTGCGCCCGGATCAGCGCCTGCAGGTGCCTGATAGACGCAACAGCCAACCACAGTTTCAGTGGGACCGTACTCATTGATCATCCGCGTGCACGGGGCGTTGCGATGCCAGAAAGACAGGTGCTTGCCGAAAAGAGCCTCACCACCAATCACGAAGGCGCGCGCGGAAGTTGCCGCAGCACCTTCCGGCAGCAGATGGCTCAGCGCATCCAGGTGAGCAGGCGTGATCTTGATCAGGCTGAAGTTCTTTTCCGACTGAAGGAGTGCGGCGAGAGCCTCAATCTCGTTGCCTTCTTCCACAAGCGTGACAGACTTACCCACCAATATCGGGGTAAACCAGCTGGTGATGGTCGCGTCGAAGCTGATGGAAGAGTGAAGAGGTGCCCCCTCGCCGAGTTCGACGTCGTAAGCCTGGACGGCCCAGGTCAGGTAATTGGTGAGTCCACGCTGGAGAATCTCGGCGCCTTTGGGCTTGCCAGTGGAACCCGATGTGTACAGCACGTAGGCGAGGTCATCGGGGCTGGTTGGAAGATCCGGATTGTGGGATGAGCGCGTCGCGATCGCTATCCAATCCGTATCGAGGCAGAGATGCGACAGGCCATCCGGAAGACGGGCAGCGAGCTTCTCCTGCGTAAGGATGAGCGAGGCATTGGCGTCGCCCAGCATGAAACTGAGGCGTTGTTGCGGGTACGAGGCATCGAGCGGAATGTAGGCCGCACCTGCTTTGAGCACACCGAGCACCGCCACCATGAGTTCGAAAGACCGCTCGCAATAAAGACCAACCAGCGATTCAGAGCCAATGCCCGTGGCAATGAGATGATGCGCGAGTTGATTGGCGCGCTGGTTCAACGCGGTGTAGGTGAGAATCGCGCCATTGTTCCCGCGGACAGCGATCGCATCCGGTGAACGCTTTACCTGTTCTTCGAACAGTTGATGGAATGCGCGTTCGGAATAGGGGGCAGAGGTATCATTCCATTCGACCAACAACTGGTTGCGCTCCTGATCGGGCAGGATCGGCAACAGGCCCACCGATCGCAACGGATCGGTGGCGATGGAATGGAGCAGAACATTGAAGTAGCCGGCAATGCGCGCTATGGTGTCGGCGTCGAAGAGATCGGTGCTGTATTCCCACAGGAGTTTGAGTCCGGTGGGCGAGTCCTCGACGAAGAGGGTGAGATCGAACTTAGCGGTGCCATAATCAATTTCGAGCGTCGTCATCCGAAGGCTGGCGAGATCGACAGCTGCGCTGTCGCGGGTGTTCTCCCACGCCAGCATCACCTGGAAGACCGGGCTTTGACTTAGGTTGCGTTCTGGGCGCAATTCGTCAACCAGCATTTCGAAGGGCAGGTCCTGATGTTGCTGTGCATCGAGGATCGTCTGGCATGTGGTGCTGAGAAATTCGTGGAACGATTGGCTGGGGTCGGGTCGGCCGCGCAGTGCAAGCGTATTCACGAAGAGGCCGATCAGAGGCTCGATTTCCTGGCGATTCCGGTTGGCGAAGGGGCAGCCGACGACAATATCCCACTGGTTTGAGAGGCGCGCCAAAAGAAGCTGGAACGCAGCCAAGATGGTCATGAATTCCGTGGCTCCGGCTTGCCTGGAGATGAGCTTGATGGAGGCGCGGAGATCCGGTGGGATCTGAGATGCATAGCGAGATCCCGCGAAGGTTTGAACGGATGGCCGTGGCCGATCCGCGGGAAGTTCGATGAGCGCGGGGGCACCGGCAAGTTGGTTCTTCCAGAATTCCAACTGCCTTTGACGAACGTCGCCGGTGAGCCAGTCGCGCTGCCACAAAGCAAAGTCGGCGTACTGGAGCGGCAGGGGTTCGAGCGGACCGGACGCGGCGTAGGCGGCGGCAACCTCTCGAATGAACAACTGCATCGACCAGCCATCCGAGACGATATGGTGAAGGGCGAGCACGAGGACGTGATCATTGGGGGCGAACCGCAGGAGTTCGGCGCGCACGAGCGGGCCGCGCAGCAGGTCGAAGGATCGGCACAAGGACAGTGAGCGGCTTGTGATATCACCTTCGGAGTGGCTCGGCACGATGGATAATGGAACCCACGACGAACTTTGGATGACTTGAGACGGCTGATCGTCCACTAGTTCAAACGTCGTGCGCAGGCTTTCGTGGCGTTCGACGATAACGTTGATGGCCCGTTCCAGGCCCGCGGTGTCCAAGCTTCCGGAGATGCGGACGGCGGCGGGGATGACATACAGCGCAGTTCCCGGTTGCAACTGATCCAGGAACCAAAAGCGCTGCTGGGAGTACGACATTGGGAAGACAAGGACGTCTTCTGGCGGCTGTTCAATCATGGTCAGGCTTTCGGGCGCGGCACGCGATACTGGTCGCGGCTGACACGCTGGATGGGAGATGGACCAGCGGCCGCGGCGGGCGCTGCAACGGCCGAGGCAAGTCCGGCGACCGTTGGGGTTTCGAACAGTTTGCGGAGAGGAATATCAGTACCAAAGTTCTCGCGGAGGCGCGAGATCACCTGAATGGCGAGCAGCGAGTGTCCACCGAGATCGAAGAAGTCATCATAGATACCAACTTGGGGCGAGCCCAGGACCTCTTTCCAAATGTTGGCGATCATCTCCTCAGCCGGAGTACGGGGAGCTGTATAGCTGGAGGATTCCGGGGCAACGGGAGCGGGCAGGGCGCGGCGATCCACTTTGCCGTTCGGTGTCAGGGGTAATGAGTCGAGTGCGACGAACAACGAGGGCACCATGTAATCAGGAAGTTTGCTGGACAGGAAGGTGCGGAGTTCGCTTACCGAGGCGTGGCTTCCCGATGTGTAGGCAATGAGCCGCTGGCCGTCGGCAATGACGACTACCTCCTGAACCGTCGGGTGTTGGGCGAGGGCGGCTTCGATTTCGCCGAGTTCGATACGGAAGCCCCGGATTTTGACCTGCCCGTCGAAGCGGCCAAGAAACAGAAGGTTACCGTCTGCAAGGTACTTGACCAAATCGCCGGTCCGGTAGAGTCTTCCGGGACCAAAGGGGTTGTCCACGAACTTCGCGGCTGTAAGCTCGGGGCGGTTGCGATAGCCCCGAGCTACGCCTGCACCGCCGATGTAGAGTTCGCCTGGGACACCAAGGGGCGCAGGTTCGAAGTTCGAGGCGAGCACGTAGAGCTGGGTATTGGCGATGGGGCGTCCGATGGGCACGGCTCCGGAGTACTGGCGAGTGGAGTCCGCTTCATAGACGCAGCAACCGACAACGGTTTCTGTCGGGCCATATTCATTGATCAACCGGGTCTGGGGCGCGTGGGCTTGCCAGAAGGCAATCTGTTTGCCGAAGAGAGCTTCGCCGCCGATGACGAAGGCCCTGGCGGAAGGTGGGGGTGCGCCTTCCGGCGACAGATGGCTGAGGGCTTCGAGATGAGCGGGGGTGATCTTGACGAGGCTGAAGTCCTGACCGGACCTGAGAAGAACGTTCAAATCATCGATTTCGGTGCCGCCAGGGACCAGAGTGACGGTCCTGCCCGCGAGCAGGGGTGTAAACCAGGCGGTTATCGTCGCATCGAAGGAAATCGACGAGTGAACCGGAGAACCGCTGCCGGAGGGCACGCTGTAGGCTGCGAGCGCCCAGAGCAAGTAATTCGCCAGGCCACAGTGCAGGATTTCCGTGCCTTTGGGCAATCCGGTGGAGCCGGAGGTATAAAGGACGTAGGCAAGCTGATCGGGCTGGATGGGTTCGGCGGGATTATTGGAAGGCTGAGACGCAACCTCACTCCATCGGGAGTCGAGGCAGAAGCACGGGATTGCAGTGGAGAGTTTGGAATCTGTTTCTGCTGTTGTGAGAAGCAGTTGAGCCTGCGAGTCGGCAAGCATGAACTCCAACCGACTGGCGGGGTAAGAGACGTCCAGGGGAAGATAGGCTGCGCCGGCCTTGAGAATTCCGAGAACCCCAATCATGAGGTGCAACGAGCGCGCGCAAACCAGTCCAACCACGGATTCCCTGCCAATGCCTCGCGAACGAAGGTGCCAGGCGAGTTGATTGGCTTGGGCGTTCAGTTCCACGTAAGTCAGGCGGCTACCGCCGCAGATGGCGGCGATGGCCTCGGGAGTCCTTTCCACCTGTTGTTCAAAAAGGTTGGGGAAACACTGGCCATTGAAGGCGGAAACATGGGTTGAGTTCCAATCGGACAGGAGCGTGCGGCGTTCTTCCGCGCCGAGCATGTCCAGCTTTCCGACTTGCTGGGAAGGGTTCTCGACGATGCTGTGCAGCAACCGTTCAAAATGGGCCGCCATCCGCGCGATGGTTCCGGGATCAAACAAATTGGTGCTGTATTCCCAGATTACGTTCAGCCCGTCGCTGTTTTCTTCAAGAAAGAGAGTCAGATCGAATTTCGAGGTTCCGGGTTCAGGACCGAGATGCGTGATTGTCAGGCCACCGAGCGTGGTGGTGTGGTCTTCCGTATGGCCGGTCACGCTGGAGTGGGCGTTTTGGAGCACAAACATGACCTGAAAAAGTGGCGTGTGGCTCAGGTTGCGCGCCGGTTTGAGGTGTTCTACCACGAGGTCAAACGGGGTCGCCTGATGGATGAAGACGTCAAGGACCGTTTTGCGTATGCGGCCGAGGAATTCGAGGAAGGGAGGGTCACCGGAAAGATTCGCGCGCATGACGACCGTGTTGACGAACAGTCCGATGATTTGTTCGAACTCGGATCTTGAGCGGTTGGCCACTGGCGAGCCGATCAGAAACTCCTCCTGTGCGCTATAGCGCGAGAGGAGAACGGCGAAAGCAGCAAGCGCCGTCATGTAAAGAGTCGCGCCAGCCTGCGTCCCGAGTGCGCGAAGCCTGTCCACCAGAACGCCCCGGAGACGGGTTTGATAAATACTGCCTTCGAGGCGTTGCGCAGCCGGGCGCGGGCGGTCGGTTGGCAGATTGAGGAAGTGGGGCGCGCCGGAGAGTTCCCGTTTCCAGAAAGAGAGTTGCGATTCGAGGACGTTACCTTGCAGCCAGTCGCGCTGCCAGAGCGCATAGTCGGAGTATTGCAGTTTGAGCAGCGGCAGGGGGGTAGGCAGGCCTGCCAGGAAACTGGTGTATAGCGTGGAAGCCGCCTGGATGAACAAAGCCAATGACCAACCATCGGAGATGATGTGGTGCATGGTCACAAGCAATACATGTTGGTCTATGCCGAGGCGAAACAGGCAAATACGGAGGAGCGGGCCGCTACCAAGATCAAACGCCCGATTTGCTTCCAAGGTGGCGAACCGGTGCAAGTCGTCCTCGGCGGTATCACGGAGTTCGATTATCGGGATGGAGGGGGCCGTTGCGACAAACACCTTGCCGTCCGGGAAAGTGGTGCGAAGAGATTCTTGCCGGGCGATTACCTCGCGGAACGCGCGATCGAGCAGGGTCACATCCAGCGGGCCCTGGAACCGCACGCCGCCGGAAATATTGTAAGCAGCGCTATTTTCACTAAGTTGATCGAGAAACAAGAGGCGCTGTTGGGCGTAAGAAAGCGGGGTTTCACGTTCGGACCGGGAGGTTGGAGTTAGGGCGGCACCCGTTTGGGTTGCGCGCAGTTTGGCAAGCACCTGTTCCCGTTGGGCGGGAGACAGGCTTTGGAGTCGCCGATCCAATTCGGAGTCACCCATTCCGGACCTCCGCCACCCCTTCGACTTCGGCCAGAATTTTGCTCAATTCGTCTCCCGCTGCCTGGGCGAATTGCTCGGCTTCCACGAACCGGGCGAGCGAGGCGACGGTCTGTTTGTCAAAAATCGCCTCGATCGACAGGTCAATTGCGAAGCGCTCACGCACACGGTTGAGAACCTGGACGGCGCGAAGCGAGTGCCCACCCAGATCGAAGAAGTCATGGTCCAGCCCAATGTGCGCAGCATCGAGGGCAAGGACTTCGCCCCAAATGCTGACAATCTCTCGTTCGGCTGCGGTTACGGGCGCGACGTAGGGTCTGGCGACCTCGCATTGGACCCCTTCCATCTGAGCAAGTGCACTACGGTTCACCTTGCCGTTGGGCGTCAGGGGGAAAGAATCGACCAGGATAAACGCGGCAGGAGTCATATAGCCGGGCAGTTTGGATTGGACTTGTTGGCGAAGAACCGCAGCTCCGACATTCGCATCCACCGGTTTGACATAGGCGACGATTTGTTTATCGCCACCGGGGAGCGGGAGTATCAGCACAACAGCCTCAGCAACCCCGGGGTGTGCGCTCAGAACGGCTTCAATCTCACCCAGTTCGATGCGGACACCGCGAAGCTTGACCTGCTGGTCTGTGCGGCCCAGGAATTCGAGTTTACCGTCCGGCAAGTAGCGGGCCAAGTCACCGGTGCGATACATGATCTCCCCCGGAAGAAATGGATTTGCTACAAAACGATCCGCAGTGAGGTCTGGACGCCCACGATAGCCTCGGGCCAGGCCGGCACCACTTGCGTAGAGTTCGCCTGGCACGCCCACGGGAGTTGCTTGGCCGGCACGGTCCAGGAGATAGATCTTTGTGTTCGCGATGGGCCTGCCAATGGGAACGCCGGGAGACTGGCGGCCGGCGTCAGCAAGAGTGGCGCAATCGTACCAGAGAACGTCTGCCGCGACTTCTGAGGAACCGTAAAGGTTGAGCAGAACAGCCCCCGGCATTCGCTGGCGGAATTCCTCGCAGAGGCTGGTGGAAAGCGCCTCTCCACTGCATACCCAATACTTGAGCAGGGGGATGCGGCTGGATAAAGAGGGATCACTCTCGAGGATAACTCGCAATAGAGAGGGAACCAGCGTGAACCGCGTAACCCGGCTTTCGGCAAGCAGGCGGACGAGTCGGATGGGGTCCTTCACAACAGCGTCCGGGATGATCACCAGAGGGACTCCCTGCAGGATAAAGCCAAACACTTCCCACACTGAGTCGACAAACGAGAGAACTGTCTTCTGACAGCCGATTTCGCCGGACGCGAAAGGCACAGCGTTCCACATCCATTGGAGCCGGTTCACCGTGGCCCGGTGGGGGACTTCGACACCCTTTGGAACACCTGTGGACCCAGATGTATAGGTGATGTACATCAAATTCTGCGGCTTCACGGCGACGACCGGATTGGGTTCATCGGAACCGGTGAGGCCATCAAGGAGAAGTACTTGCAAGCCGTTGTCGGGCAGACGACCGTCCAGTGAACGCTGGGTGACAAGCACTTTCGCACCGGAATCGGCACACATGTAGGCGAGGCGGGCCACCGGGTACGCAGGATCCAGCGGTACGTAGGTGCCGCCCGCCTTGAGGATTCCCAGCAGCGCGGCAACCATTTCGACGGACCGTTCCAAACAGATTCCGACCGGTGCCTCGACCCCTGCGCCGAAGGCGATGAGGCGATGGGCGATTTCATTGGCGAGGCGGTTCAGTTCGGCGAACGTGACACTGCGGCCTGCGTCGAGAACCGCAGGTGAATCAGGGGTGCGCCGGACCTGTTCTTCGAAAAGTTCATGGACGCAACGCTGGGGATACGTGGCTTCCGTGGCGTTCCAATCGACGAGGACACGCTCCCTGTCGGCGGGAGTCATGAGCGGAACTTGCGCGAGGGTTGCCTGCGGGTTATCGGTGCCGCACTCCAACAGCGTCCGATACGTGCACAAGAAACGTTCAACGGTGGTGGCGTCAAAGAGATCAGTGGAATAGTCGCAATAGAGGACGAGTTCGCCCTCAATCTCAATTACGTTGAGAGTGAGATCGAGAATGGCGGACTGCACTGGCGCGGCAAACAGCGACGTCGTGAGGCCGTCGAACGAGGGCGGTACGAAGGGCTGGTCAAGGTTGAAAGTGACATTGATTGGTGAAACGCGGCCGCCGCCCTGCGCCGTGCCGAGTTTATCGACGAGCCAGGCGAACGGGAACTCCTGATGATCGTAGCCGTCGAGCAGCACCTTCCGCATTTTCTGCAAATAGGCGGAAAAGGTGATGCCATCCGGCATGCAGGAACGGATGGGCAATATGTGGGTGCAGTAGCCGACAAGGCCGTCACTACCGTCAGGAAAGCGACCAGCGACTGGCATGCCAACAGCAAAGTCGTCCTGGTTCGAGAGGCGATGCAACAAAGCAGTAAAACAGGAGAACATCGTCATGAACAACGAAGCGCCATGGCTGCGGCCCAATTGCTTCAAGCGCAGGGTGAGCGCTGCGTCGAGCTTCGCGGTGACCCGGGCCCCATGGTAGCTGCGGGTGGGCGGGTGCGGACGGTCAGTGGGAAGGTTCAGCGCGGGGACAGCGTCGGCGAATTGAGCGAGCCAGTAGGCTTCTTTCGCTTTGTAGGCGTCCGTTTCCCGCTGACCGTTCTGCCAGGCGACGTATTCGCGAAACTGCATGGCAGCAGGTTGTGAGCCCCCTCCGCTATAAATTTCGCTGAGTTCGCGGAGAATGACAGCCCATGACCAGCCGTCACTGATCGTGTGATGAGCACGCAGGGTGAGCATCGATGAGGCGTCGTCAAAGTGGAGCAAATGCGCGAGCAGAATCGGACCGTTGGTGAGATTCAGCGGTGAGCGGGCTTGGTCCTTGAGCCAAACATCCAGGACTGCAGGCGTCATTTGGATTACAGGCAGATCAACGCTCCGGGAGGGCCATATAACCTGAACCTGGCCGTTGCGATCAATAGTGGTGCGTAATGCTTCGTGACGGTCGACCACATATTGGAGTGCCTGCTGCATGCGGCGGGGATCAACGGCACCTTGAATCTCCAGACAGACGAGGTCGTTGTAGGCTGCCGAACCGGTGTCGCTGAGTTGCGCGAGCACCCAGATCTGCTGTTGAGCGTCGGTCAACGGGACGTGGACCGGACCGGCAGGTTCTTTGCGCTGGCCGGGGAGAAAGCCTCCGCCGCGGAGTTCGCCGATCGTTTCCCGAACCGCGCGCACGAGGAACTCGACGTCTTCGTCCGTGTGGGCGTCGGAGAGAAAGCAGTTTCGGCCTTCCCAGATGAAAATGCCTTTGTCGAGCAGATGGTAGAAAAATAAATCCATGTTGCTCTTGAAGACGAAACGGAACAGGGAGCTGAAGTGCGCGACTTGGATCGGCACGTTCTCCTCGGTAAATAAAGAGTTAAGTTTCTGCGCAAGAAGAGTGGTGCGCAGGTTCAGGCCGTTCTGGAACTCCGGGCCGCGTAATTTCAGTTCGCGCAGGACCGCGAGGCAGGCCGCCATGGTGAGCGGGTGCTTCATGAACGTGCCGGCAAAAAATGTAGTTTCGACCGTCGGATGGGACGCGTCTCCGAAATTCCAAAACCCGCCGTCGATGCAATCCATATAGCCGGCACGACCGGTCACCAGACCGATAGGCATACCGCCGCCCGGGACTTTGCCGTAGGTCGCGATGTCTGCCTGGATTCCGAACCAGGCTTGGGCGCCGCCAGGATGAGAGCGAAACCCGGTAATGGTTTCGTCGAAGATCAGGGCGATGCCGCACTCGCTCGTGACAGCGCGAAGTTGATGGAGGAACTCGCGGGGCTGGAGATCGGGGCGGCGACTTTGCACTGGTTCAACCAGGACGGCCGCCAGTTCATGGGCACGGGCCCGAATGACGTCGAGCGACCGCGGATTATCGTAATCCAGCACGATCATATCGGAGACCGCGCTCTGCGGAATACCGGGGAAGATGGTGAGTGCATCCGGCTTTTCAAAGCCGTCTTCGGCCATACCAAGCGTTTGATCGGAGTGCCCGTGATAGGACCCGGCAAACATTGCCACTTTGGGCTTACGAGTTTTGGCGCGGGCAATGCGCAGCGCCGTCATAATGGCTTCCGTACCTGAATTGCAGAACGTTACTCGCTCCATGCCAGTAAGTTCGCATACAAGTTCGGCGACCTCGCCTGCGAGACGTGTTTGGGGGCCTATCTCAATGCCGCAGTCCAGTTGCCCGGCGACCGCGTCGCGAATGAAACTGGGCGAATGGCCGAAGAGCAGCACGCCGAAGCCCATGGTGATGTCGAGGAAGCGGTTGCCGTCGACGTCGATGAAGTGCGCCCCATCACCACGTTCTGCCATCACAGGGTAAAGCATTTCTTTGATGGAAGGCCGGAATCCGGCCGAGGCTCGATTGTCAGCAAGTATCGGACGGTAGGTTTGCGTGAGCCGCCTGGAAGTTTGGGTCCGTTGCGTGTAACGCTGGATGAGTCCGTCCAGATGGGCCCGCTGTTGTAGAGTCAGCGATGAAGCTTGGGACGGGTCCGCTTTGCGCCAGGGGGCAAACGCATCGACGGTGGCTTTTGCAGGCAGGGATGGTTTGGTCGCCGCCACCTGTGATTGTGCTGCGGGGGGCGCGGGAAGACTGGCTGTAGCAGCGCCCAAGGCTTGCAGTTGTTGTGTGAACGGGTTCGTGGGCGTGGCGGTAGTGTGGAATTGGGGTGTAGCAGCGCCCAAGGCTTGCAGTTGTTGTGCGAACAGATTTGAGATGGCCGTCATCTGTTCGCGCATAATCCGTTCGATCGCAGTGGAGGGAAGAAGCGCAGACTGCGTCGGCAGCGGTGCCAGGACGGAAGCCTGGACGGGAGCTGATTCAATCGGGAGTTGGGCGTCGAGGAACGCGGCCAGGGCGGAAAGTGTAGACAGCTCTTCAAATAACTGGCGGATCGAGATTTTTATGGCGTACTTGCTTTCGACGGCATGGATCGCGCCCATGAGCACGATGGAGTCCGCGCCCATTTCAAGAAATGGCACGTCGGGGCGGATTTCGGAAGGCTCGAGTTGGAAGGTCTCGGCCATCACCGCCGTCAGTTCGGCCAAGAGCTGCGGGCCGCGGCTGGAGGCATTGTCGGACGCCGGGGAGGGATTGGGGTTCAGGGGAACTGGTTGCGCGCTGATTGCCATATTCGTTTCGTCTATCCAGTATCGTTTTCGTTGGTAGGGATAAGTCGGGAGTGTGACGCGTCGTCGGGTGGAGTTGCCGTAGAACGCGCCCCAATTGATGTTCGCGCCGAGTTCGTAGAGGCGTCCGGCGCCGCGGAGCATGATTTCAGACTCCGGTTTTCCGGGTGCAATGGAGGGGATGCAGATGCAGTCCGGAGCGATCTGTTTTGCGAGTGAAGAGAGAACCGGGCGTGGTCCGATTTCGAGGTATGCGCTGAAGTCCTGTCTGGCGAGGGCTCGGAGTCCGGAGTGAAACTGGACAGCATCGCGGGTGTGGCGGAGCCAATATCCGGAATCGAACGATTCCAGGAATTCCCCGGTGAGATTTGAAACGACGGGGATGCGGGGCGGATTAAAGGTCACCCGCCGGAGGACGGTACGAAACTCGTCGAGCATTGGCTCCATGAGGATCGAGTGGAACGCATGGGAAACCGGAAGGGGGCGCACGTCAAATTGGAGAGCTTCAAGTTTCCCGGCAAGAACCCGGAGATCCGCAGCATCGCCGGAAACTACCGTATTGGCTGGCCCGTTGTAGGCCGCCACGGCAATGCCACCGAGTAGCAACGGCTCGATCCTGTCCGGCGAAGTCAAAACGGCAGCCATGGCACCGTTGCGGGGGAGAGCCTGCATGAGACGGGCGCGCTCCGCAATCAACATTAATCCGTCTTCCAGACTAAAAACGCCAGCGATGCATGCGGCGACATACTCGCCCACGCTGTGCCCCATCACGGCGGCGGGTTCGATACCCCGGGAGCGCCAAAGTTCAGCCAGCGCGTATTCGAGAGCGAAGAGAGCAGGTTGGGTGACAGCTGTTTCGTCAATCTGTGTTGGGTCGCCCATCAGTTCAATCAGTGGGACGCCAAGAAAAGGCCGAAGGATCTCGTCGCAGCGGTCGAGGGCCCTACGGAAGACAGGCTCCGAACCATACAGGCCAAGCCCCATGCCGGCGTACTGCGAGCCCTGGCCGGTGAACAGAAATGCAATCCTCGCTGGCTTGGATTCGAGTGCGGAACCCGAGTTCTTCAGCTTTTCAATGGCTTCGGCTGGGGAGGCGGCGAGGATGGCGCGGCGGTAGCGGAAGTGCTGGCGACCTGTGTTGGCTGAATAGAAAATGTCAGCCAGGCCATCCGTCGTGGTTTCCAGGTGAGCAACGTAGCGTTCCGTGAGCTCGGCCAAACCCGCAATGGATTTGGCGCTCAGGTTGAGGATTTCGAGTAGACCATCCGGGGCCGGCACGGTTGCAGCGACTGGAGGCGCAGCTTCGAGTACCACGTGAGCATTTGTGCCCGTAAACCCGAAAGAACTTACCCCTGCAATGCGGCGTCCTTCAGGCCAGAGCGCACCGTTGACAGGGACTTCCACAGGCTGTGCGCTCCAGTCGATATGAGAGTTCGGCGTAGTAAAGTGCAGATGAGGTGGAATGAATCCGTGCTCAAGGCTGAGGATCACTTTCATCAGGGCAGTGACACCTGCTGCTGCCTCCAGGTGGCCGAGATTCGCCTTCACCGAGCCGATCAGCAAGGGGCGTTCGCGGCCGCCGAACACGCTTCCGATGGCTTCCACTTCGATGGGATCCCCGAGTGGAGTGCCGGTTCCGTGGGCCTCAATGTAGGCGACTTCAGCGGGTTCGACGCCTGCGGACGCCAGAGCCTGACGGATGAGCGCTTGCTGCGCGAGGCCATTGGGCACAGTGAGTCCGCTGCTGGCACCATCCTGATTAACCGCAGAGCCGCGTATCACAGCACGAATGCGGTCGCCATCAGCGATAGCGTGCGAGAGGCGCTTGAGCACGACGACACCGCAGCCTTCTCCACGACCGTAGCCGTCAGCCGATTCGTCAAAGGACTTGCACCGGCCGCCGGGAGAGAGGGCGCGCAGTTGAGACAAGGCAACATAGGCATCCGGGGACAGCATCAGGCTAACGCCGCCGGCAAGGGCCACCCGGCACTCTCCGTTGCGCAGGCTTTGGCTCGCCAGGTGCACGGCGACCAGTGAGGAAGAACACGCCGTGTCAATTGCCAGGCTGGGCCCCTGGAGCCCAAGCAGATAAGACAGGCGGCCGGCAGCGGCGTTCAGTGCGTTCCCTGTGACGAAATAAGCGTCAAAGTTGACCGACGGGGAACGACGAATGCGGTCGAGATATTCGCTGCCCGAAATACCGATAAAGACACCGCCAGCGCTGCCTTCAGCGCGATTCCACACCTGGCCGGAATCCTCAATGGCTTCCCAGGCCACTTCGAGCAGCAGTCGTTGTTGGGGATCGAGGCTGACGGCTTCGCGGGGGAGAATACCGAAGAATTGGGGGTCGAACTGGTCCACCGCACCGAGGAATGCACCGTGACGGACGTAGCTCTTTCCAGGCGCACCAGGTGTCCCGTCATAGACATGTTCGATATCAAAACGGGCGGCAGGAATCTCCCCAACGGCATCGACGCCGCTTTCGAGAAGATCCCAGAAAGAATCCGGGCTGTCAACGCCGCCGGGCAGACGGCAGCCGATCCCAATCACGGCGATTGGTTCATCGAGAGCAGAACCCTGCAGCTCTGGTGTGGCCGCCATTGAGGGCATCGGTTCAACGAATGAGGCGGTGGGCGGGGGGGCCGTTTCGCCGATCAGTTGATCCGCCAGACGGTCAATCGTCGGGTAGTTGAAAATCGCAGTGGCCGAAAGGGGTTGACCAAACGCGTCTTCCACCAATCGCTTTAATTCCACAGCCATCAGGGAATCCAGGCCCAGGTCCGCGAACCCTTGCGACGGTTCCGGCATGATGCCGTGACCGAGGACGCTGGACACAAGAGTCTGCAGACGTGCGACGATTTCCGAGCGTGGCAGGTTCCGGCGCGGGGCGGGTACTGGCAAGGCGGTGCGGGATGCGAGGTTGTTCAGCAGCGACTGCGGCCGGTGGGCTTCGTAGACGGCCTTGAACTTTGGCCAGTCCATGTCGGCAACCGTAACTTGTGTCCCGGTACTGTTCAGAATCTCGCCGAGCGCGGCAAGGGCATGCACGGGAGAAATCGCCCGTACGCCACTGCGCCGCAACCAGTCTGTCGCTTCCTTTGAAAGCGTACCTTCCCAGGGGCCCCAGTTGACACTTTGGGCAGGAAGCCCGAGGGTGTGGCGATGGGCCGCGAGGGAGTCGAGGAAACTATTGGCAGCGGTGTAATGCGGCTGCGATTTAGAACCCCAAACGGAAGCAATCGACGAACAAAGCAGGAAGAAATCGAGATCAAGGGATGCGGTGGCAACGTGCAGGTTCCAGCCGCCTTCCACCTTGGGGCGCAGGACTTCGCGCAACTCCTCTGCATTCAATTGGTCAAGCGGAACAATGCCACCCGCGACGCCCGCGGCATGGACCACTCCCCGCAGGTTAATCAGGCTGCGGACGAGGGTGCCCATGGCGTTGACATCTGCAGTGTCCACAGCTACAGCGCGGACATACTTGCTCAGGTCACCGAGGCCCGAAGGATCAATCCCGCGACGGGAAGTGAGAATCACTCGCGTTGCACCCTGTTTGATAAGCCAGCGCGCTATGTGTATACCGATGGCACCTGTGCCGCCGGTAATCAGGTAATCGGCGTCTGGGCGGATCGACTGGCGGACCTGCCGTTTCGATAGTGTTGCGTAATTCAGGCGCGGGACCAGACGCTGGCCGTCTGAAAGTCGAATATGGAGCTCACCGGAGGGCGCGGAGATTTCGGCGGCCAACGCCTTGAGGTCTCCGTCAGACGGGTCGGTCGGTAATTCGATCACACCACCCCAGGAGTCCGGTGACTCCAGGATCCCAACCTTAGCGAGACCGCGCGCGGGGGCCTGCGATGGAGCAGCACCAAGGGCGATGAGCCATACGCGTGCTTTTGCCGTTTGCAGGAATTCGAGGAATTCCACCGCTTGGGCAGTGGAGTCCGCAGCTGGATCCAGGACCCACAGGATGTTTTTTTCAGACACCGATGCAGTCCCGGCAGGCAGCAGGCTTCGGAGTCTCTCGTGAAGTTCGGGTTGACGACAGTGTATCTCGAAGGGAACGGAGCTTTTCCGTTTTACCGAAGGTCCTGCCGATTCCCAGTCGGTCACGTAAAACCATTCCGAATGAGGCGATGGCTGCGATTCGGGCGTCGGCGGAGGCACGGCCGCAGACCAGTAGCGTTTCCGTTCGAAGGCATACGTCGGGAGCCGGACGATGCGCCCCTGGGCCAGGATGCCGCGCCAATCGAGCCGGGCACCGTCTCTGTACAGCGTTGCGATAAGGTCAGCGTCCGGTTGATCCGGAATGGCTGGGGCTGTTGGGTATCCGGTCAGGGCGCGGGAAGGGATTGGCGCTGTCGACAACTGGTCAGCTAATTCCAGGGCGGAAGCACCGGTGACAGCCACACGGAAGCTGAAGTGGGAACGTCCGGCGTTCGCTGTGTAACAGATATCAGCGACTGGCTCGCCCGTTTGGCGGAGGAACTCCGCGTAGCGCGCCACCAGCAGAGCGAGGGCTCCGGAACTCTTTGCCGACAAGCACAGGGCATATCGACAGGCCACCGAGGGCTTAATCTCCATTGGCGGTGGGGGTTCCTGCAACACGATGTGGGCGTTGGTGCCGCTGAGGCCAAAGGCACTGACACCGGCAATGCGCTTTCCATCTGGCCACGGACTGAGGCGGTCGACGACGCGCAGTGGAATATTTTGCCAGTCGATGTGTGGATTGGGCGTCCGGAAATGAAGATGCGGCGGAATTTCGCAATGGTGGATCGCCAGCACCGTCTTGATCAGGGAGGCCATGCCCGCAGCGGCTTCGGCATGTGCGATGTTGCTCTTCACAGCGCCGATGAGCAGCGGCGTGTCGCGCTTTTTAAAAACTGAAGCCAGTGCGTTGACTTCGATCGGATCGCCAAGCGCAGTGCCTGTACCGTGTGCTTCCACGTATGCGACGTCCGAAGGCTTGAGACGAGCGTTGTCGAGGGCCTGGCGGATGAGTTGTTCCTGCGCGAGTTCGCTCGGTGCAGTGAGGCCTGAACTGGGGCCATCATGGTTGACCGCCGAGCCGCCGATGATGGCGTAAACCCGGTTGCCATCGCGCTGTGCGTCGCTCAGCCGTTTCAACACCACGACACCACAACCTTCGCCCTGGCCGTAGCCATCGGCGGAAGCATCGAAAGTTTTGCAGGTGCCATCGGGAGCGAGCGCACGCATGCGACAGCGTCCAATGGTGCTGAACGGGCTTAGAACGAGGTTGACACCGGCAGCGAGTGCCACCGTGGATTCGCCGTTGCGTAGACTTTGACAGGCCAGGTGAATGGCGACTAATGACGACGAGCAGGCGGTGTCAGTCTGAATGCAGGGTCCCTGAAAACCGAACACGTAAGAGATCCGGCCGGCCGCGACAGAGCGGGCGGTGCCGAGCCCGGCATAGGTGGAGTAGGTCTCGGGTTTCTGGGGAGATGTGGTCGTTATGAGGTAGTCATCTGTGCTGAGGCCGAGAAAAACACCGGTGGGTGTCTTGCGAAGACTGGCAGGGGGGATCCCCGCATCTTCCAGCGCCTCCCACGTCACTTCCAGCAAAAGGCGTTGTTGCGGGTCCATGCCCTCAGCTTCGCGCTCCGAGATGCTGAAAAAAAGAGGATCGAACTGGTCGGGACGTTGGCGCAAAAATCCACCACGCCGGGTGTAAGCACGGTTCTCGATGGAAGGATCGGGATCGAAGAATGGTTCGAATTCCGGGCGATCGGCAGGCACGTCGCCGATGCCGTCGACGCCGTTGCGGAGCATGGTCCAGAACTCGGCAGGGCTATCCGCCAGTGGGAAGCGGCACCCGATGCCAACGATGGCAACCGGCTCGTTGCGGGATCGCTGCAAAGCTTCCAGCTTGCCGCGCGAATCGCGCAATGCCTTCAGGATATCTTGCGTGGACGGACTCGCAGGCGGTGGCTCAGTCATGGCCAATCACTGCCTGAAGACGTGAAAGCTCTTCGGCAATCTCGGCATCCAAATCGTCAGTGCCTGTATCAGGAAGCGCAGCATGGACGGGTTCAGCACGCTTGGCTTTGAGGCATTCAGCGGAGATGAAGTCACCCAGGTCATCTATGGTGGGGTACTTGTATAGAACCGTAGCCGCGAGGGAGATGCCGAAAGCGGTTTGGAAGCTGTCACGGAGTTCAATCGACGTGAGCGAGTCGATGCCCAGGTCCATGAATCCGTGTTCAGGCGAAGGCAGGTCGTCGCGTTGCAAAACTCGCGCGACTTCGCTCCGGAGGAAATCCACCACAACGCGGCGGTGCCCTGGCGACGAGGATGCGGCCGCCAAATTCGCCCTCATTTCACTCTGACGGGAGCTTAATACCGGGGAATCAACGCGGGACGCGCAACTGGCGAAGAAGGGTGACTTGGCAGCGGGAAACCGGCGCCAGTCGAAGGCAACAACGCCGATTTGGGCAAGAGGTGTGGACAACAGGCGCAGGAAGAGATCGACCCCGGCGGCGGGGTCGATGCTGCCCACACCCTTTGTCAACAAACGACGAGCACCTTCGCTTTGTGCTGCCATACCAACTTCCGCCCAAGGCCCCCAATTGAGGCTGAGTGCGGGAAGTCCCGAACTGCGCCGATAGTCGGCAAGAGCGTCCAGGAAGGCATTGGCCGCCGCGTAGCCGCTTTGTCCGGGTGCCCCAATCAGCGAGGCGAGGGATGAGAAGCAAACAAAGAACTCCAACGGCAGCGACTGGGTAGCAAGGTGCAGGTTCCATGCGCCGGATACTTTTGGCGCAAAGACCCTGGCAAACTGATCAGCCGTTTGATTTACGATTGCGCCATCATCCAGCACGCCTGCGGCATGGATCACGCCCTTCAGCTGCGAAAGTTGCCCAACCAGAGCCGTCACCTGCGAATGGTCGGCAATGTCTGCCGCGAAGACCTGGACATTGGCACCAAGTTGTTCGAGCGCGTGAATTTCACGCTCTTTGCCTTTGGAGCCGGAGCGTCCAGTCAGCGCGAGATTCCGCGCACCCGCCCGGATCATACCTTCCGCGATGCGGAGCCCGAGGGCGCCGAGACCGCCAGTGATCAAGTAGGTTGCTGTTGGATCGAACTGGAATTGAGTAATCCCGTCGAGATCCGCCCTGATCAGCCGGCCGACTTTCCGCGTGCCATCACGGTACGATATCTGCGCTTCTTCATCGGACGCCGCCAGTGCGCGCGCCACAATGTCAACGTCCAAATCGGAGGCAACGGAGGGGAGTTCCAGACGGGTACAGCGGAATTCCTCGTGCTCCAGGGCGATTACACCACCAAGGCCCCAGACGGGAGCCTGCTGCGGTTGACCGGCCCTGGTGACGAGCCACAGTCTTGGACTGCTTCCAGCGGATGCCATTGCCTGGACAAAATGAAGCAAACGGGTTGTTTCCAAAAGAGCATCTTCGGGGCTGTGCGTATCCAGTGCCCCGAGATACAAAACCTGGCTCGCGTTTCCAGAAACAACCGGATTCGGATATTCCAAAAACTGAGCGTCCAAACGAACTGCAACCGCTTGGCCGAGGCTACCGCCACCGACGATGAGGATCTCCCCGGGGGCGGTTGAGGCGTGCCGGAGCAACCCAGGTAAGACCTCGGAAGGTTGCCAGGAATAACTGTATAGCCATTCGGAGGGGAGACTTTGCTCGAAGGACGAAAGAGAGGACAGCACACTCAGATTCGGCGGTGCCAACTGTTCTGCCGAAGCGCCTGCTCGCTTGCGGGCGGTCAGCAGTACATAGCTGGCCAGACCTTTGCTCAGGAGCCGACCGAGGCCGTTGTAGGACTCGAGTGCAGATTTGATGTTGGGGTCGAGTCCAGACTGCGCCAGCCCGGCGAGGTTCAAGTCGAAGTCCGGATCATGGAGGTAGTTCGCAGCTTCCGGACTAATATCGATGCCGGAGACCAGTTCGAATCCGTGGGACGAAAACAGCTCGACCCATTCGTTGCCTGTGATGAAATAGGACGACGTCTCGGCGTGTTCGATGGCAAATTCCGTATTCGAAATGAAATCGGCCAGGACCAACAGCCCGCCATCGTGGAGGTGCTTGGAGATGTTGCGGAAAAGTGCAGACTTATCCTTGATGTGGTGCGCGACCTCAAAGCCAAAGGCGAGATCCAAACCATCCGGGAAGGGGTCCAGCGCACTATCCCTGTTGTGGATGTCAACTTGTCTGGAGAGGCCGTTTGATGCCGCTTTTTCAGTGCCAATACGTGCCTGTCCGCTCGAGATCGTATAGCCAACACATTCCAGGTGGGGGTGCCGAGAGGCCAGGCGAACCAGATCCGAGCCATAGCCGCAGCCAAAGTCGAGTACTTTATCGCATTTGGCGAAATCGACGTGGCGGAAAAGCAGTTCGCGCATTTGTTCCTGCGCATCCCGGCTCAAACTTGCAAACTGTGGAAATTCGGCCGGCTTGGCAAGGGCCATCAGCCACGAGAAACCGGGCACCATGTCACGCAGCGGTCCGAAGGTCAGGAAGGGGCCCTCGCCACTTTCCCCACGGGCGGGGTCGGTTTGAGAGAGCGCGTTGTAGTAATCGAAAACGACGTCGCTCTTGCCGCTTTGTAATTGTCTGCCAAGCCAGGCGAGGATCTGGGGTACGGCTTCCTTTTGGGTTTCGGTCAACTCTGAAGTGGCACCTGCGAGCGCGGCCAAGTGTGAGATGTCCAGCGAAGCGGATTCGGATTTTGCTGGTACGGTATCGAGCCAATACCGTTTGCGCTGGAACGGATATGTTGGCAGCGCGATTTTAGTACCCGACGAGACACGGTTCCACGCCACAACCGCGCCCTGGACATAGAGTCCGGCCAGAGCACTCATCAGGCTGTGGGAATCCTGCTGCCCCTGGCGGAGGGTGGGGATGAACGACAAACTCGCACTTCCGTTAACAACACAATCTTTAGCCATTCCCAGGAGCACAGGCTTAGGGCCGATTTCGACAAAGGTCGTGACCGACTGGTCACACAAAGCGGCAATACCTTCTTCAAAGCGGACTACCCCGCGGACATGCCGGCGCCAGTAGCCTGCGTCGGTCAATTGCAGGGGTCTGGCCACGCGCCCGGTTTCATTTGCGATCAGATTGATTTTCGGCGGGCTGAGGCGAATACCTTTAACGAAACTCTCAAAGTCCCCGAGCATGGGGTCCATGAGCGGGGAATGGAAAGCGTGGGAGACGTTGAGCCGAACGGCTTCGACACCCTTGGACGCGAGGTATTCCAAGGCCGTGGCAACATCGGCCGAGGCACCTGAAATAACGGAATTGCGCGGGCTGTTGAGCGCTGCAATGTCGACGCACCCGAGGCCGGCAAGGGCTTCCCGTGCGACAGTTTCACCAGCAAATACAACGGCCATGGTCCCGTCGGTCGGGAGAGCCTGCATGAGTCGGGCGCGCTCGGCGATCATTTTCAAGCCGTCTTCCAGGCTGAAGATTCCGGCGAGGCAGGCAGCGGCATACTCACCCACGCTGTGGCCGAGTACAGCCCATGGCGTGATTCCCCAACTTTTCCAGAGCTCAGCCAGCGAATATTCCACGGCAAACAGAACAGGCTGTGTATACTGCGTCTGGGCCAGGGATTCCGACCTCAGGATGTCCAGCAGCGGTTTTCCCAGGAGCGGGCGGAGAACAGCGTCGCAACGGTCAATGGCATCTTTGTAGACGGGCTGCGATTCGTAAAGCTCCAGGCCCATCCCCTGATACTGCGAACCTTGTCCGCTGAAAAGGAAGGCTACTTTCGGCAAGCGTTTGGCATCTCCCCGGAAGACGCCTGGGGGGGGGTCGTCCTTGACAACGCCGGCGAGTTTTTCGCAGGCTTCATCGGCGGACGCCGCTACAATGGCAAGGCGGTAATCGAATTGTTCGCGACCACAATTGGACGTGAAGCACACATCTTGCCAGTTCAGGGCAGGGTTTGTGCGGAGAAAGTCCAGGTAGGCCGCAGCAAGGGCGACAACGGCTTCTGGCGTTTTAGCGCTGAGGGTGAGAATCCCCGTCGTCGGGATCATTGCAACTGCCGGCACGGGCGCGAGCGGGGGAGCATCCTCAATGACAATATGGGCGTTGATGCCGCTCAGACCGAATGAACTGACACCGGCAATCCGCCGCTTCTCCGGTGTTGCGTTCCACGCGGTGGGTTCGCCTGGGACCCGAATGGGAAGTTCGGACCAGTTGATGTGCGGGTTTAGCTCCGATTCCATCGGCTGCGCCGGGATGGTACCGTGTTGCATCGCGAGCAGAACCTTGATGACTCCAGCAACTCCGGCAGCCGATTCGAGGTGACCGATGTTGGCCTTGAGGGCTCCGATGAAAAGCGGACGCTGTCTGCCTTCAGCGATCTTCGCCAGCGCGCGAACTTCGATGGGGTCGCCCAAGACGGTTCCGGTGCCGTGCATTTCGACATAATCCAGATCCTCCGCCTTTACCTTGGCGTTGCGCAAAGCCGCCTCGATGAGGTTACTTTGCGCACGTCCGTTGGGGACCGTAAGACCAGCGCTGGCACCGTTGTGCTGGAGGGCAGAACCACGGACCACACCGAGAATCCGGTCTTTGTCGCGCTGCGCGGCGGAGAGCCGTTTGAGGACAACGATACCGCAACCTTCGCCGCGACCGTAGCCATCGGCATTCGCCCCAAAAGGCTTGGACCGGCCATCCGGGGAGACCGCCTGCATCTTCGTAAGGGCAATGTTGGTGTAAGGCGAGAGGATCAGGTTCACGCCACCGGCCAAAGCCAGATCACATTCCCCATTTCGGATCGCCTGGCAGGCAAGATGGATCGAAACCAGCGAAGAAGAACAGGCGGTGGAGACTACAAGGCTCGGGCCGGTCAAGCCCAAAATATAAGAGATTCGTCCCGACAGAAAACTGGGTTCCGATCCGGTTCCGACATAGCTGTCAAAGTCGGCAGGCGCAATCTGGCTGGTGCGCGAGTAGACGTATTCCAGGTTCATTACGCCCGTGAAGACGCCGGTTTGGGTCCCCTGCAGAAGGTCTGGTGGTATGGCGGCATTTTCGAGGGCCTCCCACGCCACTTCCAGCAAGAGGCGCTGCTGTGGGTCGAGCTTGGTGGCTTCGCGCGGAGAAATACCAAAGAACTCGGCATCAAATTGATCTACCTGGTCAAGAAACGAACCATACCGCAAATTCGTCTTGCCGGGGGCTTCGGGGTCCGGGTCGTAGAACGCGGCTGCATCCCAACGGCCATCAGGGAGGGGTCCGGCAGCGATACCCTGGTCCTCGAGGAGTTGCCAAAAGGCGTCCGGGTTAGCGGCGCCTGGAAGCCGGCAGCCAAGGCCGACAATAGCTATCGGCTCTTCTTTGGCTTGCAGTCTGGCGCGCAAACTCTGTATTTCGCCCAGTGCGCCCTTCATCAGGGCTGTCATATCTGTCGGCTTGGCCACACTGTTACTCATCTACTGATATCTCTCTTCGCCCATTACCAGGGCCGCGCGCAGAAGACTCACGACGTCACGCTGATCAAGTGTTTCAAAGTCGTCCGGGGAGGGCCTGGAGGCCTCCGGCTGTGCTCCACGGTCGGATACTTTCCTGCTGGTGACGCTCTCGACAAGATAGTCGCCGAGCGCCCCCACAGTTGGAAAATCGAACATGACCGTGGAAGGTATACGTACACCAAGATCGACCTGCAGGCGGCTGGAGAGTTCGACTGTGGTGAGCGAATCCATCCCGAGGTCAAAGAGTCGTTGCCGGGGTTTCACCTGATCGCCCGACCGCAATCGGAGGGCACGGGCCAGTTCGTCACTCAAGTGCCGCCGGATGGCGGGGTCACGTTCTTCCTCGGACATTTGAAACAGCCGAACATGGAACGAGTCACTGGTGGAACTCGCTGCTGTCTGCGCTTCGCTGGCTGCGATGGCTGAGAAAAACGGCGAACCAGCACCCGGGAAGTTTTGGAAAAACTGCTTCCACTGAAAGACGCAAACTCCCGTTTGGGCAATGTCCTGACCCAGCAGGTCATCGAAGGCGGCTATGCCGTCGGCGGGATCGAGACCGGACAGGCCGCGGTCAGCAAGGCGGGCCAGAATATCGCGTTCACTGGCGACTCCAACCTGTGCCCACGGGCCCCAATTGATGCTCAGAGCGGGTTGGCCTTGCGAGTGGCGGTGATGCGCAAGGGCGTCGAGATAAGCGTTGGCCGCCGAGTAGATGCCTTGACCAGCTGAGCCGGTCAGCGACGCAACCGACGAAAACAAGACGAAAAAGTCGAGACTTTGGTCCTGGAGCTCTTGGTGCAACAGCCATGCACCGCGTGCTTTGGGGTGCCAAACACTGTGGAATCTCTCCGCTGTTTGCTGCGAAAGAATCCCGTCATCAATAACCGCCGCACCGTGAATGACACCACGCAAGGGAGGCATTTCGCGGGAAATGTCGGCCATCAGGTGTTGTACAGCGGCCTCGTCGCCTATGTCTGCGGCCATAGCCCGTACGTCGGCGCCGTCACGCCGTAAATCTGCAAGAAGCGCCTCTTTTCCGGTGCCTCCACTACGGCTGGTCAGGACCAGATGCCGAGCTCCCCGTGCAAGAAGATGGCGGGCAAATACGATACCCAGCCCCCCGGTTCCACCGGTGATTAAATAAGTGCCGGCCGGATCGATCGTCGACTTCCGCACGGCGGTTTTGGGCGAGAACCGGGCCAGACGCAGCACGTGTCTGCGGCCAGCGCGCCACGCGATTTGATCTTCCGGGCCATCGCGGCGGATTTCGTCAAGGATCACCCCCGGTAACAGGGGCGCATCGGCTTCAAGATCCAGCCTCGCGCAACGCAGTTCGGGTCGTTCCTGGGCGATAACACGCGCCAGGCCCCAAACCGCGGACTGGGCGATATTCAAAGGCTCGCCCGCAATCGATTGGGCACCCCGGGTGACGAGCCATAGTCGCTGCGCATGATCCTGCATCGCACGCAGCAGTTCCAGCACTTGTAAGCTGCCTTCCGTTGCTTCGTCTGAGTCGAGACTTGCAATGTGAACAACATGCCCGGGGACCGGATTCGAGCTCAAAAGGAGTTGCAGATCCCCAATTGCGGAAGGTTCTGCCACCACGGCTGTACCGCCCTCTGCTCGGACCAGATCTGAGATCTGCTTGGCGAGGCCTGCACCGTTGCCGATGATCAGAACATGGATGTCCGCTGCGGAAGTCCTGAGCGGGGCGACATCCATCGGATCCCACCGGTTGGCGTAAAGGAATTGATCGAACGGCTGTTCCTGACGTTGTTCCGGTTGGAAGAGGCAACGCAAGCCGCGCACTTGAAAAAGGAGAACGCCATTTTGGAAAAGATCAATATCGCCAACGATTTCGGTCTCCGTGCGGCTCCGAAGCCGGGCAAAGCATTCCAGTTCAGCCGAGGTGTCGATGGTCCCTGAAATCCGGATCCGGTCAATGCCGGTCGGCAGATAGACACCGCGCCGGTTAGAGAGCAGGTCCGTACCAATCAGTGTTTGGAAACAGGCGTCCGAGATTGTTGGATGGAATTTGTACCCTCTCGTGTCGGTGGTCGACGTGAGGTGACTGTAAGCCTCGCCTTCCCGGATATCCAGGTGTTGGATAGCCTGAAAAGCTGGGCCATAGCGCAAGCCGAGACGGGCGAACCTGTCATAGACTTCGGCTTGGGTCAGCCGCTCGGCTGGAGTAGACATTGCTTTGCGGAAGTCGGCTGCCTCGGTCGGTTGGGCCTGTGCCTCATCGGGTTGCGTCTGCGCTCGACCAGTCGCGTGCAGAGTCCAGACGTCATCACGCACACTATGGATGTGGAACTCGTCTCCGGTCAGGCTGAATTGCAGTTGGGCGGGTTGCTCATCCAGAAACAAGGCGTTCCGGAAAGTAAGATTTTCGATGCAATCAACTTGAGCGGCGGCCATCGCCATTTCGCAATAACCCGCGCCCGGATAGACGACGGTGTTCTGGATACGGTGGTCGTTCAGGTACGAGAACCGCTGCAAGTCGATTTCTGATTGCCACGCGATGACCGACGGGGCCAGACGCAGGCGCCCGCCCAGCAGGGGATGCTCTTCGGCCCCTTGGGCGATAGCAGCCCGGCGCGCAGGATTGCCAATCCGCTGTTCGGTGGAGTCCGTAGTTTCCAGCCAGTATCGTTCCCGCTGCCACGGATAAGGTGGAAGGGGAATGAAGTGTCCGGGCGTGAAAGCAGCCCAATCCAGGCGCACACCGGCACAAAACAGGTCTCCGGCACTCGCCAGCAGCGTTGCGCGCTCGGCCTCGTTGCGTTTCAGGGAACTGAAAACCTTCCCGTCGATCTGCCCTGCGACCAAACATTCATCAATATTTCTCTTCAGAACCGGGTGCGGACCGATCTCCAAAAACGTTCTGTGACCCAGTTGAGCGATCGCGCCGATAGCGTCCGCCAGGAAAACCGGATATCGGACGTTCTTCCACCAGTATTCCGCGTTCAGCGTGATTCCATCAATGATTCCGCCGGTGACGGTGGAGAACAGGGGAACGCTCGCATTCCTGGGGTTGAGCGATTCCAGCGACGACAACATCTCGGCCTGAATCGGGTCCATTTTCGGACTGTGGTAGGGGACCTCCACCTGCAGGAAGCGTTGGAACTGCCCCCTTTCAGCGAGGCGTTGTCCGATGATACGGAGCGCTTCGGTGTCGCCAGCCAGGGTGATCGCACGTGGGCTATTAATGGCCGCAATCGATACCAGACCCGCGTGCGCTTCGATTTCTCGTTCCGCCGCTTCTCGCGTGAGCCCGACGGCGAGCATGGTGCCGGTGCCAGCAGTGGTTTGCTGGAGGCGACTCCGATTGTAAATTACCCGGACTGCGTCCTCGAGAGTGAGCGCGCCCGCAACGTAGGCTGCGGCTGCTTCCCCGACACTGTGGCCTACAACGGCAGAAGGCTTTATGCCCCACGACTGCCACAGAGCGGCCAAACCTGCCTGGAGGGCAAAGATACACGGTTGTGCGATGCGCGTCTGGTCAATTTTTGAGGCTTTTTCATCAGCCGTCAGTTCGGCCAGAATCGACCAGCCGGAGAGTTGCTCGAAAATCGCGTCACAACGTTCCACCGCTTGACGAAAGACAGGTTCCTCATGGAACAACTGGCGGCCCATACCCCACCACTGCGGCCCCATCCCGGAGAAGACGAAGACGGGCTGAGGTGCTGGTTCGGTGGCTTCGCCCGTCGCGGTTCCCGGGCGGACTTCGCCCGCCAGAAAAGATTCCAGTTCCGAATTCAGGGAATCCTTCGAGTCGCACACAAGAGTGGCACGATGATTCAGCTGTCCGCGGTGCAGGCTGGCCGAACGGCAGATGTCAGGAACGTGAGCCGAAGCGGTTCGATTGAATTCAAGCAACCGTTCCGCCACGGCCCGCAGAGCCTCCTCGCTGCGGGCGGACAGCGGAAGCAGAAAGCTGCGGCCATTGGTTTCAGTCGGCGGCGGCACTTCTCGTGCGGGGGCCTCCTCGACGACCAAAGTGCCATTGGTTCCCCCGAAGCCAAAAGAATTGATAATGGCCATACGGCGTCCGTTGGCCGGTTCAGGCCACGGCGTTATCGAAGTGGGAACGTGCAAACTGAGTTCGTCAAACGGTATGGCCGGATTGGGGTTGTTGAAATGAAGATTTGGTGGAATCTGTCTGTGCTGCAGCGCCAGCGCGACTTTGAGGAGACTGACGACTCCGGCGGCAGATTCCGTGTGACCAATGTTGCTTTTGACAGAGCCCAGCACGAGACGATCGCCTTCGGGGCGGCCCCGCCCCAGAACGTTGCCGATCGCATTCGCTTCAATCGGGTCACCGACCGGCGTCCCGGTACCGTGCGCCTCCGCGTACTGGACGTCCAAATGAGATGTGTTTGCAGCCTCCAACGCCGATCGAAGCGCGATTTCCTGAGCGCGTCCGCTGGGCACGGTAAGACCGTTGCTGCGCCCGTCCTGGTTGACAGCACTTCCGCGAAGAACCGCTACCACCGGGTCGCCGTCGGCGATAGCCTTCGAAAGCGGTTTCAGCACGATCAGACCAACTCCTTCTGACCGGACATACCCGTTAGCCGAAGCATCGAAACTCTTGCTCCGGGCGTCAGGGGAAAGCATGGACGCCTTACTGGTGGCAACAGTCATTTCGGAACGGAGCAACGCGTTGACCCCGCCGGCCAGGGCTACTTCGCATTCCCCGTTCCGAATACTTTGGCAGGCAAGGTGAATTGCAACCATGGCGGAAGAGCATGCCGTATCCAGGGTGAGGCTCGGGCCAACCAGATTGTAGGCATAGGATATGCGATTGGCTGCGATTCCCATGGAGACACCAACGCCCGTATGCATGTCGATGGTATCGCGGTTGACGGAACTGAGCTGCAGAGTTTCGTAGTCGCGAACGAAGAGTCCGATAAAGACGCCTGTGCGCGTACCAGCCAGGGATTCCGGAGGCAGTCCCGCGGATTCGAAGGCTTCCCACGCGGCTTCCAGTAGCCAGCGCTGTTGGGGGTCCATGCATTCTGCTTCGCGTCGCGAGATACCGAAAAAAGGCGCGTCGAACTGGTCGAAGTTGCTCACGAAACCCGCCTGACGCGTGTAGGACTTTCCTTTTTGGCCACGGTCAGCACTAAAGATGGTTTCAAGATTCCAGCGGTCTGCGGGCACGTCTGAAATAGGATCGACGCCATCGCAAAGCAGGCGCCAGAATTGGTCCGGTGTTTCGACACCGCCGGGCAAGCGACAACTCATTCCAATCACTGCGACTGGTTCAACAGTATTCATATGGTGCAAGTTCAATCTGCTCACCTTTGTGCTCCACTAAGTTCGCTCGCCAGCAGTGCCGCTAAGTCGTCGTCCGAGAAACTGGACAATTCAAAATCAGGAGTTGGCACATTTCGCACCTGTTGTGCCTGCTCCGGAGTCATGGAAACCGGCCCTGCCTCTGCGAGTAAGGCCATTAGTTGGTTGGATGCGTATGCCCCGGAAATCATAGCGGCACTCATACCTCCGGTCGAGACCCAAGCCCCCGTCATCATGAGGTTGGGAATGGGCGTTGCTGGGGTGGTTTTATGACCAGAGTTGAGTACGCACGCGCCGAAGGAGCCGTAGATGGCCCCTGCATTGTTGAGCGTATAGCGGCGGTTGGTGAGAGGTGTGGATACGTCCCAGTACTTTATGGACTCGCGCAGCCCGGGAATCCAACGTTCCGCACGGTTGATCAACCGGTTGGCAGCGTCGTTTTTCAATTCAATATATTTCGGATTTTTCCGATAGTTCGTGAGATCGCCCCCGGTACCCCACTGATCGGCGTAGTCCCACGGAGCCAGTGAAAAGAGGGTGACTACGCTTCCGCCTGGCGGGGCGCAGCTCGGATCGATATTGGAGTAACAAGTGACAGAGAGAGGGGTGCGCTCCCAATCGGCACTTTCCGCATAGCGAAAACCAGCGTCAGCGTCATAGGTTTCCCGAAGCAAAGCTTCGTGATGGGGCCATCCGGCACCATCACCCGGCTTGGCAATGTCACGATCCAGAGCAAGGGAAACGGTGACGTGTCCGAGGGATGGCTGCCCTCCGGAAAAACTTCGGACATAAGAAGCAGGCAAATGGGATTCGCCGACCATGCCAAGCAAGGTAGCTTCGGGACTGGCGTTGCTCACGAAAGCCTTCGCTTCCACGCGAAGGCCCTGTTCGGTTTCAACCGCAACGGCCCGACCGTCACGGATCTCGATATTGCGCGCGGTCTGGCGGTAGATGACAGAGCCGCCGTACCGTCGAATGGTTTTCTCCAGGGCACGGCTCATGGCCATGCTTCCGCCGACGGGATAATAGGCACCCGTAATGTGATAGGAGCCCCAGAGGCTGATGTAGGCCGCGGCCGTCATGATACTGGGAGGTACGCCCAGATAGCACCACAAGACGCTGAGAGCACCTTTTAGTTCGGAGTCTGACACAAATCTGTCCATATAGGCAGACCAGGTTATCCGGCACGCTTCAACAAATTTGGGGATACGCTCCAGACTGTCACTCACTTCGAGCCCCGCGAGCTTTGCATCTATCAGATATTGGCCCTGCCTGAAGACAAGCTTCATATCCGCCACCATCCGGCCCAAGCCATCAGCCTCGTGCGGGAACTGATTTCTTAGTTCGCGCTCGAATTGATCCGGGTCGAGATGGCCCACGATCTCATGACGGGGGAAAGCGGCGATGTAAAACGGATCAAGACGCTTGAAATCTACTTGACCAAAGACTTCAAGATCCTCGAAAATGGTACGGGTCCAACCGCCGGGATCAACACCGTCCAAGGCATGCAGGGACACTTCAATACGGTATTTGCCGCGACGAAATTCATGCGCATAGCCGCCAGGAACCGCGTGATGCTCCAGGACGATGACGCGCTGACCAGCCTTGGCAAGGTAGGCTGCTGCCGACAGCCCACCAAGACCAGCGCCGATTACCGCCACATCTGCATATTCCGTCTTCACCAAGGTCCCCTTGTTACTGTCAGGTAAGGAGTTTGCAAATCCTGATGTGGCCTGTTATCTCCCAATTTTATAGTTGAATTTCACAATGAAAACAGCGTCGTTTTTGGATACCACCGAGAGAGTATTCGGGAACAGCATGCCCTCATAGTTATAGTCGACGCCGATAGAGAGAAAAAGCCTTTTGTAAATGGCTGGTGCCATCAGCCCTGCATATCCCGTAATTGTCGTATCGTGAATATTCTTACCGTTGATCCGCACCGATGTGTTTTGTGATATCGACCACATGTCGGACAATTTGTAATCAAATTTCTGGAAAGATGCGAAACCGGTGGTGAAGCCGTTGATACTTTTTACATCGGTATCTTGAGTCCCCATGGCAAAGGCAGGCACAATGTAGAACTGCCCCTTAGGTGACAGAATAAGATTGATCCCCACGCCCGTCGCGTTGATAAACCGATTCCCTACCCCGGTCACCGTATCGCGGGTGTAGAATGCACGATCCACCAGGAAAAACCGCTTGGTTTTCAGCTTGCGCAGGTACTGACCGGCAAAGGACATGTTATCGGCACCCGTATACCTCGGCGTTCTCGGGGCAACGAGCAAGGTGGCACGCATTACAGAACCTTCAAATGACACTGTAGACTCAGGCGTAAAAACCTTCGCAACGTCGCCAGAGATGCTCACTGCCCGTTGTTCCGTGCGGCCAGACTCAAACTGGACTCCGCCACTAATTTTGCCTTCCCATACCGGCGGCAGCGGCTTAGCCGGTGCAGGTGCCCCAGTCGTGGCTGCCTGCGGCTCCACTTGTGCCGAGGCGTTCGTATCGCTGCGTACATCTGTATACCCAAAGGCCAAGGCTGCAGTCACGAAACAAATTGATGTCGCGCGGCCGAGTGCCTTTAGCGCGGTCATATTAACTACAGTCATCATGTGGTTCTCCAATGTGAAATTTAGAGCTCAATCAAGCAACGGGGATCACCGCTGCCATTTTGGCGCTGGGCGAACAGTGCGCGCGAATTCAGCGTGCGGAGGAGTTAAGTACCAGTACCCAAAGCCTTGCTCTCGACCCACGTCTCATGGTAGCAGCCCGGAGCGGATAAACACTGCTTCAAGTAAAGTGTGATCAAAACCCTATATATTCGCTCGACCATCCGTTCGGTAGGCGACCGCTGACCCGGAATTTCAACGACTCATTCTCATCCTCATTGAGTAACGGCAACTCACCGAACAAAGAGAGACCTCATGTTCCATGCCCTGTTGTACCACTGATAAGTGTTTTTGTTTCAAGTATATACATCGCCACTCGGCGCTGCATAGAGCAGCACTGGGGCACTTGGGCCACTCATTTAGACGTTCTGAAACATACACTACTGGACTCTTAAGCGGTTCTTCATTCCCACTAATGACAACCTAAGCTAAACCTTTGAATGTGCACTTCCTAGCCGAAGACAGGGGTGATGCCGTCATCAGGGGCGTGGGATTGGACGCTCACCACGATCGCCTAAGGCTCCAGTTCTGTAAGTCAGCGATTCCGCAACCAAAGTTCTTGAGGCGCGAAAACATTTGATTTCATTGCTGTTTTAGCCAGTGGTGTGACGGGGCGAGTTCCTGGGCATATTCTGATTGGCATTTGAGGCTTGCGTTCTCTCTTAATTCTTGTATA
>CAIYVZ010000129.1 GCA_903929755.1 uncultured Acidobacteriia bacterium
GTTCCGATCTGATGCCGATCACCATTCCGATACTACATTCGTAAAGTGATCGGCATCAGATCGGAATGCTGATCGGCTTCATCTCGGAATCGTGATCGACATCACTTCGGAATGCTGATCGACATGCCTCGGAATCCCCAGATGTCGGAAGCGTGCTGCCTTGGCACAAACTTTTGGCAAACGTGCTGGTTGGAGCTACGAGTGCCGATTGCCTCGATGCTGCTATAAAACAGGCGCTCAAGATATCGGAGCAGATGTGCAGGACCTATGATCGCCGAGACACGCGTACGCGGAATGAAGTTGCCGGTATCTGGCTCGACATACTCATCAAGGCAAATCGAACCGATGAAAAGGCGCTGGCACAATTTCGCGATTGGATCAAGGCGCAGCCGCCTCTTTTCTTCCCCACGACGACACGGCTTATCCGAGTGGCGTCACGAACTCAGGGACTTGAGCCTATTGCCAATGAGTACTCGCGCGTCCTCCTTGGACTCATACGGGACGAGCGGGAGGACGCGGAAGAGAAAGCACGGTCCTACGTAGCCCTCGCTCGCGCGATCTTGCCAGTTGATCGGGGCGAGGCCAAGGAGTATTTTGACGAGGCAGTTCGGGTCGCAAGCAGGATTGGGGATGAGAACCTGGCCCGCTGGAGCGCCATACTTAAACTGGCGGAAGCGGCGGTTAGACCCGGCGTGCCCCAACCGGAAGCCGCCTACATGCTGGCTCGGGCGGCTGAACTAACGTACTCGTATGGCGTAAGGGACAAGCATTTCGAATGGGAGAGAACCGTTGAAGCCATTGTCTGCCTTTGTCCGGCGTCGTCGCTCGCGATTCTGAGTCGCTGGCGAGACCGGGGGTTTGGATGGGACAAAAGACTCCTCCCAATCGCGGTGAGGTTGCTGGTGAAACGGGGGGATCTGAACGCGCGAGTGGCCCTCCCTTTGGCGGGAGTTCGTGCCGACTGGAATTCGGTCGAGTTGCTTCAGGCATGCCTGGCAGCATGCACGACGAGAGCCGAAAAAGAAAACGCAGCGGCTTTTGCCTTCGGTTATTTTAGGCTTGACACCCATTCCAGCGATGTCTGGGAGAGTCTTGGGCGTCTTCTGAGAGAACATCTCTTGCCGACGAACGAGATAGACAAGGTACTTACCGCCGGTCAAGGCAAACCGAGGTCGCAACGCATCAACAGCACCCAAAGCACAGCCCCTTGGAGGAACTCTCGGGACGGCGACGAGCGAGATTGGGAGGGAGTATTTGCCGGAATCGATTTGGGCTGCGCGACCGATCTTGCGCTCGCGTACCAGCGCTTCAGAGAAACAGGCGTGCCGCATGGCAGCGATCTGTTTTTCCTCGAGACTTTCAGGCGCGTGACGCCAGGCCACGAGACTGAGTTCATCGCCGCAATTCGAGACACGCGCGATCTTGAGCCCTACTACTTCCGGAGGTTCGTGGAGAATTTTCCTGAGGACTGGAAGAACAAGCTGACAATCCAACGGGCTTTCAGAGATACCCTGCGGGTGTTTTGTGGTCGCTTCTGCCTTGAAATATCGAAAGGGCCGTACTACGAGACTTTCCCATTCGCGAAGGCATGCCACATGGCCAGAGTGAACGAGAGCGAATTGGTGGATTACATCCTTGGCCCACTGGGTGAAGTGACCGACTATTTTGAGCCGAAGCGCTTATTTTCTCTCGTTGACCTTCTTGCCGTAAAGCTCTCCGATTCCGATGCATTGGGGGGGCTGATGTTTGGCCTTGACCTGTTTGAGGGACTGCTTGAGGAGGCTGATGGAGACGGACCCTGGGACCTTGCCTTATCAGTCTCAGGTACCGCAGAACAGGGGCTTGCGGGGTATGTGTGGGCTGGGCTAGCCAGCCCACACGCCGGTCTCCGATGGGAGATGGCGCATGTGGTGCGCGGGATGTGCACATTGCAACGAGACGACTTTCTGGGGCATATTGTTGCTCTCTCAAAGGAGTCGTCAGGAGGACCGTTTGCCGACTCCCGGCTTCAGTTCTACTTACGGCATGCCAAGCAGTGGCTATTGATCGCGTTGGCCCGGGCTGCGAACGATAGCCCCGAGGCACTAGTCCGGCACGCTTCATTTTTATTCGACTTGGCACTAAAGGGTGAACCACACGTGATGATAAGGGGGCTCGCCGCAAAAGCTTCGCTTGAACTGTTTGATCGCGGCTTGCTGGATGCGCAGCCAGAGCTGCAGGCGGGCCTCAAGGCTGTGAATCTCTCACCCTTACCAGTTGTCACATCGAAATCCTACAACCGGTCCCGGCATGGACGAGCAAACACAGATGATCGCGATGAGGGTGACCCTTTTCATTTCGGCATGGATGTCGACTCACTCCTATTCGGGTCACTTGGCGAATGCTTTGGGGCCTGCGAGTCGGAAGTCGAAGGCCTGGCCCGGCAGGTTGTCAAGAAAGACTGGGGCTATGAAGGTAAGAATGGCTGGGAACATGATCAGCGCCGAATCCGGGGAATCTTTCGCGAGGGCCAAACCTATGCCAACAAGTCTTACCCTTCAACCGATGATCTTGGGTTTTATTTCGCCTATCACTCGACGATGATTGTCGCCGGCAGGATGTTGGCGACTCGCGCCCTGCACAATGATCCAGACTGGCCCCGGGACGAATTTGCACACTGGATGTGTAATCACGGAATATCGAGATCTGACGGCTATTGGCTCGCGGACCGGCGCGATCCGGCGCCCTTGCACTGGCCAGCCTGGAAGTCCGAAAAAGAAGGAGATCACTGGCCGTGGTCAATTGCCAGGAGTGATTTCGACAAGGTCCTGATTCAGCCTGATGGCCGTCTTAATCTGTGGGGCAGATGGAATACCGTAGAGGGCCGCAGAAATGAGTCGGTTTCAATTCGCAGTGCACTGGTAGAACCTCGCCGATCTGAGGCGTTAATGCGAGCGCTGCAGACGACTGATCCATTTCGATACTGCCTGCCAGAAGCGGATTCCGATGATGCACAAATAGAGTGCGGCGAGTTCAGGTTAAAGGGGTGGATTACCCATCCATATCGAGAGCCAGGGCTGGATCGGTTTGACCCGTGGGCAGGAGACATTCGCTATCCAGCCATGTCACCTTCGGGGTTCGTCAAGGACCTGCTGGACCTCCGGTCCGACCGCGAGGGGCGATTGTGGCGCCCGGCGGCTGATGCATCTGGACAGTCGTCACTTCGAGTGGAGACCTGGGGGGATGCCGTCGTCGACCGCGAGCGGGAAGACCGTCGCGAAAAAGGAAGTCGCCTTCATGTGTCGCGAGAGTTCCTGCGAGAGTTCTTGCCCAAGGCCTGCATGGACCTGATCATTACCGTTGAACTGGATCGTGATTTGATCCGCTCGTATTATGGAGACACTACAAATGGAACCGGATACATGCCGCCGAGCACCAGAGTCTTCCTTGCAAGAATTGACGGCAGCCTCATCACAGTCTGATTCAATTCTCAGGCTTGGGGAGAAGATCGTGAGCGAGCTTGAGGCTCTACATCCGGTTGACACGCTTGCCAACTGGATGGCGCACTATGTCGCCGAACTGATTCAGGGCACCGTGGACTCGACTGACGAGGATCGGGACGTCAAGCTCAAGGCCTGTTCGGATGCGATCCTCACTCTTTGGGAACATCGTCACCAGTTGCCTCATGGGTCACGACCATTTGAGGATCTCCAACCGATCTTCGAGACGCTGCGAGGCCTCGATCCCGAAAATAGCGCAATGCGGTATTTCCGCGCTGCGCGGCTCGGTGCGCAGAACGACGATGAAATCGGAGAGGGAGCGAAGTGGCTCCAGATTGCGAATAGTGTTGAGGCGACGGCCAAAGTCCTGATCAGCTACTGTTTGGCGCGCGCGTCGGAAACGGCGTTGAACAAGACGAAAGATTGGGTCACTTTGGCGGAAAAGGCGGGTGTCGGAGGCGGACTAGATTCGCTGGTGGTACGAATTTTGATTGGGGAACGCGCGCTCACTGAGGAACGTTCGAAGGAAGATGAGGACCGAAGGCGGATCTGTGATCGACTTGAACGCCTGAAGCTATTCAGGCAGTTGGCCGAGGGGATGGAGTCCGAGTTAAGGGCTCAATTGGTGGATTAGACCGTCCCTGCTGTTAATGATCGTCAGCTCCCCCTTTCACAGGGCGGCAGTCATCTAACGTCTGTTGCGCCGGACCTCGCTATTTCGAACGAATTTTCGACGCGAGTCGCGCGTGCCGTAACTCGGTGGCCGGTGAATACGCCCAGCCGCTTGAGCATCGCCTAGATGGCGTCGGAGATGGAGGGTAGCGGAAAGTCGGTGGCTACCAGAGAGGGGGCCATCATCATGCCTCCTTCCAGGCCTCTGACTCTTAGGGCGGGGCCTAGTTTCTTTGTGTTCTTGAGCAGGCGAACCGGGCTTTCTAAAAAACGGAAGTTCATTACTGGTTGCGTGATCTTGCCGTTTTCAATCAGGAACGTGCCGTCCCTCGTCAGGCCGGTTTGCTGGAGGGTTTGCGGGTTTACGTTTCTGATGTACCAGAGGTGAGTTATTAAGACTCCTCGTTCGACTCCGGCGATTAGTTGCTCTAAAGAGTCGGTGCCGCCATCTAAGGTCAGACTACCCCCTCCTCCGAAGCCTCCTCCTAGGCGGCCGCCTCCGCCTCCGTTCGCTTCTTTGCCGGTTTTGGTGGCCCAGTAGCGGTCGTAGGCTAAGTTTGCGACAACCCCTTTGTCGATCCAGGTTACTGCTTTGGCCGGAAGTAAGTCGCCGGTCCAGGGGGAGGAGGGTTGTTTTCTGTCGAAGGGGTCGGAGCGGAGTGTGATGAAGTCGGGAAAGATTTTTTCCCGCAGGAGCGTTCCGCCACCCTTCTTACTCAGAAAGGTTCGGCCTTCTTCGGTATTTCTGGCAGAGAAGCCGCCCTGGATCAGGCGCACTAAGTCGGCGGCGGCGGTGGCTTCGAGAACCACGGTGTAGTTGCCGGGATCAAGCCTGATGGGGTTCTTCCAGCGGAGGCATTTTTCTATGGCGACTGCGGCCAGTTTCGCACTGTCGATTTCGCTGAGTCTTAGTGACGGCTGGCCCGCCCAGCCGGAGCTGGAGCCGTCGGCCATGCGGATAGTGGTGGTTAACTGCGAGTCGGCAGATTCCTGAAAGCCGAAGAGGCCGGTCTTATTGGCTACGACTTGTGCCCGGCGGGAACGTTCGATGAGACCGGCGGCGACGAGTTTCGCTTTGAGGGCGGCCTCAATGATGGTCTTGACGTGCGGGATCATCTCGGGCGCTTTTGCCTTCGCGGTGGCGGGGTCCAGGTCGTTGATGGTTGGGTAGTGCTGGGGGCCGAGGGCGGGCAGGCGTTCGGAGTTGGGTGGGGCTAACGCTGCGAGTTCTTCGGCCTTCTTTACAGCTTCTTTGAGGGAGGCGTCGTCGAAATCGTTAGCCGCGTAGCTTCCGGTTTTGCCGTCTCTGGTGACCGCGATGGACACGGACTGGCGCAGGTTGAGCGACGCCGTAGTGATCCCGTTATTGGCGAAGCGTGTGTACGCCTGTTCAATGGTGGAGACGGACACCTGGCACTCGGGGAAAGTGGAGAGCGCGAGGACCTTCTGAGAAAGTTTCTGAGCTTCTTCTCTGGTCAGCATGTGGGTTAGTCAGTCACCAAAACGTTGATATTGCGGAAGCGCGTCGGGGAGCATCCGTGGCTGATGGAGTTGATTTGCGTTGGCTCACCTTTGGCATCACCGGTGGTTCCGTACTGACGCCAGTAGGCGGGTCCGGCGGTGCCGTCGCAGGCCTGCCAGAAGTCCGGGGTGCGGGCCTGGTAGGCGACGCGGGAGATCATGCCGCGTTTCTTTCCGCCTTTGATTTCCCAGAACGCATCGCCGCCGAACTGGAAGTTATAGCGCTGCTGATCGATGGAGTAAGAGCCGCGGCCGTCGATGAGGACGCCGTCTTCGATGCCGCCGATGAGGTCGTCGAGCGAGGTTTCAGCGGGGCCGGGTTTGAGCCACACGTTAGGCATGCGCTGGAAGGGGACGGTGGCCCAGGAGTCGGCCTGGCTGCAGCCGTGCGATTCTTTATCGCCGACGAGGTGGGCCTGTTCGCGGGTGGTCTGAAAGTTGCGGAAGATGCCTTTGTCGATGATGGTGAAGGAGCTGGATTTAACGCCATCATCGTCGTAGCCGACGGTGCCAAGGGCGCGGGGGGAGGTGCGGTCGCCGATGACGGTGATGTGGTCGCTGGCGATGCGCTTGCCGATGGTGGCGGGGGTGATGTAGCTGGTGCCGGCGTAGTTGGCTTCGTAGCCGAGGGCGCGGTCGAGTTCGGTTGGGTGAGCAACGGACTCATGGAGCGTAAGCATCAGGTGATTGGGCATAAGGATGAGGTCCTTCTTGCCTTCTTTGACGGGGGGGGCGGCGAGGTGCTCCAGGACCTCTTCGCGGATGCGCCGGGCGTTCTCGCCGAAGTTCATTTCGGGCACGTATTCCCAGCCAGCGGCGGCCTGGGTAGGGACGTAGCTGCGGCTGCGCGAGATGCCTGCCTGGCGATCGATGGCGGTGGCGTCGAGGTTGCCGTAGATCTGGAGAATCAGTTGCTGGATGGAGGAGCCTTCGGTGGAGGCGAAGTACTTGTCTTCGCTGCGGAGGCTGAGAGTGGCTGAGGAACCGAAGACGCGCTGGTTTTTCTTGATCTCTTCGGAGGAGGTGCGGAGGAGTTCCAGCTTCTCTTGAATGGAGACGGCGAAGGGATCTTTTTCGTGCGGCGTTTCCCAGCGGTCACGGTAGGCCTTGACGGGGGCCAGTTGGATGGGCTTGGGCTGAATGGTGGCGTTGGCTTTGGCGATGATGGCGGCTTCACCGGTGACGCGCGCGATTTCCTCTTTAGTGACGAGGGGGGATGACGCAAAGCCCCATGCTCCGTTGACGATGACGCGGACACCGAAGCCGAAGGTTGAGTCCTCAGCGACGGTGGGGACGGCGAGCGTTTTACTCGTTCCACGTTCAGCGGAGAGCCGCATGCCGAGGCGCTGGTCTCGCAGTCGGACGATGCGGATATCGCAGTAAGTTGCCTTGTATTTTTTAGATTCTGCCAGCGCAATGGCGCCGAGTGTTTCGAGATCTGCCGAAGGGGTTTTGGAATCCTTCGGTGCGGCAAAGAGGTCGGCAGCGAGTGCGGCTGCGGACGCGCCAAGTACGGAAGCGCCAAGAAAATGCCTTCGCGTGAGCATATGGCGTATTGTAGCCTGCCGGAAGGTAAACTCGATGCTTGCGATGCAGGCTGAAGTAAGGAGTGCAACCAGTGAGTAAGTTCGACCTGAAGGTGAACGGCAAGTCCCATACGGTGGACGTGGAGCCATTGACGCCGCTGCTTTATGTTCTGCGCAACGACCTGGACCTGCATGGTCCGAAGTTTGGTTGCGGCCTGGGGCAGTGCGGGGCGTGTACGGTGATTATCAACGGCGTGGCCGTTCGCTCGTGCATTACTCCGGTATCTTCTCTGGCGAGCGGGGGCGTGAAGAGCGAGATCACCACGCTGGAAGGCCTCTCGCAGAACGGCAACCTGCACCCGTTGCAGCAGGCGTGGATCGACGAGCAGGTTCCTCAGTGCGGCTTCTGCCAGAACGGCCAGATTATGACTGCGAAGGCCATGCTGGACAAGACTCCGCATCCGACCGACGCGCAAATCCGTCAGACCATGAATGGAGTGTTGTGCCGCTGCATGAGTTACAACCGGGTGCAGATGGCGATCAAGCGAGCGGCGAAGGTGACGGCATGAGCGGTATGAACACGATTCCGAAGCAGATTGAAGCGGCGCTGGTAACCCATCGCAGGGGCTTTCTGAAGAGTGCCGGGATGCTGGCGGTCAGCTTCGGCGCCATTGGTGCCGCCGGAGTTTCAGCGGCGGACGCGCAGCCCGGGCCAGGACCTTACACCAATCCCGATTTTCACCAGGTGGATTCCTGGATCGTGATCCATGCGGACAACACGGCGACGTTCTCGGTGGGGAAGACGGACCTGGGCCAGGGTACGGGAACGAGTTTCCGGCAGTTGATGTCCGACGAACTCGATATCGCGTTTGAGAAGACGACCTGCATTATGGGTCGGACTGATACGACGGTGGATCAGGTGGGGTCGGGCGGCTCGACGGCTTTGGAGCGGGATGCGTGGCCGATGCGCCGGGTGGCCGCGGAGGCGCGCCGCGTGCTGCTGGAGATGGCTTCGAAGAAGTTTGGCGTGCCGGTGGACCAACTGGCGGTGAGCGACGGCGTGGTTACCGTGAGGGGCGACAGTTCAAAGCGCGTCACCTATGGAGAGCTGATCGGCGGGAAGCAGTTTAACGTCACGCTGACCGGAAGCAACATCAATGCGGTTACCGGGCAGGCGAGGACGAAGACGCTGCCTGAGTTCAAGTACACGGGCAAGTCGGTGCAGCGGGATGACATTCCCGGAAAAGTGGACGGCACCACCCAATGGGCCGTTGATGTGAAGCTGCCGGGGATGGTGCATGCGCGCAACGTGAAGCCTCCGTTTGTGGGCGCGAAACTCACCAGTATTGACGAAGCCTCGGTGAAGAATCTGCCGGGCTTCATCAAAGTGCTGAGCAAGGGCAACTACGTGGCGGTGGCGTGTGAACGGGAAGAGCAGGCGATAGCGGCTGCCCGTCAGCTGAAAACGACGTGGGCAAAGCCGGCCACAGCTCCGTTTCCGGCGTCGGAAGATCTGTTCAAATACATGCGGACGGCGACGCCCGCATCCACGATGAGAGCCACGGTTACAGGTAACCCGGACGCTGCCTTTTCAGGCGCGGCGAAGGTGATTGAAGCGGAGTACGAGGTGCCGTTTCAGGGGCACACTTCGTTTGCCGGCGCGCATGCGATGGCCGACCCTTCGAATGGCCTGATGACGGTCTATTCGAACGACATGAAGGCTTACGGTTTGCGGAGAAGCGTGGCGACTTTCCTGGGCATGCCGGCGGACCGGGTGCGGGTGATCTGGATGCAGGGCCCGCAGGGCTTTGGCCGGACCGCGGCAGAGGATGCGGGATGCGAGGCGGCGTGGATCGCGAAGGAACTGGGGCGGCCGGTACGCGTGCAGTGGATGCGGGATGAGGAGACGGCCTGGGACACGAAGAGTCCGGCGTTCCTGGTGAAGATGCGAGGCGCGCTGGACGCGGCGGGGAACCTGGTCGGCTACGACTATAACGCGCGCTCATGCGACCACAACCACCTTGGGTATAACGAGCCGGATACAGTCCTGATTGCGCAGCTGATGGGGACGCGAAGAGCCACACCGGCGGCGGGAAGTTCCGGGTCGCCCTCCGACGAGTACGCTATTCCGAACCGGAAGGAGAGCGGCGATGTGGTCGGGTTACCGGCACTCTGGGAGACGCCGCTGCGGACCGGAAATCTGCGGGATCCGAATGGCCCGCAGGCGACGTTTGCGTCAGAATCGTTCATCGATGAGGCGGCGGCGGCGGTGAAGGCCGATCCGCTGGAGTTCCGCATGCGACTGCTGAAGGCGGACACGAAGGACGGCGCAGAGTTTCGCCGTGCGCGTTCAATTGCGGTCCTGAAAGCGGTGGGGGAGGCCTATGGCTGGGATGCGCGGCCTTCGCCGAAGCCGGTGGCCAAGGGTGAAATTCTCACCGGGCGCGGTATTGGGTATTCATTCCGGGGGCAGACGATTGCGGCGCAGATTATTGAGGTTGAGGTGAATCGGCGGACCGGGCATGTTTGGGCGAAGAGGATTGTGTGCGCGCAGGACACGGGGTTGGCGGTGAATCCGGATAACCTTCGCTATACGGTGGAGTGCGGGCTGCTGCACGGGTTGAGCCGGGCGTTATACGAGGAAGTCCGGTTCGATACGGAGAAGGTGACAAGCAAAGACTGGATTTCGCATCCGACGCTGCGACACGCGGATGTTCCGGAAAAGCTGGAGGTGGTGCTGGTGAACGGAGATCCAAATCCGGGGCGTCCGGACCTGGCGCCGTACGGCGCTGGCGAGGCTTCTCTCAAGCCGACGATGGCTGCGCTGGCGAATGCGATTTACGATGCCACAGGGGTTCGTATCCGGAGAATTCCACTGCGCGCGGACCGGGTGCTGGCGGCGTTAAAAGCGGCGGGCGTTTCCCTTTAGCAAGATAATACCGGTACGGTGGCGGTGCCGCCTCCGCATGAAGCCCCATTGCCTGCGGTGGACGCGGTTTCGAGTTTGGTGAGGTTGACCTGGAGCAGAGCCAGGCCATGGGCGGCAGGGTTGAGGTTCTTGTGCAGGTTGTGGTTGTGGTGGTGGTCTGCCCGAAGGCGAGCTCTGTGGACAACTGTCTTGAGAGCTCGTCAACCCGGGCTTGTATATGGCCGCCTAACGACTAGCCGAGGGGTGCTTGCGGAGCATAAACCGGAGGAGCAGGTCAGCTGATTTCGTGATGCCGATACGGGGTGTGATTTCGATTTCGCGGGTGAGGGGTGCAGGGTTGGTGTGGACGGAGAGGGGTTGGCGGGTGAGGTCGTGACCGTAAAGCTGGCGGGTGATGTTGAGGGCTCGGGTTAGATTGCCGGGGCCCGCGGCGAGGCGGTGGTCGGGGGTACTGGCCTGGCGGCGGGTTCGCATGAGGTCGAGGCCGGTGAGGGGTGCGAGGGCTCGGATGAGAACGCAACCGGGTTGGCCTTCCGGTTCGGCGACGATGTTGAAGCATTCGTGGATGCCGTAGGAGAGATACACGTAAGCGTGGCCTGGTGGTCCGAAGATGACGCGGGTTCGTTCGGTGAGCCCGGCGGCGGAATGGGCGGCGAGGTCATGATGACCCAGGTAGGCTTCTGTTTCGATGATCAGGCCGGAGCATTCTCCATGGGTGAGGATTTTGCCGAGGAGGTCGCGGGCGACTTCGACGGTGGGTCGTGCGTAGAAATGTCGCGAGAGGATCATGCCTGCTTCCTGGTGAAGAGCATACCGCTCCATTCGTTGCTGACGGAACAGATCTTGTAGTCGACGAGACCAGCTTCCCGCGCGGTTTCGCGGATTGAGTTTTGCGTTATCCCGTTGGTGGAGCCTTTGCGCCAGATGATCCAAAGGCGGGACTGGCCTGCCATTCGCCACATGGGGCGGAGGGCGGCCAGGAAGGCTTCGGGGTGGTGGATGAACCAGAGAGTGGTGTCGCAGGTTTGGTCGGGGTCTTCAAGGATGTCAGCATTCTCGGGCAGCGTGCCGAGGGCGGCGAGATAGTTTCGCGGAGGATCAATGACGGCGATGGTTCCGCCGGTATCCAGGCCGAGCTTCTGAGCGGTGGTTCGCTCTTTGTACTCGGACAGAGTTGGCACAGGCGGCGAGGCAGACGGACGGGCCTGTGCCAGCGCACCCTGAATGTCTTTCATGGCCACGCAATGGGCGTCGGGGATAAGCCGTCGCAGTTTGGCTATCTTTTCTTCGGCTCCGTTGACGAAGAGCAGGGGAATGTCCCGGAGCGCCTTTGTGGTGCGCAGCCAGTTGGCGACTCCTCCGCCGTGGCTGGGGAGCCGGGACAGGTCGATCACGATGATGTCGGGCGGGTTGGCGCGGATGGCGCGGCCAAGTTCCGGAATGCTGCCGCAGCCGTCGTATTCGGGTTGGGTTCCGGCGGCGCGAAGGGCTTCGAGGAGGGGTCCGGCTTCGGCTGGTTTCCAGTGGATGACGCGCACGCGCATACGTTTCGAGAATAATAGAAACCATGCGACGCGTTCTGGTTCTTTCGTTACTGGTGGCGGCGGTATTGCCGACCTCGCTGCCGGCTCAGGTGGTTTTGAAGCAGGGTGACGGGAAGTTGTCCGTCTCTATACAAGGGAAGCCGTTTGGCGAGTTGTTCTATGGGCCGGAGACGCGGAAGCCTTACTTTCATCCGCTGCGGTCGGCTTCGGGGAAACAGGTGACTCGCTCGTTCCCGATGATTTCGGAAGCGGAGGCGAAGGCGGCGGGTGAGTCCGTGGATCATCCGCACCATCAGGGGCTTTCGTTTACTTATGCCGAGGTGAACGGGTATAACTACTGGGCTTCGGATAAGACACAGATCGATGCAAAGAGCGGGCGGATTCGTTTGAAGCGGGTGGTTTCGGTGAAGGGTGCGACCGCTCGGATGGAGTTTGAGTGGCTGGATCCGCAGGGTGTGCCGATTCTGCTGGAAGACCGGACGATGACGTTTGGCGGCACGGCTGCGGAGCGCATGGTGGATTTCGATTTCCGGTTTCAGGCGCTGACGCAGGTTGTGTTCTCGGATACGAAGGAAGGCATGTTCAATCTGCGGGTGGCGTCAGGGCTGGAAGAGCCGCAGCCGAAGGGGCCGTCTGCTTCTGATGCAAGGCTGCCCAAACGCACGGGTGTCCTGACGAGTTCCGCAGGGTGCCGGACGGAGAAGGAATGCTGGGGTAAGCGAGCAGCGTGGCTGGACGTGTCGGGCGAAGTTGAGGGCGAGAAGCTGGGGATTGCGATCTTTGATCATCCGCAGAATCCGAAGCACCCGACGTACTGGCACGCTCGCGGGTATGGTCTATTCTCGGCGAATCCGTTCGGGGTTCGGGACTATACGGGCGACAAGACGCAGGATGGCTCAATGACGCTGAAGCAGGGCGAGGGGATGCGGTTCCGGTATCGGGTCCTGATCCATCCGGGCGACGCTGTGATCGATGCGGCGTACCGGAAATGGGCCGGACTGTAGAATTACCTGAGCATGTCAAACACTGGGTCACCAAGCCGTGACCAAACCGCTGCGGTGGCCGCCGGCTTCATTGGCTGGATGCTGGACGCATTTGATTATTTCCTGGTTGTCTATTGCCTGACCGCGATCGCGAAGGATTTCGGGAAGAGCGACAAGGAGATGGCGCTGGCCATCACGGTGACGCTGGCCTTCCGGCCTTTGGGCGCATTTATCTTCGGCCTGCTGGCCGATAAGTATGGGCGGCGGATGCCGCTGATGCTGAATCTGATCTTCTACTCGACGATGCAGGTGGCGGCGGCGTTTGCGCCCAACTACACGACGTTTCTGGTGCTGCGGGCGCTGTTCGGAATCGGCATGGGCGGCGAGTGGGGTGTGGGCGCCTCGCTCACCATGGAGAAGGTCCCGGCGCGCTTGCGCGGGTTGCTTTCCGGGTTTCTGCAGGAGGGCTACGCGGCGGGGAATCTGCTGGCGGTGGTCTGCTACTTCTTTCTGTTCAAACACTGGGGCTGGCGGCCGCTGTTCCTGCTGGGAGGGTTCCCGGCTTTGCTGGCGGTGTTCATCCGGTTCCATGTGAAGGAGTCGGAGGTTTGGGAGAAATCGCGCCATACGGACTGGGGATCTTTGGGGCGCGGGATTTTGGCGAACTGGAAGATCTTCCTGTATCTGGTCCTGTTCATTACGTTCATGAGTTTTGCCTCGCACGGCACGCAGGATATGTACCCGGTGTTCCTGCAGCGCTACTGGCATCTGGATGGCCCCACGCGTTCGGTAGTGTCGATGATCTCGATGGTGGGCGCGATTTTGGGCGGGGTGGTGTTCGGGTTCTTCTCTGACAGGCGGGGCCGGCGGCGCGCCGTCGCAATTTCGCTGGGGCTGGCTTGCCTGGCGATTCCGCTGTGGGCACTGGCTCCGAATCTGCCACTGCTGGTGGTGGGTGGCTTCCTGATGCAGTTCATGGTGCAGGGGGCTTGGGGTGTGGTGCCGGCGCACCTTTCGGAACTGACGCCGAACGCCGTGCGCGGCTTCGTTCCCGGGTTCGCGTATCAGATGGGTGTGCTGTTTGGCGGGTCGATTGTTTACCTGCAGGCGGCGGTGGCGGAGCATGTTTCTTACGCGAATACGATGGCGATTACGGCGGGTGTGGTGTTCGTTGGCGCCGCCGTGGTGGCGCTGATGGGGCCGGAAAAGCGCGGAGAGGCGTTCGGGGACGGTAAAATCTCCTAAGAAGATGGCTATCCCGGTAAAAGTTGAATTCGCCCACCAGAAGAAGATTCGTCAGAAGAACAAGGGCTACTACAGGGTCCTGCACTGGCCCATTTGGATCTGGGTGTTTTTCCTGGCACCTGGGCCGATGGTGTTCGATATTTTCGCGCATGGTCCGAGTGCCGGGAATCTGAGCTGGCTCATCGTGGTGCTGCTGGGTACGGGCATTGCCGGCTGGTTTGAGCAACTGCCCGGGGTGGAGCCGAAGCCGTACATCCTGAAGTTCACCGAAGACAGGCCGAATCCGCTGTACAGGAAGATTTGCTACAGCTTTGCGTGGGCCGATGTACTGACGTTCGCCACGTTGAATCTGGCGGGTTTAGTGGTGGCTGTGTTCACCGGCAAGTGGTATCTGAAGCAGATTTTTGACTACGGCTACTTCCCGTTCTACGGCTGCGTTCTGCTGCTGGGGGCGCTCGGGATATTGCCTCGCGTGCGGAAGTCCACGCAGGGTGAGGGCATTGAGCGGCGGTATTTTTATGGGTCGGTTTGGGCGGTGACGCTGGCTCAGACCACGCTGATGATTTTGTGGAAGATTCTGCCAAGAACGCATGTGGCGGATGTGATTAAGCTGGGTGTTTATGTGGCCGCTTTGGTGGCCTTGGGGCTTTGTGCGTGGATGGGGTTGCTGCCTCGGACTCGTCCGATTTTGCCGGGCGAAGTTATCGTGGCAGATTGAGCCTATAAAACTGCGATAGGATCACAATATGCGCCAGCTCAAGAACAATGCAGGGATGACTCGCCGTGGGATTCTGGGAAGTTCGTCCGCCGTTGCCGCGGTGACCGCTATTTGTAGCTCCGGTATCTCGCCGCAGGCTGCGTCCGCTGCCCCGCTGGAAATGGGCGCGAAGTTGTACGAGTCGATTGGCGTGACGCCGGCGGTGAATTGCCGTGGTACGTTCACGATCATCTCGGGTTCGCAGTCACTGCCGGAAGTGAAGAAGGCCATGGAGCTGGCGTCACATTACTACGTCCACATGGACGAGTTGATGGAGGCGGTGGGCAAGCGCCTGGCGGAGTTGACGCGTGCCGAGTGGGGCATGGTCAGCAATGGCTGCGCGGCGGCGCTGGCGCATGCGACGGCAGCCTGTATCACGGGCGGCGATCCGGAAAAGATGCAGCGGATGCCGGACCTTACCGGGATGAAGAACGAAGTGATTGTTCCCCGGTACGCGCGCAACGTGTACGACCACGCGGTTCGGATGACGGGCGTGAAGATGGTGGAAGTGGACACGGCGGCGGAGTTCGAAGCGGCTGTGAATGAGCGGACCGCGATGGTGATGATCATGTCGGGTCCGGCGGCGGAGAAGGGTGAGTTGTCGATCGCCAACACGGCGAAGCTGGCGCGGAAGCACAATATTCCGCTGCTGGTGGACGCAGCGGCGGAAGAGATCAAAATTCCGAATATCCATCTGGAAGCGGGCGCGCATCTGGTGGCGTACAGCGGCGGCAAGTGCCTGCGTGGACCGCAGGCGGGTGGGTTGCTGCTGGGGCAGAAGGATCTGGTGCAGACGGCGTGGGTTTGCAGTGCGCCGCACCATGCGTTCGGGCGTTCCATGAAGGTGGGCAAGGAAGAGATTATGGGCATGCTGGCCGCTGTGGAGATGTGGGTGAAGCGCGACCATGCGGCGGAGTGGAAAGAGTGGGAGTCGCGGCTGGAGACGATTTCTTCAGCGGCGATGAAGGTGCCGGGCGTGACGAAGACGATTCATCAGCCGGAAGACCTCTCAAACCATGCTCCGGTACTGGCTCTCAGCTGGGATGCCGCGAAACTGGGGATCACCGGGACTGAAGTGGAAGAACTGCTGGGCAAAGGGTCGCCGCGAATTCTGGTGGCGGGTTCCAGCGGGACTCGGCGGGAATTGGCTGCTGGCGGCGCGGTTCGGCCGAGCACGGTGCGGATTATGCCGTACATGATGCAGCCGGGTGATGACAAAATTGCCGCGGCGGCGATTCACAAGATCCTGGCGAACCCACCGAAGATTGCCACACCGGCGATTGCTCCGGCGGATGCCACAGTGAGCGGGACGTGGAACGTAGAATTGACGTTCCTGTCAGGCAAGGCGAAGCACACTCTGACGCTGGAGCAGAATGGCGCGAAGCTGACCGGCAATCATAAAGGCGAGACGATTGGCGGCACCGTGAATGGGTCGGTGGAAGGCAAGCAGGTTCTGTTTCGCAGCAACCACAAGATTCAGGGCACTTCTCTGGGCTACAACTTTACTGGGACCGTTACAGGTAACACGATCAAGGGCACAGTTGCCCTGGGCGAGTACGGTAAGGCTGAGTTCACCGCAACTAAAGCGTAGGATTATTGTCAATTGACATGGCTGAGCTGCGGGGCGTGGTGGAACGCTTCGTGGCCTCTGCGGCGGCACCCGCAGTTCTCGATTCCGGCGAAGAACCTTTGCGTTTAGTTCCCGACCACTGGAGTTTGTCCGAGTGGAACGGGCGACTTGTGCTGCAGGCGTGGGATGCGCGGCGCAATTTAGTGCGCAAAGTAACGGGTCTGGGCGTGCAGAAACGCGACCGGATCGGGCTGCTGGTGGAGCGGTTCCCGAAGGCTCAGGGCGAGTTGCAGATTGCGGATCTGGCGGCTCCTCTGGGGCGGGATCTGGAGCGCAAGGGGTCGCGTGCGGCATTTCGGGAACGGTTTTCGCTGATGCTGGCCCGGGAGTTTCCGGACTGGCGTCTGGAAGAGATCAGCTCGGAGCCGAATCTGGAGGACAGTTTGTCGCCGTCTTATGCGCGCGCGATGTTGCGCAAGGGGTCGGCGGCGATGGCCGTGTTGGGTGCGCCTCCGGAATGCGGGGATTTCGCGGGCGTGGTTCCGTTCGGCGTGATCTGGCTGGACTACCTGCGGCGTCGGGAAAAAGCGCTGAGCGTTGGGTGTTTACTGCTGTTTTGCCCAATTCGGCAGGAGCGGGAAGTGGCGGCCCGGGCCGCAGTGCTGGGACCTCAGGCGTTGTGCCATCTGTATGTCTTCGATGACAAGGGCAGGTGCGGAGCGGTGGAGTTTGCGGATGCCGGGAATGTGGACTCGACGCTGCCTCCGGCTCGGCAGCCGATGTCTCCGAATACGGCACCTCCTGTGTTTCCCGATCTGGCGGAGGTGGAGAGGGTGGACCAGAGCGACGGGTCGATCAGCTTCCGGGTGAAGGGTCTGGAGTTTGCGCGATGGAATGTGGGAAAGCTGACATGTGGGGTTGGTCGGCGTTCACGGTGCTCGATGGCGGATCTGGTAGCTTTGGCCCGGGAGTTGACTCGGGTTCGGTCCGGCGAGGCGGAGGACCGGCAGCACCCGCTGTACCTGCAATATCCGGAAGGGTGGCTCGAGTCGGAGATTCGGCAGGACCCGGGGGCTGTGGATGCGACGCTGTTGCGCGGCCCGGTATATGGCCAGGTTCCCGTGTTAGCCGGCGGGGCCGACCGGGGGATTATCGATCTGCTGGCGGTTGACCATGAGGGCCGGCTGGTGGTGATTGAGGTGAAGGCTGCGGCGGATCCTCGGTTGCCGTTTCAGGCGATTGATTACTGGCTGCGGGTGCGGAAGCACTTGTTTGCCGGGGACTTTGAGCGGTTGGGCTATTTTGCGGGCGTGGTGCTGCGGCGGGAGTCGCCGAGGATTCTGCTGGTGGCTCCGGCTCTGGAGTTTCATTCCACGAGCGAGACGGTGATTGGGGCGCTGCAGCGGGAGATTGAGATTATGCGGATTGGGCTGGCGGCGGACTGGCGGAAGGGTCTGCGGGTGATGTTCCGGTTGCAGGGGGCGGAGCATCCACAGTGATGCCCCGCATTGAAGGATATGCTGGGGTATATGGCGAAAACCAAGATTGCGAAGTTGTTTTGGAACGGGGAAACTCAAGAGGTTCGCTTACCGCCGGAGTTTGCCTTTGAGGGCAAGCAGGTTTACGCGACGCGCGATGAACAAACGGGCGATGTAGTCCTGTCGGATCGCGAGGGCGCTGCCGCCTGGCGCGAGTTCTTCGAGTTGCCCGAGGCGGGAGCTGTTCAGGAAAAATAGAGGGCGGAGCCCCCGATGGACGCAGGGCCGGTAGCGCGACAAGTCTCTCGTGAGGACGATTGCGATGCAGGTAGTTGGTCCCAACGGGCGCATGCGATTTGATCCCGGCCAATTCGCGGTGCCCCCTTCGGTTGAAACATGGTCCGATGAACAAAGCCGACTATGGAGAGCTCGCTGAATTTGAGCGGAACGATGGCGCTGAGTTGTGCAGGCCCGCTATTTCTGCTGACGAGCCTGGCCAAAAAAGGTTAACGTTTTTGAAGTCAGGAATACTCGCATCCTACGGCTCTTCGGCCCGTCCGATAACCGTCAGTACGTACAGAAACCTGCAATAATACGTGCATGGCCAAGTTGACCTTAAGCGTGGACGAGGGCGTGGTGGAGCGTGCGAAGCAGTTCGCCACAAACAATGGCACTTCGGTATCCAAACTGGTGGAGCAGTACCTTGATTCGGTTTCGACGCCCCCGGACCTGAGTTCGTTGCCACCCAACTTGAGGAGTCTGGTCGGAATTGTGAAGGCGCCACCCGATCTGGATGTTCGCAAGGAGTACCGCAACTACCTGGCGAAGAAGTATCTGTGAAAAGGATACTCGTCGACACAAATGTCGTATTGGACGTCTTGTTGTCCCGTGAGCCGTGGTTGCCCGCGAGTTCCGCTGTGTGGGCCGCAGTTGAGAATGGCGCCGTAAAGGGATATCTTGCGGCCCACGCGGTGACTACGATCTTCTACCTGGCGAGCCGCAGCGAGGGAGCCGAGAAAGCCGGGAACATCCTGCTTCGTGTGCTGAAGGACTTTCAGATTGCTGCAGTCAATGACCTGATCATACGTCGTGCGGCGTTGGATAACTGGTCAGATTTCGAAGACGGCGTAACCACCGGGGCAGCCATTGCCGCCAGATGCGATTTCATTGTCACTCGGAATCCGAAGGATTTCGCCAGGTCACCACTTCCGGTTTTGACGCCCGAAGCGGTGCTGGATCGTTTGTAGGCGCTACTTCAGGTCCGCAGCCTTCGCGCTGCCGTAGTAGAGGCCGTTAAAGAGGAGTTTGAAGGTCCCGTGGGGTTGGGCGCGGAAGGCTACTTCGGGGCCCAGCAGCACCACTTTGCCTTCGCCTACTGAGGCTTCGGCCATTGCGGTGCCTCCGCTGAGATATTGCTGACCCCAGGCCCAGCCGCTGTCCAGAACTTCGGTCCCGGCATACCAGGCTACGGCGGAGGTCTTCCTGGCCGCGGCGTCAGGAGATAGTTTGAAGGTCGGGCTGCTGTCGAAGAAGACTTCCGCCGTCTTACCCATGCCGTAGGCGAGGGGGTTGGTGTTGTCGATTGCGGTCCGAAGGATTGCGCCGGGGATGTAGAACTTATCCTGCGGGAGGGCTCGTTCTTTGCCGTCGGGGCCCATTTCGGTAAGCGCGTTCTTCACCGGGACTCCCAGGGTTTCTGCCATGCTGGTGGAGCTTCCGATGGTCAGGACGGTGCCTCCGGCTTCGACGAATTGCTTAATTCTCGGCATGGTTTTCTCCACGGTGATGCGGCCCAGCATGGGTTTGTATTCCTCGGGGAGATTAGCGGGTTCAGGGGCCGCTCCTCCGCGTCCGCGGCCGGTAGCGCTGGCGTTGAGCCGGGCAGCTCCGTCGGTAAAGACGAGAACGTCAAATTTGGCTCGAAGGTCACCCGCGTCCAGGGTCTGGGGGTAGACCACCTCGAACGGGAATTCGTACTGTTCCAGGATCCAGCGGGTCCAGCCGGAAGGCATGAGGCCACCGTACTGATCATAGAGGCCAATGCGGACAGGCTTGAGTTTCATCGCTTCGCCGACGGGTGCTGTGGCTACGCCGTGCGCGGCTACGCCCAGAGATTTGGCGGCAGTGGTGAGGACGGTCTTGGCAGCTGCGGAAGCGGGCACCCAGATGGTTCCGGTGCCGAGGTCCTGACCGTCTGCGGTTGCGGCGCGCTTCAACCAGTAGACGTCCGCTCCGGCTTTCAGAAGGCGGTTGGTAACGACGAAAGCGTCGTTCTGCTTGTGGCTGATGAGCCAGCCGGCGGGGTTGGTGGGGCCGGTGATCGCGGCAGGTGCCGGCTCCAGCAGGCCCTGCACCTTTGCAAACTGGCCGGGGATGTCGTCATAGAAGCGGTCGAAATCGACAGCCATCTGCAGGGCAAGGGTCCAGCCAGTCACGTCATAAGGGGGGATGGGCGGACCCCCAGGAAAGCGGAAATCGTTGGGGTGATCCTGCGCCTCGAACATGTCGAGAATATGCGGGCGGAAGGCCTGCGCAGTCTTGATGACGTAGGAGCCGGCTCCGTAGATTTTGCCGTTGGCGGTGAATGCGGCGGGGGCCTGCAGGACAGTGACGCCATTCTTCAGCAGCGTGTTGACGAACTTGGTGGCGGTAGCGAAATCTGCCTGGTCGGCGGGGATGACGTAGACTCTGGGGTCGCGGTATTTGGGGTCGTGGAGGACCGACGTATAGAGACCGACGGGAAGACCCCCACCGCGTCCTCCACCAGCGCCAGGTGTGTCACCGGCAGGAGCTGCGTCGATTGCTGCGCCGCGTCCGCCAGCGGCTCGGGGACCCGCATTGCGAAGAGCTTCGATTCGTTTCGGGGTGATGGTCCAGGTATCCTTACTGCCGCGCTCGATGGAGTTCATGCCCATGCGCCAGGCCTGGAAGAGCAGCGTCTCACGGTTGCGTGAGGCGAGGTCGAGGATGGCGTAGTTGTTGGAGATTTCGTAGTCAATGGACTGGCGGTAATGCCAGGGGCCAGGGGCGACGGGGAGAGGCCAGTCACCCGAGGGGAGCTGTTTCTCGGCGACCAGCGCGATATCGACAGGTGTGGGGTTGCCGATGATTTCGGTGAGGATGCCGATCATGTTGTGGAAGTAGCTGACGGTGCGGAGGCCACCGTTCCACCAGGTGGAGTAGGTGGAGCCGGAGCGCATGGCGGAGCCGCCTTTGCCTTCTGCCACGAGGCGCGTATGCATCGCGGTGCCAACCATCTCGACGCCGAGGGGAACGAGGGGGTCGAAATTGTAGTTGAAGGGGTCGCGGAAGGGCGGGATGAAGATGACGGCTCCGGCGGGGCCGGTCTGGTGGTGGTTGTAGACAATGCGGGGGAACCATTCGAGGAACATCTGGCGGTTCATGTTGGTGGTTTCCGCCTGGCTGGAGAGGAAAAAGTCACGGTTATCGTCGTGTCCAATGTACTTCTGGTAGAGCCGCGGCAGGTTGTTCATACTGCGTTTGAGCGGATCTTTTTCGCGCATGTACCAGTTGGCGACGAGTTCCTGGCCGTCGGGGTTGGCGAGGACGCAGAGAATGATGTCGTCATTCAGGATGCGGAGGGTTTCGGGGTCGGTACGGCTGACGAGCTGGTAGACAGTTTCGATAAGCTGCTGGGAGCCAACGGTTTCCGTGGCATGGAGGCCGCCGTCGATCCAGACTACGGCTTTGCCGTCGCGGGCAAGGGTTTGCGCTGCCGCTTCGGTGACACCTTCGGCGAGAGCGAGGCGTCGGGCGATGTCCTTGTATTTCTGGAGGTTCTTCTGGTTTTCCGGCGACGTGACAATCGCCATGTAGTGGGTACGGCCTTCTGCCGTTTTTCCGATATCGACCAGTCTCATCCGGTCCGATTCAGTGGCCAGTTTCTTCCAGTAGGTCTCGAGCTGGGTATAGTTGGCGACCTGGAAATCGTCACCAATATGGAAGCCGAGGGCCTCTTTCGGCGTCGTGATGTGTTTTTGGGAGAAAGCGGGAACAGCGAACAGGCACAGGGCCAGTGTGAGGAGAGCGTGGTGACGCATAACGGATTCTACCAAGAGAAATGGGGTCAGGCCGCGGGCAAAACGCTCCGCGCAAGGCTGGCGTCGTCACCTGGTAGTTACTCGATTGGAATTGAAGGCTTCGAACGTGGGCCTTCGCCAATGGGGAACCAGCCAACGTCTTCAGCATCGGCATGTTTCCGCTGACGAGCCGTCGAGTGGCAGAACAAATTCTGCCACTTCTCCCGGAAGCTCTTCAGGTAATATCCCGGCCGTTGCGCGGGCCCTGAGAGCACCGCCAAACTACCATGTTGATCGTAAGGCAGGAATCACTACCGGCAGCCTCCACACGCTGAGGCACACACACGCCTCGAACCTGCTATCGAATGGAATCCCGCTCACGGCGGTATCCGCCCGACTTGGCCACGCGGACTCGACAATTACCGCCCGCGTATACGCTCACGCCCTGCCGGATGACGATCCACGCGCCGCAGATACCTGGGATTTGATCGTTGGCACGGTGCAATAAAAAGTGGGTGTTTTGTGCTGGCGCTGCTCCGGTGTGACATTTTGTGACATGGAGAAAGTGCCCAGAAAGGTTAAAATGTTGATTATAAACAGGTTAAATGGTAGCGCTAACGGGAATCGAACCCGTATTTAAGCCTTGAGAGGGCTCTGTCCTAACCGTTAGACGATAGCGCCATGTAGTATTCAGGGTATCAGATCGCCGGATTTACTTCCAGAGCTTCCCCTCGCCCGGGGACCAGCTAACGCCAGTAGTGATGCGCAGCTGGGTTTGCGGTACCGTGCTTCCGAGCGTGGTGAAGCTGCGCCAATCAATGGAATAATGAGAAACCATGCCATGCGAATGGGGGCGGCTGATGCTGAACTGCAGGACGCGATGATTGAAAGGTACGTTTGCTCCTGTTTCGATTGCGACCAGCGTGTCGTCCATGAAACTCAAACTGGCACTGTACCGCCTGAACACCTTTAAGGAAAAGCTTCCGCTGAGAGCTTCGTGCGTGGACGTAAGGAGCACCCCGTTACCAGGCGCGACGCCGCGGGCGTACGAAACCCTCGCGGTTGTTTGCCTTCCAAAATCGTGGGAAAACTCGGCGGATACATCCTGAAGGTGCGTCTGCTGGTAGAGTACCGCAATCCCGCCGACCTGGCCAAGAATTGGAATCAGCTCCACAGGAAATCTCACGACGTAAAGACTCTCCGTTTCAAGCTGCGTGATCCCTGTCCGGAGGCGGACTTGGGTAGCCCGATCCAGAGCATAAGAGATCAAGCCTCCGAAAGTGGTGGAATTGCTGACGCTGGCATGCTTCGAGAACACGTAGTTCGTGTAGGAGAAGTAGGTACCGACAGTCACCTTCCGCGAGTATCGGTATTTTAGCTCAGCCTGAGCCTGCGTTCCGGTGGTACCCCGGGCCGCACCTGTAATCCCGGTTCGGTCCACGTAAAAAAAGCCGCCGCCAAAGTCGACAGAGGTGCGGGCGCTCTTCCGCCACGTAAGATTCCCCTGAGTAGACGCCTGACGAGAACCGTAATCGATTGGCTGGGAGACGGGGCTGAGGGCCAGGTTTACGTTCGCGATGGAAGTGTCCGCAGGAAGCGCGTTCGACAGAAGGGACTGACTCTGGGTTGTACTGATCGCAGATTGCGCAAGGCCGAAACTCAGGTGGCGAGACAGGGCGTGGTTGTACTGCAGACTCACCGAGTGATTTCCCCCGTTAAACAACCGGGCACCGACGTAGCGGCTGTAGTTGCCACTGTAATTGATACCAACTATGTCCCGCTTCCAGGTTTGGCGCCCGGAAACGTTCCAGGTAAAGGTAGTCACGAGGCTACCCCGAGCAGTGGGAGTGACACCCGGAGTTATGATCGCGCCCACACCGGTATCGTATCCTTCGCTGAAGCCGAGGGAAGGAGTCAGTTTGGCTTCCCTCGGAACTGTCGGGCGAGAGAGTGTATAGCTTCGACTGAGCACAGCCGGACCGGAATAGTCCGGGGCAGAGTTATCCGATTGATTTGGGTCAAGAATCTGAGGGCCTTGCGACCGGGGATTGACGAAATCGGGCTGGCCTGCCGCAACAGAACCAGGCAGCGGACGGGGGGCAGGGAGCGGACGTTGCGTCAACGTACCGGAGTCCCGCTGGCCCGGAGACGGAGAGGCCCCAAGGCCGGTATCCTGTTGCTTGTCAACAGGATCGAGAATACTGCGGGGATCATACCGGCGAATAGCTCGGTCGCGCTCTTCCTGTGGAGTCAGGGGTCGCTGAAGCCTCTTCTCAGGATCAGTGCGAGGCTCGGCCGACCCCGTTGGGGTTGTCCCGGAACCGACGTCCGGCGGAGGTGTTTGCTGCGCCTGAGCCAAGCCAGCAAATAACACCACCACCACGCGCGCATAAGCGTACCGAAAAAACATCGCTACAGATAACTCTGCCGTCTCTTGGCTGCCGTGTCAAGCATATAGATCCAATTCGGTACCGATATGAGACTTGCGGCTCTACACGCCTTGGCTCTACACGCCTTTCTACCAAATGAGGGGGATATACGATGCGCCTCCGAAGGAAAAAACCATGTCGGCGCTGCTGATCGTGTGGCTCAAATCGTAATCCAGGATCCAGATGCCGTTCCGGTAGACACCGATCGTATCTCCAAAACTGCCCCAGTTTCCGACCACGGGCTTATCGCCCGCCTGACCGAAGGTCCAGGTGACAGTGGCGCTGTGAGTTCCGCTGAAATCCACAAGCCATTGGCCATTGCGAAAGACCCCGACTCTGGTAGTACCAGAATTAGTCCAGTCGCCCGCAACCGGGAGATCTCCGGCCTGGCCGAAGGTGAAGGTGGCGTCGGTTAGACCTGTGGATGTACCGGAAAGGTGACCGCTCAGGTCAAGGATAAAGGTTCCATTGCGGAATAGCCCGAGTTTGGCGCTTCCGGTACCATTCCAGTCACCGACCACGGGAATGTCTCCGGCTTGCCCGAAGCTGATGGTCTTGTCTGCCACATCCAGAACCCCGTTCGCATTGCTATCCAGGATCCAGGTACCGCTGCGAAAAACCCCCAGCAGTTTGGAGCCAGTGCCGTTCCAATCGCCCGAGATGGGAATGTCGGTACTAACACCGTAAGTAACGGCCCCGAGAGTAACGTTGGGCCCGTTATACCCGGTGTTGTGCCACACGTCGAGATAGAAGACGGGGGGAGCAACGGCGGCAAGTGAGAAAGAACCCGTCATCTTGGTGATAAACGCTCCCAGTGTTGCGCCCTGAAACGCCGGCATGTAGCCCGCAACGGGCAGATTGGTTGACGCAGTGCTCCCGGCCACGGTGAGATTGAACATAGAGTCGACCGCGATGGCGTTCACGGAATCGTTGCCGCTTCCGCCAATGTAGGTAGCGTGGGTGATAGAGCTAAAGGAGCTCCGCGCAAGAAAGCCGTCCATCCCCCCCGCGTTCGCGCCCTGAATGGGATTTTTGGTGGGGAAATCGGTCGAAGTCGTATAGCCGCCCACAACAGGTCCGGAGCCGTACGGATCAAGCATCATCGCATTGATCCCGTCGTCTCCCGAACCACCTAAATAGGTAGACCGCCGCAGAGTCCCATTGGCATTCAGGTTGGTAATGAAGCCGTCAGTAGCGCCCCCGGCGAAAGTTAGCTGGGCCGCATCAGTAGTGACGGGAAAATTCGTGGAAGCGGTGGTCCCCGCAACCATCAGACGTCCCGTGGCGGCAAAATTGACGCAATTCGCCTGTTCCGGCGCTCCCGCGCTTCCGGCCGAGCCCCCAAGATAGGTACTGAAGACAAGGGAGCTTCCGTTTGCAACAAAAACTGCCACAAAAGCGTCCTGTCCGCCGCCGGAGCGGGTTTGAAAAGCGTTGCGAACGGGAAGGTTTCCCGAGAAAGTAGAGCCAACAATGGCAATCTGGTCCGTTGCATCAAGGGCTACCCCCGCTCCGTGCTCATTCGCGGTGCCCCCGTAATAGGTCAGCATCGATATCGCGGTACCTGCGGGCGTGAGCTTCGCCACGAAAACATCCTGGGTGCCCCCCAGTGTTCGCTGGAAGGACCCTGTCGTGGAGGGTAGATTCGCGGAGGTGGTGTCTCCCACAATAACCGGGGCATTGCCGGATGCGAGACGGATACCGTTACCGGAGTCCACTCCGGTTCCCCCCAGGTAGGTGCTGAAGACGAAAGCGGTGGCGGTCGGGTTGAGTTTGGCCACGAAGGCGTCGCGGGAACCGCTCAGCTTTGTTTGGATGGCATGGACAACCGGGAAATTCTTCGACATCGTCCAGCCGGTGACGTAAATGTAGTTAGCGGAGTCGACCGCCAGACCAAAGGCCCGGTCATCTCCCGAGCCGCCCAGGTAGGTACAGGACAACATAGTGCCGCCGGCTGGCGAGAAAGTGGCGACAAAGGCATCAACTCCGCCAGCCGTCGCGGCCTGCGCGCCACCCGTGGCGGTAAGTTCTGTCGACAGAGTCCACCCCGCGACAACCGTGTTGTAGTAAGAGTTCTCCACCATAGCCGTAATATTGGTTTGAGCCGAGCCGCCCACGTAGCCACTAAACAGAATGAAGGGGTCGATTACCAGAGGAAGGGCCTTGTCCCAATCGAGGGCCACGAAGCCTACGGTGCCGTCAGGATGGATCCGGAACGCGCCGGCGACCTCGGCACGGTGGCCATTCCGATCCTGATAAAGATACGGCTTGTCTTCGGAGAAAACCCCGGACTCCGTACGGACCACCAGGCTGCCGTCCGCCGCCAGCGATGGCACGCCGTCAAAACGGAGGCGAATCTGATCCACACTGGTCCGGGGCGCGACCAGATACTCTGCTTTCGCATTTCCAGACTCGCCCCGAAAGCGGACGTCAATTCCTGGCCAGACGCCTTTATACAGAAGGGCCCCATACAGGGGCAGGCCGCTCAGCCATTTGGACGGATCCGCACCACGCAGGTAGTTCACAGTACTTCCGAGGGGCTCGGATACCTCGATTCGGGGATTGCGTGCCCCCCCGGCGAAGGTGAGCCTGGCGGTTGCGGCAGCCTGGTGAACTGTGACACCCTCCGCGCGAAACATCGCCCGAAAGCCCGGCCCGTTGCCGACAAAACGAACATCATCCGACGCCTGCCCCTGGTTCGCGACAAACGCGAACGGGATCTCCGGCGATGACCCGCCCTTCGGAGCGAAGCTGGTGATCCCGCCGGCAACAGTGGCGGGAACCAAGAGCAACCCGAGGGCGAAATACCCGTAAAAACGCATATTCATTTGTCCTTGTGTATTTGTTAAATCGGTCGGTTCGTCCGGATACTTTAGGTTTCTCGGTTCAAAATGAAACGGGAGAACCCCGCTACACTCGGAGAGTGCGCTGTATCGTTGCCGGAATCGCCGTTGCCTCCGCCCTTTTGGCGCAATCACCCTCTCCTCCTCAACCGGAAGCGCAGGATTTGCTGGAGGCGCTGGCACGGACAGCTGGCTTATTTGCGCGAACGGCGCCTTTGCTGGGAGCCAGGGAAACCCTGGAGCAAAGGGCTCGCCGGGGCGACATGCAGGTGTTGCGGCGGGGCCGAAACGACGAACTTAAAGAGATCGCCTTCCAGGTCCCGGAGTTTTTCGAAACCCATGAAGTAGTTTCCGATTACACAATGGGCGCTGCGGGAACATCCGGTGGCTTCCATGAAATTCGCCGCACACTGGAGATCGATAAAGTGGCTCCGGCCCCAGGCAGCCAACCTCGGCACGCCCTGACACTTGGTGTCGATGCGGAGAATGACACAAAGAAGCGCCTCCTGGAGAGTCTGGAACTGGAGCGACTGGAAGGCGCCGCTACCGACTTCGGGCCCCTTCTGCTCTTATTCACCGAAGCCCGGCAGAGGGACACGAAGTTTTCAGTCGGCGGCAGAGGAAGCGTAGCCGGTGAGAACGGCTGGGTCCTGCGCTACCGGCAGACAGCAGGTGCAGCCTCGGTTACGGAATTCCGCAACAGTCGGGAAGTAAAGCATATGCCGGAGGGCCAGGTTTGGTTCCGCGAGAGGGACCTGCTACCTTTGCGGATTACCCTGAATACTGAAGAGATGCTGACACCGAGGTATATGCTGCGCAATGAGGCGGAAGTGGAGTACAGGCCCACGCCGTTCGGCCTTGCGCCGCAATTGGTGACTCATCGCCAGTACCTGAACGACGAATTACTGGTGGAGAACCGCTTCCGTTACTCTGATTATCGTGGCCTGGAGATACAGCCATAGAGAATCCAGCCTTACAGGAGATGTTTTGAGCGAACTACAAGCGGGCCAGACAGCACCGGATTTTGAACTTCCCGACCAGACTGGTGCCCCCGTGCGGCTGAGTCAGTTTCGCGGCAAAGCTGCGGTGGTGCTGTTCTTCTACCCGAAGGACGATACAACCGGGTGCACGATTGAAGCATGCGCGTTTCGCGATGAGATGCCCCGGTTCGACGCTGCAGGCGCGAAGGTGATGGGCGTAAGTTCGGATTCGAGCCAGTCCCACGCGCGTTTCGCAGGCAAACATGACCTTTCGTTCACGCTGCTTGCCGATAAGGGCGGGCGCGTTCGCAAGATGTACGGCGCCAGCGGGCTGATGCTGGGTCTCATCCCAGGCCGGGTGACATTCGTGATTGACCGCTCGGGCACTATCCGCCATGTCTTCTCCTCACAAACAGCGTTTCGGAAGCACATTGAAGAGGCGCTTCGGGCGCTTGCACAGGATTAGGTGAAACAGGAAAAGAGCCTGCTGCAGTCGGCGGGTATCGTCTCGGCCGCCGTGGCGTTCAGCCGGATTACGGGTTTCCTGCGGGAGACAGTACTCGGCTGGCTGCTGGGCGCGGGCGCCGTCTTTGACGCCTATGTGCTGGGATACCGGATCCCGAACCTCGCCCGGGATCTGTTCTCCGAAGGCGCGCTGGCGTCAGCTTTCGTACCGGCCTTCACGCGGGCGCTGGCGTCCGGCAACAAAGATGAAGCCCGCGAGCTTTCTAACATCACCGCAACGCTGCTTCTTCTGCTTGTGGGCACATTCAGCGGCCTGGGGATGTGGCTAAGTCCGTGGTTCGTAGAAACCTTTGCGTCGGATTTTCATGCAACCCCGGGCAAGTTCGAACTGGCCGTCCGCCTGGTGCGGATTGTCTTCCCGTTCCTTCCCCTGGTGGCCCTGGCCGCCCAGGCACAGGGCATTCTCTACGCGCACAACAGCTTTGGCGTACCAGCGGTTTCGTCAAGCCTGTTCAACATCGGGTCGGTACTGTTTGGGCTGACAGCGGGCTATTGGCTGGGCCCGCAGTTCGGCATTACCCCGGTGGAAGGCATGGCGATGGGAATCGTGGCTGGCGGCGTGGCGCAGCTTATCTTCCAGTTGCCCTCGGTGTGGAAGCTCGGCTATTCGTGGCGACCCCAACTCAATTTCCGGCACGAGGGAGTACGCCACATTCTGCGCCTGATGGGGCCGGCAGTGGTGAGCGGCGCCGCGTTACAGATCAACGTTCTGGTGAACACCAATTTCGCCGCCGGGATTCGCGATGCCGCCGGACATGTAATGAATGGTCCTGTAAGCTGGCTGGCCTATGCCTTTCGGTTTCAGCAGTTGCCCCTGGGCTTGTTTGGCATTCCGGTGGCCGCCGCCGCGCTGCCCCGTTTGTCCCGGTCGGCTGCGGAAGGCAATACTGCGGAGTTTCGGGACACGCTGGCCAGCGGGATGGGCATGATTTTGCTCGCCACGGTGCCCGCTGCGGTTGGCCTGGCCATCCTGGGTGAAAGTATGGTGGCCCTTGTCTACCAGCACGGACGGTTTCTGGCAGCCGATACGCGGGAAACCGCGATCGCTCTGGCCGGATATGCAATCGGAATCCCGGGTTACGCAGCAGGGAAACTACTGACTCCCGCCTTTTACGCGCTGGGCGATTCCAGAACACCCATGTTGGTGAGTCTCAGCTCAATCGGCTTCAATGCCGCCTGTGCGTTTACAGCAGTGGAGGTCCTTCACCTGGGGACCGCGGGCCTGGCACTCTCACTGTCCGTCGTCGCGATTCTGAACGCCCTGGCGCTGCTGGCGCTGATCTCGCGCAGGCTGGAGGGTGTGCATGGCCCAGCCATTCTGCGCAACCTGCTGAAGGTTGCGGTGGCAGCCGGGGTAATGGCCTCCGCGTGTCTGCTGGTAGTTCGGGCCACGCCCTCGCCGGGGCTGCAAGCTGCGTTGGGCATCCCGCTTGGAGCAACAGTCTATTACGCCGCGGCCTCGTTGCTGGGAATCCAGGAAGTTTCCAGCGTAAAGGAAGCGGTACTGGCGAAGTTCCGGCGCTGAGCGTATATCCCACATTACGCGCGAGAGCGAGTCTGGTAAACTCACGGCAAACATGCTTCCCGATATCCGTCTCGCGATCCGGCTGCAGATTCTCGACGACCGCACCGCTGTGCTGACGAAGGAAATCGCAACCCTGCCTCTGCACATAGCCGAAATCGAGAAAAAACTCGATGGCCACAAACGTCGGCTTGAAGCTGACAAAGTTGCACTTGCGGCCAATCAGCGCGAAAAGAAGGGCCTCGAGGTCGATATCCAGACTCACGAGCAGAAGATCTCCAAACTGCGCGATCAGATGTCGAACGCGAAAACCAATGAGATCTACAAAGCCTTCCAGCATGAGATTGATTTCTGCCGCCAGGAAATCAGCCGGATTGAGGACCGAATCCTCGACCTGATGGGTGAGGCTGAGACGCTCGACGCCAATGTGAAGACGGCCCAGGTTGCGCTGGAAGCCGAGCGAAAAGAAGTGGAAGCGGAAAAAAAGCGCGCTGAGGAACGGACTGCCGCTGATCGCCGCGAAATCGAGACGCTGAAGGCGGAACGCGGCACGGTAGTGGCTCAAATGACGCCGAAGGTGGCCTCTGAGTATGAACGGATCCGAAAGGGCCGCGCTGGCGTCGCCTTATCGGAAGCCGTGGGCGGCCGTTGTTCGAAGTGCAATATCGCCATCAGGCCCCAGTTCCTGCAGGAACTGAAGCTGGCAAACGACATCAAGTACTGCGAGAGCTGTAAGCGGATTCTGTATCACAACCCGCCGCAGAGTTTCGACGACCTGGTACCGGAATCCGTCCGGCCTCGCCAAGCCTGACACAAGTCAGGGTAAAGTGAAGGGTATATGCGTATCTTTACCCTGCTGTGCCTTAGTGCGGCATTACTCGTCGCAGCCCCAAAAAACGCCGCAGTGGAGCGACTGAGCAACGCCGCCGACCTGTTGACCGACATGATGCAGACCAACGACAAGGGAGTCCCCCAGGATCTGCTGAATAAATCGCGGTGTGTGATTCTCGTCCCCGGCGCGAAAAAAGCCGGCTTTATCCTCGGCGTGAAATATGGCCGTGGCTTTGTGTTCTGCAGGAAACCGAGCGGTACCGGCTGGACTGCACCAGCCTCAATTCGAGTGGAAGGCGGGAGCCTCGGCTTCCAGCTGGGCGCGTCTGAACAGGACGTGCTGCTGCTCGTAATGAATGATTCCGGCATGAAACGCCTGCTGAGCAATAAGTTCACTCTGGGCGGCGAGGCGACTGCGGCGGCGGGTCCAGTGGGCCGGGACGTAAGCGCTCAAACCGATGCTGTGATGCGGGCGGAGATGCTCTCCTATTCACGCTCCAGAGGTCTTTTTGCGGGCGTCTCACTACAGGGCGCAACCCTGCGGCCTGACAACGACGCGAACCGCGAACTCTATGGCAAGGACATGGAGAACAAGCTCATTCTATCCGGCAGCGTGGAAACCCCGGCGGCTGCGGCCAAACTGGAGTCGTTACTGAACAAGAACTCCAGCCGCATGTCGAAATAAACCAAAACGCCAAACGCACAGAGCCCGGGAGAGGCCGATGGTGGCCAGTCCCGGGCTCTGTGCTTGTTTCGGTTCCGGTTCGGGTTACTTAAGCGGTCCCAGCAGAGCCACAACTCCCAGGGTGAGGGTATTCATGGAGCGGGAGGGAGCCAGCTTGCCCCGATCGAAGAAGTAGTGGTCAGAGGCATCATGCCGGAATTCAAGTCGCGCAACCAGGTGGTCGTTGAGCTTGCCCTCCAGGGTTGCGGTGCCTTCCTTCAGGTTCTGCGCCACGCCGGTAGAGAATCCAGACTTATCCTTGAAGAACTCAGTGCGGCCAGCCACGGCGAAGATCTTAGTGATCTGGAACCGGGCTGCGGTGGCGGCGCCGTACCAGATAGCCGAACTGCCACTTACAAAGTTGTTGCGACCATAATCAGCGTTGACGTAGATGCTGAATTTGCTGGTGGGGTTGAGCACGATTGTAGTGTCGAACAGGTTGCGGACGCCGACTTTAGCGCCAGGAACGGGCGGCAGGTCGCTCTTGCCCACGTAGTAGTTGGCAGAGTAGACGTATTTCGGCTTGGTGTAGGCCAGGGTAAAGCCCGCATTCTGCAGGTTATGGTTGCCCCACACAGTGTTCCAGCCGTTCACCAACTGGAAGCCAACGGTCAGTTCCTTGGTAACCGGCGTAGCGGTCTTTAAGCCGAAGTGGTAGTAGGGGATGGCCCACGCGAACAGCAGGGAGCGGGTGTAGTTCCAGTTGGAGGAACTTTCAATCACTTCCGCGCCGGCTGAGGTCACGAACTGGCCAAAGTCGATTTCCGTTCCGTGGGCATTTTTCGGCTTCAGGATGAGGTACATCTGCTCGAAGTAGCGGAGAGCTTTATGGTCAATCGCCGCCACGTCGGTCGCGTGAATCAGCCGCATCGTTTCGCCGACGCCGATATCGGCATGGATACCGACAACGCCATCTGACTTATCCACCGTGAACTTGCCAAACGTAAACCGGGGCTGTACAGAGTGCAGATTGAAGTTCTGGAGCGAATTGAGATCGGCGGTGGGGCCGTTGCCGTTCCGCGTGACATAAGCGTCCGCAAGACCGCTGAACACCCACCCACCGTACTTTGCCGGGGGAGCCGGAGGCGTCGCATCCGCAGGCTTCGGCGCATCGGCCGGAGCGGCTTGCGCCTGTTCCGGCATCTCCACAGTCGGCTTCGGAGCCTCGTCAGCCGCGTAGGCAGACACTACCAGCGCAAGAATACAAAGGGGTATTCGCATAAACTTTCTCCTCGGGGACAAATGGGGGAGACGCTAAATCGTCAATAACTCCCACTCGAAATCCCAGTGTAAAAGCGTGACGTAACCCAATGGAAATAGATTTTTTGTATAGCCGCTATGGCGACCTCGCCCCTGAGTGCCGACAGGAGCCCGATCCGGCTAGATATCGTAGTAGAGCTCGAACTCGTACGGGTGCGGACGAAGGCGGATCGCCTCGGCCTCATGGCGCCGTTTGTAGTCGATAAAGGTCTCGATCAATTCCTCTGTAAAGACGTCGCCACGCAGCAGAAACTGGTGGTCGTCTTCAAGGCAACTCAAGGCTTCATCGAGCGAGGTCGGCATGGAGGGCACCGACTTCATTTCCTCGGGTGAGAGATCGTAGATGTCCTTGTCGAGCGGCTCGCCGGGTTCAATTTTGTTCATCACGCCGTCCAGACCGGCCATCAGCATGGCGGCGAAGGCAAGATACGGGTTGGCCGATGGGTCTGGCGGACGGAACTCCACGCGCTTCGCCTTGGGGCTGGACGAATACATGGGAATCCGGCAGGCAGCCGAACGGTTTCGGCGCGAATACGCCAGGTTCACCGGGGCTTCGTAGCCCGGCACCAGACGCTTGTAGCTGTTGGTGGTGGGCGCGATGATAGCCGAGAGCGCCCGGGCGTGCCGCAGCAGGCCGCCAATGTAGTGCAGGCCCATCTGGCTCAAACCCGCATAGCCGTCACCGGCGAACAGAGGCTTGCCATCGCGCCAGATCGACTGGTGGACGTGCATGCCGCTGCCGTTATCGCCAAACAGAGGCTTCGGCATGAAGGTGACGGTCTTGCCGTACTGATTCGCCACATTGCGAACGATGTACTTGTACAGCATCATGTTATCGGCCGACTTGAGCAGCGTGTTGTAGCGCTGGTCGATTTCGCACTGGCCGGCGGTGGCAACTTCGTGGTGGTGGCACTCAATCACCAGGCCGCAACGCTCCATGGTGGTCACCATTTCGGCGCGGAGATCCTGATAGTGGTCAGTGGGCGGAACCGGGAAGTAGCCTTCTTTGAAGCGGGGACGGTAGCCGAGGTTGTTTTCTTTCCGCCCGGAATTCCACCGGCCTTCTTCCGCGTCGATGAAATAGAAGCCGGAGTGCGCGTTCTGCTCGAAGCGAACGTTGTCAAAGATGAAGAATTCTGCTTCCGCGCCGAAGAACGCCGTGTCGCCCACGCCGGAGTTCTTCATGTAGAGCTCGGCTTTGGTGGCGATCCAGCGCGGGTCGCGTTCGTAGTTCTGGCGGGTGAGCGGGTCGCGAATATCGCCCGTCATCACCAGCGTGGTCGTCTCCATGAAGGGATCGATGAACGCGGTGGTGGAATCGGGAATGAGCAGCATGTCGCTCTCATTAATGGCCGCCCAGCCCCGGATGCTGGAGCCGTCGATCCCGAACCCTTCGATGAAGGAGGCCTCGGTCAGTTCCGTGACGGGATAGGAAATGTGGTGCTGCAGGCCGGGAATGTCGGTAAAGCGGATATCGACCTGGCGGGCGCCGTTTTCACGCGCGAATTCGAGAACTTCAGTGGGAGTCATGTTCTTGGCAATCTGATTGTTGCAGTCTTCTCTGAGCGGGGTCCGGGACGCCACGCTTTTACAGTTTACCGCCAACGGGAAGCGGACGTGCGGCCCCTGCTCAATTCAGCGATTCCGCAACCAAAGTTCTTGAGGCGCGAAAACATTTGATTTCATTGCTGTTTTAGCCAGTGGTGTGACGGGGCGAGTTCCTGGGCATATTCTGATTGGCATTTGAGGCTTGCGTTCTCTCTTAATTCTTGTATA
>CAIYVZ010000130.1 GCA_903929755.1 uncultured Acidobacteriia bacterium
ACTAGTGTAGTGTCTGCGAAATAACTATACAGCGATTCTCTTTCGTTTCCGGGGCTTCGGGCTGGTACATCCGGGCTGGATCTGTTCGAGGGTTCGGCGGCAACGGGAGAGTTTCTCCTGGATGGACTCCACGGTTGCAGTCCAGACGAATGGCTTTGGGCTTTCATTCCAGGCGTTGAGGAAGGCAGCGATACAAGCCTGGAGATCTTCTACGCTGAGGAAGATACCGCGCTTAATTGCCTTGCTGTCGAGATGCCCGAACCAGCGTTCGACAAGATTCATCCAACTGGAACTGGTGGGTACGAAATGACAGACAAACCGGGGATGGCGCTTCAGCCAGGCGATGACTTTTTCGTGCTTGTGGGTGCCGTAGTTATCCATGATCAGATGGAGTGGAACGTCACCGGGAAACTCCTGATCGAGCCGCCGCAGGAACTTCAGGAACTCCTGATGCCGGTGTCGCTGATGGCATTCACCGACAACCTTGCCCTGTAGTGTCTCCAGGGCGGCGAACAGCGTGGTGGTGCCGTTGCGTTTGTAGTCATGCGTCATGGTTCCGCAACGTCCTTTTTTGATCGGTAACCCCGGCTGCGTCCTGTCCAGCGCCTGAATTTGACTCTTTTCATCCACGCAAAGTACGATGGCTTTTTGGGGCGGATTCAAATAGAGGCCGACGACATCGGTCATCTTCTCAAGGAACTTCGGATCGCGCGACAGCTTGAAGGTTTCGGTGCGATGCGGCTGCAGGTTATGGGCGCGCCAGATGTTATTCACCGTGGACTTGCTGACGCCCTGGTGCTTAGCCAGAGTTCGGCAACTCCAGTGCGTCATCCCCGCCGGTTTGTTCTGAAGGGTTGCGTCTACTATGGCGGCGATCTTGTCGATCCCGTAAGTCGGTTTCCGTCCCCGGCCCGAAGCCACATCCCACAAACCGTCGAGACCCAATTCAGCAAACCGCTTCCGCCAGAGGATTACCGTATTCCGGTTCACCAACAGTCGCCGGGCAATAGCCGAATCACTTTCGCCCTCCGCCACTCCCAATACGATCCGACACCGCAGCGCAACCTGCTGCGGTGTCCCATGCGCCGCAACCCATGCATGGATCTTCTGCCGCTCCACCGGGGTGATCGTTATGAAAACCGCCATACCCCAGGTTAATACGGCCCAGACTATCTGTCTAGTTATTTGTTAGACACTACACTAGTAGTATTGCCGCCCAAGTCTTTAAGAAATACCCCGCACCGACACCGCAGGCAGGGACTGGTGGCGCAAAGTACGCTGGCGAGATCGACATCACGACCCCACAGGGTTTGATTCCGCAGATCGGCCGTGTTGCCGTTAATTTGAATAACTACAGCCACTACGACCAGTACCTGGGCCGCCTGGATCACTCCATGAGGGATGGTAAAGATCACCTCAGCGCTCGGTGGATTGCAGAAAATCAGGGTGACCAGGGAGCCACCAGCAATACGACCGCGGCCCTCGGCCAGGCGCTTCGGGGGCAGCGCGGGCCGTTCAATGGCGATTTCGGGAACCTGAATCTGGGTTGGCTTCACCTGTTTAGCCGGTTGGTGAACGATGCCCGCTTTTCAACCCAGCTCATCAATACCGGGAAGGGCGATCCAAACGCGGTGATGCCCAGTCTGTCGATCACTGGAATCACAGCGCCATTCGGCGACATCGTCTACAACAAGACGCTGCTGCGTTCGTACGAAGTACGGGACTCTCTCACGCTGGAACGCGGCCGGCAGACCGTGCGCATCGGTGGGGAATGGCGGCGAATCTTCAAGGGTCTGTCGATCGGGAATCCTTCGCCCGGCACGTTCAACTTTGCCAGCCTTGCGGCCTTCGCGGCGGACACTCCCTTTAAGCAGACCATCAACGTGGACCCCGCAACCGGCAACCCGACGGCCCTGCCGCGCTATTTCCACCAGTTCGAATATGCGCTTTTTGTACAGGACGACTGGAAGATTATGCGGCGGCTGAATTTGAATGTGGGCATCCGCCAGGACTACTTCGGCCCGGTGGCCGAGCAGCACGGGTTGCTCGCCTCCATCATCTTTGGTCCGGGCGATACGTTCGAGCAGAGGCTGGCCAGCGCGTCGGTGGGTCGGGTCAAGCAACCCTACCACGTGCCGGCGATTAACCTCTCTCCCCGAATCGGACTCGCCTGGGACCCTTTCGGCGATGGAAAGTCTTCGGTTCGCGCCGGCTTCAGCATCGCTTATGCGCCGCATCACGAGCAATCGATTGCCGGTGCCCGCCCCAATCCTCCCGACGTCATCGCAGGCACGCTGCAGCCGAGTGCCGGGATCGGCTCACAGATCCTCTACGGTATTCCCGTCCCCTATAATCCACAGTTCATTCGCGGCCTGAATGCACAGGGTGGCTTGATCAGCAAACCTGGGGAGCCAGCCATCCGGCTCGCCCCGTGGACGGTCGATCCCAACATCAAGACGCAGTACAGCGAGAGCTGGTTCTTCAACATCCAGCGTCAGGTTTTCAACGATTGGACGGTCGAGCTTGGCTATACGGGAACCACGGGCGTCAATCTTGAAAGGATCGACGATATTAACCGTAAGAAAGGGGACCTGCTTGACGGCAAGCTGGACCGGATCAATCCGAACTTCGACACCATGCTCTATGTCACTAACGGAGTCGGCTCGCACTACAATGCGTTTACAGCCGAGTTGCGGCACAGCTTCAGCAGAGCTGTCTCACTGCAGGTGAACTATCGCTGGTCGAAGTGGCTGGACAACGGATCAGACACTTCGGACGGACAGTTCGCGGACAATTCCACCCCAGGGCGCGGCGCTCAGGACATTAGCTGCCTGCGCTGCGAGTATGGGAAGTCGCTTTTTGATATCCCGAAACGGCTGTCTGCGGCGGTGCTTTGGAATGTACCCTCGAGTCTGTCATCGAATCGGTTTCTGAAAACGCTCACCAGAGACTGGCAGACGTCGTTCATTTCCACCATCCAGTCGGGAAGACCTTTCTCCGTATGGTGCGGCAGCGCACCGGCCAACATCGTCAACGGCGTGAACCGGGGCTGTGACTACAACCTGGATGGTGGCGGCGGTTCGGTAGGTCCGCCACAGGGAGGCTATTATGACCGGCCCAACGCACCTCTAACCCCGCTTGCCGGTTCGTTTGCCCGCGCCTCTTTTATAAACGGCCTGTTCAGTCCCACTGTCTTTCCCACGCCCGCCCTGGGCCAGAACGGCAATCTGGGCCGCAACACCTACCGAGGCCTCCGCTACCTCGGGTTCGACGCTTCCGTCGGACGCAGCTTCCCCATCATTCGTGAGCGCGTCACGCTGCAGGTACGCGCGGAGGCGTTCAACCTTTTCAACAACGTGAACCTGTATCTTCCGAATACTGATCTTTCACTGGCATTGAAGTCTGATGGAACATACTCGACAACTTCAATCTTCGGAAAATCGACACAGGCCTTTGACCCGCGCATTCTTCAAATCAGTGCGCGCATTACTTTCTAGAGACTTTCACATGCACAACAGCTCAATCATGAAATTCCGTACCGCAGCGATCATGTTCTGCCTGATAGCCGCCGCGACGACAGGCGCAAGCGGCGCTCAGACTCTGGCCACCCTGGAACTGGAAGCGAGAGCGCGTGTGTCTGCACAGGCGCGTGTTCCGCTTTCGGAGTCGGCGTCTGCCCAGTTCAAAGGAATAGATACTCTGGAGCCTGAGGGCAGCGGGCGGGTACCGAACTATGTCCGGGCCATCGCAGGGCTGCCGAAGATGGCGGGTCCGTTCTCCCATCTGTTCAAGACCTTCATCACTAGTTCGTCGCTGCCGTCCGAGACCAAGCTCGGGATGGCGTTGCTCATCGCGCAGATCAACGAAAGTCCATATACGGTCGCGCACATCGAGCGGCTGCTTGGAGCCACGGAGCGGGGCAAGATTGTGCTCGGCGCTATGAAATCCGGGCAGACAGATACGCTGACGGTTCAGGAGCGACAGGCCCTTGCCTATGCCGACGCGCTTACGAAGAAGGTTGCCGGTCTGAGCGATCCTGAGTTTCAGGCAGCCAGCGCCGTCTACAACGATTCACAAATCGTAGAACTGAGCTTCACGGTTTGTTTCTTCAACTACTTCACGCGTTTTGCGGAGGCGCTGAATCTGCCCGTGGAAGCATGGGTCTTCGAGACCTCTCCTGCTCAGTTGCCTGCAGCCCTCGCAGCGCCAGCTCGGGTGTGGCTCGTCAGCGATGAGGAAATCCGCGCAGTAGAGAGCGTGGTCGCCGCCGCTAAGGCGCCAGGCTCAGTCTCGGCGAGTTGGAACATTGGGATTGCGAACTCCCAGAGGGCCATGCTGAACGCACCCGCCATGATGGCGGCATGGCGGGAATTCGGCGCGGCTGCACAGGCATACACCTCGGTGAGCCGTGAGATTAAGCTTCAGGTCTCCTTTGCTGTCTCCACGGCGAATGGATGCCGCTACTGCACCCTGCATCAGGTGCTGGGTCTGCGCAAGCTTGGTGTGGAACCAGCCAAGCTGATGGCAATGGAAAAGGGCGATTCGGCCCTGACACCGGCCGAACTCGAAGCAGTGCTCTATTCGCGGAAGTTGACGGCGACTCCCGCCGGAACCACCAACGCGGATTACCAGAAGCTCCGCGATGTATTTACGGAGCCGGGCGCACTTGAAGTTTTGATGCAGACGTGTAATTTCGCGTTCATGAATCGCTTCACAGACGGCCTCAGGTTGCCCTCAGAAGACGAGGCGGTGAAGGTTTATCTGGAAACCTACGGCAAAGCGTGGCAGCGGAAAAATTAGGGATCCACTGGCGCACGCTCTGAACAGGAGCCTCCTTGACATAACTAAACTGATCAGTTTAGTATCAAACTCATGATCAAGGTCCAAAACCTGGTCAAAACCTACGGCCAGATTGAAGCCGTCCGCGATATCTCGTTCGACGTTCAGCAAGGCGAGATTTTCGCGTTCCTCGGTCCCAACGGCGCAGGCAAGACCACCACCATCAAGATGCTGACCACCCTGCTCCGTCCCACCAGCGGCACCGTGGAAATCGACGGCCTTGACGCTTCCAAACACCAAAACGAAGTCCGCAAACGCTTCGGTATCGTCTTCCAGGATCCGTCTCTCGACGACGAACTCACTGCCTGGGAAAACATGGACATCCACGGTGCGCTCTATGGTGTCCCCCGCAAGCTTCGCCACGAGCGGACCGACATGCTGCTAAAGCTTTTCGAACTGGCAGACCGCCGCGATTCCTTCGTGAAGACGTTCTCCGGAGGCATGCGCCGCCGCCTCGAAATTGCCCGGGGGCTGCTCCACACGCCAAAGATCCTCTTCCTGGATGAACCGACTCTCGGCCTGGACCCGCAAACGCGCAACCAGCTCTGGACGCATGTGCAGAAGCTCAACCAGGAGGAGCGCGTCACCGTCTTCCTGACTACGCATTACATGGAAGAGGCCGACCGCGTCGCCCAGCGTATTGCCGTTATCGATCACGGCAAGATCGTCGCCCAGGGTACGTCCGCCGAACTCAAACAGCGGACCGACACGGAAACTCTGGAACAGGCCTTCCTCGCGCTTACCGGGTCGTCCATCCGCGAAGAAGGGGCTGAAGCCAACCGGGATCTTCGTAATATGGCCCGCATGTGGAGAAAAAACTGATGACGACGATCTACATCCTTTGGCTCCGCCAGCTCAAGCGCTACGTCCGGTCGCGCACCCGTATCGTCGCTTCTCTCGGCCAACCGCTGCTCTATCTCCTTGGCCTGGGCTTTGGTTTCAGCCCCGTGTTTGAGAAGGCCGGGCAGGGCAGTTACATCCAGTTCCTCGCGCCCGGCGTCATCGCGATGACGGTCCTGTTTTCGTCCATCTTCTCCGGTATCGAACTCATCTTTGACCGCCAGTTCGGCTTCCTGAAAGAGATGCTGGTCGCCCCCGTCCCGCGCCTCCTCATCATGGTCGGCAGGACCCTCGGCGGAGCCACGGTTTCCATTATTCAGGGCCTGATGGTGACCGTCGTCTGCGTCATCGCGGGCTTCCGGCCATCGCTGTCGTCGCTACCAGCTGCCCTGCTCTTCCTCGCGCTGATCGCCATCGTCTTCACCGCTATGGGTACGGCCATCGCGTCCGTCCTGAGCGATTTCCAGGGCTTCCAGCTCGTGATGAACTTCCTCGTCATGCCCATTTTCTTCCTCTCGGGAGCGCTGTTCCCTCTGAAGAATCTGCCGAAGGCGATGGAAATTCTCGCGACCCTGGACCCACTCTCCTACGGTGTGGACGGGCTTCGTTCCGTCCTCATTGGAGCCTCTCACTTCGGCGTCGCCACGGACTTCGCGGTGCTCTCGGTGCTGAGCGTGGTTTTCATGGCTATCGGTGCAAAGCTCTTCTCCAGGATTCAGCTCTAACGTGGCGCGAACGCCCAGCAAAGAAGCCCACGCGAAGGTCCTGAAAGCCGTCCTCGAACTCGTGGGAGAACGGGGCGTGGAAGGCACCAGCATGGACGCGATTGCAGCCGCCGCCGGAGTCAGCAAGGCTACGGTTTACAAGCATTGGGAGAACAAGAAGGCCCTTCTGGTGGACGCCATCCGTGTCCAGGTTGAAAAATCACCCACGTTCGGTTCCGGGAATGTGCGCAAGGATCTGACGGACTTTCTCACATACCTGGCGCAGAAAACCAAGTCCCAGGAACCGGCCGGCATCTGGCCCAAAATTATCAGCTATGCCGCCAGCAATTCGGACTTCGGCAAAGCGCTGCAGGAGATCCTGTTCGCTCCCCGCCGCGAACGCCTCATGGAAATGTTGACGGTTGGCGCGGCCGCCGGGGAGCTGGTGCCCAATATCGATCCCGACCTGGCGTTGGACCTGCTTGTTGGCCCCGTCATGCACCACCGCTTCGTCAATAACAACAAGGTCCCGCCGGAGTTGCCCGAGCAGGTTGTCGCAGCCTTCTTCCGCGCCTTCGCGCCGACTATTCCAGAGTAAATGTCACGTAGCCGAGGGTGGAATCGTGCTCCGTCAGCAGCGAAATCGGCTCCCCCGGTTTTATGCCGTGCAGCGCGGTCCGGAGTTCCTCCAGGCTGCGCACCACGGAAGTGTTCAGCGAATAGATGATGTCGCCCGACTGCAGGCCCGGGTTCAGCGCCGCAAATTCCGCGGGAATCGCGGCCACTACCACCCCGGCCTTACCCCGCGTATCCGGCATGCTGGCCGAAAGCTTTTCATCCAGTGACAAAGCCAGAATCCCCAACTCCCGAACCAGATTCGATTCCAGGTTGACCAGATCTTCCAGCGCTAAAGGAGCCTGCGGCCGGGCCCCGATCGCGACGGTTCGTTGCAGGGTATCGGTACCCCGCAGAATGCCCAGTGCGAGCTTGTCCCCTACCACTCCATTGAGCACGGCTTCCTGCACCTGACGGGCCTCGGTGACCGGGCGTCCACCCAGCGTCAGCACAATGTCGTTGGGTTCCAGTCCCGCAATCGATGCAGGTCCTCCCGGCAGCACGTCGGACAGGATGACACCGGGGTGACGGTTGATGCCGAGTGCCTGCGCCATCAGCGGATTAATGTCCTGGGCGACAACACTGATGGTCCCGCGCGTGATGTGGCCGTCTTTACGCAGTTGCTCGTAAACGCGCCGCGCCAGGTTCGCCGGAATCGCAAAACCGATGCCTTCACTTCCCCCGGATTGGGAAATAATCAGCGTGTTGATGCCGGCGATCTTGCCATCCATGTCGATGAGCGGTCCGCCGCTGTTTCCCGGGTTGATCGGCGCGTCGGTCTGGACATAGAAGAGGGGCTTTTCGGGCTTCAACTGTCGGGCGGTAGCCGAAACGTGGCCAACAGTCAGAGTATTTTCGAGGCCCAGCGGACTGCCCAGCGCCAGCACCAACTGGCCCTGGCGCAGCTTATCCGAATCCCGGAAGCTCAGTGTCGGCAGCCCCGTGGCTTCAATCTTCAGGACCGCAAGGTCGGTCTCTTTGTCGATCCCAATCACAGTGGCCGGAAAGTGCTTGTGCGCATCGCGAACGGCGCCGCTCCGCATGTCGGCGACGCTCACGTCAATATCCCGTGCGCCCGAAACAACGTGGGCATTGGTCACAATGAACCCGGTGGAGTCCACAATAACGCCCGAGCCATTGCCGGAACGTTTCGCGAAAAAACCCGCGTTGCTGCCGTCGCCGCTCTGAACCAGGGTTCGGGAGCGCACTTCGATCTCCACAACAGCGGGGCTCACTCCGGCGCACAGTTCTTCCAGCGCAGAGCTAAAATCCGCAAGCGTTGCGTTCGCACGGCGCGCGGGAGGCGTTTGCCCAGGCAGCAGAGTAGCTGCCAGGGTAATGACGATGACTAAAGCAGGGGTGGTTCGCATTTCGGTCTTGCTTTGTTGGACGCGAACGGCAGCCGTTACGGCTTCGCTGGAATTGTCAGGAATCGTTCCGCGCCAGACTACCGGCCTCTGCCGCCAGGTTGCGCATCCAGACCATTCAGCCCGTTTTTATAGCCCGGGTCCATGGTGGCGTAATCCGTCCGGTAAACAACCGAAGTCGCAGTCGGGAAATTCGCAGGCACTTTCTGCGTCACTTTCCCTGTCGCCGCCCATTCCGTGCCGCGCTGGAAGGTCGCTACGAAGCCCTCACAGCTGATCGCATTGATATCGTGCCCCATCACGGTATGGAACACGCGTCCCTTACCGTAATTCAGCACCATCAGGACCGGCTCATCCCGGCCCGTGCCGGCGTTTGTCGGCTCGGAATACGACGTCGCCAGAATGGTCATGTTCTCGCCCGGCCCCCGCATAGAGTTGTAAAGCTCATCGCCCTGGTGCATCCACTGTGCGGGAAGGCCCTTCGTAATCGGGTGGTTGGTGTCGCGATTCACCACCAGATACGGGATCCGGCGGCCATGGGCACCCGCTCGGCCAGGGGAAGGGTCCTGCTCCGCCTTGCCGTCTTTGACGAACCAGCGAGGCCCGGAAGCTTCGGTACGGCCACGCCAGCCGCCCACGCCGATCATCTTGTTCCACTCCGACCACTGGCCGAAGGCATTGTCGGCGGCATGCACCACGGACAGGCCCCCGCCATTCTTCATGTAAGTTTCCAGGCTGGTCTTAATATCTGCGGGCCACTCGGCGGCGTCGTAGTTCGAAACGACCACCTGGTACTTCGCAAAATCCGGGTGGAAGTTACTGAAATCCTCACCCGCTTTCGGCGCCGTCACCACATCCACCTGAAACAGGCCCGTGTCTTCCAGTTGCTTCTTCAGGACCGGCGTGGTCAGTTGCCACTTGTGATACGGTCCGCCGCTCTCGCCATCCAGCAGCATAACCTTCAGGGGAGTTGCCGCTGGCGCGGAGGCGGGTACCAGACAAAGAGCGGCTAAGGCCGCGGCGGTAAACAGGCGTCGAGTCGTCATTTTTTCTTCTTGGCGGTACCCCAAAAAATAAAGGTGCCGCGATTATTCGAGGTTACGATATCCACCGCACCGTCCTTGTTCAGGTCGATCGCGAGCAGCTGAGAACCGGCGCCGGAACGGTTATTCATCAATTCCGGGACAAACTCCGCCCCGCCCGGCGCGGTCTTGTTTCGGACCGTCTTGTAGGTATAAAGCACAGGTGGCCCATACGGATCGGGGTCGGTATAGCTGTCTTCGTGGGACCAGTAACGCTTGCCAACAATAAAGTCCGGCACGCCGTCGCCGTCCACGTCTGCCGAAGTTGCGCCGTGGGGTTCCGTGAAGGTGACGCCCCCGGCATTCTTATCCGAAAGGTCGCCCATAATCATGTGCTGGTCGAAGAAGATCCGCCCGTCCGTATCGCGCTTCTGTTCAAACCACGCCAGACCGTAGCCGTGCGCAGCCAGCGCCGTTACCACGTCGTTCTTTCCATCGCCATTCACGTCATAGACGGCCATCTCCGCGCCACCCGTGCCGAAGGCCTGCTCATGAAACTTCCAGGGCTCTGTGGCGGACGCCGCATTGGCGGGTTGTTCATACCAGCCCAGGCTCGAGAGCACATCTACCCGTCCATCGCCGTTGATATCGCCCACGCCCATGCCATGCGCCACAACTCCCGCCGGTCCCGAAATCTTGTGGATAATCCACGGCCCCGTCGGATTCGCCTTGTCCGGCGTGGCCCACGAAAGAACGCCGCCAACGCCAGTTATCAGATCCGGCATCCCGTCGCCGTCAATGTCGCGAAGCTGGCAGATTTCCGTCATGATCGTCGGCACTACCTGATAGGAACTCCAGCGCCGGGCCTCTCCCTTCGGGTTCACATAAAGCACTACGGGCTTGCCGGCGGTTGTGGTAATCACATCGGGCCAGCCATCGCCCGTGAAGTCGTGCGAGAAATTCACCATCGTTGCCGAATACTGAACCGACGGTGAGACGGTGGATGCCAGATAGATCTCGCGCTTCTCTGTGAAGTTCGGCCCCAGGTAGTAGTAGGGTCCGGCAACGATGTCGAGGATGCCGTCGTGATTAATATCGGCCGCCGCCACACCCCACGAGTAGAAGAATTCGTCAATCCGCTGCATGCGGAATTTTGTGGAAGTTACCTCTGGAGGTGCCACGCGAACGCCCAGGTCCTTATACCCGACTTCGCGATAAGAAACCGGAGCCGTTCCGCCCGAGTACAACGCGATGGGGCCGAACCCTCCCATCTTGTCCTCTGTTGCCCCCGAACCCAGCGCGCCATTCACCGCATTCAGGTTGCCGCGAACAATGTCGGCATCCACAATCACCTGGGCCGAATTCCACTCACCCGGACGATAACCACCGCGACCGCCAGGGCCACGCCCGGGTCCACGTCCGGCAGCGCCAGGGGGAGGTGGCGGCGGCGTATTTGCCACGCGCGCCATGGAGGCGACGGGCTTCACTTTCTCACGCGAGGTTTCTTTGCCGTTCGCGTCCAGCGTCACGTTGTAAAGCGCCTGGTCGCCTTCCGTAAGCGACGCATACTGGCCCTTCATGCCGGTCGCGGTCTTTTCAGCGCGCACCAGAATTCCGGCCTTGCAGCCCGCAGGACATTTGAAGGACAGGTAAACGCCTACATCCTGGAAAGATTTATCCAGCGTCAGCCATCCGCCTGCGGGGGCGGACGGAGTGCCGGTAATTTCGCCGTCCTGGGCCTTCCAGGTGGCGGCTCCGGAGGTGTGCCAGCCGGTCAGGGCGGCTCCCTTGAAGGTGGAATCCGGGACGAAAGTTGGTCCGGCCGCGAAGACCGGGAGGGCGATAAAAGCGAAACACAAGGCGCGCTGAAACATGAATTCTCCTTAACCAGGCGCTTCGAATTATATATGAGTTGCCCCGTCGCTACGGCACGATGGTGATTCGGGTGATACGGTGATCCAACTGCCGCCCAACAAAATCCCCTTCTGCCGTCCCGCCCTTTGCCGGGCTGCTCTGCGCCATAACGTTCCAGCGGTTTGTGAACGGGTGCCGCAACAAAGCGAAACAACAGGATGGCGACTATCGGCCGTGCGAGCCTTTCAGCGCCACATCATGCCATGAGGTGTGGTGTTGCTATGGAGGAGAGAAAACAGGAAAAAATGAAGATGGTGGCGGGAGGGAGACTCGAACTCCCGACCTACGGATTATGAGACCGTCGCTCTAGCCAGCTGAGCTACCCCGCCCTGAAAAGTATTTTATCACTGTCCCTTTGCAAATTGAGTGCCCAGTGAGCAGACACGTGTTTTCGGGGCGCTCCGGCTGTGGCAGATACGACCGCGTGCAACACTGAAGTTGGCAGGCGTCGGATGGATAGCCGCTGGTCTGACCCGCTCCGGCGGGGAGGGCGAGAGGAAAGTCCGGTCTCCGAAGAGCAGCGTGCCGGCTAACGGCCGGGGGGGATCTCTCATAAGGGATCTTTACGGAAAGTGCCACAGAAAATATACCGCCGTCGCGTCCGCAAGGGCGCGGAGGTAAGGGTGAAATGGTGCGGTAAAAGCGCACCGCGGACGGAGCAATCCGGCTGGCAGGGCAAACCCCACGTGGAGCAAGACCAAATAGGGGAGGAGGGGCTGCTCGCCCCGTTAAACTTCCGGGTAGGTCGCTGGAGCCCCACAGTAATGTGTGGCCTGGATGAATGGCTATCGCTTTTGTGGCCGCAAGGTTACAGAAGTACAGAAACCGGCTTATAATCCGGCGCCTGCCGTAATCTTAAGTTAGCTGGCAAAGGCCGCAGGTCCGTTTTGCCAGCGGTTACTTTGGAGACAAGTGGAACGCATCAACATTGTTGGCGCAGGCATCATCGGCCTCGGATGCGCCTGGCGTTTGGCGCAACAGGGTAAGCAAGTCGTTGCCCTCGATTCCCGTGAAGCCGGTGGTGAGGCCAGTTGGGCGGCTGCCGGTATGCTGGCGCCCGGGGGCGAATTTTTCGAGCCCTCCGAACTCGCAACTCTTGCCCTCCGCAGTCTCGGCATGTATGGCGACTTCATCCGGGAACTCGAAGCGGAATCCGGTATCACGATTGATTTTCGCCGCTCCGGGGCTGTCGAGGTCGCGTATTCCGATATCGAAGCAGCCGCACTGGAATCCCGCGCCGCCACTCAGGCCGCTTGTGGAATCATCTCCGAAGCCTGCACTCACCTGGGCCGCCCTGCCCGCTTTTTCCCTGACGACGCCGTTGTTGCCCCCCGAGATATAACCCGAGCCCTGCGCGTTGCCTGTCAGCGTCGCGGCGTCAATCTTCTGGAAGGTGAGCCCGTCACAAAAATTTCCGCCGATGGGCGAGTCTGGACTGCGAACGGTGTCCATGCGGGGAGCATGACACTGGTCACGGCAGGCGCCTGGAGTTCTAATCTTCTGGCGGACTTGCCCGGCGGCTTTCCTACGGTCATTCCCGTGCGCGGCCACCTCATATCCTGGCGCTTGCCCCCCGGTCAGTTGGGCCCAATCCTGCGCCACGGCTCCACTTACATCATGCAGCGCCGCTCGGGAGTCATGTTGGCTGGAGCAACGAAGGAATACGTCGGCTTCGACCGGGCTCTGGATGAGACTGCCATCGCCGACGTTCAATCCCGCGCCGAAACGCTGCTGCCCCTGCTTGCCGGCCAGGTTCCCACCGAACGCTGGAACGGCTTCCGGCCCTATGTGGAAGGCGAACTGCCCTTTGTTGGCCAACTGGGCAATAGCGCGGTTTGGGCTGCTTACGGCCACTACCGTAACGGCATTCTGCTGGCTCCCGAGACCATCAGCCGTGTGGTGGCCCAACTCAGTGCGTAAAGTCCCCCTCCTCTTTCTGCTGGCGCTCCGCTCGGGTCTGGCGCAGCAGCCTTTAACGCTGGATCAGGCTGTTGACCGCGCGCTTCACGGCTACGCTTCCATCCGCGTTTCTCAGGAACAGATCAACGCCGCATCCGCCGGCATTCGCCTCGCCCGAACCAGTTACCTCCCCAAAGTGGACGCCGTCGCCCAGGTGGACCGTGCTACCCGCAATAACGTCTTCGGCATGTTGCTGCCACAGACTTCACTACCGTCCATTTCCGGCCCGGTTATCGGTTCCAACAACACGGGAACAGTATTTGGCAGCGCTCTGGGCGTTCTGGTTTCATGGGAACCGTTCGACTTCGGTCTGCGCAGCGCGAATGTCGCGGTGGCAGACGCCACCAAAGCGCAATCCGAAGCATCTTTGAAACGAACCCAGTTCGAAGTGGCGGTAAACACCGCCGATAGCTATCTCACCGTCGTGGCAGCCGACGAAGCCATCAAAGCCGCCCAGGCAGGCGTGGACCGCGCTGTGGCCATGCTCAAAATCATCACCGCCCAGGTAGACGCGCAATTGCGGCCCGGCGCCGACCAGTCGCGAGCCGAAGCGGAGTTGGCGGCGGCCCGAACCCAGTTATTTCAGGCACAGCAGGCGGCGGACGTCGCACGTGCCACCCTGGCGCAATTCGCCGGTGGAGAACCGGCCCAATTGAGGCTGTCGCCCGGTAAGTTGCTGCAGATTCCACCCGATGCCCCTCCCGTAGTCGCCAATGCGGCAGTGAATCCGCTGGTCCAGGAGCAAGCGGCAGCCGTCGAACAGGCTCAGGCCCAGCTTCGAGTCCTGGAACGCTCCTATTTCCCGAAGTTCTACGTGCAGGGCGCTGCCTATGCGCGGGGCACAGGTGCCGAAGTCAACGGCGGACGTCTGGGCGGCGTCAACGGCCTCGCGCCCACTATCCAGAACTTCGGCGTCGGCTTCACCATGACGTTTCCGGTGGCCGATCTGCCTGCCCTCCGAGCCAAAGAGGCCGTTCAGGGCGCGACCCTCCGCGCGCAAAAGGCCCGCTCCGAACAACTGGCCACCGAACTCCGGGCGCAATGGAACCGTGCCGTGGCAACTCTGAACGGAGCTCGCCGCATCGCCGGCAATCTTCCCGCAGAACTCGCTTCCGCCCGAACCGCCCTGCAACAGGCAACTGCCCGCTATCAGGCCGGCCTTGGCAATTTCAGCGAGGTTGCAGACGCCCAGCGCCTCGTCACTCAGGCCGAAATTGACGATTCACTCGCCAAACTCAGCGTCTGGCGCGGGCTATTAGCAGTCGCTTCCGCCGCCGGTGACATCCAGCCCTTTATCGCGGAGACGGTCACCAAATGAAGCTCGTCCTCGCCGCGCTCTCCCGTCCCATCACCGTCCTGGTAGCGCTCATCGGCGTGGCCCTCTGCGCCATCCTCGCGGTGAAGCGCATGCCCGTCGATATCTTCCCGCAGGTCGGCGAACCTGCCATCTACGTCGCCCAGCCCTATGGCGGCATGGACCCCGCCCAGATGGAGGGTTACCTCACTTACTACTACGAGTATCATTTCCTCTACATAACCGGCATTGATCACGTGGAGAGCAAGAGCATTCAGGGAGCGGCGCTCATGAAGCTCGTCTTCCACGAGGGCACCAATCTCAGCCAGGCCATGGCCGAGACCGTCGGCTACGTCAATCGTGCCCGCGCGTTCATGCCGCCCGGTGCGGTGCCACCCTTCATCACCCGCTTCGATGGTGGCAGTGTTGCGGTCGGCCAACTCGTCTTCAATTCGGCCAATAGAACCCAGGGGGAACTGCAGGATTTCGCCCTGAATCGCGTGCGTCCGCTCTTCGCCACGCTGCCCGGTGTCTCCGCGCCACCGCCTCTCGGTGGCAACCAGCGAACTATCGTCATCACGCTCAATCCCGACAAGCTGAGGCAATACCGCGTCTCTCCCGATGAGGCCATCGCCGCCGTCAACAAGGCCACGCTCGTCATGCCCTCCGGCCTCATCTCCTCCGGAACTCTTTCCCGCATCACCCGGACCAACGCGGCCCTCGGCGGCAATCTCCCCGAACTTCTCAGCACGCCCATCCGGCCCGGTTCCGGCACCACTGTTTATCTCCGCGACATCGGCACCATCGAAAACGGCACCGACCTTGTCACCACCTACGCCCATGTGGATGGCAAGCGCACCGTCTACATCCCGGTTACGAAGCGCGCCGACGCTTCTACCCTCGACGTCATCAACGCCGTGAAAGCCGCCATCCCGGAATTTAAGAAGGTGTTGCCCCCCGACGTGGATGTTCGCCTCGAATTCGACCAGTCCCCCAACGTCACCAACGCCATCCGCAGTCTGGTGAATGAAGGTCTGCTCGGCGCGGTCCTCACCGGCCTGATGGTCCTGCTCTTCCTGCGGGACTGGCGTGCCGCCTTCATCGTTATCCTGAACATCCCGTTCGCCCTGCTGGCCGCCGTCGTCGCCCTCTGGGCCACGGGGCAAACCGTCAACATCATGACGCTGGGCGGCCTGGCGCTCGCCGTCGGTGTTCTTGTGGATGAAGCAACGGTCGAGATCGAAAACATCCACACCCGCATGGTGCCCGGAGTCTCCCGCGCCGCCGCCGTGCTGGAAGCCTGCCGCCGCACCGCCACCGCCCGCCTGCTCTCCATGCTGTGCGTTCTGGCCGTTTTTATCCCGTCCTTATTCATGGTCGGTGTGGGACGCCAGCTTTTCGTCCCGCTCGCGCTCGCCGTCGGGTTCTCCATGATGGCTTCGTTTTTGCTTTCCAGCACCCTGGTGCCTGTCTTCTCCACCTGGCTGATGCGCCCCGGACACCGCGCTGCCGCAAAGGGCTGGCTGCGGTCCGCTTACGAGGGCTATCTCGCCGTCACCCTGCGCTTCCGCTGGCCGCTGGTGCTGGTGTACCTGGTGGCGGCGGTCGGCTGCGTCATCGTCCTGCTGCCGAAACTCGGCACCGAAATTTTCCCCGATTCCAACGTACCCCTCGTTCGTCTCCGCCTCCGCGCCCCCACCGGAACGCGCATCGAAGAAACCGAGCGAATCGTCCTGAAAGCCCTCAACGTCATCCGCGCCGAAGCCGGCAGCGGCAACATCGAACTCACCAGCGACTTCGTCGGTGTCGTGGCCTCCAGCTACCCCGTCAACCTGATCCACCTCTTCACCAGTGGTCCTCACGAAGCTGTGATCCAGCTCGCCATGAAGTCCGGTTCCGAACATGGCGAAGTGCTCCGCGAAAAGCTGCGCGCCAGGCTCTCCTCCACCCTGCCCGGCGTGAAAATCTCCTTCGAAGCCGCCGACATCGTTACCCAGGTGATGAGCTTCAGCTCCCCCACGCCCATCGAAGTCGCAGTTCAGGGCGCAAGCCTCGCCGATGATTACGCCTTCGCCCAAAAAGTACAGGCCCAGATGGTGAAGCTCCCTTTCCTCCGCGATGTGCAAGTCGCGCAGGCCGGCGATTTCCCCACCCTCGATATCAACATCGACCGCGAACGCGCCGGGCAGTTCGGCCTCACCATGGCTGATGTCACCCGCTCCGTGGTCCCCGCCACCTCCTCTTCCCGCTTCACCCAACCGAACTACTGGCGTGACCCCGCGTCCGGCAACGCTTTCCAGATTCAGGTCCAGCTGCCTCAGAATCAGATGCAGAGCGTGGAAGCCGTGGGCGATCTCCCCGTCATGCAGGGTGGAGCCTCCCAGCCCCGCCTCGTCGATATCGCCACCTTCAAACCCGGCACCATGCCCGGTCTCATTGAGCGCTATAACGGCCAGCATGTCGTCAGCATGACGGCCAACCTCCACGGCATCGCGCTCGGCGAGGCCGCCACTAAACTGCAAGCCGCCATCAAAGCCGCCGGCGCACCTCCCACCGGGCTCAGCGTGAAAATGCGTGGCGAAATTCCGCCCCTCACGCAAACGCTGGATGGCCTGCGCACCGGGCTTGCCCTCGCCGTCCTCGTCATCTTCCTGCTGCTGGCTGCAAACTTTCAGTCCGTGCGTCTCGCTCTCGGCATCGTTCTGACTATCCCGTCCGTCATCTGCGGTGTTCTCGGCATGTTGCTGCTCACCGGGACCACCCTGAACGTGCAGTCCTTCATGGGCGCCATCATGGCCATCGGTATCGCCGTGGCGAACTCCATCCTGCTGGTCACCTTCGCGGAACACGCCAGAATCGCGGGCAGTACTGTCCTCGCCTCTGCTACCGAAGGTGCCTCGGGACGCCTCCGCGCCATCCTCATGACCGCCGCCGCCATGATCTTCGGCATGCTCCCCCTGGCGTTCGGTACCAGCGAAACCGGAGCCGCGCCGCTCGGCCGCGCTGTCATCGGAGGCCTCATCGTTTCCACTTTCACCACTCTCACCATCCTGCCCGCCATCTACGCCATCCTCCAGTCGCGGGCGTCCGTCACTTCTTCTTCGCTAAATCCCGGAGATCCGGAAAGCCGCTACTATGAAGCCCCATAAGATCCGCCTGGCCGCCACGCTCCTCCTCACCGTTACCGCATGGGCTCAGAGCCCGGAGTTGGTCGTGGTCGTCTCGAAACTCAGCGGCCGGACCGTCGAACTTCCCGGCGAATTCCTGCCTATGCAGAGCGTCCAGCTTCACGCCCGGGTTCGCGGCTACGTGGAGAAGGTACTGGTAGACCGTGGCAGCATCGTGAAGAAGGGTCAGCTTCTGGCTGAACTCTCCGCCCCGGAGATGAAGGCCCAACTGGCCGAGGCCGAGGCCCGGGTTCAGACCGCCGAAAGTGAACGTCTCGAAGTGGAGGCGCAGTTGGCAGGCGCCCAAAGCCTCGCGGAGCGCCTCGCGAAGGCCTCCGAGACCCCCGGCGCCATCGCCGGTAACGAACTCGTCCAGGCCCAGAAACACGTTGCCTCTTTACATGCCCTGATTCAGGCAAAACGTCAGGCTGGCCTCGTCGCCGTCGCTGTCGTGCAGGCACAGCAGGAACTACAGGCCTATCTGCACATCACCGCACCCTTCGATGGCGTCGTCAGTGACCGCCTGGTACATCCGGGAGCCCTTGTCGGGACCGGCTCCGACCCCGCGCTCCTCGTCATCCAGCAAATCGCTCAGCTCCGCCTGGTGGTGGCAGTCCCTGAAAGTGATATCGCCGGCATCGCCATGGGCACCCGCGTCGAATTTCGAGTGCCCGCCTACCCGGAACGTACTTTCGCCGGAACCGTAGCCCGCAATGCCCACGCCTTGGACCCGAAGACCCGCACCATGCCCGTGGAACTCGACGTCCAAAATCGCGACGCCGCGCTCTCTCCCGGCATGTACCCCGCCGTGAAATGGCCCGTGAAGCGCCCCCGGCCGGTATTGTTCGTCCCCAAGACCGCCGTCGTCACCACCACCGAGCGCACCTTCGTGGTTCGCAACAAAGACGGCAAGGCCGAATGGGTCAGTGTGTCAAAGGGTGTGGCAGAGGGGGACTTGCTGGAAGTTTCCGGAGATCTTCGTGCCGGAGATCAGGTTCTGCGCCGTGCCACCGATGAAATTCGGGATGGCAGCACTCTCGCAAAATAGCTTACGCGCCTAAAATAAAAAACCCCTCACACTGCAACACCATCAGATGGGGGATAGTGGCGCTTTTTACGATTATGTGCTCCCGAAAGCCCATAATCACGTTCACTATCCCTGGCACCAGCGTGTTGCAGTAGAGGGCAGGTTGTAAGTACAACAAACGATTCGGTTCTTAGAGTAGCAAATTACCAGCCAACCTGTCTCACCTGTATGTACCTGATTCGAAATGTCATTAGCGAGATTGAAACATCCGGAACGTGGCAGGTTGGCCTGGTTCTGTGTCCCGATGACACAGTGGTCGTCCAGGTTCCGGCCAACTGTGTGCCAACCCTGTCCCTCTCCCCTGGCCTCCGGTATGTCACCCCACTTTTACAGAGAATGGCTTCGTTTATTCCAGACGAACTTTGATTCCTGCGCCGTGAAGGGTGTCGCGAGACAATAGTTTAACTAATGAGTTTCCTGGACAATCTGGAGAATAGCCTTAAAGCGCTGGAAGGCACGGAAGGTTCCGGTTTTGACGACGCGAACCTGCGGAGCGCGCGGAAAGACGATGAACGGGCCGCAGCACCCTGGGCTGCAAAACTGAAGGCTGCGGACTTTACGACCAGGCTAATGCGCGAGGCAACTGTTGCCGGGCACAAGCGCCGTGTCCGGATCGGGTTCTTCTGGATCGGGACTTCCCTTCGTCTGGAAGCTCTCAGCCAGCGCCTGGATCTCCGTCCCACCGCCACCGGCATCGACGCAGTGTTTCTGGAAGGCAACCAGGAGCGGAAGAAGATCCGTATCGATCTGGATGGCGACCCGATCCGCCTTCTCGGCCAGTGGCTTCAGGTGGTTGACGCGCAAAAACAGCACGATGATTCCGAAGCCGCCCGCCTCTACGACGAACTCAAAGACGAAATCGCCGAATAACTACAGCCGTATCGGGCGAACGTCCACTTCGTCGTGGATCTCCCTGGTCTGCTGCAGAGAAGCGAAGCTCATGCCGGGCAGTTTTGCGGACGCTGTTCCCGCCGCGACGCCCCAGCGGATGGCGTCTGGAAAGTCATCGTTTTGCGTGAGCGACCACAGGATGGCGGCAGCCATCGCGTCCCCCGCGCCAATTGGTGAAATTGCATCGATCCGCGGCGGAATTGCCTCCCACATCGCTATTTCCGGCTCGGGCCTCAGCCCAATGGCGCCCCGGCTTCCCAACGAAATAACCACGGAAGCGGCCCCCAGCGTGTGAATACGTTTCGCCGCTGTGATGGCCTGCGTCCGGGTCAGCAGGACCGTATTCAGCAGGCGTTCGGCTTCCTGCTGGTTCGGAGTCACAATCGTCGGGCCCGCTTCAATACCCCGCGCCAGAGCCTCGCCGTCCGTATCGAGCAGCGTCTTCACGCCCCGTTCTTTGGCCTGTTCAATCATGGTGGCGTAGAAATCGGACGGTACTCCCGGAGGCAGACTGCCGCAAAGCGCCAGCCATGTTGCGTCTTCGAGGTAGGTGGAGACGGCTTTGACCACGCCCTCAATTTCCCTCGCCGCCATGCGCGGCCCAATCTCATTCAGCTTGATGGTCAGGCCGTGCCTGTCTGTAATCGTCAGATTGAGGCGGACATCATTCCGGATCGGCACCGTCGCCACGGGGAAGCCGCAGCCATTCAGGGATTGCTCAAAATGCTCTCCATGCTCTCCACCCGCCGGAATAATCGCCAGTGTGGAACCGCCAAAGGAGTGAATCACGCAGGATGCGTTGATGCCTCGCCCTCCCGGCGATTCATTGCTGGACAAAATGTACGCCCGGTCGTCAAACGCGAGCCGGTCCACGCTTATGGTCCGGTCGATCGCCGGATTCATGGTAAGGGTAACAATCAAGCTCTTAGGATATAGGTCGAGGGGCGACAAGCTCTATTGCAGGATGCTGAGCATGTTGGAAAAATCATCAGTCCACATGCGGAACTTCGTATGCGGAGCCAGCCAGATCCCTGTTTTCAGGGCTTCCGAGGAAGCCTGGAGTTTGCTGTCCACCAGCAACGCCCAGGACGAAGAGTCACACAGTGACTCCGATTCCTTGGCCCAGTAGTGGAATGCGATTGCCTTCCTGCCGAACGCGGTCGCCGCACGCTCCATCACGGGCTGCAGGTCCAGATAGCGATTGCTGATGTTCACGGCCAGAATCCCCCCCGGTTTCACATGCCGGAAGTACGTGGTGAACGCCTCGGTGGTTAGCAGGTGGACCGGCACGGAGTCGCCTGAAAAGGCATCCATCACCAGCATGTCGAACTGCTGCGATGGCTCCCGCTCCAGCACCAGACGGCCATCGCCCAGCGCGACCTCCACCTTCGCCGGCGTGTCCTTCAGGTAACTGAACCAGGTTCTGGCCATATCCAGCACCAGAGGATTGATCTCGTAGATCCGGAACGTGTCGCCCGCTTTGGCGTACGGCAGCAGCGCGCCCGCGCCAAGACCAATAATTCCAACCTTCCAGTTCGCGTTGGGCAACCTGGTTTGCATGGCGTGGCCAATACCACTGCCCTCACAAAAGTAGGCCACGGGGGTCTGCTTCAGCTTCGGGTCGCGCATCTGGATCCCGTGGCTGATGCGCCCATGGAGGAGTTCACGGTAAGCTGCCGGATTGCTGTCGCTGCCCCAGTCGTGTACGCGGAGTTCACCGTAGAAATTGCGCCCGATTGCTTTCAGGCCGCTGATGTTGAACCGTTCCTTCTTCACCACCCAGCCGGAATAGGCAACCACCGCGAGGGTAAGAGCAAAAGCCGCCGCCTTGCGGAACTTCTCCGGCCCCACATTCGTCCAGTCCCGGAACAACAGGAATGCCGACAGGGCCGCGCAAAGTGCCAGCGACAGGGGAAATTCGTGGTAGGCGTTGAAAATATTGGGGGCCAGCAGGCCTACAAAAAGTCCTCCAATCGCGCCGCCAATGGAAATCATCACGTAGTAACCCGTGAGGCGACTGGGGTGCGGTTTCAGCCGCGCCAGTTCGCCGTGGCAGACCATACAGCAAACGAAAAGTGACAGGGCCAGCAACGAAATGGTGAGGACGATATTCACGCTCAGCGAATCTTCGTCCAGGTACCAGGCGAAACAGCCCAGAGCCGCCGCCAGCAGGGGGAAAAAGACACCCCGGTGATAGATCCGGCTGGACTCAAAGCAAAGGATAAAAGTGATCAGGTAGACGCCAAGCGGCATGACCCAAAGAAAAGGAATCGCCGCGATATCCGACGTGATAAACGTAGTCACGGCCAGCAGCAGCGTGGACGCACACGCCGCCAGGGCAATCCACAGGGCGCGAAGTGCCATGGTGGGCTCCTCGCCCTGTGGCACGGTCACTCGGACTTCGCTCCTGGCCGTAGCCTTGTGCCCCCGTGCGGCGATCCACGCGGCAGCCGCGCATGAAACAGCGAAGACCGCGTAGCCTGCCGACCAGGCCCAGCTCTGTGTCTGTACCGTGAGCGCCGGTTCAATCAGCAGAGGGTAACTCAACAGCGCCAGCATGGAGGCAAAGTTCGACAGCGCGAAAAGCCGGTAAGGCACTGAGCCCGCTCGCCGCGCGTACCAGGATTGAAGCAGCGGACTGGTTGTCGAGAGCGCCAGGTACGGCAGGCCAATTGTTACGGTGAGCAGCCCAAGAATCGGCCACGACGGGTCGCTCGCGTCTGTTGGCTTCCATTTTGCATTGGGCAGAACGGGCAGCACCGCCAAACTAAGCAGCAGCAGGCCGCAATGCACAATCGCCTGACGCCGCGGCGGCAAGGCGTGCAGCCAGTGCGCGTAGACGTAGCCCAGCAGGAGCGCCATCTGGAAGAACAGCATGCAGGTACTCCAGACCGACGAGGTTCCGCCAAACCACGGCAAAATCATCTTGGCGATCATGGGCTGTACCTGAAACAGCAGGAATGCGGAGACGAAGATGGTCAGCGCATAAAGCCACGCGTCCCAGGTTGTACGCGTGGGGGGAGAGGTAGAGGTCATGTACGAATCTAAATCAGACGATTTAGATCATGGTAGCTGATCACCTAAAGTCTGATCGCTTAAAGTAACGCTTCGAAGCCATCCAGAGATTCCGGAATGGCATCAGCAGCGGTGATGGCCGCGTAGTACTCGGCAGAAAGTGTTCCCCTGGCCGGGAGCCATCGATAGCCCGGTTCCCCAAACAGGGACCCGCGTTCCAGCATCTGCCGGCGTGTCTCCGGGAACGGGGAAACGCCGAACTCAATGCCCCGCGTTTGGGTGCGCCCCAGCCAGGGCGCATGAGAGCGGTTGCGATTCTCTTCCCAGATTCCTACCCACGGGAAATCAGCCCGATTCCATACATACCCCAGCGCCACCTTCGATTCGGGCGACCACGCGAAAAAGTACGCCCGCGCCTGCTCGGTATCCATCAGATGTGTGGTGAAGCTGGAAGAGGAAGCGGCGTCCGCATAGACTCGCAGATCGCGGAGGCTTCCATCGGCCAGGGGGTGCATTGGCCAATCGAAATCCGTTGTCTCGCCAATGCCGCGGGATTTTGTGCCCGGCATGCGGAATTCTGTCTTGCCGTTCGCTACGAAAGGCGGCCCCAGCGTTACATGCTGAGTCCAGGCGATGGGCCGGTCCAGTGCGCAGAGGTTTTCCACCGTCTCCTTCACCCGAAGCCTCCGGCCTTCCAGCCGCAGTGTCCGCGTACAAGCCAGTTGCGAAGCGGGCAGCACGCAGCTGCCGCTTACCTCACTCCCGCTGTCGGTGAACACCCAGGGTGCCACGCCAGCCTCCGCGTGCGCCACCATGCCCGCGCGGGCTTCCTCGTCGGAAGGTGGCCCGAACATATCGAGGCACAGGTTGTGGCCCATGATGCCGGCGAGCAGCTTACTCTCCGAATCATTGCCGTATTCCGGGTACTTTTCCGGCGACCACGCGCTGATCTCAATCGAGGGCCATGGCGGCAACCACATCGGGCTCACGCCCGTGGCTTTATCGAGGATTTCGGCAATGTGGCCGCCCTCCACCGTTACGCTGACACGGATCTGGCTGTTCTCAAGCTGGATGACGCGTCGGTTATGGAATAAGGTTTCGTTGAGCATGGCTGAAATAGAAACCGCCGCCGGGAGCGGGAGGCGCATCCGGCGGCGGTTCGTCTTCTCCTGAATAAACTACAGCGTTACTTTTTGGCAGGAGCCTTGGGGGCCGCTTTCACCGGAGCCTTCTTGGGCGCGACCTTCTTCGGGCCTGCCTGAACGGCAAACGCGTTGTCGGGCAAGCCCTTAATGCTGTCCTTCGGCTCATCCACCAGCAGGGTCAGCATGTAAGGTTCTTTGGCGAAGGCTTCCACCACTGCCTTGAACTCGATAGCATCGCCCACGTTGATCGCGGTCTTATTAACCGCCTTATCGAACTTCAGCGTTGTATCGCCGGCACCGGCATCCACGTTCACCACGATGTCTTTGTCGTTCACGGCCACAATCTTGCCCTTGAACATACCGATGGCATCGGGGGGAATCTGCGTTTCTTTCACGTTTGCGAAGTAGGCATCGCCACCGTCAGCCTTCAGAGCCGTGCGGAGCTGGCGCCAGAGAGCAACATCGGGGTGCGCCTTGTTGAACTCGTCTTCGTTCGCGAACTTCTCTTTTTCGATTTCTTCAATGCTGCGGATGTGGAAGTCGGCCGCGGGAAGCGGGCCGGCCGCAACAGCAGCCTTGAGCTTGTCCAGGTCCGAATCGTCACCGTGATAGCCTGCGTACGCCTTCTTCAGGTACGCATCAGCCGCGGTGGCGGCAGCCGGAGCCAAGGCAGCGGCCCCCGTTACTGAGATGGAGCGAGCGATGGAGTACAGCGCTTCCGAATAACGCTCCACCTTGTTCTGGCGAATGATGGCGCTTCCCAGCCAGTAGGAAACCTGGGCCTGATTGGGGTCCATCCCGAGCACAGCCTTGAATTCCGTTTCAGCCTGGGGGTTCTTCTTTTGCGCGTAGTAGATCCAGCCAAGTGTCGAATGCACACCCATGCCGAACTGCTTCTTGGCGTCGGACCACTGCTGATCAGTTACCGCGGCGGGCTTGTTGGCTGTCGCGAAGTAATTATCCAGATTGTCAGCAAGCTGACGACCAGCCTTTTCTGAGCCATCCAGAAGGTCGGCGGGGCCGGTCTTTCCATAGGAGGGCGTGGTCATGCCGAGCAGCGCCTGCGCCACCATCAGCGTGCGCTGGCCCTTCAGCTGGCTGTCCGGGTACTTTTGTTCCCATTCCTTCAGCTTGTCAATCTTCTTTTGGAGATCAGTCTCTTTGCCGGCGGCCTGCGCGACATCGCTCTCCGCCTGATCCTTGTACTGAGCCAGGACGGTGCATGGTAAAGCGGCTAGTACCGCTGCCACTATTGCTGTTCTAACTAAACGAAAATACACGTTCCATTGCCTCCCGCTGCTGATAGCCGTTCACTGGTGAAACTCCGTCTCAGGAATTTCGTCAGTCTTAAAAGAATACATCAAACCTCAATACACCAAAGAACGGCAAAAGCGGAGTATACCGAACCCGCAGCCTCCGGGCAATGAGCTTCTGGTCCTGACCGGGCAAAACCCGACTACGACGAATTGGACGGCGCGTCCTCCCGCGCAAGTTCCTGAGCGTGCTGTTACAATCGCCGGAAGCCCTTGCGACTCATTGATCTTGCCATTATTGCCGCCTACCTGCTCGGTGTAACGTGGTTCGGCGCCCGCTTCAAAGAATCCCAAAAGACCCTGAAAGACTATTTCCTGGGAGGGCAAAACGCTCCCTGGTGGGCCATTGCGCTCTCTATCGTCTCCGCTGAGACCAGCACGCTGACCATTATTGGCACGCCGCCGCTCGCTTTCGGCGGCAGTTACGTCTTTCTCCAGGTCGTCTTCGGCTACCTCCTCGCCAGGGTGGTTATCTCCACCATCTTTCTGCCTCAGTACTTCTCCGGCCAGTTCTTTACGGCCTATGAACTGATGCAGCGCCGATTCGGGCCAAACGTCCGCAAGGTGACGGCGGGTATCTTTCTGGTCACCCGCTCCCTGGCTGAAGGCGTCCGGGTCTTCGCTATTTCCATCGTCATCGGCATTATTCTCCATACCGGCGGGCTCACCTCCATTGTGGTGATCGTTTGCCTTACGCTTTTTTACACTTTTGAAGGCGGTATGACCGCGGTCATCTGGACGGACGTCCTGCAAATGGGCATGTACGTTCTTGGCGCCGTCGTTAGCCTGATCGTTCTTGGCGATAAACTCCCCGGCGGTATCGGGCCGGCGCTGCATAAGGTCGCTGCCGCCGGCAAGTTCCAGGTTTTTGATTTCCATTGGTCCTGGACCACACCCTACACTTTCTGGGCGGGCCTGGTCGGCGGCTGTTTCCTCACCACCGCCAGCCATGGGACTGACCAATTGGTGGTCCAGCGTCTGTTGAGCGCCAAAAATCAGCGCGAAAGTCGCCTGGCGCTTCTTAGCAGTTGGGGCGTCATCTTCGTTCAGTTCTGCCTGTTTCTCACTATCGGCGTTCTTCTTTGGGTTCTGAAAGAAGGCAAAGCTCCCGCCGGACCGCAGGACCGCCTCTACCCTACCTTCATTTGGGAAGCTCTGCCCGTCGGCGTGGCCGGTCTGGCGATGGCGGCCATTATCGCGGCGGCCATGGCGAATCTCTCAGCCGCGCTCAACTCCCTGTCCTCCGCTACCGTGATTGATTTCTATGAGCCGATGACAAAATCCAGGCACACGCCAGCTCACTATCTGAAGGTCTCCCGGCTTGTCACCATCGCCTGGGGGGGCGTTCTGGTAGCCATCGCGCTGGTTGCCAGCCAGTGGGGTTCCGTTCTCGAATCGGGCCTTTCCATCGCTTCTGTCACACTTGGAATCCTGCTGGGCGTCTTCCTGCTGGGCGTTCTCACCCGAGGCCCGGACGAGCGGGCCGCCATTGCCGGCGTCATTGCCGGAGCCGTCATGATGCTCTTTGTGAAGTTGGGTACAAAAATCCCCTTCACCTGGTGGGTGATGATCGGCAGCACCACAACATTTGCCACTGGATATGTAGCCAGTCTGGTGTTCGGCTGGAGGAAAAAGCTATGACGGAACTGCGCAGGGCACTCGGGCTGGCGGCCGCCCTTTCTATCGTTGTGGGAACCGTAATTGGCAGCGGGATTTTCCGCGTCCCCCAAACGATGATCCAGAGCGTGGGCTCGGTCGAAATGGTTTTCCTTGTCTGGGTGGTGGGTGGAGCCCTGACTCTGGCGGGCGCGCTAACGTACGCGGAACTTGCGGCGGCCCTTCCCGGTGCCGGCGGCGAATACGTGTATCTTACTGAGGCCTATGGCCCTGTGTGGGGTTATCTCTATAGCTGGACCCAACTCTCAGTGGCGAAAAGCGGGTCTATTGCGACCCTGGCCACTGCTTTCTTCGAGTACACGGCCCACTTTATCCCCGAGTTTGAGCGGGTTTGGTTCACCCTTGGACCCCTCCCCATCAAGTACGGCCAGATTTTTGCGCTTGTCCTGATTTTGGTGCTCGGCGCCGTAAATTACGTCGGCGTTCGCGTGGGCGGCGGTGTGCAGGTGGCCGTAACTATCCTGAAGGTCGCACTCATCGCCTTTGTTATCGCCGCCGGGCTCTTTTACGCCCACCCCGCCGTTAGTGTTCCTCTCCCCGATGTCCCGCCGCTCCGAACCGGCTTTATCGCTGCGCTGGTGGCCGCACTTTGGGCTTATGACGGATGGAATAACGTCGGCATGGTTGCGTCGGAAATAAAGAACCCCAAACGGAATCTCCCGCTGGCCCTGATTGGTGGCACCGTCCTCGTCATCGCTATTTACATGCTGGCCAACTGGGCCTATTTCCGCGTTCTTACCCCCGGGGAAGTTGCGACCCATAAATTGGTTGCCGCAGAAATGATGCTTCGGGTCCAGGGCCCGGCCGGCGCGGCAGCCGTCTCCATCGCCGCGATGATTTCCATCTTCGCCGCCCTGAACGGCTCTATTCTCTCCGGTGCCCGCGTACCGTACGCGGCGGCCCGCGATGGCCTCTTCTTTAAGTCCGCAGCCAAAGTCCACCCCGTCTTCCAGACGCCGGGCATGTCCATCATCATGTTGACCGGCTGGTCCAGCTTGCTCGTTCTGTCCGGCCGGTACGACGACCTCTACAACTTCGTCATCTTCGGTAGCTGGATCCTGTACGCCATGGCCACCGCGTCCGTTTTTGTTCTGCGGAGGAAACGACCGGAGCTGGAACGGCCCTACAAAACCCTCGGCTACCCCGTTGTTCCCGCTCTGTTTCTTATCGGTGCTACCGTTCTTGAGGTCCAGACGTTGCGGGATAAACCCGTGCAGGCATTGCTCGGCATCGCATTAATGCTGTTGGGTTTACCTCTCTATTTCTACTGGCGTAACCGCTCCCAAAAGAGCGCATAAGTCTTCCCGCTTGCCCTATTCCTGTTCCCGGTGCTGGTACTGCTTTTGCAAATTTAGTTCTGTTGGCGAAACAAAACTCCTTGCAATGGGGTTATTTTTGCGATAAAACTTTATCTAGGCTTAGTTTGGTTTTCACCGATTTCGTTCCGAATCTGGAACCGAGGGTTTCGGGAGCCAATCTGGCCGAACGACATTACCAATCAGGAGTTACCCCATGGACGTAACCAAGATTCTGACCGAATTGCGTCAGGAACGGGAGCAGTTAGAGGAGGCGATCATGAGTTTAGAGCGTCTGGCGGACGGGCGTCGTCGCGGCAGGCCACCGGCATGGATGTCGGAAGCCAAAAAGCGAGGGCGTCCGCCTGGTAGTAAGAATAAAACGGCCGCCGAAAAGGCCGCTGCGGCAGCCTAAAGGGTTCATCACGAATCAACGGTACAGCAGGTACTTCTCACGCAATTGCAGGAAGTCGTCCAAGCCGTGGCGGCCGGCTTCCTGTGCGGTGATGGAACCTTTTGTCAAAGCTTCCATCACCGCACCGTTTCCAATCAGTTTCCAGTCCACGCTGAAGTCCAGCTTCCCCGGATACAGCGCCGCCATCGCACTGGCAAGCTCCAACCCAAACCGGCCAGCCTCGAAGGTGTCCCGGTTGGTAAGAACGAATCCAACTCCCTCAATTGTCTTGCCCGCCAGGTGGGATGACGTCGGTTTCATCGTCGTCGGATAGAATTTCACTCCCGGAATTTCCTTCGCGTTGAGTTTGCCGGCAAGCTCTGCCCCCCGAATCCACTCTGCCCCGACCGCCTCGAACGGTGCATCCGTACCTCTGCCCACCGAATAGTTCGTTGAATATTCCAGCATTCCAAGCCCCGGGTACAGGATCGCCGCGTTCAGACTGCGAATGTTTGGCGACGGGTTCACCCACTTCAGCCCCGTTTCGTCGAACCACTGCGACCGTTTCCAGCCCGTGAGCTCCACCACATGCAGGTCCGCGCCAACGTGCTTCTCGCCATTCTCCAGCTTTGCCAGCTCCCCGATGGTCAAACCGTGCCGCAACGGCAGAGGGTAGGCTCCCACAAATGAGGTCTTGTCCGCATCCAGCATGGGCCCTTCGGGGTGCAAGCCGGTCAGCGGATTTGGTCGGTCCAGAACATAAAACGGGATCTTTGCTTTCGCCGCCTCCTCCATGGAGTACAGCATGGTCGATGGATATGTATAAAAACGAACACCTATGTCCTGAATATCGAACACCAGGATGTCCAGACCTTTCAGCATCTCCGGCGTCGGCCGCATCGTATTTCCGTAAAGGCTCCAGACTTTAATGCCGGTGACCGGGTCGGTCGTATGGCCGATTCCCTCGCGATCCTCCACCCCGGCAAACCCGTGCTCGGGCGAAAACAGCGCGGCGATTTGTACTCCGGCCTTCTTCATCAGATCGATATTCCGCCGTCCATCCCGGTCGATCCCGGAATGATTGGTGATCAGGCCAATCTTCTTCCCTTGAAATGGCGCGAAGTTGGCGCTGGCGAGCAGATCCAGGCCCGTTTGCGTTTCGCCTGTTCTGGTGCCAGCTTTGGTTTGGGGATAGCCCAGGGCTTTGGCGGCGATTGTTGCCACCTGGCGGCGGAGGGGTGTAATCGGCTTCCTTTGATGAGGATGCACGGAATTCGCTAACAGAATAACGTAGCTTTTTGAGGCCGGATCGATCCAGATGGAGGTTCCGGTGAACCCGGTATGCCCAAACGAACCAACCGGGAACAGGTCGCCACGGTTTCCCGAATACGGAGAATCGATATCCCAGCCCAGGCCACGCTGAATCTTTTGGTTGGTCGGCGTATGCGGCGTGGTGAATTCCTTAATTACTTCCGGCGTGAACAGACCCTTGCCGCCATCCAGCAGCATCTGGCAGAACTTCGCCAGGTCGTCGGCGGTGGAGAACACCCCGGCGTGTCCGGCGACGCCACCCATGTAGCGCGTGGTCGGGTCGTGGACTACGCCGCGCAGGAGCGTGCCGTCTTTTTGGATCTCGGTTGGCGCAATTCGGCCCTTGAGGCTGGCGGGCGGCAGATAGCCGGAGTCCTTCATGCCCAGCGGAGTGAACAGGACTTTCTTCACATACTCGTTTTCCGGGGCACCGCCCACGCGGCGAACGATTTCGCCCAGCAGAATGAAATTGATGTCGCTGTAAACGAATTTCGCCTGTCGCGGATTGGCTGGCTTATCATTCAGGGCCAGCTTGATCCCCGTCTCGTAGCCGCTCCAGACCGGGGCCAGGTCCAGATCGGGCCGAAAACCGGAAAAATGCGTCATCAGATCCCGAATCGTGATGGCACTCTTGCCGCCCTGAAACTCCGGCAGGTACTTCGTGACGGGCTCATCAACTCCAACCTTGCCTTCTTCCACCAGCTTCATCATGCAGGTAGTGGTGGAGACCACTTTGGTGAGCGAGGCAACATCGAAAATCGTATCCACCGTCATCGGTTCGCGCGTCGGCGAGAGCGACCGGTTCCCGTACGCCTTTCGATAGACCACTTTGCCCTCATGGCCAATCAACAGGACAGCGCCGGGGATTTTGTCCTCCCTGATGGCATCGCCGATGGCGGTGTCCAGTTCGGCGGCCCCCGGGAACGCCTGCGCGGCAACGGTTTGGGCGGAAATTGCGGCGAAGGCGATCGCCGCTGCCAGCTTTAGCTTCATTATTGGCATGGTATCCCAGCTGTGAGAGCCGGGGAGTTCCCAAGTAGGGGCCATTCATCTGGATAACAACGTGAACCTTTATATAAGCCAAGGCGCGACGCTGAACTTCAGCCAGAAGTTCGAGCACTATCTGCCGGTGGTCTACACCTGCTGGGAAGGCACCGAATGCATGAGCTACTCACCCTTTATATATGCGTTCGGGAAAACGAACGTTGGAAAGGCGCGCGCAAAGCGGCAGGCGCCAATCAAAAGGACGACCGCGTGGCATTAATACCGCGTGGCATTAACGAAGATGGGCGACGACAGTGTTTCGGTTTCGGAAAGGCGGACGCGCGTTACCTTGAACGGCCAGGCCGTTCGGCGCTGACTCAGGTCCATCCAGCCTGATAGCTTTAAGGGATATGGGTTCACTCATCGAGCTTCCGGTCTGGCAGGATCTGCAGAAGCACGCTTCTCAGGTTCAGGCGTTACATTTAAGGGATTTGTTTGCGGCGGATGCGAATCGCGCCCAGCAGTTTTCGGTGGAGGCGGAAGGTCTCTTCCTCGACTACTCCAAGAACCGCATCACCTCGGAAACCGTCTCGCTGCTGGTGAAACTGGCCGAGGCCTCCGGCCTGCGTGCTGCCATGGATGCCATGTTCCGGGGCGACCGGATCAACATTACCGAAAAACGCCCGGTTCTGCACACTGCCCTGCGGGCGCCCCGGGGCGCGGAAGTGTTCGTGGATGGCGTGAATGTTATCCCCGAAGTTCACGCAGTTCTGGACCGGATGAGCGATTTCGCGAATCGCGTCCGCTCGGGCGAGTGGCTCGGTTTTACCGGCAAGCGGATCCGCAATGTAGTGAATATCGGGATCGGCGGCTCCGATCTGGGCCCGGTAATGGCGTATGAAGCTCTGCGCAGCTATGCCCAGCGCGACCTGACGCTGCGCTTTATCTCCAACGTGGACGGCACCGATTTCGCGGAGGCCACTCACGATCTGAATGCCGATGAGACCCTGTTCATCGTGGCCTCCAAGACCTTCGGCACGCTGGAGACCATGACCAACGCTTACTCGGCCCGAGCCTGGGCGCTGGCCCAACTGGGTGACGAGAAGGCCGTTGCCTGCCACTTTGTCGCAGTCTCCACCAACGCCGCACGGGTCTCCGATTTCGGCATCGATACCGCCAACATGTTCGGTTTTTGGGACTGGGTAGGCGGCCGGTATTCCATGGATTCGGCCATCGGCCTCTCCACCATGCTCGCCATCGGGCCGGACAACTTCCGCGCCATGCTGGCGGGCTTCCACGCCATGGATGAGCATTTCCGCACCGCGCCGTTCCACGAAAATCTGCCCGTTCTGATGGCCCTGCTGACCGTCTGGTACAACAACTTCTTCGGCGCGCAGTCCGTGGCAGTGCTCCCCTACGACCAATACCTGAAGCGCTTCCCCGCCTACCTGCAGCAGCTCACCATGGAAAGCAACGGCAAGTACGTCACGCTTTCGGGAGAACGCGCCCAGTGGGAGACCAGTCCGATTTACTGGGGCGAACCGGGCACGAACGGCCAGCATTCTTTCTACCAGCTCATTCACCAGGGAACGAAGCTCATCCCTTGCGACTTCATTGGCTTCGTTCATTCATTAAATTCGCACGGCCCTCACCACGACATTCTGATCGCGAACCTCTTCGCTCAGGCGGAAGCTCTGGCCTTCGGGAAGACAGCCGATCAGGTTCGTGCCGAAGGCAATGAGGAATGGCTGGTACCCCACCGCGTCTTCGAGGGCAACCGGCCCTCAAATATGTTGCTGGCCGACCGTCTCACGCCTGAAATTCTGGGTAAGCTGGTCGCGCTCTATGAGCACAACGTCTTCACCCAGGGCGTGATCTGGCAGGTGGATTCGTTTGACCAGTGGGGTGTGGAACTGGGCAAGGTTCTGGCGGTTCAGATTCAGCCCGAGCTGACTTCCGGTGCCGACCTGCATCACGACAGCTCGACAAACGCGCTCATCAACCGTTATCGGCGTCTCCGTCACGTATAAGGCGAAACCGGACTGTGTTGAGATTCGTAAGCGTTAGTAAGTGCGTAATCCCCTGATATCCCCGTATCTTTTGACGGGCCTGCTGCTGGCAACCGCCTGTAGTGCGCCTGCGGCAACATGGACTGTCCTCGCGTGGAGTGAGCGAGGCATGAATCCGATTGAGCGCGACTACTCCGTCTTCGGTATTTGGCCTGCCGGAGCGCAGATCAACGCCCAGGTTCTGGATGGTTCCGGCAAGCTGGTCACCAGCGCCGGCGCTCTAAAGATCACCTGGGAGGCGCTCGCTGATTCCACGGGTAGTGTCAATACCACTTCAGTGGGCAAGACGAATTTCTGGCCCTTCGCCAAAGCTCTCTTCGGTGGCTCGGACCAGCCCGGAGTTGGCATCGCCGGCAATCTGATGTCGGCGAGTGGGCCGCAGCAGCTTTCTTTTGATCCAGCCCTGAATCGTTTCACCGCGCCGTGGATTCCCCTTACAGCCTACGACGATAACTGGAACGTCAACTACTCGCCCATGGTTCGCGTGATTGTGCGGGACGCTTCCGGCACAATCCTGGCCACTGCCCGCACTACGCTCCCCGTGTCGAATGAAGTGGAGTGCCGCAGTTGCCACGCCTCCGGTGTGAATGCCGATGCCCGGCCACTCACCGGCTACGTCAACGACCCCAATCCGAATCGCGACTTCAAGCTGAATATCCTGGCCCTGCACGACGGCAAGAATCGCCGGAATCCGGCCTATACGGCGGCTCTGGCGACAGCCGGTTACGGCACTGGCCTGCTGGACGCCGCTACCGCCGGCACTCCGGTACTCTGCACCGCTTGTCACGCCTCCAATCTGCGCGCAACGCCCGGCATTTCCGGCCTGAGCCAGTTTACGACTGCCATGCACGGCCATCATGCCAGCATTATCGACCCGGCCACCAGCGATACTCTCGACAATTCGACCAATCGCTCCGCTTGCTACAACTGCCACCCCGGCAACACCACCCAGTCGCTGCGAGGAGCCATGGGGCACTCCGCCGATGGCAGCGGCAATTTACAGATTCAGTGCCAGAACTGCCACGGTAATATGAGCAAACTGGCAGACCCGGCGCGCACCAGTTATGCGGGCCTGCCCCGCTGCCAGTCCTGCCATTCCACCTCAGCGCCGTATCAGGCCACGTCGGCATTTGACGTGACCGGCACAGTGCGCACCTCTTCTGACACCACATTCGCCACAACCGGCACTTCGGTTTTCAGCGCTTCAACCGGACACGGCGGCCTCCAGTGCGCCGCTTGCCACGGCCCGGCGCACGCCGAGTACCCCAGCAACCGGGCGGCTGACAATCTGCAGTCCCAGGACTTGCAGGGCGCAGCCGGTGTTATTGGCGATTGCGCTGCCTGCCACAAGAGCGGCGTGAGTTCCACGAACGGCGGGCCCCACGGTCTCCATACTGCCGGTGCTGCCTGGATCAACGCCCATCCCGATACCGCCTCGCGCAACCGGACACAATGCACCACCTGTCACGGCGGAAGCTATCAGGGCACCGTTATTTCCCGGGTTCTCACCAACCGGACGCTGAGCAGCCAATACGGCAACATCCCCGCTTTCCGCGGCTACCAGGTGGGTTGCTATACGTGCCACAACGGTCCGGGGGGCAACGGAAGTTCACAGGCCGTGGCCACGCTGGCCAACACGTCCAGCTCCGTCATCCAGGGGCAGGCGGTCACTATCCCGGTAAACGTGCCCTCGGGCGCCACGCTCAAAATTGTCACGCAGCCTGCGCGCGGCATCGCCAATGTCTCCGGCAACACGGTTGTCTATAGGCCCACCGTGTCGTTTGAAGGCACTGACCCGTTCACCTACTCGGCGATCAGCGCCAGCAACAAAGATTCCGGCCTGGGAACAGCTCAGGTTTCGGTTCGTGCCTCGTCCCGGCCCGTGGTTGCATCTGTCGCCAACGCCGCCAGTTACGTTGCCGGAACGGTAGCGCCCGGTATGATCGCGTTCTTCACCGGAACCGGCATGGGGCCCGCCAACCTGGCTACTTTCGGCCTCAGTTCCGGAGGCTTCATGGAGAAATCCGTGCAGACCACCAGGGTTCTTTTTGATGGCGTGGCTTCCCCCGTCATCTACGCCTCTCCTGCCGCGGTAGCTGCCATCGTGCCCTACAGCGTTCAGGGAAAGGGCTCCACCGCCATTACCGTGGAATATAACGGCATCGCCTCCACCGCGCTTAGCGCCACTGTCGCCGACGCGGGGCCCGGTATTTTCACCGTGAATTCTTCCGGAACCGGACCCGCTGCGGCCATCTCCGGTGACAGCCTCAATAGCGAGGCAAACCCGGTCCAAAGAGGCGCGGCCATCGCGCTCTATCTGACCGGCGATGGCGCCGAAACACCGCAGCCGAAGGATGGCGTGCTGGTGAACGGACCTTACCCTGCCACGGTTGCGCCGATTTCCGTTACCATCGGCGGGAAACCGGCCAACGTGGTGTATTCTGGCGCAGCGCCAGCTTCTGTCGCGGGCCTGATGCAGCTCAACGCTGTCGTTGCGGCCGATGCCGATACCGGTAAGGTACCCGTCACCGTTACCATTGGCGGGGTTACTTCGCAGGCCAACGTCTTCGTCTACGTGCGATAGGTTCGAGGCCTAAAGCCCTGCGGGTGGATAATGCCAGTGGAGGGTTTTATGCCTGAGAATAACTTTGTTGGCGACCGCCGCGATCTGCTGAAGCTGGGGGCCGCCGCGTTCACCACCGCCATCTTTACGGGCAACCTAAAGGGCGCAAACGATCGTATCCGAGTCTCATTCATTGGCACAGGACGCCAGGGCCAGGGCAACATGGGTTCCGCCATGGCGCACCCGGACGTGGACGTGGTTTCGGTCTGCGACATCTACCAGCCGAATCTGGAAAAAGCTCAGGCCCGCAGCGCAAGGGGGCCGAACGGTGAACCCGGCGGGCGTCCCGCTGCGAAGGCGATTAAAGATTTCCGCGAGGTTCTGGCAGATAAATCCGTTGACGCCGTCTGCATCGCTACCCCGGACCATTGGCACGCCTATATGGCGGTGGAGGCCTGCAAAGCGGGTAAAGACGTCTACGTGGAAAAGCCGATCAGCGTCACCATTGAAGAAGGCCGTAAGATGGTGCAGGCCGCCCGCAAATACAACCGCGTGGTGCAGGTCGGTACGCAACAGAGGTCGGGCGTCCACTTCCAGAAGGCCACCCAACTGGTGAAGGACGGAGCCATCGGCAAAGTCACGTTTATCCGAACCTTTAACTACGGCAATGGCCCCGTGGAAGGTATCGGTACTCCGGCAGATTCAGCGCCCCCCAGTGATCTGGACTGGAAGATGTGGCTCGGCCCCGCGCCGGAACGCCCCTTCAACAAGAACCGTTTTGGCATGGACCCCAACGCTTTCTCCCACTTCCGCTGGTTCTGGGATTATGCCGGCGGGATGATGACCGACTGGGGTGTCCACGTCCTCGATATCGCGCAGATGGCCTTCAATGAACTGTCTCCCCGCTCCATCACCTCCATCGGTGGCAAGTACATGATCAAGGACAATCGCGAGACTCCCGATACGCTGCAGGTGACGTACGAGTATCCGAACGGGATGATTGCGACTTACGAAAATCGCATGTTCAACGGTAACGCGCTCTATGGTGGAGCCCTGGCCGGCCGTAGCTACGGGACTGTTTTCCATGGCGACAAAGGCACGCTGTTTGTGGATCGTGCCAGTTACGTTATCCTGCCGGAAAAGGGCAGTTCGCTCACCGAGACCGTGGTCCAGAGTTCCAATAACCATGGCCGCGACCACTGGCGCAACTTCCTTGACTGCATCAAGAACCGCCAGAAGCCCGCCAGCGATATCGAGAACGGGCACCGTTCCACATCGACCGCTCTGCTGGGAAATATCGCCCTCCGCACCGGACTCCGCCTCGACTGGAACGCGGAGAAAGAAACGCTAGCCCAGGCTCCGGCAAGACCGTATCTGGAGCGCAAATACACCAAACCGTGGGAGTTGAAAGTTTGATACGCCGTTTTGCGCCGTTTTTATTAGCCGTAATGCCTGTCTTCGCGCAGGCACCCCTGTTCTGGGTACATGCGTCGGATCCGCAGTTCGGCATGTTTACCAATAATCAGGACTTTCGCCAGGAAACGGCCAACTGGGAATTCGTGGTCGCAAACGTGAACCGTTTGCGGCCCGCCTTCCTGGTGGTGACGGGCGACCTGACCAACCAGGAAGGCAACGCCGACCAGATCGCCGAATACCAGCGCATCAACCGGAAGCTGGACCCTTCCATCAAACTCCACAGCGTACCCGGCAATCATGATGTGGCGAATGACCCGACGCCCGGAACCCTGGCCGCTTACCGGAAGGCCTACGGGCCCGACTACTATTCGTTCCGGGAAGACTCTCTTTACGGCATTGTGCTGGATTCCAGCCTGTTCAAGGCCCCGGCAAAAGTTCCCGCTGAAGCTGCGAAACAGGAAGTCTGGCTGGAAGCAGAGCTAAAAAAAACTCAGGTTGCCGGTGCCACGCCCGTTATTTTCCAGCACATCCCGTTCTTCCTCGAAAAGGCGGACGAGCCGGATCAGTACTTCAATATCCCGATGGGGACCCGCATCAGAGTTCTCAGCCTGCTGAAGAAGTACGGGGTTCACTACGTCTTCGCCGGGCATTATCACAAAAATTCGTTCGGCAAAGACGGCGATTTGGAAATGGTAACCAGTGGTCCGGCAGGTAAATCGCTGGGGCCCGATGGCTCCGGCATCCGCATCGCAGAACTGAAGGGCGCGGCCGTCAAACACGCCTATTACCCGCTCGGCATGATCCCCAATCAGTATCCAGTTCCGGCTGCGCAGCCGTAGGCCGATCCGTTCCACGCGGATAATCTTACTGATTCTCACAACCTGCCGTACGCCGGAATGTGCGCTTTGGTAAAATCTCTGGCAGTCCCTAAAGGCGGCCTAAGTGATTGATTTTCTTTTAATTCGGGCATTGTTTATTTCAGCGCTGGCAGCGTCGTCTGCCTGGTTTCGTTCACCTGCCACTCCGTTGTGGGCGGCGGCGGGCGGCGGTGCGCTGGTCGCATGCCTCGCCATCCTTGTTGAACTGCGGCTTCGCAAAATCACCATGAAACGCTTGCTCGGAACAGCGGTGGGCCTTCTGGCGGGCCTCTGCTGCGCCGCGCTCGCCAGCGTCGTTCTTGGCCACCTCGGCCTCGACACGACTCCAGCCCTGCGGCTCGTGGAGATCTTCAGCCTGGTCCTGTTCGCCTGGTTCGGCGCGGTACTGGGCGCTGCCAAGGGCGACGTTCTGAACCTCTCGGCGCTGGGCGATGTTTTTGTCGGCGAGAACGATCTCCGCCATAGCTGGAAGATCCTTGATACCAGTGTGATCATCGACGGACGGATCGCCGATATTGCCGACACCGGCTTCTTGGACGGAGTTCTGGTGGTGCCACAGTTCGTACTCCATGAATTGCAAATGGTGGCGGATTCCGCCGACAGCATGAAACGAACCCGTGGACGCCGCGGTCTCGACGTGCTGCAGCGCCTCCAGAAGATGACCAACCTCACCATCGAAGTGGTCCAGCAGGACTTCCCGAACGTGAAAGAAGTGGATATGAAGCTGATCGAGCTGGCCACTCTGTACGGTTGCGGGATCGTCACCAACGACTTCAATCTGAACAAGGTGGCCCACGTCCGCGGCGTGAAAGTTCTCAACATTAATGAGCTCACGAACTCGGTGCGGCCCATCGTACTGCCGGGCGAACTGATGCGCGTCTTCATTCTGAAGGAAGGCAAAGAACAGAGCCAGGGTGTGGCTTACCTGGATGACGGTACCATGGTGGTGGTGGACAACGCGCGGCGTATGATCTCCAGGACGATCGACATTTCGGTTACCAGCGTCCTGCAAACCACTGCCGGAAAGATGATTTTCGGCAAGTACGACGAGCGCAGTCATGCCGTCCACCCAGTGCCAGTAAGAGTTCAGGCCGTCGGAGAATAAGTGAAACTAGCGGTTATTCTGCCCGCAGCCGGTTTGGGAACCCGGATGCTTAAAGGGACTGTCCCCGTACCCGCCGAATCGAGCGGCACCAGCCGGAAGCAGTTCATGCTTCTGGAAGGTGAGCCGATCCTGGTTCACACCGTGAGGAAGTTCGTCGCCTCACCCCTGGTGTATGAAATCGTGGTCGCCGTTCGCGAAGACGATATCGAATGGGTGCGCGAGTTACTGACACCCGAAACGAAAGGTCTCCTGGGCGAGCTCAAGGTTGTGGCCGGCGGACAATCCCGCCAGCAATCGGTGGAACATGCGCTGGCCGCACTCGACCCCGCCACGGATTTTGTCGCGGTTCATGATGCGGTGCGCCCGTTCATCGAGCTCGACACCATTCGCCGCGTGGTGGAAGAAGCGGTTCTCAACGGAGCAGCCATTGTTGGTATCGTGCCGGTGGATACCGTGAAGCAGGTGAGTGGCGCGCAGGCTGGTGGGGCCAGGGTTCGGTCCACCATTTCCCGCGAGCATTTGGTGCTGGCGCAGACGCCGCAGGTTTTCCGCGTCGATTTGCTCCGCCGGGCCTACGAAGCTGCGGACGCGGATAACTTCACGGGCACTGATGAATCCAGTCTGGTGGAACGGCTCGACCAGGTGGAAGTCAGCGTGATCCTGGGTAGTGAGCGGAATATCAAAATCACCAAGCCTGCCGACATGGATCTGGCGCGTCTTATCTATTCGCAGGAGCACCCTTGATTCGGGTTGGACAGGGTTGGGACTGTCACCGGATCGTCGTCGGCCGGCCGCTGATTCTGGGCGGCGTTACCGTTCCGTGTGAGTTTGGTCTCGAAGGGCATTCCGATGCCGATGTACTCTCGCACGCCATCACCGACGCCATCATCGGCGCAATTGCAGCGGGCGATATCGGAATGCACTTTCCGGATACCGACCCTCGCTGGAAGGGTGCAGGCAGTCTGCAGTTCCTGCGGCACGCTGTGGCGTTGGCCACGGAGGCTGGTTATAAGATCAGCAATGTGGATTCGACCGTAATTCTGGAGCGTCCGAAACTGAAGGACTTCCGGCTGCCGATTCGTGAGTCATTGGCCGCGACGATGGGCCTGAGCGTGGATCAGGTCTCGGTAAAATTCAAGACCGCCGAAAAGGTGGGGCCCGTCGGCGAAGGGCGCTCGGCGGAGTCGCAGGCCATTGTATGTCTCGTGCGTTCGTAAGCTGTTTTCTCCTCGCTTCAGCGGTCTTCGGGCAGGATCGCGTGAAGGATCTTGCCGCGCACTTTGATGGCAAGGTGGCGGTGTATGCGAAGAACCTGAAGACCGGCGCGGTGTATAGTCTGGCTGGTGAGACTCGCGTCAATACGGCCAGCACCATCAAACTGCCCATCCTGATCGGGGTCTTCACAGCTGTTGCGGAAGGCCGTGCGAAATGGACGGACACGTCCGAACTCGGCAAGGAAAACAAGGTTGGCGGCTCGGGCGTTCTGAACGAAATGTCCGACGGCACAAAGCTTCCCCTGCGAGACCTGGTGCGCTACATGATGCTGCTGAGCGATAACTCGGCCACCAATATGGTGCTTGATCATGTTCCCGGCAACGACGTCAACAAGACGCTGGAAAAGCTCGGCATTCATGACACCCGCTCGCTGCGCAAGATTCTGCGCGGCAATACGCCCGAAGGCGTCAGTGATGCGGGCCGCGACCCGGCCAATAAAGCCTTTGGCATCGGAGTCGCCACACCTCTTGAAATGGTGACACTGCTGGAGCGCCTGTACAAAGGCGAACTGGTGAGCAAAGAAGCGTCCGCCGAGATCCTCGACATCATGAAGAAGCAGCAGTGGCGCGAAGGTCTGGCGCGGCGCTTCGAGGTCGATGTTGCCGATAAACCCGGTGCCCTTGACCATCTCCGCAGCGATGTCGGCATCGTGCATTCGAAGCAGGGCCCGGTGGCGATTGCGATCACTTGCTGGGATATTCCGAAGATCGACTGGTCCGCCGATAACTCCGGATACTTGTTCATCGCGGATGCTGCGCGGATCCTGGTGGAAGATCTCACGAAGCCGACCCCATAGCCGAATGGCCGGGCCGAATAGCCGGGCCGCATGGGCGGGCCGAATAGAATGAGGCGTGGTTCGGAAATACGCCAGCGTCGCGCTCGTGTGCCTCTCCCTCGCCTTTGTGGTGCTGGCGCAGCCTGAACCCTCCGGCCAGATCACAGGCCGCACATCCCACGCGGGGACGCGCGTCACCCTTACCAACCGCGCTTCCGCCAGGGCGATCACGGTGCTGGCCGATACGCAGGGCCGCTATCGCTTTGCTGGTCTTCCGGGCGGCGAGTACTGGCTGGAAGCAGACTTTGAAGGTCGCATCGCGAGGCGGCAAAACGTCCACCTTACTGCAACTCCGCTCGCGCTGGATCTCACCCTCATCCCGGCCTTCCAGTTCGAAGACATCGCCCCGCGCGGGGGGCTGAACTTCGTCCTGCACAACGGCGCCACTGGCCGCTTCTATCAACCTGAAATCATGCTGGGAGGCGTTGCCGCCATTGATTACAATAACGACGGCTGTGTCGATATCTTCTTCACGAACGGCGCCGAACTCCCGTCGCTGCGTAAGACAGGCCCCGAGTTTTTTAACCGTCTCTATCGCAATAACTGCGACCGTACCTTCACCGACGTCACCGAGAAAGCTGGCCTCTCCGGCACCGGCTACAACATGGGCGTTGCTGCTGCCGACTACGATAACGACGGTTTCACAGACCTGTTCGTCACTGGCATTGATGGCAATTATCTGTACCGCAATCGCGGCGACGGGACCTTCGAAAACGTCACCGAAAAAGCCGGGCTTACGGTTCGTGGCCGCTGGTCCGTTTCGGCAGGCTGGTTCGATTACGATAACGACGGCAGGCTCGATCTCTTTGTCACCAACTACGTGGACTGGACGCCCGACACAGACATCGCCTGCAGCGAGAATGGCAAGCCGTTCTACTGCCACCCGCGCGTTTACAAAGGCCAGGCGAATCTGCTTTTTCACAATAACGGAGACGGCACATTTACCGACGTGTCGAAGGTATCCGGAATCGCCGCGCATCCGGGAAAAGGCATGGGTGTCGCGTTTGGCGATGTGAACGGTGACGGCTTGCTTGATGTCTTCGTCTCGAACGACTCCGTGCCAAACTCCCTGTTCGAAAACCAGGGTGGCGGCGTGTTCAAAGAAACTGCGGTGGAACGTGGCGTGGGCTACGCCTTCCACGGCAATGCTGTCGGCGGTATGGGTGCGGATTTCCGCGACTACAACAATGACGGGCTGGAAGACATCGCCCTCGACGCGGTCTACTTCGAAACCTTTCCGCTCTACCGCAACACTGGCAAGGGTTTCGCCGATGAAACCCTGGGCTCCGGGCTCGCCGTCGCCTCCCGAATGCTGACCGGCTGGGGTATGGGGCTGTTCGATTTCGACAACGACGGTTATAAAGATCTCTTCACCGCCACTTCGCATTTCCCTGGCTCTGAGCCGCATGTCCATTCCGACGCCGCCATTCCGAATCACATCTTTCGCAACGTCGCAGGCACACGTTTCGAAGACGCCTCGGCCACGTCGGGCAAAGACTTTCAGCGCGGCGCGCTCAACCATGGAGCCGCCTTCGCCGATTTCGACAACGATGGCCGCGTGGACGCCGTGGTTACCGGCGTCAACTCCTACGCCCGCCTGTTCCGCAACACCTCAGCCCAGCCCGGACACTGGCTGGCTCTTCGGCTGATGGGGACGCAGGCCAATCGCGCAGGCCTTGGAGCGCAGGTGGCTGTTACCACCACAGAAGGCAGGCAATTCAATCGCGTGACCACCGCCGTGGGCTATGCCTCCTCCAGCGAAGCCGTTGTCCGATTCGGTTTAGGCAGCGCAACAGTCGCCTCGGATGTCGAGATCCGCTGGCCTGGCGGGCAACTCCAGACGCTTCACAACGTACGCGCGGACCAGTTACTCGAGGTTCGCCAACCATCCGTACCGGCGAAGTGATATCCTCTTTAACCAGCGATGCAACGTCTTCTAAAGCAATCCCTTTCCGCCGCCCTGTTAGCCGGTCTGTGCGTGACTGCCCTGTGGTCCCAGAACCTGGGAACGAAGGATAGTCAGCTCGTCTGGGCCCCGAAGCCCCTGAATCTCACACCATGGATCGCGCCGAACAAGCCCCACTGGAGGCTGGCGGAAGTTCTGTCAGCGCACAAGGGTCAGAAGACCTGGACCGAAACCATGGTCGATGATGAATTCCTGCATGCTGATTACATCCAGTCCTCGCCTGGGGATAAAACGCCCCGCCGCGCCCATCCCGATACCCGCGAATGGTGGGTGATTTGGGATGGCGAAATTCGTTTCACAATTGATGGTGTGGCGCCGTTCGTCGCGAAAAAAGGCTTCCTTGTGCAGGTGCCGTACCGCACTTTCTACACCATGGAAACCATCGGCGATAAGCCGGCCCTGCGCTTTGAAGTGAACATCGCGAAGGCGCACACTATGTATCCGGCGGATATGACTCCTCCGGCGCTTGCCGGGTACAAATTTGAAAAGACCACCGTGGCCAGCAAAGGTGTTTGGGACCAGGGTAACAAGCCTTACATCGACTTCAATCAGATCGCCGCAGGTAAAGAAAAGGCTGGCCGCTTCATCGCCGATGATCGTGCCGTCTCTAACATCATTTATGGAGATCCCACGAAACTTCCGCCCCTTACGGCGAAGGATAAAGGCCATTTCCACGGAGAATGCCCTGAGTTCTGGTTCGTGCTGCTGGGCAAGATCAGCTACCGGATGGAAGGCGTGCCGGACATTATTGCGGATGAAGGCGATATCGTGTACGCACCTCGCGGACGTTTCCACCTGGCCCGCTTCGCAGGCGACAAGATGGCCTGCCGCCTTGCTATGAATGGCTACCAGGACATCGGGCACTATTTCGAACCGAAAGACTAGTGTAAAAGCGCACTTGCAGTTCGACCGCGCGTTCTGTTATAACTCCAGACTATTGATCTCACTCGCGGCTCCACGGGGAGGCCGTTTCTATGGCGACAGCAAAAAAAGCAGCGTCCGTAAAGAAAAGCGCAGCAGGACCCGCCCTCGAGGCTCCTCCGGCTGTGCATGTACTTAGTCCGGCTCAGCTGCAGATCCAGGCGTTCGAGCGGGCCGTGCGGCATTTTTCAGCGCAGAACTTCGCTGAAGCTCTGGCTGCCTTCACCGAAGTGACAAAGGGTCCGGCTGCGGACGTTTCGCAACGGGCGCGATCTTATATTCAGGTCTGCGAACGGCGTCTGGCCGCCCCTTCCATGGAATTCCGTACGGCGGATGACCATTACAACTACGCGGTGGAACGCCTGAATGTTCGCGATCTCGACAAGGCCCGCCTGCATCTCGCCAGTGCCCTGAAGCTGCAGCCGCGTGGCGAGCATATCCTTTACTCGCTGGGGGTCTGTTGTGGGCTGGCGGGCGATGGAAACGCCGCGTATGAGAACCTAAAACTTGCCATTGAGATCGAACCGCGCAACCGTCTGCAAGCAAGGCAGGATTCCGATTTCGCCGTTGCCGCCGAGAGCTTCCCCAATTTGCGAAGCCTGGTTGAGGGCTGATCCTTCCGGTTCCCGCCACGCAATGGTGGTTGCCCATGGCTGAACCTCTCCGAGTTGTTTCTATTGGCGGCGGGAACGGACTATCTTCGTTGCTGGCCGGGCTGAAGAAGTACGCTCAGCCCTCGCCGGACCGTTCGCCGGAACACCCGCTGGTTGACATTACCGCCATCGTGACCGTAACGGATGACGGAGGCAGTTCCGGGCGTCTGCGCCGCGATTTCGATGTTCTGCCTCCCGGCGACATTCGCAGCTGCATGGTGGCGCTCTCTGAAGATGAAGCGCTGCTTTCCCGGCTGTTCCGTTATCGTTTTGAGACCGGACGCGGCCTGAAGGGTCACAGCTTCGGCAACCTGTTCCTGACGGCGCTCACGGGCATTACCGGCGACTTCCCTGACGCCGTAAAAATGTCCTGCGAGGTCCTGAACATCGCAGGCCGTATTTATCCGTCCACCGCTGCGAACGTCACGCTCGAAGCCGTGCTGGAAGGTGGCCGCGTTGTTTGCGGGGAAACGAAAATCAGCAAGAGCAAGAAACCAATCCGCGAGATTCGCCTCATCCCGCGCGTCGCCAGGCCGCTCAAAGAAACGCTGGACGCAATTGCCAACGCTGACCTGATCACGCTCGGTCCAGGTTCCCTGTTTACCAGCGTGGTGCCGAATCTGCTGGTCACCGGCATCGCCAAAGCCATCCGTAAGTCTCCCGCCATGAAGGCGTATTTCGTGAATCTGATGTCGCAACCGGGAGAGACCATCAACTTTCGCGCTTCCGATCACGTCAAGGCTCTTCACGATCATGCCGGGGTTGGGTTGCTGGACTGCGCGATCGTCAGCACTACAAAAATTACCCCGGCGATGCGGCTGCGGTATGCCGAACAGCAGGCGTCTCCCGTCGAGAACGACATCGAAAATCTCCGCGCCATGGGGCTGGAAGTCTTCGAGGCCGATCTGCTCCAGAAGTCGGAAAAAGTGAGGCACAAACCGGGCGCGCTGGGGGTCCTTACCTACCGGCTGGCCCTCCTGGGACACCGCCACCGTGTTGCGAAGCTTAACCGCCTTGCGACACTAAAGAAGTAATGGTTAACGACGCGGCAATCGTAATTCTGGCGGCGGGGCAGGGAACCCGCATGAAGTCGAAGATGGCGAAAGTACTGCACCGGGCCGGAGGCAAGGCTCTTGTGGAACATGCCATCTCCACAGCGCTCCAACTGGCTCCCGCGGAGCGCATTTTCGTGGTGGTGGGCCATCAGGCGGAAGCCGTGGGGGCCGTTGCCAACGCGGCGGGGGTTCGTTCCTTTGAACAGCGGCAACAATTGGGAACCGGCCACGCTGTTATGTGTGGCGAATCGGAACTGGCTGGTCTCGGTGGCTTGCTGCTGGTGGTGAACGGGGACTGCCCCCTGGTTCAGCCCGAGACCCTGCGGCAATTAGTCGACCTCTACAAGAGCGCAGGCGCGAAGGCTGCGCTTGTCTCCACAGATCTGGCCGACCCCACCGGTTATGGTCGCATCGTCCGCGCAGAAAACGGCGACGTTCTGGCCATTGTGGAGCACAAGGCTGCCACTGCGGAGCAGCGCACTATCCCCGAAATCAACGCCGGCTTCTACTGCTTCGATGCCGAGGCTTTCTGGAAACACGTCCACGAAATTCGCACCGACAATCCGGCGGGCGAGTACTACCTGACCGACATGATTGAGATCCTGATTCGCGCCGGACATCGTGTGGCGGCTTTGAAGGCTGCGGACTCCAGCGAACTGCTCGGCATCAACAACAAAGTGGAACTCGCCGCTGTGGACCGCATCCTGCGCGAACGCAAGGCCCGCGACCTGATGCTGGACGGCGTCACCATTCTGCGCCCGGAAACCGTGAACATTGACGCACAGGTCCGCGTGGGCCCCGATACCGTGATTGAGCCATTTGTCCAAATCACCGGTGACACCGTAATCGGCGAAAATTGCCATATCGGCACCTCGTCCATCATTCAGAATTCGCACATTGGCGACAACGCCCAGATTCATCCTTTCTCCGTAATTTCCACCAGTAAACTCGACGACCACGTTCACGTCGGCCCGTTCGCCAGGATTCGCATGGGCGCGCATTTGCACGAAGGTTCGCACGTAGGTAACTTCGTGGAACTCAAGAATACGGAGTTCGGCGCGGGCTCCAAATCCATGCATCTCGCTTACCTGGGCGATTCCACTATCGGCTCAAAAGTGAATGTCGGGGCGGGTACCATTACCTGCAATTACGACGGCAAAAAGAAGCACCGCACCAACATCGGGAACCATGCGTTTGTCGGCAGCAACTCCACGCTGGTGGCGCCCCTCACCATCGCGGATGAAGCCTATATCGCAGCGGGCAGCACCATCACCCACAATGTGCCGGAGCACTCTTTGGCGCTGGGCCGTTCACGCCAGGTAGTAAAAGTCGGCTGGACGCCCAAAAGGTAGTTAGAATGAATCCGTGCACCTTGGCTGCGTAACTTACAACGTCCTGAAAGATCTGGACCTCGAAGGTATCATCAAACTGCTGGAGGCCACCGGTTTCGAAGCCGTGGAACTTCGCACCGAACATAAGCACGGAGTTGAGCCATCAATCTCCGCCGAAGAACGGGCAAAAGTGAAAGCCCGTTTCGAACGCAGCAAGGTCCGCTTGCTCAGTTTTGGCACCACATGTGAGTTTCAGTCGCCTGACCCTGCCATTCGCCGCAAGAATATCGATCTGGCGAAGCAGTGGATCGAACTGGCGCATGATACGGGCGCATGGGCGGTCAAAGTCCGGCCGAACGGTCTGCCCGCCGGGGTTCCGACCGAGACCACGCTGCGTACCATCGGCGAAGCTCTGCGCGAAATCGCCGTCTACGGAGAAGGCTACGGGGTAGAGATCTGGATGGAAGTTCATGGCCGCGATACCCAGAATCCGCCCAACGCGGCAGCCATCCTGAAAGCCGCGAATCATCGCAACGTGGGAGCGTGCTGGAACTCAAATCCCACCGACGTGGTGAACGGCTCCGTGAAGCAGAGCTTCGAACTGCTGAAGCCCTACCTCCGCAACGCGCACATCAACGAACTGGCCAATCCGGATTACCCCTGGCGCGAACTCTTCACCCTAATGAAACAGGCGAACTACCAGGGCTACACCCTCTGTGAGTGCGCGGAAACGAAAGACCCCGAACGCTTCCTGCGCTACTACCGTGCGCTCTGGCGCGAACTGGTTGCCTAACCGATAATCTCCACTACGCCGGCCGCGCCGTTCACGCGAATACGCTGCCCGGTCTTAATCTTTTCCGTTGCCACTGCAGTGCCCACCACGGCAGGAATACCAAACTCCCGCGAAACCACCGCCGGGTGTGACAGCGCTCCGCCGGCATCCGTCACCAGGCCGCCGATCTTGGTAAACAGCACGACCCAGGCCGGGTTCGTCATCTTGCAAACCAGGATTTCTCCTTTCACCACCTGGTTGAATTGCTCCGGAGAATGAACAATGCGTGCGATGCCTTCCACCACGCCCGCCGACGCGCCCAGGCCCGCGATGATATTCACCGGCTGCGAAGCCCGGTCCCGCTCGCGGTAGTAGATTTCGGGCCAGCCCCACAGCCCCTGCTTGTACGGCTCATCCTGCATCGACCATTCCGAAATCGTCCCGACCCAGTAACGGGGGCGGATCGCGAACGCCGCCGTGCGCTCGTCGCGGCGCTGTTTGGTCAGCGCCTTCGCATCGAACGCGCCGTGATTGGCCGACACCACTCTCAGTTCGTGATACTTCATGAAGAAGACATCGTCCGGTACGCTCAGAACGCCCTCTTCCACCAGCTTTCGTCCCACCGCCATGAACACCAGGCGAACCCGCGCATAGGTTCCCTGGTCCATGTAGAAATGGTGGTCGGGCGTTAACGGCGTCATCTTCAGCGCCAGATCCATCGCCTTTTCCAGTTTGTCGCGATCTTCCTGCGAGCGGTCCGCCGGGAACAGGCTCCACATCCTGGCAATGGCTGCGTCACGGCCTTCGCGCAACTGCTGTACGTCGCCCTCGTAGTCGTAGTCGGAGGTCAGGTAGCCACGCAGGGCTTCCACGATGGGCGTCGGGTTCTCCCGCCACGTCACGCCCAGATATTCGTGCGTGTACATCGACTTGTTGCCGTACTCCAGCCGATAGGCATCAATCGATGCCACCACGGCGCGCCCTTCTTCAAACCCGGCCAGCGCACTCAGCACCGCGCCTGGGGTCTCATGCCGGAACGCAGCCTTCAGCCGGTTATGCTCTTTGATCGTCTCCTTCATCTTCCACAGCTCCCGAACCGAATCCCAGTTGCGGTCTTCGTCGGAAACGAGGATGTTGTTGGCCAGCGCGACGTGCTCCTCGCCCAGCATCTCTTTCAAAACCTGCTCGAACGTGATCGACGTCTGGAACTGTGCCAGGTTCAGAACCCAGTGCAGCCGGAAATGGCGCTCCTGAATATCCAGCGCATCTTCCAGCAGAATCATCAGCTCCGCCAGCGAAGCCTTGTCCATGGGATAGCCATCCAGAAATTCGAAATTCCGCAGAATCTCCGGCAGGTACCGATGCTTCCACCAGTGCAGGAAGTTGTCGGCATAAACCGGCATCACCATGTTGTAGTAAGGCCCGAGCTCGGCTTCTTCTTTCGGATCGCGCGGGACCACGGCGGAGTGCACGTAGCCGCCCACCTTCTTCGCCACCCAGTCCTTGCCGAACGGGACGCCAAAGCGGCGGAACATGTAGTCGCAGGTTAGCCACCAGCCGCCGATATCGAACCACATGGGCGATGTCGGCTGGGGGCAATGGAGATCGTCATACCAGAAATGGAGCGTCTTCTCCTCTTCACTGGTCCACCGCAAAGGGGTCTTGTCATCGCCAAAGAACTGATCGATTACCTTGTTTCTGTCGCCCATGATCCTGTTTTCCTCGCTATGTCTGCCGGTCCTGAATTGCCTGCCAGATCCGCTCCGGTGTCAGCGGCAGATCCCGTATTGCAACGCCCACGGCCTGATTGATCGCCGAGCCCACCGCCGCGGCAATCGACAGCAGCCCGCCTTCACCCGCGCCCTTCGCGCCGGAAGGCCCAGGGCCGTCCTCATTTTCTATCAGAAACGAGTGCAGCTCTGCTGGGATATCTTCAATCGTCGGGATCCGGTAATCCAGCGCACCCAAATTGCGGATGCGCCCGTGGCTGTCCAGCAGTAATTGTTCCATCAGTGTGTGGCCAAGACCCATCACGGCTGACCCTTCATCCTGCGTCTCCACCTGCATCGGGTTCAGCGCTTTGCCAACGTCAGAGACCAGCACCAGCTTGCGAATATCCACCATGCCGGTTTCCGGGTCCACCTCAACTTCCGCCGCCGCCGCCATCATCTCCCAGAACGCTGACTTGCCACCTAGCGGATGCCCCGGAACATAAGCGCTGCGGGCGGAGCCCAGGCCGATCACCTCGCCCCGCGCTGAGCCATAGTAGGCGCGAAGCAGTTCTTCATAGGGGACTTCGGCACCCGCGCCAACTTCTAAAGCAATCGCGGCAACCTGTTCCTGAACATGCTTGCACGCGGCAATAATGGCATTGCCCATGAACACCGTAGACCGGCTGGCCGACGTCGATGAATCAAAGGGCACCACCGACGTATCGCCCATCACCACCACAATTTGGTCGGGCTCGATCGCCAATTCGTCAGCGACAATCTGCGTGAAAACAGTCCGCGCGCCCTGACCCATATCTGAAGTCCCGGAGAGCACCGACGCACTCCCATCGTGATGCAGTCGGACCAGCGCAAACGATGCCGACGCGGTAGACGAGCTCTTCAGGCCAAGCGAAATCCCGCGTCCCCGATTCGGAGCCAGTGGCACATCCCACGCCACTGCCGCCGCAGCTTTTTCCAGCGACTCGATCCAATTCCCATCCGCGCCGTTCTCATTCGGGATGAACTCTTCACCCTTCGCCGGAACATTGCGCCTGCGAATCTCCACACGGTCCAGTCCCAGTCGAGCTGCCGCTTCGTTGAGTTGCGATTCCACCGCCCAGGAAGCCTGTGGCGTCCCAAACCCACGAAACGCCGTGCTCGGCGTCGTATGCGACAACAGCGCCCGCGAAACCACCCTGGCGTGAGGTGCCCGATACGGCCCGCACGCGGAATAACTCGCCTTGCTCACCACGCGGGGGCCGATATCGGCATACGCGCCCAGCAGGAAGTTCGCCTCCAGATCCTGAAACACGATGCGCCCGTCCGCATCGAAACCAGTCCGCGCATGGACCTTCGCCGAAGCGCGCCGCACCGCCTGAAACGTCTCTTCCAGTGACATCACCAGACGCACGGGACGCCCGACCCGAAGGGCGAGAAAGGCCAGCAGCGGTTCCACCTTCGGCCAGCCTTTGCCTCCGAACCCCCCGCCCGGGTCCGGGGCGATAATTCGTACCCGCGCCACCGGCCAGCCCAGAGCTGTCGCCACCACGCGCCGCAGAACATACGGATGCTGGATCGGGCTCCAGATGGTAATCCCGTCGGGGTCCGGCGCGGCGATGAACGCGTGTGGCTCAATCGCGAAATGCGTCACCATCGGGAACGTGTAATCGTTCTCCACAATGCAGTGCGCCTGGGCAGAATCCACATCGCCCCAGCCGAAGTGATTTTCGGTCAGCACGTTCGATTGCAGATGATCCTGCACCAGGGGCGAGCCGGGGTCCAGTGCAGCCTCCACCGTGAGAACCGGCGGCAGTTCCTCGTACTCAATCCGGACCAGGGACGCAGCCAGTTCCGCCGCATCTTCGGTTTCCGCCGCCACTACGACCACAGGTTCCCCATGAAAGCGCGTTTCGCCCACCGCGATCACCGGACGGTCGTCATACGCAGGCCCGCATTTCGGCACAGGTTGTGGCAGGTCGGCGGACGTCAGGATGCAGCGCACGCCCTCAACCGCGGCCGCGGCTTCTGTGTGGATGGCGATGATGCGCGCCCGGGCGCAATCCACCGTGACGAACTTTACTTGCAGGGCGTTATCGATCCGCAGATCCGCGGCGTACTTCTGCCGCCCGGTGACGCGGTCCTCCGCCCCCACGCGGCCCAGCGACTGCCCCACCCACTTCGGCTTATCGTCTTTCAGGTTATTGACGGGCGGCACGGCCAGCCTCCCGAACCGCGTCGATGATCCGGCTGTACCCCGCGCATCGGCACAGGTTCCCGGCCAGACCCTGTTTGATCTCCGCGTCGGTTGGGTTCGAATTTTCCTGCAGTAAATACTTCGCCGCCAGAATCATTCCAGGAATACAGAACCCGCACTGAACAGCGCCTTTGTCGATGAACGCCTGCTGTAAAGGGTCGAGCTGACCGTCCTTCTCCAGGCCCTCAATCGTAGTGACAGCCGAACCCTCGGTTTCCACCGCCAGCACCAGACAGGAGTTCACAGCCTTGCCATCCAGCAGGACGGTGCAGGCACCACACTCGCCCTCCGCGCAGCATTCCTTAGTCCCGGTCAGACCCACATCGTCCCGCAGGAATTCCAGCAGGGTGTGGTGCGCCGCGACTTCGCGTGCGACTTCTTTACCGTTAATCGTCAGCCGGAGGTTCATTGCCGCAGCCTCCCGAGCGAAACTTCCAGAGCCCGCCGGGCCATCACCAGCAACATCGCCTGCCGGTACGCTGCGCCGCCGCGAACATCTGAAATCGGCCGGGCCTGTGCCGTCATCTCTTCCAGCGAGGCCGCCGTGCCCGTTACCAGCAGAGGGATCGGGGCCGCCGCGCCAAACGCCATCCGAACCTCGCCGGCCCGATTCACCGAACAGCTCAGATTCGCCGTCGCCAGATCCACCCCGCGCCGCCGGGTAATCCGCTGAAACGCGGAGCCTGCCGCTTCTACCGGGATCGGCAGATCAATCGATTCCACCAGTTCCCCGGCAGCCAACGCCGTCCGCCCCGGCCCCAGAAAGAATTCGCTGAGCGGAATCTGCCGCTCCCCGGCGCGCGACGCCACGTTCACCACCGCGCCATAGACCAAAAGCGGAGGTGCCGTATCCGCAGCCGGAGACGCATTGCAAATATTCCCAGCTAAAGTCGCCCGATTCCGGATCTGCACCGACCCCACCACGCTCGCCGCCTCCACCAGGGCGGGGAAGTGCTGCTGGACGCTGGGGGCGGACACCAGGTCCGTCATAGTTACCCCGGCTCCCACGCGCAGCACGCCCTCCGTTTCGACAATCTGCGAGGACCACCCCGAGACCCGTTTCACATCTACAACGGCATTCGGGCGAAATCGCCCGCTGCGCAGTCGGACCATCAAATCGGTCCCGCCGGCCAGTATGCGAACATCGGGGGCGAACTCCCGCAGGGCGGCGAAAACCTCGCCACGCGATTCGGGTCGGAAATATGCAAAGGGTTGCACTGGCACCGTCAGATTATCAAATCGCCTGAGATTCCAAAACACTGCTAGACTGAATACAGACGCGTTGGTTGAACGCGTTCACCTTCATAATGTGGGGGCGCACTGGATTCGACGGGATTGAATCGCGATGCGGAGGCGTGCCGGGTTCCGAGCTCCCGTTAAACGATCGGAAAAACAAAACTGCCAACAACACGCAGTTTGCATACGCAGCTTAATTAAAACCTAAGCGGCGTCGCTCCGGCCAGTCAGCCCACGGGTTGGTTAGTGAGCGTCATTCAGTGGGATAGGGTGCAGGCTTCTGTTCGTAGCCGAGACCCGAGATCAATCGGACTGGTTTACCGCTGTCTTGCTGGCTCTCAGGCGGTAGATAAGACTCAGAACCAGATACGCACGTAGTCTCTGTATTTCGGGCTATTTCGGACGGGGGTTCAAATCCCCCCGCCTCCACCACATTTCTTTTTTCCGGACTGAAGAATCCGGCCCTTACGGTTAACATCGTAAGGAGATGAATAAAGCCGTTCAACTGGGGATTCTGCTTCTCGCCGCGCTGTTTGAAGCCGGCGGCGACGCGATCCTTCGCAAAGCGCTCCATCTGCCGGCAGGCCTGTCTCGCATTCTGACCTTCGCGGTCGGTGCGCTCGTCCTCTTCCTCTACGGCCTCACCGTCAACGCCCCTGCCTGGGACTTCGGCCGTCTCCTCGGCATCTATGTCGTCTTCTTCTTCGTAATCGCCCAGGTCTTGTCCTGGCTGGTCTTTCATCAGCCCCCCACCACGGCAATCTGGCTCGGCGGCGCGCTGATCATCGCCGGGGGCGCGGTCCTCGGTTTCGCTTCCACTTAAAAAAGCAAAAAGGGCGGAAACGGGATATTCCCCGCTTCCGCCCTCATACTTTTTGGGTTGCTCTTCGTTACAGGGCGCCGTCGCCGCGTTCGCCGTTCCTGATGCGGATCGCGACTTCCACCGGTGACACAAAAATCTTGCCGTCACCAATCTTGCCGGATCTCGCCGCCGCTTCGAGGACGCCGACGATACGGTCGGCTTCCACATCCGGCACCACCATTTCGATCTTTACCTTGGGCAACAAGGATACTTTGTATTCCGCGCCGCGGTACGTTTCCGTATGGCCTTTTTGTCGGCCGTGTCCATGGACTTCCAGGATGGTCATCGCCTGAACGCCGGCCGCAATCAGGGCTTCCTTTACCTCTTCAAGCTTGTAAGGCTGGATGATAGCTTCAACTTTTTTCATGGCTCTCTCCTTATGGTCTCCCTTGGCCTACAGCCTGCTCTCGCGGCTAACCGTCATGGCGGACGGAGATCCGAGTGACGAAATCACGTATTCCGGATAGGCCGAGATACCGTGTTCGTGAAGATCGATGCCTTCGCGTTCGCCTTCTTCCGAGACGCGCAGGATGCCCATCGCATTCACAGCGTACATCACTGCCAGAGATACCCCGAAGGTGGCCAGGGTGACGATCACGCTGCCGATCAGCTGAGCGACAAGAACCTGCGTCCCGCCACCGTAGAAGAGACCCTTCAGCGGAGCAGAGTTGTCGGCGGCGAACTGGCCCGTGGCGCCGTATTCACCCGAAGCGAACAGCCCCAGTGAGATCGTGCCCCAAATTCCGCACATGCCGTGGACTGGAACAGCGCCGATCGGATCGTCAATGCGGAGGTATTCCAGTAATTCCACGCCTGCCACGACCACCACTCCGGCAACAGCGCCCAGCAGGATCGCACCCAGAGGGCTAACCCAGTAGCAGGGAGCCGTGATCGCCACGAGTCCGGCGAGAAAACCGTTGACCGTGAAGCTGACGTCCCATTTCTTTGACATGGAGTAAGCGCACATCATTGCCACCAGACCGGCCGAGCAGGCCGCCAGCGTGGTGTTTGCCGCCACGCGGCCGATACCGATGTAGTCCATCGCGGAAAGCGTCGAACCAGGGTTAAAGCCGTACCATCCAAACCACAGGAGCAGACCACCGGAAGCGGCGATCGTCAGATCGTGAGGCAGCATTGGTCCGCCGCCGTCGCGCTTGAATTTGCGGCCAAGGCGCGGGCCGAGGACGATGGAACCGGCCAGCGCCACCATGCCGCCGATGGTGTGGACCACCGTGGAACCGGCGAAGTCATGGAAGCCGATGCCGACCCACGGCAAGAAGGTATCTTTGGTGCCCATTGTAGCGAGGAAGCCGTCCGGCCCCCAGGCCCAGTGGCCAATGATCGGGTAAATGAAACCGGAGACGAAGAAGCTGTACACCAGATCGCCCCAGAAGCCCGTGCGGCCAATCATGGCGCCCGAAGTGATAGTGGAGCAGGTGTCGGCAAAGGCGAACTGGAAGAGCCAGAACGCGAGGAAGGCCACGCCCGACGTTTCGTAAGTCTGTGGCGCGCCCTGCAGGAAGAACCAGTTCAGGCCGATAAAGCCGTTGCCATGGCTGAACATGAACGCGAAGCCAAATGCGTAGAACAACAAGCCGCACAGGCAGGTGTCAACGATACATTCCATGAGCACGTTTACGGTTTCGCGCGAGCGGCAGAAACCGGCTTCCAGCATCGTAAAGCCAACCTGCATGCCGAAAACAAGGAAGGCTGCGACAAGAGTCCACATCGTGTTGATGGGGTTAACAATCGCATTGCCCTTCAGTTCCGGGTCGGCCGCAAAAGCGTTCAGGCCCAGCAGGCTGGGGTTTATCAGCGCAACTCCAAGCAGTAACAGCGCAATTGCTATAAACTTGCCGCCCAGCAGCAGAGCGCCATAGCGTCGCCATTCTGGTGAGCGCAAACGCGCCTGCAGACGCAGTAGTTTCCCCTTCATAGACGGCTTCGAATTCATAGCAAGCTCCTTCTCCGGTGGATTAAAGCCAATTCGCCGCCGTTCGTTTGCCGGCCGCGATATTGGATCGAATTCACAGTCTATCGGCCAGGCAGGAGAGCCGTCCAATTCATTTTTTCGATGGAGTTGATTGTGTGTTTGGGCAGTCACGGCGGCTATGCGGTTGCCAACAAAAAAGGAGCCCCTTATTCAGGGACTCCTTTTCTTCTTGTTGGTCTTGCTGCCTGCAGCTAGTCTTTCACTACCCGCAGTTCATTTTCGACCGAGAACGCCCCACGCACTTCATGCGCTCGGATCCCCGCGATATTCCGGTCACCTTCATTTGACACAACACCTGTCAAGCGGATGTTACCGTTCTTCACGATGATGCGGATCGGTGGATTTGCCTGGTAGCCGTACCTCGTGCCCAGCACGCCGTCGCCGTAAATCTTCCGGAAAGCCGCTATCCGAATGCGGTCGTCATTGGACGAGAGTGGCAGAACTTCGATGTTGTTGTTCACCTGATCCACGCCCTCAATCTGCTTCACCACATTTGCGGCGGATGAACTCAGCGTGGGTTTGGTCACGGAGCCGCTGAGCGTTACTACATTGCCCTCCACCTTGAAGGAAAAGTCGTCGAAAACGGTGAGGTACGGCAGCATCAACAACTCGTGCCGAACTTCCTTCGCCAGCTGCTCCTGTGGGCTCAGAGGGGCCTGGGATTTCGGATCCTTTGCCGGTACCATTGAGGGCATCAGCAGCGCGCCTGCCAGGGCCATTGTGAAAAGTTTCATAAGTGTGAATACCTCCTGTCTGCCTCTGGAGCACGGGGAGTGCCAATCAAAGAAGCATTGGAAAATAAGGACTTAGTTCACGTAACTAAACGCACGGGGTACGCGAGCTGGTGGTAGTGTTGGGTCAAAACCACCACAATGCAAAAGAAAACGGGCCGGGTGGCCGCCCAAGCCGTCCCCGAAGGTGAGGTCTTAGAACGATGCCAGCCGGCCCGTTTGGAGCCCGTCTGAAGCCCGGTAAAGCTACCGGCGGTTCGCCTGCAGAATCTTCTTCCGCAGCCGGATTGACTTCGGGGTGATTTCCACCATTTCGTCTTCGCGAACAAACTCGATAGCCTGTTCCAGCGTCAGCAGCCGTGGCGGCACCAGCCGCATCGCTTCGTCGGCCGAAGACGCACGCATGTTGGTGAGCTTCTTTTCCTTCACGATGTTTACGTCCAGGTCATTGTCGCGCGAATTCTCGCCAACAATCATGCCTTCGTAAACTTCCGTGCCGGGGACCAGGAAGATCTCGCCGCGTTCCTGCAGGTTCCAGATTGCGTTGCCGGTGGCCTTACCCGCGCGGTCGCTGACCAGCGAACCGGTGGGGCGCATCGGAATCTCGCCCTGCCATTCGATGTAGCCTTCGAACAGCGAGTTCAGAATGGCGGTACCGCGCGTGTCCGTCAGAATTTCGCTGCGCAGCCCGATCAGGCCACGCGACGGGATATGGAATTCCAGGCGCACACGGCCGGAACCGTGGTTCACCATCTTCGCCATCTTGCCCTTGCGCGAACCCAGCTTTTCAATCACCACGCCGATATACTGCTCGGGGCAATCGATAACCAGCATTTCCAGCGGTTCCATCTTCTTGCCGTCAATCTCACGGGTGAGGATTTCGGGCTTGCCAACGGAAAGCTCATGGCCTTCCCGACGCATCATTTCAATCAGAATCGCCAGCTGCAGTTCGCCGCGGCCCATTACGCGGAAAGTGTCCGGCGTAATGGCTTCCACTTTGATGGAAACGTTGGTCAACAGCTCTTTGTCGAGGCGGTCCTTCATGTTCCGCGAGGTTACCAGGTTGCCTTCGCGTCCCGCAAAGGGAGAGGTATTGATCGAGAACATCATGCCGATGGTCGGCTCATCGATCTGAATCGCCTTCATGGGCATCGGCGTGGCGGCGCTGGTAATGGTTTCGCCGATGGTGATGCCTTCCACGCCCGCTACCGCGACAATGTCGCCGGCACGCAGTTCGGTCTCATCCACCCGGCGGAGGCCTTCGAACGAGTACATTTTCGTGATGCGGGTCTTCTGAATGGAACCATCCAGATGGCAGATCGCGACGTCGTCACCATGCCTGAGGGTGCCCTGAAAGATGCGGCCGATGGCCAGACGGCCCAGATACTCGCTGTAGTCAAGGTTCGCCACCAGAGTCTGCAGGACGGCATTGGGGTCGCCCGTTGGTGCCGGGAGACTTTTCACAATAGCGTCGAACAGGGGCTCCAGGGTTTCGGAGGGATCGTCGAGGGAAATCTTTGCGACGCCGTTCTTGGCGACCGCGTAGAGAACCGGGAAATCCAGCTGCGATTCGTCCGCATCGAGGTCAATGAACAGGTCATAAATCTCGTTCAGAACTTCCTGCGCGCGGGCGTCCGGACGGTCGATCTTGTTGATAACGACGATCGGCTTCAGGTTTGCCTCAAGCGCCTTCATCAGAACGTAACGTGTCTGCGGCAGGGGCCCTTCCGAGGCATCCACCAGCAACATTACGCCATCCACAATCTTGAGCGCGCGTTCCACTTCGCCGCCAAAATCGGCGTGGCCAGGGGTATCAACGATGTTGATCTTTGTCCCCTTGTAGCGGACGCCGGTGATCTTGGCGAGAATCGTGATGCCACGTTCGCGCTCCAGATCGTTCGAGTCCATCACGCGATCTTCCACTTCCTCGTTGGCGCGGAAGATGCCGCTCTGTTTCAGCATCGCGTCGACGAGGGTAGTCTTACCGTGATCGACGTGCGCAATGATGGCTATATTTCTGATGTTTTCACTCATGAAGGTTGTTGCCGAAAGTACTTAAGTTTTGAAATGTTGAAAGGGAATAGAGGATGTGCACGGTTGCAAAAAACGCCGTGCCAGACACTACTTAACCTTTATAGTACCAGTTCCGGCCAGTTATTCACTGCGTACTGCGTCCGAGGGTTCAATAGTGGTGGCAAACCGGGCAGGGTAAACGCCGGCCAAAATCGTCATTGCCCACACCAGTGCCAGTGCCGCGGCCAGTAGTCCCAGGGGCGGATGAAACTGAATCGTCCAGCCAAAACTTTGCTTGTTGATTACGAAAATCAGCACCATCGACAACGCCATACCCAGCACCAGGCCCAGCGCGGACGCCAGCAAGCCCAGTAATCCGGCCTCTGTCAGAATCATTGTCCGGACCTGGCCCTGCGAGCCTCCCAGGTAGCGAATCAGCCCGATCTCCCGCCTTCGGTCCAGCACCAGCGCCAGCAGCGCGTTCGCCGCGCCCAGCATCGCCACAATAATCGCGATCCCTTCGAGCGCCCACGTTACGGAGAACGTCCGGTCAAAAATTCGGATCGCCGCGTCCCGCAGAACGCCATTGGGGGCGACAAGGACCGGATAATCGGCCACCGCTTCCTCAATTGCATGGCGAACTTTCACGGCGTCTGCGCCGGGTTGGACGTAAATCGCCATGTTCGTGAGCGGCTGTTCCGGCAGGTAACGCAGCAGCGTGGAGCGGTCCACAATCACCAGGCCCCGGTCATTTGAGTAGTCGAAGTAAATCCCTGCCACGGTCAGCTTCACCGGCCGCTCTCCCAGCGCAAGGGTCAGAACATCGCCTGGCTTCACGTGGTGCTTGTTCGCGAACGGTTCACTCACAATGGCGCGTTGCGTTCCCTCCAGCGACTTCAGAATCTGGTCCGCGTTTCCGCTCAGAAAGCGCAGCGTATGTTTCCGCCGCACAATGTCCATTACTCCCGCACCCAGCGTTGCCTGCGTACCTTCATAGCGGAACGGGAAGGCGTGGAAAACGTCCACATCCGCCACCCCAGGAAGGCCTCGCACCAGGTCAGGGATTCGCGGATCCATCGCCGGGAAAATACCTGCCGTTGCCGGCCCCTCCCCGCGCATATAGACGTCGGCGCCCAACTGGCTCACCAGCCAGACCTGTACCGTTTCGCGAAAACTACCCACCATGGTGGCGACGCTGACCATCATGGCGATGGCGGTCGCCAGCGCCGCTACTACCACGGAGGTTCGCGAGAGCGCGGTGGTCAGGCTGCGCTCCGCGACAAGTCCCGCGGCACCGGAAAGCTTCTTCAGGGCAGGCCGCAAGGCCCGCAGAATGCCCACGATCATCGCCGGACAAGCCATCGCCATGGCGGCTACTGCCAGCAGGGCCGCCGCATAGCCGAACATGGGGCGGCCATCCACCGGACCCGCAAAACAGGCTGCAAACGCCAGCGCCGCCAGCGCTCCCGAAATCACTAAGTCGCGTTTTGAGTGGACCTTGGCTTCATGCTCGCGGCTGGCCTGCCGCATGGCTTCTGCGGGAGCAACACGGGCCGCTTCCCGGGCTGGGATGAGCGCGGAAAGCAGTGCCACAACGGTCCCCACCACCACCGCGCCGATGACTCCCGCTTTCGAAAGCAGGATGGGAGAGGGCGCGCTCGTGACAAACAGCGCATTCACGGTATCGGAAAGCATGCCTTCGATGCCGCCCGCCAGGACTCGTCCAAGAGCAATTCCCAACAGCGACCCCACCACTCCCAGCACCGCCGCTTCCGCCAGAAAAACACCCTCAATGCTGCGCGCACTGGACCCGATGGCCCGCAGAATGCCGATCTCCGTCCTTCGCCGCACCACCCCCACCGCGATGGTGTTGTAGATGAAGAACGCCCCCACCAGCAGCGCAATGTAACTCAATATCCGCAGATTCCAGCGGAAGGCCGCCAGCATCTTTTGCTTCTCTTCCTGCTGGTCTCCTGGAGTGCGCACCGTGTAGCCGGGAGGCAGCGCCGCTTCAACAGCGCGCCGTCCCGCTGCTGCATCCTCACCGGCTTCGAACCGGACATCCACCCGGTCCACCCTGCCAAAGGAATCAAGCAACTGCTGTGCCGCCGCCAGATCCAGCCCGAGCCAGCCCGAGGTCTGGCCAGGCACAATGCTGCGAACCGTGAAACTTTCCGTTCGGTTGCGTCCCCGCAAAGAGATCTGCTGGCCCGTTTTCCAGTCGAACTTGACTGCGGCATCGCTTGAAACCACCACGGAGCGCTCCATTTCAGCGGGAGTGAACTCACCTTCGCCGTTTCCCTGCGCGGGTGCCGCGGCAATCATGTCGAGCCCAAACACCATTGCCGAGCCTCGGCCACCGCCAACAACGCGTACCGGCTGCTCAATCACCGCGGAAAACTTCGCCCGCAACGGAAGGCCGGCCAGACGCCCCAGATACGCCTCATCCACGCCCCCGTTCGCCGTTATTGTCAAATCGACTTTGCCGGTCAGGGTCGCAAGTGAAGACTGGAACGACCCCACGGCCGCGTCCCCCGCAAGGTCAATCGCAATCACTACCGCAACGCCCAAGGCGACGGACAGAATACTGATGAGAGTCCGAATCGGGTCAGCCTTTAGGGGGCGCAGCACAATTCGGCGAAAGAGCTTCACTGCGCGAAACCCGGTTCACTGCCGCCTGACTCGATACCCTGGATCCGGCCATCCCGCATCCGGACGCGAATGTCGGCCATCGCCGCAGCTTCCGCCGAGTGCGTTGCGATCACGACTGCGGCCCCGAATTCATCCGCCGCCCGGCGCAACAACGCCAAAACCTGATCGCCGCTCTGCGTATCCAGATTCCCCGTCGGTTCATCGGCAATCAGGAGTTTCGGCTGATGCACCAGCGCCCGCGCCACCGCCACCCTCTGCATCTGGCCCCCTGACAACTGAAACGGCAGCGCGCTGGCCTTCTCCTCCAGCCCAACCCACCGCAAAATCTCCCGCGCCCGAGCCTCGCTCCCCTTCGTCCCGGCCAGCAGCAGGGGCAATTCCACATTCTCCAGAGCGGTCAGCGACGGAAGCAGCTGGAAAGCCTGAAAAACGAACCCAATCGTCCCCCGCCGCAGCGACGTCAGCCTGGCATCATCCAGCGCCGTGGTGGAGTGGCCTTCAATCAGGACCTCCCCGGACGAAGGGAAATCCATCGCCCCGCAAAGGTTCAGCAGGGTCGTTTTCCCGCAACCGCTGCGGCCCAGCAGCGCGGTCACGCGGCCTTCCTGAATCTCAATCGAGACACCTCGAAGGGCCTCGACACCGCCGTCATACGACCGGGTCACGTTCCGGACCGAGATCGCCGAAACATAATCGGATCTTTTTGTTGCAGGCAATTTACATACTCTCTGTTTGTAGTGTATTCTGGGACTGCTCTGGTATCAATTCCGCGCGACTTAGTAGATGCTTGCCCCGCATACTCTGAATCGTGACGATATGGAAAATCGCCGTTTGGCAGCTGCACGTGACCTGCTCAACGGCTCAACTCAATCACAGGTGGCACGCCGTTATAGCGTGAGCCGCACAACTGCCTCTCGATGGTTTCGTTCCATCGTGGTAAAAGGCGTTGACGGCATGAAGAAGCGCCGGGCAACCGGACGCCCCAGCCGCCTTACCTCTGATCAGGTGGATTCAATCCGCCGCATGTACCAGGAAGGTGCCTGTGCCCACGGTTTCCCTTCTGACCGCTGGACCACGGCAAAACTGGCTGATGCCATCAACCGCAGTCTGGGAATCCGTTATGATCAGGACCATGTTGGTCGCCTGATGCATAAGTTTGGTCTGCGCGAACGCCGCTTTGTGTACGCCCCGGGTTTACCACAAGTGATGGCGGCAGGCCTGCCGCAGCAGATCCCGGTGCCGCCGATTTCGGCGCATCGATTCGGCCTTCACGCCGGTCTCTAAACTGTCACAACGCAAGGCCGTCGGCGCTCACAGTAACCCATGCGCTATGATGGTCCTGTTGCGCGCCCGTAGCTCAGCTGGATAGAGCGTCTGGCTACGAACCAGAAGGTCGCATGTTCGAATCATGCCGGGCGCACCACCTTCATTTTCTTCAAAATCTTAAACGTTACATCAGACGGGCCCTCCAGCGGCCCGTTTTTCTTTGCTCGAAGCCGCGCTGGAAGTTGACGCCCGCCCTTCGATGCTGGATGGCCCTTCACCTTCGGTTTATCCAAAACTGGTTTGAAGGGAACCTACGGGGCAAATCGAGAGCGAAAAAACACTACAGAGGCTTGCGACTCGTCCAAAGAGGTGTAAGATACTAAGATTGTGAACGCAGTGACCACTACCTCGAACTTGCGAAAGCTTCGCGCCGTCGAAGCCTTCCTCATGGGTGCTGGGAGTGTCTGGTGCATTAACCCCCTAATAACCCAGCCTGCGGTGATCCATATAGAGCGGATGTCCGATTCTGAGGCTATCGCTTCCGACTGGCGTGCGGTTGGTCTCGATCTTCTTTCGGCCATGCAGGAAGTGTACTGGCCAGCTAATGAAGATCCGCGATAAGGGCAATAACGCCCCGCAGCCTGTCCCAGTTCCATTGGCCCCAACGCCGCAGGCTGTCAATCCGACCCAACGTAATGTAAATACGGGATTTAGCGCCAAATTTGAGCAGACTACAGCTCAGGTCAGGTCCCATACAGGCCCACTTCCTGATCCATCAATTCTGGCCGAATACAACGCAGTTCTTCCTGGTCTCGCTGAGCGCATTGTCAGCATAACGGAGCAGCAGTTTGAGCATCGTCGAGCACGCGAACGTGATGAACTGAATGCGGATATTGAGATTGCAAAGCGAACCTCAAATCAGGTGCTGATGGGGCAGGTCTTTTCACTGATCGTCTCGCTCACCGCCATTTTGGCCGGCACCTACATCGCAGTCAATGGGCAGCCTTGGGTTGCCGGAGCCTTCGGTACGGCGGGTATTGCCGGTATCGTTAACGGGATTATCCAGCGTCGGAATCCTCCCCAACTTCAAGGGGTGGCAGAGTCCACCCCTCTCCAGAAGTAAACCGGCATAGCATTTCCACCGCGAATTCCTTTGTGATGTTCTGCACATACCTCTGGAACGAACGTCCCAGGACTGCCGCGGCTTTGCCTGGAGTTCGGGCGTCCTCTTCGCTAAACCGCGCTGTTAGCGCCCGGCGTAACGCACTATTTCGCCATCGCCTCGCGATTCTGCCCTCCCTCCGGTTGCATCGCTGCAGTGCCTTACCCTCTGCTGCGATCGACACCAGAGGCAGTTGGGTTCGGGGGGGGGCGGGGGACAGCGAGTACTTTCCGTGGCGTAAGGGCAAACAGGGGGCGGAGAGCAACTGTTTTCTAGAAAAAGACGACGCGATTGCCGACACGGACTTCGTGAGTGCCTTAATTCGCAGAGCTGAGTCCATTCTGGATGCCGCATCGGCAGCCGAGGCTTCTTCCTCGGGGACCGCTATTGTGATGGACCGAGCGGGGGGGGTGCAAATGCTCAACTGGGACGGTTGGACGCTCAACGGAATCATCGGCGAACTGGGGGCAGCGGAAGTTTACATCATCCGAAACTCCAGCTCCACCGTTAGTGTCGAGGCCTGGTCCACTACGGGCCACTGCACCGTGGCCAGGCCGAGAGCACTGCCGCGCGCGGTCAACGCCGGCGCAAGGCTTCCTCAGTTCAGCGCACAGTACTAATAAGTACATGGCCCGGCCGAAAAAGCTGGCCAAACGTTTCTCCCTTCATTATTATGGAAAGAGCGGAAGTTCCTGTTTGCCGAAAGATTCGAGGCAAGCCTTCCGGCGCGTGAGCTAATCCTTTAGCTGCACGGGTTCGTTGTCCTCCCCCCCCCAAAAAAAACAAAATAAAGATTAGAATCTCCCTTTTCCTTGTCGAAGAGCACTCTACATGCTCCCAGCCCTTGGAATACTCGTCGTTTTCGGAGCTGTGATTGCCGGCTACCTGATGGAGCATGGCAAGCTCATGGTGCTGGTACAGCCAGCTGAGCTCGTCATTATCGGCGGTGCCGCCATTGGCACGTTGCTGGTTGCCAACCCGTTACCTGTCGTGATCAACCTGTTCAAGGGGGTGCTGGGGCTGCTGGGCAACTGCCGTTGCACCAAGGCGTTCTATCTGGACTCCCTGAAGATGCTGTACCAGCTCTTCCAGGTGGCGCGCAAGGGAGGCATGGCAAAGCTGGAAGAAGAAATCGAGGCTCCCGAAAAGAGTCCGGTATTCTCCCAGTACCCGGCCATCAGTAAGGACCATCATCTGCTGCATTTCATCTGCGACACGGTCCGGACCTCCGTTTCCGGGGTGGTGCTTTCGCATGATCTGGACGCCATGCTGGAAGCCGACATTGATGTACATCACCACGGCCTTTCGACACCGGTGAAGGCGCTGGAAACAGTGGGTGACGCTCTTCCCGGGCTGGGCATTGTGGCGGCAGTTCTGGGAGTTGTGAACACGATGGGCGCGCTCGGCGGACCGCCAGCGGAGATTGGGGAGAAAGTGGCCTCCGCGCTGGTGGGGACCTTCCTGGGGATTCTGCTTTGCTACGGCCTGGCGGCACCCCTGGCTGCGCATATGAGCAAGCGTGGTGACGCTGAAAACCAGTACTACCAGGTTCTGCGGGCGGGGCTGATGGCATTTGCCAAAGGGATGGCGCCCATTATTGCAGTCGAATTTGCCCGCCGGGCGATTCCCCATGCATTGCGGCCCAATTTTAACGACATGGAAAAAGCCTGTAAGGGCGCCGGCGCTCCGCCTCCGGTTGCTGAGGCTGACGGTACAGCCGCTGGTGCCCCGGAGCAAGTAGCGGAGCCAGTACCGGAGCCAGCTTAGGTCGCTCAACGATGAAAACCACGCCCATCATCATTATTAAGCGACGAGGTAAGCACCACGCTGGCCATCACGGGGGCGCGTGGAAGGTTGCCTATGCGGATTTCGTCACCGCCATGATGGCGCTGTTCATGGTGTTGTGGCTGCTGAGTGCCAGTGAAGAGGTGCAAAAAGCGGTGGGTGGTTACTTCTCTGATCCCACAGGTGCAAACAAAGATGTTGGCAACGGCATGCGCGGCTCCGGCAGCGAGAGCCTGTCCGTGGGGCGCAATGAGATTGCGCAGCTGAAAGAAAAGATGCAACAAGCGATACAGGCAAGCGGGAGCGCGCCGAAGCTGAAAGACCACGTCACCATGGCCATCTCGGGAGAGGGTCTCCGCATTGAGCTCAGTGAAGGAACGCAGAACAGTTTCTTTTTTGAATCCGCGAATGCTAACCCTACCGTGTCCGGCAAGGAACTCATCTCCCTGTTGGCGGCGGAAATCAAAACCATGCGGAACAAAGTGATCATTGAGGGGCATACGGATGCGGTCGAGTTTGGGACGGGGCAAGGCTACTCGAACTGGGAACTCTCTGCGGATCGCGCGAATGCGGCCAGGCGTGTGATGCAGGAAGCCGGCATCCCGGGATCGCAGATTTCACAGGTCCGTGGCTTTGCGGATCAAAAACTCCGTAACGAGAAGGACCCGAAAGACCCTTCTAATCGCCGCATCACTCTGATTGTGCAAAGTGATCCGCTGGGAGCGCCGGCAGCCGAAGCCGCGAAACCTGGGGCAGCCGCTGCCGTGAAACCTGGGGCAGCTGAAGGTACCAAATTATGAACGGACGGGGAGCTGGGCGTGGATAAGTACGCACATTTCATTTCGATTCGGTTGAGGGTGCCCGGGTTCGTGCCCCCGTACACGCTCGGCAGTGCTCCTGGTGAAAAGGGGTTTGGCCGGCGGGAGCCGGGTTTCCTGGAGTCTTTTAGCAGATAGTGAGTCAACGAAACCACTGTCGGACGATTGCCACTGTCTTTACGGTGCTGATGGCGCTCGCCCCTTTGGCCAGGGCGCAAGAGGCTATGGCCACTGCGGGAACCATCACGATGTACCCGATCACCACCGCCGTTGGGAGACCAAGCGGGATTGTCACTGGCCCCGATGGCAATCTCTGGTTTACGGAAAGTGTTAGTGGTTTCATCGGCAAAATGTCGCCCACCGGGCAAATGCTGGGCGAGTACACCACGGGTGGCGGCCCGGTGGGGCCCTACATAGCGATCTCTCCCAGTGGGGCCGGGTCGAAAATTTTATTTAACGCTCATTCGACTGTGGTCCAGACTATTACCACTGCAGGCGGCGTATCCAATTTCACGCCTGGCGTCGGTAACTCTGGGGGCTTCACGTTTCTGGCCGATGGGACCATGTGGGTAGTGTCACAATATGGCTACAACAAAATATACAAAATAAACACACCAATATCGACAGCCAGCACAGTTACTCAGTTTGCAGTGCCAGCCGGCCCGACGAGAGTCCTAACGGGAGCCGACAACAGCATGTGGCTCTTATCTATGGATTCAACTGCAAATGCCATTGTTCATATAGCCAGCGACGGCACGTACACATCCTACCGGTTGCCTATTGCAAACTCCCAACTGACCGACCTTACATTGGGGCCGGATAATAATATCTGGTTTAACGAATATAACCATAGGATCGGCAAGATAACATCGGCCGGGACAATTACTGAGTATAGCGACGCTAACATATCGCCAGAATATATTGTTGCCGGTCCGGACGGGAATTTGTGGTTTACCGAGGCAACCAACTTTGTCAGCAGGATAACACCAACAGGGACGCTCACCCGATTCTCGAACGCCTCCGACAGCGGGGGGCAGCCCTGGGGGCTTTGTGTGGGTCCGGATGGAGCAATTTGGTTCACGGATTATCAACTAACAGCCGGCAAAATCGGCCGAATCTCTACCCAGTCCGCGCCCACAATCACTAGTGTAGTGTCTAACAAATAACTAGACAGATAGTCTGGGCCGTATTAACCTGGGGTATGGCGGTTTTCATAACGATCACCCCGGTGGAGCGGCAGAAGATCCATGCATGGGTTGCG
>CAIYVZ010000131.1 GCA_903929755.1 uncultured Acidobacteriia bacterium
ATCGAGGTCGCCTTCGTGTTCGTGGTGGCCGAGGCCGTAGGTGTTGTATTCGATGGCGCGGGAACGATTGAGACGCCAGTGGTCCTGGGTGATGGAGATGGCGAACTGGGTTTCGATGGGGCCGACGGGGGCGAGGGTATCGAGGAAGCCCTTTTCGAAGGTGTTGTAGGCGAGGCGGTCGGCGTCATTCATGACGTAGAACTGGCCGGTGAGGCCATGTTGACCAGAAACGTCGGCACGCGCCCTGCTTCAGTGGGGATAACCAGAAACGGTGTCAAGGACCGGACTTGAGGGCATTCATAGCGGCGCGGACTTTGCCGGCTTCGGATTTGGGGCCGGTGGAGAGGAGGGAGTTGGCTATGTTGGCCAGGAGCTTGGATTGGGAGATTTCGGGGGTGGTGCCGCTTTTCGATTTGCTGGACATCGGTTACCTCTTTTCGGGGAAGGGTGGATTTTTGGCTTCCCTGGTTTGAGAGTTAGCAGGCGGAGATTGCAAGATCCTGGCTCAATGCAGCCATGTTATTGAAAATACGAGGAAAATAAAGTTTTGCACGGCGGGACTGAGAGATGAGCGGGTGTTTGCTCTGTGGAGTGCGGCTTGTTCCGTTAAACTATTGGCTTGCCCCGCCTAACCGACCAGGAACGTCAGGATATTCTGCGCTACATTGAGGCCGATAAGCCCCTGCCAGAGAGATATCGCTTTCTCTTGTTCGAGGACCGGCGTGAAGTGGAACTGGTGTGGAACGGGAAGTCCGGCGATGTCTGCAACATTGTGTTGCCGTTCCAGGTGCTTGAGCAGGTGGACGAACCCCGGGCGGATTTTTCGATGGATATTGAGATCGGTGGGGATACGTTCACGAAGAAGCCAGGCATTATCGAAGAGATTGCTTATCGGGATACTTGGGGCAAGGGCACGGATTCGTTTATCGCGATGCTGTACGAGCGTCTCATTTTGATGAAGGACCTGTTGGCCGACGCCGGGAGGATCTATAGTTCGCTGTGATTGGCGAGTCACCGCACTGATCCGACTTGTCCTGGACGAAGTCTTTGGGTACCGGCGGAGAGCGCGGGGTGCCAGGGTTCAGAAATGAGATTATCTGGCAGCACAAGGCAATTGGGACACCCAGAACAAATCCGAGCAAGTATGCCAAGAGCCACGAGACCCTCTTTTGGTACAGCAAGGCACCCCGCGGCTTCTTGTTCAACTACCGTGCATCGGAAGTTCGGGTGCCTTGGAGCGAAGATACTCGAAAGTCCATGAGGCAAGATTCTGGCGGGCAATGGTATTATGAGCGGCGCCGCACGGGAACAAACAACGATGGGGCGTACGACCCGCGCTTCTTGCGGACCTATGTTGACGACCCGGAAACTGGCAAGACTGCGAGTGATGTGTGGACTGACATACCAAGCTACCAACCCAGGCCGTCAGAGAAAACTGGGTACAATACGCAGAAGCCGGACGATTTGGTGGCTCGAGTGATCGCCGCAAGCAGCAATAAGGGAGATTTGGTAGCCGATTTCTTTGGAGGGTCGGGAACGACGGCTGCAGTTGCTGAGCGGCTTGGGCGACGGTGGATCAGCTGCGATTTGGGAAAGTTCGCGATTCATACGACTCGCAAGCGAATGATCGGCGTCCAGCGAGAGCTCAAAGCTGAGGGCAAGGACTATCGGGCGTTCGAGATCCTGAACCTTGGCAAGTACGAACGGCAACATTACGTCGGGATCAATCCCAATCTCCGCGAGGCTGAACACCAGCGGCAACTGGCCGAGAAAGAAGCGGCGTTTCTGGAGTTGATCCTGCGGGCGTATCGTGCGGAGAAGGCCGAGGGGTTCAATACTTTCCATGGCAGAAAGGCCGGGCGGCTGGTCGCGGTCGGGCCTGTCAACCTTCCGGTCACGCGACTGTTCGTGGAAGAAGTGATCCTTGAATGCAGGCACAAGCGGATCACTCGCGTGGATATCCTCGGCTTTGAGTTTGAGATGGGCCTGTTCCCGAATGTCCTTGATGAGGCCCGGCAAAAGGGCATCGATATCACGCCGAAGTACATTCCGGCGGACGTGTTCGACAAGCGGGCCGTCGAGAAGAATCAGGTTGTGTTTCACGATGTGTCGTTCATCGAGGTGAAGCCGCATTTCCGGGATAACTGCGTCGCGGTCCAGTTGACGGATTTCTCGGTTTTCTATTCGCAGGATTCGGTCGCCAACGCGGAGGCCAGTCTGAAGGACAAGTCCAGCAAGATCGTGGTGGAGAAGGGCCAGATCGTCAAGGTCAGCAAGGACAAGAACGGGGTGGTCATGCGCGAGCGACTAACGCAGAAATGGACGGACTGGATCGATTATTGGGCGGTCGATTTCAACTTTGAAAGCAAGCGTGAGATTGTCCGGGTGCCCGCGCAGCCGAAGCAGGCTTACGTCGCCGGAATGGAACAGCCCGAGCAACTGGATCTTCAACGGTATGAGGAGGTGTGGACTGGCGACTACATCTTTGAAAACGAATGGCAGGCGTTTCGGACGAAGAAAGACCGGTCACTGGAACTGACCAGCGTGTTCCATGAGTGTCTGCCGGGACGGCGGAAGATCGCGGTGAAGGTGGTGGATATCTTTGGCAACGACACGATGACGATTATCGAAGTCACGGTGGGGAGGCACCGGTAATGGCGAAGATCACCGTGCTGAGCACGGATATTGCGGTACAGGCTCGCGACCTGGGGGACTACATCAGCCTGACGGACATCGCCCGGTATAAGGGACCGGACCGAACGGACGATCTGATCCGAAGCTGGGTACGGAATCGCAATACGATTGAGTTCCTGGGGTTGTGGGAACGGCTCAATAACCCAGGTTTTAAACCCGTCGAATTCGACGGGTTTAGAAAGCTGGCGGGGCTGAACAGTTTCACCCTGACGCCGGGACAGTGGATTGCAGCGACGAATGCAATCGGAATCGTTTCGAAGGCCGGGAGGTACGGGGGAACATTCGCGCACCGGGACATTGCGTTCGAGTTCGCTTCCTGGATTTCCGTTGAGTTCAAGCTTTACCTGATCAAGGAGTTCCAGAGACTCAAGGATGAAGAGCAGAGGCAGCTTGGGTGGGACATCCGCCGGAATCTGACGAAGATCAACTACCGGATTCATACGGATGCGATTCAGGAGAGCCTGATCCCGGCGAAGCTGACGGCGCGACAGGCGAACGTGATCTATGCTTCGGAGGCCGATGTTCTGAATATGGCGTTGTTCGGGATGACGGCAAAGGCGTGGCGTGATGGGCACCCGGGAGAGAAAGGCAACATTCGGGACCATGCGAATGTGTCGCAGCTGGTGTGCCTTTCGAATCTGGAGAATCTGAACGCGCTGTTCATTCGGGAAGGGCTGCCGCAGGCTGCGCGGCTGGCGAAGCTGAATCAGATTGCCATTCAACAGATGCGATTGCTAACTGAGGACGTCGGTGTGAAGAAGATGGAGAGCGGGAGCGAATAATGGCACTTCATCCGAGTTTTCCAGATTCACCGTACAGCATTCTGGACCCCTCGATACGCTGGTTCCCGGCGGATGAGGCGTTGCGGGCTTCGAGCGCGGAGAAGCTGATGCCTCCACTGGTGCCGCAACTGCGCCGTGCGGTGAAAAAGTTCCGCGACAGCGGCTATGTGGGGGCGGCGGAGACGAGCCGGAGCCTGCTGCGGTGGTGGTTTGAAACGCCGCACTTAATGCCACAAGCGGATGGGACGGCTGCGGAGTTCCAATACTATTTTGCGCAGCGCGAGGCGATGGAGACCATTGTCTACCTGTACGACGTGGTGGGGGCTAAAGACAAGTACGACCTGATGCGGTTTGACAGTTCGGGAACTGTTTCGAGCGGGATGTTCGATGAGAGCTGGCGGCGGTTTGTGGTGAAAATGGCTACGGGGTCGGGCAAGACGAAGGTTCTGAGTCTAGCGCTGGCGTGGAGCTTTTATCACAAGCTGTACGAAGCGGAATCGGGGCTGGCGCGGAACTTTCTGGTGATCGCGCCGAACATCATTGTTCTGGACCGGATCTACAAAGATTTTCAGGGTCTGCGGATCTTTTTGAAGGACGATCCGGTAGTGCCGGACAACGGTTTTGACGGGCGGAACTGGCGGGACGATTTTCAGCTTACGCTGCATGTGCAGGACGAGGTGCGGATCACGAGGCCGACGGGAAATATCTTCCTGACGAATATCCACCGGGTGTACGCGGGGGACGATACGCCGCCTTCGGCAGACGACGAAGACACGATGGATTATTTTCTGGGGAAGCGGCCCAGTGGCGGGACGACGGATTCCAAGGTGGATCTTGGGATAATTATCCGGGACATTGATGAACTGATGGTGCTGAACGACGAGGCGCACCATATCCATGATCCGCGGATGGCGTGGTTCCAGTCGATTGCGGATATCCATAACAGGCTGCTGCAGAAGGATTCGGAGTTGTCGCTGCAGCTCGACGTGACGGCGACACCGAGGCATAACAACGGCGCGATTGTTGTGCAGACGATTGCGGACTATCCGCTGGTGGAGGCGATTTCACAGAACGTGGTGAAGCACCCGGTGCTGCCGGATGCGGCGAGCCGGGCGAAGCTGGTGGAGCGGCAGAGTTCGAAGTATACGGAGAAGTATGCCGACTATATCCATCTGGGCGTGGTGGAGTGGCGGAAGGCGTATGAAGAGCACGAAAAGATGGGGAAGAAGGCCATCCTTTTTGTGATGACGGATGATACGCGGAATTGCGATGATGTGGCCGCGTATCTGGAGGGCAACTACCCGGAAATGAAGGATGCCGTACTGGTTATTCACACCAAGAGCAACGGGGAGATTTCGGAGTCGGCTTCGGGGAAGAGCAAGGAAGAACTGGAGGAGTTGCGGAGGCAGGCGAACACGATTGACGGGTGGGATACGCCGTGCCACAAGGCGATTGTGTCGGTGATGATGCTGAAGGAGGGCTGGGACGTTCGGAATGTGACGACGATTGTGGGGTTGCGGGCCTACTCGGCGAAGAGCAATATTTTGCCGGAGCAGACGCTGGGGCGAGGGTTGCGGAAGATGTATGGCGGGGGCGTGGAGGAGTACGTGAGCGTGGTGGGCACGAATGCGTTCATGGAGTTCGTGGAGTCGATCCATGACCTTGCCCGCGGAAAACGTATCCCTTAGCTGAGAATCAGCAAAGGGAGAAAGATGGAAAAGGCAAAGAGAGCGAAGTACACGCTGGAGTTCAAGCAGGAAGCGATACGGCTTGTGGAATCCGGTGAGAGTCTAGC
>CAIYVZ010000132.1 GCA_903929755.1 uncultured Acidobacteriia bacterium
CTCAGTCCGGCTCAGTTCGAAGAAAACTGGTACAGGGCCGAAGCAGCGGCAAGACTATAACGAATTAAGGGATACGGATTCTGAGGGCAAGGTCACCAGCGCCAGCGCCGTCGGGTCCTGCTTCTGTCCCAAATCCACACCCAGGTAATACATGCCCCATCACCTCTTCATGTCCAGACTCACCGCCTCCAGCTCATCCGTCAGCGCCGCCTCCACAATGTCCCGCCCAAAGAACCCGCCGCCAATATCCATAAATTCCGCCATATATTCCTGCCGAAACCACGCCTGTCCCAGACTTTGCCGTTCTTCTTCCAGAAACTCCGCCGCAATCCGCCCGCACTCCGGAGCCGTCACCCGAATCCGTTCCCACATCTCGCCGCCATACTCCCAGGCCTCATAAAAGAACCCCCGCTTCTCGCACGGAGTGCTCAACAACCAAAGCGCCCCGTTCGTCGTCGAAAGCATCGGCCGCAGGGCTTTGTAAAACCCATCCCCCACCCGCGACGCCTCATCGATCACCAGCAGCGTCACCCCCGAAAGCCCGCGCACGCCCTCTTCGTTCTGCGGCAACCCCACAATCCGGCTCCCGTTCGGCAGCAGCAAAGAAGCCTCATGAATCCCGTCCCCGCGAGGAGCAATCTGGAACCCACTCAACATTTCCGAAGCCTTCCGCAAGAACTCCGCCGACTGCCGCGCCGTCGGACACCCCACCACCACCAGCCTCTTCGTACCCGTCAACGCATGGTGCAGCGCCTTAGCCGCCGTAACCGTAGACTTCCCCCACTGCCGCGTACAATTCAAAATCCCCCGCCTCGCAGAAGACCGCAACACCCGAACCTGAGGTCCATCCGGCTCAAACCCAGCCAAACGAGCAAACAATACCGGATCCGTATGCCAATCCGGCAACTCTTTTGCCTTGCCTCGCACCAGTGCCGGACGCCGAGTGTTATCCCACGTTCCTGAAGCCGTCGTCGGAGTCCGTTCCATGCCCAATCTGTAACAGGCAAAGCAAACAGGAACCTCCGGAACTCACCCTCTGGAAATCACCAGACCCCAATAAAAACAGCCTTCCTGGAGCCTGAAAATATTTCTCGCGGTTTCGTGACCGCCCTGATTGCGGCATTCCCCAGGTTGCCTTCACCGTTCAAGCCCCTGCCATCCAGTCCGCCATTTCAGGTAAACCGGAAGTCGTATGGCCACGGCCACCTTAATCCCGGTCGAACACTATCTCGCGTCCAGTTATCATCCGGACTGCGATTTCCTTGACGGCGAACTTCTGGAGCGCAATAGGGGTGAGCGAAATGCCGAGCGAAGCCACGCACGGTTGCAAATGAAAATTGCAGCCTGGCTATTCAGCAACGAACGCCGGTTTCATGTCTGCGCCCTGCCCGAAGTCCGCGTTCGAATTACCCCAAACCGCGTACGAATCCCGGATATCGCTCTTATTTCCGACTCCGCACCCTTTGAGCAGGTAGTCGTTACTGCCCCCGTCCTCTGCATCGAAGTTCTTTCGCCCTGCGATACGCTCACCGGTATTTCGGACCGAATTGAAGACTACCTGTCCCTCGGCGTCCCGGTTTGCTGGGTTGTCGATCCCGAGTCCGGCTCCGCATGGACAGCAACTGCCAGTGGCCTGACTCGCGTCACTGACGGAATCCTCCGCGCCGGTGAGATCTCCATGCCTCTCGCCGATGTTCTCGACTAACGCCGGTCACGCGCCGCCAAAATAAACTTTTCCTCCATATTCCCCAATCGCTTACAGCCGTTTCCCCCACCCCGTCCAACCACCTCCCAACCCACCCCCATGCTCCACTGGAATCGGAAAAGCCGAGGTCAAAATCCAGATGCCGAGCAAAATCACAACTCCCGAATCCCGCGCCGAAATCTCCCGCCGCAACGGGGCCAAATCCAAAGGCCCCATTTCCACTCCCGGCAAGGCCAACTCCGCCAAGAACAGCCTGAAACACGGCCTGTTAGCACGCACGGTCGTCCTCCCCAACGAATCCAAAGACCGCTTCGTCCGCCTCCTCCGGAACCTGCAACTCCAGTTCAAGCCCGCCAACGCCGTCGAACGCCATCTCGTCGAAACCATGACCGTCGCCCGCTGGCGTCAGCTCCGCACCTGGGGTCTCGAAAAATCCGCCATCGGCTATGAACTCCGCCAACGTACCGCCGCCAACCTCGAAATGGCCACCGAAGACGACAACACCCAAACCACCCTCACCCTCCGCGACTTCACCGCCCACTCCCGCTACCTCGAACTCATCAGCCACGCCGAAACCCGTTTCGACCGCCAGTACGACCGCGCCCTCGGTCGCCTCCTCTCCCTCCGAAATCTCCCCCAAACCAAGCGCGAGGTCGCATGAAATCCCCCAAAAGCTGTTTTTTACGGAACGAACCCAGTCATCGTCAACAAAACAAAGACAAAACCCCGCTTTCCACGCCGGGTTTCCCCGGGTTTTCCACCCCCAAATCCCGCGTTTCGCCGGGTTTCCCCCCCGTCTTTCCCGCACCCGAACCCGGCCCCAAATCCCTCCCGTCTGTTACAATAAACAGGAATGGCAGCGCTCCGCACGTCCCGGCATCATCACCACCCTCGGGCTACACGTGTGCGGGTCCTGTTCTAAACGATTTTGTAAAAAAGAACGAAAGGACGCCCGCCGCGGTACACGGCGGGCGTTTCTTTTTTCATCCCGCCCTCTCCGCAACGGGCTTATTTTAAGACTTGAGATCCCAAATGACTGAGACTACGCTGACTCTGGACTTCTCCAAATTCGACGGCCTGCTCCCCGCCGTCGTCACCGACGCCACCACTGGCCGCGTCCTCATGGTCGGCTTCATGAACGAGGTCGCCTGGCAGCGTACCCTCGAAACCGGCAACGTAACCTTCTACTCCCGCTCCCGCAATAAGCTCTGGATGAAGGGCGAAAGCTCCGGCCATGTCCTCAAAGTTCGCGAAATTCGCACCGACTGCGACCTCGATACCGTCGTCATCTCCGCCGAAAACCTCGGCCCCGGCGTCTGCCACGATGGCTACGAATCCTGCTTCTACCGCCGCTACGATAACGGCGAGTGGACCATCACCGATACCAAAACCTACGATCCCAACGCTGTCTACGGAACCAAATAGCCATGGCCAAACTCAAACTCGGCATCCCCAAGGGATCCCTCGAAAACGCCACCATCGACCTCTTCCGCCGCGCCGGCTTTAACATCGCCACCAGTTCGCGCTCCTATTTCCCGGCCATTGACGACCCCGAAATGGAATGCATGCTCATCCGCGCCCAGGAAATGGCACGCTACGTGGAAGACGGCATTCTTGACGCCGGTCTCACCGGCCTCGACTGGGTCTCCGAAGTCGGAGCCGACGTCCACGCCGTAGCCGACCTCGTCTACGCCAAGCAATCCTTCGGCAAGGTCCGCTGGGTTCTCGCCGTCCCCGAATCCAGCCCCATCCAGTGCGCAAAGGATCTCGAAGGCAAAATCGTCGCCACCGAACTCGTCGCCACTACCAAGCGATACCTCGCCAGCTACGGCGTCAACGCCAAGGTCGAATTCAGCTGGGGCGCCACCGAAGTCAAGCCGCCGGAACTCGCTGACGCCATCGTCGAAGTCACCGAAACCGGCTCCTCCCTCCGAGCCAACAAGCTCCGCATCGTCGAAACCGTCCTCGAGTCCAACACCCAGCTCATCGCCAACAAAACCAGCTGGGCCGACCCGTGGAAGCAGCGCAAACTGCAGGACCTCAAGCTCCTCCTCGATGGAGCCATTGCCGCTCTCGGTAAAGTCGGCCTCCTCCTCAACGTCCACAAGGACAATCTCCAGAAGGTTCTCGCCGTCCTCCCGGCCCTCAAGCGCCCCACCGTCTCCCCGCTCAGCGACGGAGAATGGTTCGCCCTCAACACCATCCTCGACGAACTCACCGTCCGAACCCTCATCCCCCGCCTCAAAGAAGCCGGCGGCGAAGGTATCGTCGAATACCCATTAAACAAAGTGATTCCGTAAATGTTACTCTTATCCGCTTACCTCAGTTCTGAACCAGGTGCGCCCCTCGTCAAGGTGATTCCGTAAATGTCGACCTTATCCGCTTACCGCAGCTCTCGACCAGGTACGTCCCTCGTCAAGATTCTCGAATCCACCTCCCTCGGCCGCCTCCTCGCCCGTCGCGACGCCAAAATGTCCGACGCCGAAGCCGTCGTCCGCCCCATCCTCGAAGCCGTCCGTACCAAAGGCGACAAAGGTCTCCTCGAATACGCGCGCCAGTTCGATAACTTCCAGGGCAAAAGCGTCCGCGTAGCCCCCGCCGATCTCACCAAAGCCGCCAACAATCTATCGGCAGAGTTCCGCAGTGCTGTAGAGATCTCAGCCAATAACGTCCGCCAGTATGCCGAAGCCCAGCTCCCCAAGGCGTCCTCCAAAGCCTTCTCCAAAGGTCGCGAACTCGGCCAGATCATCCGGCCCCTCGACACCGTCGCCGCCTACATCCCCGCCGGACGCTACCCCCTCCCGTCCACCGTCATCATGACGGCCGTCCCCGCGCTCGCCGCCGGCGTTCCCAACATCTGCATCGCCTGCCCCAAACCAGTCGATGAAGTCGATGGCACCGCGCACATGCTCGGAGTCCACAACGTCTTCCGCATGGGGGGCGCGCAGGCCATCGCCGCCTTCGCCTACGGCACCAAAACGGTCCCCAAAGCCGACCGCATCGTCGGCCCCGGCAACATCTACGTAGCCGCCGCCAAAAAACTCCTCGCCGGAGAAGTCGGCATCGACTTCGTCGCCGGCCCCACCGAAATCCTGATCATCGCCAATGAGGGCGACCCGCGTTTCCTCGCCGCCGACATGCTCGCGCAGGCCGAACACGATACCGACGCCTCCGCCATCCTCCTCACCACCTCCAGGCAACTCGCCGAAGCCGTTGCAAAGGAAATCGACCTCCAGCTCGAAACCCTCTCCACCGCCGCCGTCGCCAGGGTGGCCATCAAAAAGAACTCCGCCATCATCCTCGTCCGCGACCTCGAAGAAGCCGCCGAACTCTCCAACCGCTTCGCCCCCGAGCACCTCGCGCTCCACCACGAAGAACTCATCCCCGCCATCCGTCACGCCGGCAGCATCTTCCTGGGTAGCTACTCGCCCGAAGCCGCCGGAGACTACGCCTCAGGCCCCAACCACGTTCTCCCCACCAGTGGCGTCGCCCGTCTCCGCGGGGGCCTCTCCGCTGCAGACTACGTGAAGGTAATCTCCGTCCAAAAACTGGACCTGTCAGCCCTGAAAAAGATCGCCCCCGCCATCACAACGCTCGCCCGAGCCGAAGGCCTCGAAGCCCATGCCAGATCCGTCGAGGTGCGTCTTGCCTGACCAGGAACAGCGTCCGAAACCCCGCGAAGCCGTCCGTAAAATGGCGCCCTACCACCCGCCAACCGGCAACCGCGCCACCAATCTGCGCCTCGACTTCAACGAAAACACCGTCGGCTGCTCCCCCCAGGTCATCAACCGCCTGGTCCAGCGCCTCACCCGCGAATCCCTCACCGTCTACCCCGACTACACCCGGGTTCGCCACACCCTCTCCGAATTCTTCCAGGTCCCCACCGAGCGCATGCTCCTCACCAACGGGACCGACGAAGCCATCCAGGTTCTCATCAACACCTATGTGGAGGGGGGGGCTCAAGGTGCCGACGAAGTCCTCGTCCCCCGTCCCTCCTACGCCATGTACCGCTTCTACGCCGAAGTCGCCGGAGCCACCGTAACCGAAGTCGATTACGCCCCGCCCGTCTGCGCCTTCCCCCTCGAAGCCCTCCTCGCCAAAATCACGCCCGCCACCAAAGCGATCCTGATCTCCAACCCCAACAACCCCACCGGCACCGGAGTTGGCCTCCCCGCCATCGAGACCATCCTCAAAGCCGCCCCCAACGCCGCCGTCCTCATTGACGAAGCCTACTACGAATTCTGCGGCGTCACCGCCCTCGGCCTCATCGATCAGTACCCCAATCTCTTCGTCTCCCGGACCTTCTCCAAGGTCTATGGCATGGCCGCGCTCCGTATGGGCTGCCTCTTCTCTCAGGAAGCCAACGTCGCTTTCCTCCGCAAAGCCCAGTCCCCCTACTCCGTCAACACCCTCGCCGCCATCGCCGCGGAAGCCGCCGTCGAAGACCCCGAGTACATCACCGACTACGTCACCGAAGCCCTCGCCGCCCGAACTCTTCTCGCTGGCGGCCTCACCAAACTCGGCATCGAATACGTGCCCAGCTCCGCCAACTTCCTCCTCGGCTACTTCGGTAACCGAGCCGTCGAAGTCCGTGACGCCCTCCGCGATAAGGCCATCCTCGTCCGCGACCGCAGCTACGAAATCCCCGGTGGTGTCCGCATCACCGTCGGCACCCAGGCTCAAGCCCGCCAGGTTCTGGCAGAACTGGAGAAAATATGGTGAAAAATCTCATTGTTTTTGACATGGACGGCGTCCTCGTCGAAGTCACCGAATCCTACCGAGCCGCCATCCAGGCCACTGTTCATCGCTTCACGGGTAAAGAGCCCTCCCGCGACGAAATTCAGGAATGGAAGAACCGCGGCGGCTTCAATGATGACTGGAACCTCTCTCACCAGATGATCCACGCCCACGGCGGCAACACAGAGTTCAACCACGTCGTCGAACACTTCCAGCAGCTCTTCCACGGTGACGATCAGACCCCCGGTCTCATCCTCCGGGAACGCTGGATCGCCAACCCCGGCCTCCTCGAACGCCTCGCGGACTCCCACACGCTCGCCGTCTTCACCGGACGCCTCCGCTGGGAAGCCAAACTCACGCTCGACCGTTTCACCCAGGTCCCTTTTGCACCCATCGTCGGCGTCGATGACGTCACCACCCCCAAGCCCCATCCCGAAGGTCTCCTGAAGGTAAAGGCCACCATCCCGCACCACAAAATCTGGTACGTCGGCGACACCATCGACGACGCGAAGGCCGGAGCCGCCGCCGGCGTCCCCTTCATCGGCATCGCCAAACACCCCGTCGAAATCGAGCTCCTGAAACAGCACGGAGCCGTTCACATCTTCGAAGACATCAACCAAATGGAGGCCATTCTTGGCTAAAGCGAAAGCAGCCCCTGCACCGGAAACCACGTCACGCGCCGCCACCATCGAGCGCAATACGAAGGAAACCCAGATCACCGGAGAACTTCGCCTCGAAGGCACCGGCCAGTACAACATCTCCACTGGCATCCGTTTCTTCGACCACATGCTGGAGCTCTTCACCAAACATGGCGGCTTTGACCTCACCCTCAAAGCCACCGGTGACCTCGATGTCGACCAGCACCACACCGTCGAAGACGTCGGCATCGTCATCGGCCAGCTTTTCTCCAAAGCCCTCGGTGATCGCAAAGGCATCAACCGCGCCGGCTACTTCGTCCTCCCCATGGACGAAACCCTCTGCGTCGTCGCCATCGACCTCGGTGGACGCCCCGCGCTCGTCTACAAAGACCGCGTCAAAGTTCGTCTCGTCGGCGACCTCCAGTCCGAACTCGTCCCCGACTTCTTCGATGGCTTCGTCTATCACGCCGGAGCGAACTTCCACGCCAAAATCCTCTACGGTCGCTCCAACCACCACAAGCTCGAAGCCATCTTCAAATGCTGGGCCCGTGCCATGCGCTACGCCTGCTCCACCGATGAACGTATGAAGGACCAGCTGCCCTCCACAAAAGGTCTCCTCTAGGCCATGATCACGATCTTCGATTACGGTGCCGGCAACCTCCGCTCCGTCCAGAACACTCTCGATGAAATCGGTGCCGAATACCGGGTTGTTAACGACGCCCCTTCGCTCGAAACCGCCACGAAGATCATCCTGCCCGGAGTCGGCCATTACGGCCAACTCCTGCGCTCCCTCGACGCTCTCGGTGTCCGTGAAACCCTCGTCTCGCGGATCAAAGCTGACGTCCCGTTTCTCGGCATTTGCCTCGGCCTGCAGGCCCTGTTCGATTCCAGTGAGGAAGCTCCCGAAGAGCGTGGCCTTTCCATCTTTCCCGGAGCCGTTAAACGCTTCGATAACTCCGCCCGAGTCCCGCACATGGGCTGGAACCAACTGGAACTGGTTCACTTTGAGAAAGCGAAGCCTTCGCGCCTCCTCGCCGGCCTGCCGCCCAGCCCCCACGTCTACTTCGCCAACAGCTACTACGTTCCCGTAGTGCCGCAAACCGCCGCCGTCTGCAATTACTCGGTGCCGTTCACCGCGGTTCTCGAATCCGGCAACGTCTTCGGCGTCCAGTGCCACCCGGAAAAGTCCGGCCCTCTCGGCCTCGCCATCATGAGGAACTTCGCATCATGCTAGCGAAACGAATTATCCCCTGCCTCGATGTCACCGGAGGCCGCGTCGTCAAAGGTATCAACTTCGTCAATCTCCGTGACGCCGGTGACCCTGTCGAACTCGCCCAGCGCTACAACGATCAGGGTGCCGATGAAATCGTCTTTCTCGATATCACCGCCTCCTCTGACGCCCGCGACACCATGGCCGATGTCGTCCTCCGCACCGCCCGCAAGGTCTTCATCCCCCTCGCCGTCGGTGGAGGCATTCGCTCCATCGCCGATGCCCGTAAGATCCTCCTCTCCGGAGCCGAAAAGGTTTCGGTCAACACCTCCGCCGTTCGCCGTCCCGAACTCATCACGGAACTCAGTGAGGAATTCGGCTCCCAGGCCGTAGTTCTCGCCATCGACGCCCGCAAGCATTCGGGCGGTGACTGGCACGTCTTCACCAAAGGCGGCCGCGTGGATGAAGGCATGGACGCCGTCGCCTGGGCTGCCCGCGGCGAGCAACTCGGAGCCGGCGAAATCCTGCTCACCTCCATGGATACCGATGGTGTCCTCACCGGCTTCAACTGCGCTCTTACCCGAGCCGTCTCCCGCGCCACCCGCATCCCCGTCATCGCCTCCGGCGGCGCTGGAACGCCCGACCATTTTGTCGAAGTCTTAACCGAAGGGGAAGCCGACGCCGCTCTTGCCGCGTCCATCTTCCACTACGGCACTTACACCGTTGCCGATCTCAAGGAACACCTCGATCGGCACGGAATCCCCGTCAGGAAAACCACTTGATCCTCCCGTGCATAGATCTGATGGACCGCAAAGTGGTCCAGCTCGTTCAGGGGCGCGAAAAAGCCCTCGAAGGCGATTCGCCCGAACGGATGCTGGAACGCTTCGCCGCCTTCCCCGAGATCCAGGTTATCGATCTCGACGCTGCCATTGGCAACGGCGCCAATGACGACCTCGTCGAAATGCTGGCCTCCAAAGCTGTCACCCGCGTTGGTGGCGGAGTTCGTACTGTGGAGCGCGCTCAGACCCTCCTGAAACAGGGTGCGCACCGCATCATCGTCGGCTCCTCGGCCTTCAAAGGCGACGGTCCCGACTACGCTTTTCTTGAGTCGCTGCGACAGGCTGTCGGCCCCGAGCGTATCCTGCTCGCTCTCGATTCCAAGGGTGGCCAGATCGTCATCAAAGGCTGGCGCGAGGCCCTGAACCTGACAGCCGAGGAAGTCATCCAAAAACTCGAACCCTACTGCGGCGGCTTCCTCTGCACCTATGTCGATAAAGAAGGCATGATGCAGGGTACTGACCTCGACTGGTTCCGCCGCCTTCGCGCCGCCACCACCCATGAAATAACGGCGGCCGGCGGGATCACCACCCTCGAAGACATCCGGACCCTTTCGGAACTCGGGATCCACTGTGCCGTCGGAATGGCCATCTACACCGGCCGCCTGGACCTGACTGAACTGGCAGCTATTTCGGCTGCGCTACCGTCCTGAGATAGGGCTTAATGATCTTGAAGCCGTCCGGGTACTTCGCGGTGGCTTCTTCGTTGGAAACGGACGGCACGATGATCACATCGTCGCCGTCTTTCCAGTTCACGGGCGTTGCCACGGCGTGTTTCGCGGTTAGCTGCATGGAATCCAGAACGCGCATCACTTCGTCGAAGTTCCGGCCCGTCGTCATCGGGTAGATCAGCATCAGCTTGATCTTCTTGTCCGGGCCAATCACGAAAACGGTGCGAACCGTGGCATTGTTGGCTGCGGTGCGGCCTTCTGACGTAGTGCCGGCATCTTCCGGCAGCATGTCATAGAGTTTGGCAACGGTAAGTTCGGGGTCGCCGATCATCGGGAACTCCACAGCGTAACCCTGGGTTTCCGCAATATCGGCAGCCCACTTGCTGTGGTTCGTGACCGGATCGACAGAGAGCCCGATCACTTTGGTGTTGCGCCTGGCGAACTCAGGTGCTAGTTTGGCCACGTAGCCGAGTTCGGTAGTGCAAACTGGTGTGAAGTCCTTGGGGTGCGAAAAGAGGATGGCCCAGCCATCGCCGATCCACTCGTGGAAGTTGATGGTGCCCTGCGTGGTTTCAGCAGTAAAATCAGGTGCGGTCGAATTGATTCGGAGAGACATGATGAGTTCTAATTTTATCTCGCGTCGTGCTTTTGTTGTTGCGGGCCTTGCGGCCCCCGCCTTTGCGGCAAGACCCGTGCTGCGCGCGGCCACGTTTGAGGCCGATATCACGCCTCCCCTGGGTACTCCGCTCTGTATCGCACTCACGCCCAAAGCCGACCGTCTGGAAGATCCGCTGAAGGCCCGTGGCATCCTGCTGCTGCCCGAACGCGAGAAGCCCATCGTGCTCTGCGCCCTCGACTGGATCTCGGTCGGCAATCACTCGCAGGAACGCTGGAAGAACGCCCTCGCCAGGGCCGCTGGAACCACGCCGGATCGCGTGATGCTGCAGACGGTCCACCAGCACGACGCGCCGGGCGACGACCAGTCCGCAGAGGAGTTGCTGCGAGTGGAAGGCCTCAGCGATCTGTTGATGTCCCTGCCGTTTGCTCAGGCGGCAACGAATCGCGTGGCAGCGGCCTTGCGGGCTTCCAAACCCCGTCCCGTGACCCAGGTCGGCATCGGCGAAGCGAAGATTGAAGGGATCGCTTCCAACCGCCGCATCCTGGGGCCCGATGGCAAGATTATCTTTGGTCGCATGACCTCCTGCCGCAACTCCGAATACTGCGCCGCACCCGAAGGCCTCATCGATCCAATGTTGAAGTCGATCAGTCTTTTCGATGGTGAGGTTCGGGTGGCGACGCTCAGCTACTACGCCACGCATCCCATGAGCCATTACGGCAAGGGTGCCATCACCTGCGACTTTCCGGGCCTGGCTCGCGCCCAACAGCCAGGCTTCCAGATCCATTTCAATGGCGCCGGCGGCAACATTGGGGCAGGGAAGTACAACGACGGTTCCGATGCCCTCCGCCCCCTCCTGACTGAGCGCATGGCATCTGCCATGAAGCGCGCTCGCGAAGCAGAGAAACGCCACAAAGTGGAGACCCCGGTGATCCACGCAACGCCCGTGAGGCTGCCGCATCGCGAAGGCCCCGACTTCAGCGAAGACCACATCACTGCCGACCTGAAGAATAAGGCGCTGGAGCCGAAGTTCCGCGCCAATGCGGCCCGCTATCTCGCCTGGTACCGGCTACTGAAAGCTGGTCGGGAGATCCCGATCACCCGGGTACAGCTTGGCCCTGCCAACATAATCCACATGCCCGGCGAACTCTTCGTGGAATACCAGTTAGCTGCTCAAAAAGAGCGCCCGAACGAGTTCATCGCCATGGCCGCTTACGGCGAATACGGCCCTATGTACATCGGTACGGCGAAAGCCTACGAACAGGGCGGCTACGAGTGCGGCCCCGTGTCACGTGTTGGCCTGGGCACGGAGGATGTTCTGATGAGCGCGGTTAAGCGGGTTTTCTCAGCTCCCTGAGCAGCGGCCCCGAACTCAGTGCGTCAAGTCGTAAATCACATAGTTCATGGCCAGACGATAGGCCAGTGAGGACCATTTCTCGGGGTAGCGGGCTTCGTCGGAGTGCTCCCAGGCGTCGCCCAGGTCCATGTTGTGGCCGATGACGACCATTAAGCGGCCCTTTTCATCGTAGATGCCCCGCCAGTGCGGAATCTTCCCGGACTCGCCTTTTTCGTAGGTCAGACCCGTTTCAAAGAAGACCGCACCGGGGACTTGCGCCTTCTGGTCCAGGTCGTAAAGGACGTGGAAGAGGGGGTCGCTCTCGGGAATATCGACGATCGGTCGGCCGGGCAAGACCTTGTTCATGCTGGTGGTAAAGGTGTTGAATTCCTGGGAGCCGTGGAAGTCATCGAACATCATGAAGCCGCCGCGGTGGAGGAATTCACCGAGTTGCGCGGCTTGATCGTCGGGCAGCGCCCAGTGACCGGGTTCGACCGCATAAAGCAGGGGCCAGTTGAAGACATCGTCGGTGCCATCCAGGGTAACCACCTGCTCGACGGCGCGGGCATCCACGCGGGTGAGGCGGCGAATTCCCAGCAGGAGGTGACGGTCGGAACGGGGGTAGTCCATGGTCCAGTAGCCAGGGAATTCGCGGCCATCCTGAAACGTAAGGGTTTTGAAGGGGTAACCGTAGACGTCGGGGTAGCGGAGGCGTCCCAGAACCCAGTCTGCTTTGACGTTCCAGTCTGCGGGGAGGGGGTAGTCGTCGTACTCCATGGCAGGGTACGACTTAAAGGGTTTCTGCGCCACCACGGCGGTGCCGGCGAGGAAGATGAGGCTGGCGGCGATGACAAGGCGGCGGGGATTCCACATATCGGAAACTGGCGTCAGCATAGCAGATGCTTGCCGTGGAGATTAGTTTCTGGTTGGGGCTGCCGGAGCTGACATGGCGGTGGGGAGGGGGGCCTGCTTCGCGGCTGGCTTCACCGCCCGCCACGAGAGTTCTCCGCCTATATAGAGGAGCCAGACGCACAGGGCGAGGCGCATCTTGCGGGGGGAGACCACCTTGGTGAGCTGGGTGCCGACCAGGACGGCGGGGATTCCACCCATCAGGAGCTTGATCAGGATCGGCCAGGGGATGCCGGTCATGGAAGCATGGATGGTGCCGGCTGCGATAGAGAGCAGCAGGCCAAAAGCGAGGTCTGTGCCCACAACTTCGGAGGGTAACAGCGAGGTGAAGCGCATCAGGGCAACAGTGCCGAGTGCGCCCGCTCCGGCCGAGGAAAAGCCGACTTCGAAGCCGATGGGGGCGATGATCCACGGAAGCCATTTTCCGTTAAGCGGTTTGGCCACGATGCCCTGCACGGAAAGGCTGCGCCAGAGGGTTCCGGCGGCTGAGATGAGAACCGTGAGGCCAACGATACCGAGAATGGGACTTGTGAGGCTTTTTTTGTCGAAAGAGTTCAGCAAGAGGCTGCCGATTATGGCGGCGGGGAGGCCTCCAATGGCCATGAGTCGAAGTACCTTGCCATTGACGTGGCCGCGCGACATGTATATAGGCGTCGCGATCAGTTTTACGGCGGTGCCGAAGATGAGGGCGGTGGTGACGGCATCGGAGGCCGACTGGTGGAAGAAAAGGATGAGGATGGGCGCGGTGATGGTCCCGGCGCCGACACCGGTGATGCCGATAGCGAGGGCGATGATAAAACCGGCGAGAATCTCCACGAGGCAAGTATACCCTATTGGTTGATAGGGATTATTGAATATGTTGTTTCGGGCATGAAAAAGGCCCTCCACCTTGCGGGGAGGGCCTTTCGTATTCGAGCGGGCTAAAGACTACCGGCTGCCGGCGAAACGGCGGGGACGGCTTTGGTTCTTGTTGCCGAAGCTGCGGGTGAAAGGACCCTGGCTCGCTTTGCGGCCAGCATCGCCGACCGGAATCATAACGACCTTGGGGCCGGTGTGATGCGGGGCGTTGGCGTGGTTCGCGGCGGCGGTGGCAGCGTGCTTCTTTTCGCGGATCTGCGCTTCGGGGAGGCTGGGCGTTTCCTTGTAGGTAACGCGGACGCCGAGGGCGCGTTCGATGGCGCGGACATCGCCGCGTTCGTTGTGCGCGGAGAAGGTCCATGAGGTGCCACGGGCTCCGGCGCGGCCGGTGCGGCCGATGCGGTGGATGAAGTCTTCGGCAACGGCGGGCATATCGTAGTTCACGACGTGCGCGATGTTATCGACGTGGATACCGCGGGCGGCAACGTCGGTGGCAACGAGGACGCGGAACTTACCCTTTTTGAAACCTTCGAGGGCCTGGTTGCGCTGGCTCTGGGTGCGGTCACCGTGGATGCGGGTGGCCGAGATGTCGGCGCGTTCCAGGTGGTCGGCCAGGCGGTCGGCACCGTGCTTGGTGCGGGCGAAGACGAGGGCCGAACCCTTCTCTTCATAGAGGAGGTGCATGAGCAGTTCGAACTTCTGGCGCTGGTCGATTTCGAAGACGAAGAGGTCAACGTTTTCGGCGGGCTTGGTGGTGGAGCCGCAAGCGATGCGGATGGGGTTGGTGACGTATTCCTTGACGAGGTGCGAAACCGACTTCTCGATGGTGGCGGAGAAGAGCATGGTCTGGCGTTTCTCGGGGAGTTCATCGAGGATGGTGCGGAGGGCGGGGAGGAAGCCCATGTCGAGCATGCGGTCGGCTTCGTCGAGGACAATCATGCTGGTCTGCGAGAGATTGACGAGATTGCGGTTGAGGAAGTCGACGAGGCGGCCAGGGGTGGCGATGATGACTTCGGCGCCCTGCTTAATGGTGGCGAGCTGCTTGCCTTCGGAAAGGCCGCCGACCACAACGGCCGTCTTGATGCGCGTGCCTTCGTTCATCTTCTTGAAGGTTTCTTCAATCTGGATGGCGAGTTCGCGGGTGGGGCTGAGGATGAGGGCCTTGATGGTCTTCGTGCGCGGCATCGCGTTCAGCGCTTCGAGGACGGGGATGGCGAAAGCCAGGGTCTTGCCGGTACCGGTTTGGGCGGTGGCGACCACGTCATTGCCGGTCATCAGGTGAGGGATGGACTGGGCCTGGACGGGGGTCGGGGTGACAAAGTTATTCTTCGCCAGATTGTTCGCGAGAGCGGGGCAAAGGTTCAGTTCTGTAAATAAAGTCATTAAGTGTGTGTTTAGTCTGTCTTCTTGGAGCTGGCTCTCTGCACCGTTTTGGAAACGGGCAGGACGAGAATAGCTCTCAATTGGCGGGCTGACGATCGGAAGGCTCAGGAGGGAAAGGGACCAGTGGAAAAGCTAAAGCAGTTAACCGGAATCTTTACTGTTACTCAGAAGTTCGCTTGTGACGTTCAACCTGCAGTGGGCGGCGCAACAGGCACCGGCTGCGGCAACGCCCCCGCGAATGATTTCCGAAAAATTGGATTCATCCGCCAACAGAATCCTGCTGGACGTCGACTGAAACCAGTATAGCAGGACTTTTGTCTCATGCAAGATAAGACTCTTGTCTCATGCAAGATGAGCCTGAACGGGGGGCGGGATTCTCACGCAAGATGAGCCTGAAGGGAAAGACCGGGATGCTGGGATTTGATCATCAGCATGAACGACACGGAAGTAAGCAGCCTGAGTCAGATCGAGGCGTTTCTGACAGGGAGCAAGGCGATGGAATTCGCCGGACAGTGCCGCGACGAAGTGTATGCGTGGACGGAGCGGACGCTGGTACAACAC